>JBHCAP010000030.1:0-72060 GCA_041798325.1 Giesbergeria sp.
CACAGCTGAGCGTGTACCGCCGCCAGCAAAGCCAGCAGCACGATGGGAACAATGCGAGAGCCCATAAGTAATCAGCGTGTGGTTTTAGAGGGTCTAGGGGCCGGGGAGAAGCTGGGTGGCTTAGCGCAGGTTGTAAAACGCGCTGCGGCCGGGGTAGTAGGCAATTTCGCCCAAGTCTTCTTCGATGCGCAGCAGCTGGTTGTACTTGGCCATACGGTCTGAGCGTGACAGCGAGCCGGTTTTGATTTGACCGGCATTGGTGCCGACCGCGATATCGGCAATGGTGCTGTCTTCGGTCTCGCCCGAGCGGTGGCTGATGACGGCGGTGTAGCCCGCGCGCTTGGCCATCTCGATGGCGGCGAAGGTTTCGCTCAAAGTGCCGATTTGGTTGATTTTGATCAGGATTGAGTTGGCAATGCCCTTGTCGATGCCTTCTTTCAAAATCTTGGTGTTGGTGACAAACAGGTCGTCGCCCACCAGCTGCACGTTGTTGCCCAAGCGGTCGGTCAGCACCTTCCAGCCGTCCCAGTCGCCCTCGTGCATACCGTCTTCGATGCTGATGATCGGGTACTTGTCGCACCACGCCGCCAACATATCCGTCCACGCTTGGGCGCTCAGGGACAAGCCTTCGCCGCTCAAGTGGTACTGGCCGTCTTTGTAAAACTCGCTGGCCGCGCAGTCCAGCGCCAGCGCAATCTGCTCGCCAGCGGTGTAGCCGGCGGCGTCGATGGCTTGCAAGATCAGCTGGATGGCGGCTTCGTGGTTTTCGACGCTCGGGGCAAAACCGCCCTCGTCACCCACGGCGGTGCTCATGCCCTTGTCGTGGATGATTTGCTTGAGGGCGTGGAACACCTCAGCGCCCCAGCGCAGTGCTTCGCGAAAGCTTGGTGCGCCCACCGGCACGATCATGAATTCTTGGATGTCGAGCGTGTTGTTGGCGTGCGCGCCGCCGTTGATGACGTTCATCATCGGCACCGGCAATTGCACGCCGCCCATGCCGCCCAAGTAGCGATACAGCGGCAGACCCGACTCTTCGGCCGCAGCGCGCGCCACGGCCATCGACACGGCCAAGATGGCGTTAGCGCCCAAGCGGCCTTTGTTGTCGGTGCCGTCCAAGTCGATCAGGGTTTTGTCCAAAAACGCTTGCTCGGAAGCGTCCAAGCCGAGTACGGCTTCGGAGATTTCGGTGTTGATGTGCTGCACCGCCTTGAGCACGCCTTTGCCAAGGTAGCGGCTTTTGTCGCCGTCGCGCAGCTCAATCGCTTCGCGCGAGCCGGTCGAAGCGCCCGAGGGCACGGCAGCGCGGCCCATGATGCCCGATTCGAGCAACACGTCGCATTCAACGGTGGGGTTGCCGCGGCTGTCCAATACTTCACGGCCTACGATGTCAACAATGGCGCTCATGGTGTTTTTCTTTCAAGAGTTTGTAAAAAGGGCATGGCAATAGTTAAATTGCCATGATTTCAAGTAAAAATGGCCTCTAGCCCAATAAACACGGGCGCTAGCAGCTATTAATTTAATAGCAATAATAGCGATAACGGCGTATGCAAGGTATCAAGCGGCAAAGTTGTTTTCCAGAAAGCCGTTCTTTTTCGTCACGGCATCGAGGGCGACCAGTGTTTCCAGCAGCGCCTTCATGTGCTTAAGCGGCACGGCGTTGGGGCCGTCGCTCAGGGCTTGCGCGGGGTTGGGATGGGTTTCCATAAACAAGCCCGCCACGCCGACGGCCACCGCTGCGCGTGCCAACACCGGCACCATTTCGCGCTGACCGCCGCTGCTGGTGCCTTGGCCGCCGGGCAGTTGTACGCTGTGCGTCGCGTCAAAAACAACAGGGGCGGCGCTCTCGCGCAGGATCGCCAAGCTGCGCATATCGCTGACCAAGTTGTTGTAGCCAAAGCTGGCACCGCGCTCGCAGGCCATGAAGTTGTCTTCGTTGAGGCCCATCTCGCGCGCGGCGGCACGGGCTTTGTCGATGACGTTTTTCATATCGTGCGGCGCCAAAAACTGGCCTTTTTTGATATTCACCGGCTTGCCCGACTGGGCGACGGCGCGGATGAAATCGGTCTGGCGGCACAGAAAGGCTGGCGTTTGCAGCACATCGACCACGCTACAGACTTGGGCAATTTGTGCTTCGTCGTGGATGTCGGTCAGCACCGGCACGCCAATTTCGCGCTTGACCTTGGCCAAAATTTCCAGCCCTTTGTCGATGCCGGGGCCGCGAAAGGTGCTGCCGGATGAGCGGTTGGCCTTGTCAAAACTGCTTTTGAAAATGAACGCAATGCCCAGCGCAGCAGTGATTTCTTTCAGCTGGCCGGCCACGTCCATTTGCAGCTGCTCGGACTCGATCACGCACGGGCCGGCGATCAAGAAAAAGCGATGCTCTAAGCCAACGTCAAAGCCGCACAACTTCATTTTTGAACTGCTTTCTGGCGCGCAATGGCCGCCTTGATGAAGGCGTTGAACAGCGGGTGGCCGTCCCACGGTGTCGATTTGAACTCGGGGTGGAACTGCACGCCGACAAACCACGGGTGGACGCTGCTGGGCAGTTCAACGATTTCGGTCAACTGCTCGCGCTGCGTCAGTGCCGAGATCACCAAGCCAGCGTGGCGCAGCTGCGGCAAATAGTTGACGTTGGCTTCGTAGCGGTGGCGGTGGCGCTCGGTGACGACATCGCCGTAAATGCTGTGCGCCAGCGTGCCGGGTTCTACGTTCGAGCTTTGCGCGCCCAAACGCATGGTGCCGCCCAAGTCGGAGTTGGCATCGCGCGTTTGGATCGAGCCGTCGGCATCTTTCCACTCGTTGATCAGCGCAATCACCGGGTGCGGCGTGTCGGGGTCGAACTCGGTGCTGTTGGCGCCGGGCAAGTCAGCGACGTGGCGCGCATATTCGATGGTGGCGACCTGCATCCCCAAGCAAATGCCGAGGTAAGGCACTTTTTGTTCGCGGGCAAATTGGGCGGTGGAGATTTTGCCTTCGACACCGCGCAGACCAAAGCCGCCCGGCACCAAGATGGCGTCGTACTTGGCCAGCTTTTCCGCCGCGTTGCTGGGGTCGATGGTTTCAGAGTCCAAATGCTCGATTTTCACGCGCACATGGTTGTGCATTCCGGCGTGGCGCAGCGCTTCGTTGACCGATTTGTAGCTGTCCGACAGATCGACATATTTGCCAACCATCGCCACGGTGACTTCGCCTTGCGGGTTGGCGGTTTCGTACACCAGCGCGTCCCAGCGCTTCAGGCTGGTCGGCGGCGTGTTCAGGCGCAGCTTGTCGCAAATCAGGCCGTCCAGCCCTTGCTCGTGCAGGATGCGCGGCACTTTGTAGATGGTGTCCACGTCCCACATGCTGATCACGCCCCACTCGGGCACGTTGGTGAACAGCGAGATTTTGGCGCGTTCTTCATCAGGCACAGCACGGTCAGCGCGGCAAATCAGCGCATCGGGCTGGATGCCGATTTCGCGCATTTTTTGCACCGTGTGCTGGGTCGGCTTGGTTTTCAGCTCGCCGGCAGCGGCGATAAACGGCACATAGGTCAGGTGGACAAACGCGGTGTTGTTGGGGCCGAGCTTCAGGCTGAGCTGGCGCACCGCTTCTAAAAACGGCAGCGATTCGATATCGCCGACGGTGCCGCCAATTTCGACAATGGCGACATCGACCGCGTCCGCCGTGCCGATGCCCGCGCCGCGCTTGATGTAGTCCTGAATCTCGTTGGTGACGTGCGGAATCACCTGCACGGTTTTGCCGAGGTAGTCGCCCCGGCGCTCCTTCTCCAAGACGCTTTGGTAGATGCGCCCGGTGGTGAAGTTGTTGGTTTTCTTCATGCGCGTTTCAATGAAACGCTCGTAGTGGCCGAGGTCAAGGTCGGTTTCGGCACCGTCATCGGTGACAAAAACCTCGCCGTGCTGGAACGGCGACATGGTGCCCGGATCTACGTTGATGTAGGGGTCTAACTTGATGAGGGTGACTTTAAGTCCCCGCGATTCGAGGATCGCGGCAAGGGAGGCGGAGGCGATTCCCTTGCCCAGGGAAGACACCACACCGCCGGTGACGAAGACAAATTTGGTCATGTCAAGTGTTGGTGGTGGGAAAGCGGGATTATAGGAGGCGCCCCAATGCCCGCACGGCTGGGCAGCCCTGCGCCTCTGCTAAATTGCGCGCCATGAATGAACTTGCTGGTAAACATATCGTTTTGGGTCTCAGCGGCGGCGTGGCTTGCTACAAGTCGGCCGAACTGTGCCGCTTGCTAATCAAAGAGGGTGCCACCGTGCAGGTGGTGATGACCGAAGCCGCCGAGCACTTTATGACGCCGGTCACCATGCAGGCGCTGTCAGGTCGCGCGGTGTACGGCTCGCAGTGGGACGTGCGCGAGGCCAACAACATGCCGCACATCAACCTCAGCCGCGAAGCCGATGCCATCGTGATTGCGCCGTGCAGCGCTGACTTTGTCGCCCGCTTGGCGCAAGGCCGGGCGGATGAATTGCTTAGCCTGCTGTGCCTCGCCCGCCCGCAAGAGCGCGTGCCGCTGCTGCTGGCGCCGGCCATGAACCGCGAGATGTGGGCGCACCCCGCCACCCAGCGCAACTTGGCGCAGGTGGCGCAAGATGGCGCGCTGGTGCTGGGCGTCGGCCACGGCGACCAAGCCTGCGGCGAAACCGGCGACGGGCGGATGTTGGAAGCGACGGAGCTGTTAGAAGAAATCATCGCCTTTTTCACGCCCAAGCACTTGGCCGGCCAGCGCGTCCTCATCACCGCTGGCCCGACGTTTGAGGCTATCGACCCGGTACGCGGCATCACCAACCACTCCAGCGGCAAGATGGGTTTTGCCATTGCCCGCGCCGCCCGCGAAGCCGGTGCCGAGGTCACGCTGATTGCCGGCCCCGTCCACCTGCCCACACCGCGCGGTGTAGAGCGAATTAACGTGCAATCAGCACAAAATATGCTTCAAACCGTTATAGGACGTGCGCAAGCAGCTACTATTTTTATAGCGACAGCAGCGGTGGCCGATTGGCGCCCTGCCGCGCAGTCCGAGCAAAAAATCAAGAAAGACGGTTCCGGCCAAATGCCGGTGCTGGAGTTTGTTGAAAACCCCGACATTCTGGCGACGGTGGCGCAGTCGCCGCACGCGCTGGTGGGCGACTTGTTCTGCGTCGGCTTTGCCGCCGAGAGCCATGATTTGCTGGCGCACGCTACGGCCAAACGCGCGCGCAAAGGCGTGCCGCTGCTGGTGGGCAATATCGGCCCCGCCACTTTTGGGCGCGATGACAACGCGCTGCTGCTGGTCGATGCCCACGGCCACCGCGAACTGCCGCCAGCCTCCAAGCGGGTGCTGGGGCAGCAGTTGGTGGAAGAAATTGCCGCTCGCCTGCCGCAGCCTCTTAAATCTCACTAAAACATCCCCAAAGCCTAATGAAAATCGACGTCAAAATTCTCGACCCTCGCATGGCAGAGCAACTGCCGGCCTACGCCACGCCGGGCAGCGCTGGCCTTGATTTGCGCGCCTGCCTGGATGCGCCGCTGGTGCTGGAGCCGAACGCGTGGCAATTGGTGCCGACTGGCATCGCCATTTATTTGCAAGACCCCGGCTACGCCGCGCTGATCCTGCCGCGCTCGGGGCTGGGGCACAAACACGGCATCGTGCTGGGCAACTTGGTTGGCCTGATTGACAGCGACTACCAAGGCCAGCTGATGGTCAGCGCGTGGAACCGCAGCAGCACAGCGTTTACGCTGGAGCCGATGGAGCGGCTGGCGCAGTTGGTGATTGTTCCGGTGGTGCAGGCGCAGTTCAACATCGTCAGCGAGTTTGCTGCCACCGAGCGAGGCGAAGGCGGCTACGGCTCCACCGGCACGCGCTGAGGTTCACAATTAAGCACATCGCTTTTTAAAGGAGAAAGATTTATGCAAACCCCATTTTTTCGCCGCGCTAGCAGTGCCATCGCTTTGGTTGCCGTTTGTGGTTTGACCGCTTGCGTTACCCAGCCGCAGCAGCCATACCAGCAGCCGTATCCCGCACCCGGTTACCAAAACCAAGGCTACAACAACCAAAACAACGCGCCGTATGGCACGGAATATGGCCGCGTGGTCAACATTCAGGCGCTGCAAGGCCAAAGTGGCACTTCGGGCGCTGGGGCGGTGCTGGGTGCGGTGGTCGGCGGCGTGCTGGGCAACCAAGTCGGCAAGGGTGGCGGTCGAGTGGCTGCCACTGCTTTGGGTGCGGTCGGTGGTGCAGTGGTCGGCAATATGGTCGAAGGCAGCAACAGCCCGAGCCAAGCGCAGGGCTATCGCATTTCGATTCAGCTAGACCAAGGCGGCAGCCGCGCTTATGACGTGAGCACGCCGGGCGATATCCGCGTCGGCGACCGCGTGCGTTTGAATAACGGCCAGATTTCGCGCCAGTAAGCTGGGGCGCAGCGCAAATGAAAAGAGGGCGGTGCAAACCGCCCTCTTTTCATTTCAGCGCCTTGCGCGTCATTGGCCTATTCAGTGCAGCAAGTCGTTACCAGGCGCGTGCGGCTGAATACGGAAAAACCCCGTTCCTGCTGTGCCGCTGCCGATTTCTTCTTCCGTCGCTTCGCGCACGCCACACACCTTTAGGTGCAGGCGAATGGCAATACCGGCCAGCGGGTGGTTGCCGTCCAGCACCACGTGCTCGGGGTAAATTTCTGTGATGGTGTAGAGCGCGTCAAGCGGCGCATCGGGGTTGCAGCCGGCTGGCAGCGCGCTGCCCTCCAGCACCATGCCTTCTTCGATATCGGCCGGAAACAGCGACAGCGGCTCTAAAAACAACAATTCCTCGTTGTAATCGCCAAAGGCTTCTTCTGGCTCGATGTGCAAGGAGAGCGACTCACCCGCACTGTGACCTTGCAAGGCGCGCTCGATGCAGGCGAACAAATCGCCGCCGCCGATGACGAATTCCACCGGCTCGTCGAGCACGTCCAGTTCTTCACCCAAGGTGTCTTTGAGGGTCCACGTAAGTGCGACCACGCATTGTTCTGTGATTTCCATAGGAGAATTGTCGCAGTTTGACGCGGTTTGATTAAAGCCCTTGGTTGGGCAGATGGGTTTTTCTGATGGATACCAAACAATCTCTTGCCTTGCTCGGCGGTTTGAGCGCAGCGCAATTCATGCGCAGCCATTGGCAAAAAAAGCCGCTGCTGGTGCGCCAAGCCATCCCCGGCTTTGTGCCGCCGGTGGCGCGGGCGGCGCTGTTTGACTTGGCGATGCAAGACGGCGTCGAGTCGCGCTTGGTGCAAAACATCGATGGTGCGTGGAAGCTGCAATCTGGCCCGATGAGCCGCCGCTCGCTGCCGCCGCTCAAGCGCCCCAATTGGACGCTGCTGGTGCAAGGCGTTGATTTGCACAGCGACCCCGTCCACGCGCTGATGCAGCAATTTCGCTTTGTGCCCGATGCGCGCTTGGATGACGTGATGATCAGCTACGCCAGCGACGGCGGTGGTGTCGGCCCGCACTTTGACAGCTACGACGTGTTTTTGCTGCAAGCCCACGGCAAGCGGCGCTGGCGCATTGGTCGCCAAAAGGATTTGACCCTGCGCGACGGTCTGCCGCTAAAAATCCTTGCCGAATTTGAGCCGGAAGAAGAGCACGTCTTGGAGCCGGGCGACATGCTGTACCTGCCGCCCGGCTGGGCGCACGACGGCATTGCTGAGGGCGAGTGCATGACCTATTCGGTCGGTTTCCGCGTCCCCGAGCGCGCTGACTTGGCGCAAGAGCTGCTGATTCGCTTGGGTGACGAGGATGACGAGGGCTGCGCCAAGCCGGTGTTGTACAGCGACGGCAAGCAGCCGGCGGTGGCGCAGCCGGCAGAAATTCCGGCCACGCTGCACGCCTTTGCCCGCGATGCGCTAGAGCGCGCCTTGGCCGAGCCGCGTGCGCTGGAGCGCGCTTTGGGTGAGTATCTGACCGAGCCCAAAGCCAACGTCTGGTTTGAGCCGGGCGATGCGCGCGCCATGATGGAGCAGGTGGTGCTCGATCGGCGCACCCGCATGATGTACGACGCTGAGCACATCTTCATCAACGGCGACAGCTACCGCGCCGCAGGTGCTGATGCCAAGCTGATGCGCCAATTGGCCGATTTGCGCTTCTTGACGCCGCAAGCGCTGGCATGCGCCAGCGATGAGGCGTTGGAGCTGTTGTCGGTGTGGTGCGCTGACGGCTGGGCGCATGCGCAATCAGCGTCTTAACGCTGCTATGGCCAACAAAGCGGGAAGGCACAAAAATATTTGTATTTTTAGTGCCTATTTTTCATGTTGCTGTCAACGTAACGCGTGTTTGGTCGTTGTTGCTTGTAAGCGTCAGTGTTATCAAGGATTGACGAATCCCCAATATAATTGCTAATTCAGTTTCACGTCAGCGTTTGCACATTTCCTCGTTACAACGGGGTCAAGCTGTAAGAGCGGGGGCGCTGTAGCAGTTATTTTTGCTTATCTACTAACCAGTTACTTACTAAGGAATTTTCAAATGAACAAATCTCTCCTCTTGGCTTCCCTGTTGGCTGTTACTTTGGCTGCTTGCGGCAATAAAGAAGAGCCAGCACCGGCTCCTGCTCCAGCGCCTGTAGAAGCTCCTGCCGCTGAGACACCTCCTGCTGCTGCACCTGCTGCCGCCGAAGCTGCTCCTGCCGCAGTTGCTCCTGCTCCTGCTGAAGGCGCTGCTGCAGAAGCTGGCGCTGCTGCTGACCAAGCCGCCACCGCTGCCGGTGACGCTGCCAAAGCTGCGGGCGAAGCCGTTGCTGGCGCTGCTGCTGACGTGAGCGATGCCGCAAAAGCCGCTGCTGTGGCACCAGCCAAGTAATTCGTTTTTCATAAAGAAAAGCCCCGTACCTTTCAGGTCGGGGCTTTTTTCATGGGCGCGCTACAGCATCACACTTCATTGGCTTTATTGCAAATCATCTGCCAGTACGCGCAAGATGCTTTGTGCATTGGTCGAGGCTTCGGGCGTGCCCGTTGCGTTCAGCACCGACACCGTGCTGGCTTCGCCGGCGCTGCGCACCATGATGCGGTATTTCAGCGGTGGTGTAGCGTCTTTGCTGCTGAACAGCTTGCTGAAGAAGCCGTCCTTGTCTTTGTTGGCGTCCGGGGAGACGTAGCGCACAAAGTACACGCCTTGGCTGCGGTCGCGGTCTTCCACGGTGAAGCCGGTGCGGTCCAGTGCCAAGCCAATGCGGCGCCAAGCGCGGTCAAAGCCTTCTTGCATTTGCAGCACCGGCACGCCATTGGCCGTGGCCAGCTGCGCGCTCGGTGGTGTTTGCACTGGGGCGGCGGCGATGGCTTTGGATTGCTGCTCGCTCACGCCCAGCTTGACCATCAGGCGGCGCAAAAATTCGGTCTCCAGCTCCGGATCGGCAGCGCGCGGCTGCCAAATGGTGCTGTCTTTGCTGCTGTTGGAATACACCTCGACCATGCCGCGGTGGCTGACGTAGATTTCGGTATCGCCATTGGCGGCGCGCTCTAAGCGGGTGCGAAACCTATCGCGCTCGCCGGTCGAATACAGCGAATCAAACACCTTGCCAATCGTCGCGCGGATGGGGTCTTGCGGTAGCTTGGCGCGGTTTTCGGCCCAATCGGTTTCCATGATGCCGACGTCAGATTTCTCGTATGCCATCGTGAAGCCGTTTTCGCCCCAAAAGTCGCGCACCGGCTCCCACAGTTTGTCGGCCGGGCGCTTGACCACCAACCAGCGCTGGTTGCCATCGCGCTCAATGCGCACATCGCCCATGCTGGCTGCGGCGGCGGTGCTGTTGGCCGATGGCTGGGTGGTCTGGTTGGTTTGCAGCGCATTGGCTGACACCACACCACCGACACCGCCGGGCAGCGCGTAGCGGCTATCGCGCGAGAGCTGTTGTAAGTCGGGCGGCACTTCGAGTGTGGCACCTTTGGTAGCGCTTTTGTAGTCGATCTTGTCGCCATCGAGCACGGTGCAGGCAGAGAGCGCAAGAGTCATCCCGATCAGGCCAACAAGGCTCAGTCGGGAGGCCGTAGCAGTAGGTTTCAGGTTCACGCAGCAGTCCTTGGAAATTCGTAAAAGACGTTCAGGCCAGCAGGCCGCCAGCGCGCAGAGCGGCTTCGAGCGCCGCTTCGTTCGACGCACTCAGCGGTGTCATCGGCAGGCGCAGCGCGGCGCCGCACAAGCCCATGCGCGCCGCCGCCCACTTGACCGGAATCGGGTTGGCTTCGATGAACAGGTTTTTATGCACTGGCATCAGTTGGAACTGGATTTCCATCGCGCGGCGGATATTGCCAGCCAGCGCGGCAGCGCACAGCTCGCTCATCAGGCGCGGCGCGACGTTGGCGGTGACGCTGATATTGCCGTGGCCACCGCACAGCATCAGCGCTACGGCGGTCGGGTCGTCACCGGAGTAAATGCCAAAGTTTTTCGGCAAATCGCGGATCAGCCACTGGGCGCGCTCGATGTTGCCGGTGGCTTCTTTGATGCCGATGATGCCGGGCACCTGTGCCAAGCGCAGCACGGTGTCGTGCTGCATATCGGCCACCGAGCGGCCGGGCACGTTGTACAGCACGATAGGCAGGTCGCCGGTGGCTTCGGCAATGGCTTTGAAGTGCTGGTACTGGCCTTCTTGCGTCGGCTTGTTGTAGTAGGGCACCACTTGCAGCTGGCTGCTGGCGCCAACGCCTCGGGCAAATTTGGCCAGCTCGATGGCCTCGGCGGTGGAGTTGGCGCCGCAGCCGGCCATCACCGGCACGCGGCCAGCGGACTGCTCGACGGCGACGCGGATGATTTCGCAGTGTTCTTCGACATTCACCGTCGGTGACTCGCCGGTGGTGCCGACGACACCGATGCAGTCGGTGCCTTCGGCAATGTGCCAGTCGATGAGTTTGCGCAGCGCGGGATAGTCCACGCTGGTGTCCTCGTGAAAGGGGGTGATGAGGGCGACGATGCTGCCGGTGAGGGGGGCGCTAGAGTGGGTCATGTCCGCAGTGCAAAACGGTAAAAGGGCATTCTAACTAGCGGCGCGCTAGTGAATGAAGGCAGAAGGTGTCGCGTTGGCGCATCGGCCGTTGCGACTTTGCGCGCGGCGGCGATGCGCTGCACAAAGCGCACCGGCGCGCCAGCCGGCACGAGGTGCGACCAGCGCTGTATCCGCTCGGAAGGGGTTTCGCGGTGCTGCATAGGGGCTTTCAATGAACTATGATATTAATAGCTACTAGCGCACGTATTTAAAGGGCTAGAGGCCGATTTGATGCTAAAAACACGCCCACATCTGGTCAGCCAGCATCACCATGAAGTCGGGATTGCCGTACAGCGCAAACACCAGCAGCAGCACGAGCAGCGCCAGCGCTGCCGCCGCCCAGCGCCGCCAAATGCGTGAAGCCGTCCAAGTCGATTTTTTTTCCGCCATATCAAGCCGCTTTTAAATCAGCGCGCTGGATGGTGTGCTCTTTGATCGGCAGATTGAGCAGGCCAGCCACCACACCCAAGCCAATCGCCAAATACCAAACGATGTCGTAGCTGCCGGTGCGGTCGTACAAATAGCCGCCCAGCCACACGCCCATAAAACTGCCCATTTGGTGGCTGAAAAACACAAAGCCGCCCAGCATTGACAAATGTTGCACGCCAAAAATCTGTGCCACCAGCGCATTGGTCGGCGGCACCGTCGATAGCCACAGCGCGCCCATCACTGCCGAGAAAATATAGACGCTGGTGGGCGACAGCGGCACCAGCAAAAAGATGCTGATAACCACGGCGCGGGTGAAATAAATGAACGCCAGAATATGCCGCTTGGCCATGCGCTGCCCCAGCACGCCAGCCGCATAGGTGCCAAACACGTTGAACAGCCCAATCAGCGCCAGCGCGTAGCTGGCCACTTGGGTCGAGAGGCCGTGGTCTTTCAAGTAGCTGGGCATGTGTACGCCAATAAACACCACCTGAAAGCCGCAGACAAAGTAGCCCGCCGTCAGCAATAAAAAGCTCGGGGTGCGAAACGCCTCCGCCATCGCCTCGCCCACGCTTTGGCTGCGCTGCAGCGGCGCTGAGCCGCTAAAGCCCGGCTCGCGCAGGCCAAACGCCAGCGGCACGATCAACAGCACCATCAGCGACAGCGCCAGCAGCGCGGTTTGCCAGCCCAGCGCGGTGATCAAAAATCCCTCCAGCGGCACCATCAAAAACTGCCCAAACGAGCCTGCCGCCGCCGCCACGCCCATCGCCCACGAGCGCCGCTCGGCCGCAATCTGCCGCCCCAGCACGCCGTAAATGACCGCATAAGTGGTGCCGGCCTGCGCCGCGCCAATCAGCACGCCGGTGGTCAGGGCAAAAATGGTTTCTGTCGGTGCCAGTGCCATACCGACCAGCCCGAGGCCGTACAACACCGCGCCCGCAATCAGCACCCGAAACGCGCCAAACCGGTCGGCGGCCATGCCGGCAAAAATCCCGACCACGCCCCACGACAGGTTTTGAATCGCCATCGCCAGCGCAAACGATTGGCGCGTCCAGCCCATCTCCTGCGTGATCGGTTGCAGCCACAGGCCAAAGCCGTGGCGAATGCCCATTGAGAGCGTGACGATGGCTGCGCCACAGGCGAGCACTTGGAAGGTGGAGAGTTTGCGGGCTTGAGATTGCATCGCAGCGAATGTAACGATTGCGGCGGTTTTCTGCTTGACGTTGACCTGAACGTCACATGGTGCGGTCTTGATGCTTGGTAAAAACCCTATCACTACAATCGCGCACCATGGCTGTAAAACCCACCTCTGTGACCCCTTCTCCCTCCGCCTCCTCCCCTGCAACCCTGCCCGAATACTCCGAAAGCTCCATCCGCGTGCTCAAGGGCTTGGAGCCGGTCAAGCAGCGCCCGGGGATGTACACCCGCACCGACAACCCGCTGCACATCATCCAAGAAGTGCTGGACAACGCCGCCGACGAAGCCCTCGCCGGCCACGGCAAAAAAATCAAAGTCACGCTGCACCAAGATGGCTCAGTCAGCGTTGACGACGATGGTCGGGGCATTCCGTTTGGACTGCACCCGGAAGAAAACGCGCCGGTGATTGAGCTGGTGTTCACCCAGCTGCACGCCGGCGGCAAATTTGACAAAGGCAAGGGCGGCGCTTACAGCTTCTCGGGCGGTCTGCACGGCGTCGGCGTATCGGTGACCAACGCGCTGTCGCACCGCATGGAAGTCGCCAGCCACCGCGAAGGCCAAGTTGCGACGCTGGTGTTCTCCGGCGGCGACGTGATCGAGCCACTGGCGCTGCGCCCGCAAGCCAGCGGCGAGCGCCGCCAAGGCACCAGCGTGCGCGCGTGGCCGGATGCCAAATATTTTGAATCCAGCCAACTGCCGATGCCCGCGCTGATTCACCTGCTGCGCAGCAAAGCGGTGCTGATGCCCGGCGTCTCGGTGACGCTGGTCAACGAGCAAAACGGCGACAAGCGCGACACGCAAACTTGGCAATACAAAGGCGGCCTGCGCGACTATTTGCAGCAAACGCTGTCGGCCGATCCGGTGATTCCGCTGTTTGAAGGCGCCGGTTTTGCCAGCGCCGCCGACGAAAACTTTGCCGAAGGTGAAGGCGCCGCGTGGTGCGTGGCCTTTACCGAAGACGGCGGCGTGGTGCGCGAGAGCTACGTCAACCTGATTCCGACCAGCGCCGGCGGCACCCATGAGAGCGGCCTGCGCGATGGCCTGTTTCAAGCGGTGAAAGGCTTTATCGAGCTGCACAGCCTGCTGCCCAAAGGCGTCAAGCTGATGCCCGAGGACGTGTTTGCCCGCGCCAGCTACGTGCTGTCCACCAAGGTGCTCGACCCGCAATTCCAAGGCCAAATCAAAGAGCGGCTCAATTCGCGCGACGCGGTGCGGCTGGTCAGCAGCTTTGTGCGCCCAGCGCTCGAACTCTGGCTGAACCAGCACGTCGAATACGGCAAAAAGCTGGCCGAGCTGGCGATCAAAGCCGCGCAGACACGCCAAAAAGCCAGCCAAAAGGTTGAAAAGCGCAAAGGCTCGGGTGTGGCGGTGCTGCCCGGCAAGTTGACCGATTGCGAAAGCCGCGACACGGCCTACAACGAAGTGTTTTTGGTCGAAGGCGACAGCGCCGGCGGCAGCGCCAAAATGGGCCGCGACAAAGAAACCCAAGCCGTGCTGCCTTTGCGCGGCAAGGTGCTCAACACGTGGGAAGTTGAGCGCGACCGGCTGTTTGCCAACAACGAAATCCACGACATTTCCGTCGCCATCGGCGTTGATCCGCACGGCCCCAGCGACGCGCCGGATTTGTCCGGCCTGCGCTACGGCAAGATTTGCATCCTGAGCGATGCGGACGTGGACGGCTCGCACATCCAAGTGCTGCTGCTGACGCTGTTCTTCCGCCACTTCCCCAAGCTGATTGACGCCGGCCACATCTACGTGGCGCGTCCGCCACTGTTTCGGGTGGACGTGCCGGCGCGCGGCAAAAAGCCCGCTGCCAAGGTCTATGCGCTGGACGAGGGCGAGCTGACCGCCATCCTCGACAAAGCCGAAAAAGACGGCGTGGCGCGCGACAAATGCAGCATCAGCCGCTTCAAAGGCTTGGGCGAAATGAACGCCGAGCAGCTGTGGGAAACCACCCTCAACCCCGACACGCGCCGCCTGCTGCCGGTGCAACTGGGCGGCATGGACTTTGGCGCGACCGAAGAACTCATCACCAAGCTGATGGGCAAAGGCGAAGCCGCAGCGCGGCGCGAGCTGATGGAGCTGCACGGCAACAGCGTGGAACTAGATATTTGAGTGTTTTAGGCCTCTAGCCCAATGAATACGGGCGCTAGCAGCTCTCATTTTTGAATAAATTACCGATGATTGACGACCTTTTGACCCCTTTGGCTGATGCGCCTGCGCCCGACAACGACTGCCTCGGCGGCTACGCCCAGCGCGCTTACCTTGAATACGCCCTGAGCGTCGTCAAAGGCCGCGCCTTGCCCGATGTGTGCGACGGCATGAAGCCGGTGCAGCGGCGCATTTTGTACGCCATGGATCGCATGGGCTTGGGGTACTCGGGGCCGAATGGCAACACCGCGCCCCGCCCGGTCAAAAGTGCCCGCGTGGTCGGCGATGTGCTGGGACGGTTTCACCCGCACGGCGACCAATCGGCGTACGACGCGCTGGTGAGGATGGCGCAAGACTTTTCGCAGCGCTATCCGCTGATCGACGGGCAGGGCAACTTTGGTTCGCGCGATGGCGACGGCGCGGCGGCAATGCGCTACACCGAGGCGCGCTTGGCCAAAATCACCCGGCTGCTGGTGGAAGAAATTGACGAGGGCACGGTTGATTTCATCCCCAATTACGACGGCTCCACCGTCGAGCCGCGCCAGTTGCCGGCGCGCTTGCCGTTTGCGCTGCTCAACGGCGCCAGCGGCATTGCGGTGGGCTTGGCGACGGAAATCCCCAGCCACAACCTGCGCGAAGTGGCCGATGCGTGCGTGGCGCTGATTAAAAACCCGCAATTGCCCGAGGCCGATTTGCTGGCGCTGCTGCCCGGCCCGGACTATCCCGGCGGCGGCCAAATCATCAGCGCGGCCAGCGATATTGCCGATGCTTATCGCAGCGGGCGCGGCAGCCTGAAGGTGCGCGCGCGCTGGAAAATTGAAGAGCTGGCGCGCGGCCAGTGGCAGTTGGTCATCACTGAACTGCCGCCCGGCGTCAGCACGCAGCGGGTGCTGGAAGAAATCGAAGAGCTGACCAATCCGAAAATCAAAAGCGGCAAAAAGGCGTTGAGCCAAGACCAAGTGCAGCTCAAAGCCAGCGTGCTGGCGGTGCTGGACGGCGTGCGCGACGAATCCAGCAAAGATGCGGCGGTGCGCTTGGTGTGTGAACCCAAAACCGGCAAAACGCCGCAGCAAGAGCTGATTACGGCGCTGCTGGCGCACACCAGTTTGGAGACCTCGTCGTCGATCAACCTGACGATGATTGGCATTGACGGCAAGCCGGTGCAAAAGTCGCTGCGCCAAATGCTGGTGGAGTGGCTGGCCTTTCGCCAAATCACCATCACCCGGCGCTCGCAGCACCGCTTGGACAAGGTGCTGGACCGCACGCACATCTTGGAAGGGCGGCAGATGGTGCTGCTCAACATCGACGAGGTGATTGCCATCATCCGCAACGCCGATGAGCCAAAACCGGCGCTAATGCAGCGCTTTGCCCTGAGCGAGCGCCAAGCCGACGATATTTTAGAAATTCGCCTGCGCCAGTTGGCACGCTTGGAGGCCATCAAGATTGAGCAAGAGCTGAAAGCGCTGCGCGACAGCCAAGGCAAGCTGGAAGATATTTTGGCCAACCCCACGGTGCTGCGCCGCCTGATGACCAAAGAGATTGAGCAAGACGCAAAGCAGTTTGCCGACGCGCGCCGCACGCTGATCCAGGCCGAGAAAAAAGCCGTGGTCGAGGTCAAGGTGGTCGATGAGCCGGTGACGGTGGTGGTGTCCGACAAAGGCTGGGTGCGCGCACGCAGTGGCCACGGGCACGAGGCGGGCAGCTTTGCCTTTAAAGCCGGCGACGCGCTGTATGGCACCTTTGAGTGCCGCACGGTAGATACCTTTGTGGTGTTTGGCAGCAATGGCCGGGTGTATTCGGTGCCGGTGGCGCAGTTGCCCAACGCCCGTGGCGATGGTCAGCCGGTGACGACGCTGATTGAGTTGGAGGCCGGCACGCAGATCGCCCACTACTTTGCGGGCGCTGCCAACGCCACCTTGCTGTTGGCCAGCACCGGTGGTTATGGCTTTTTGGCGACGGTCGAGGGCATGGTGTCGCGCAACAAAAGTGGTAAAGCCTTCATCAGCTTGGCCGAGGGCGAGTCGGTCTGCGTGCCTTCGCACGCCGCGCACAGCAGCGGCAGTGCGCCGTTGTTGGAGGCGACGCACGTGGCTTGCGTGTCGGTCGGCGGGCGCATTTTGACGTTTGCCATCAGCGACTTAAAGCGCATGGACAAGGGCGGGCGCGGGCTGATGCTGATTGATTTGGAAGACAACGACACCTTGGCCGGTGCGGCGGCGTACACGCGCAGCATTCGCATTGACGGCATGGGGCGCGGCGGCAAGCTGCGCGACGAGACGCTGGATATCCGCTCGCTCAACAACGCCGCTGCGGTGCGCGGGCGCAAAGGCAAGGCGGCGAATGTCACCTTTAAGCCAACGCTGGTAACGCGCGTGAGCTGAGTGGGTCGGGTTGGCAAGCGCTGCGCCCTCTGGCACATCCGCTGAAAGAGCCTTGGTTTTATCTGGCTTGGGGCAGTACATTGCTGCTTTCCATGCTATTTACCAGATAAGAAGGAGGGGCTTGTATGCAGCAGCTTCGCATTGCGCACAAATTGTGGTTGTCTGTACTCACCATAGTGGCGTTGTTGGTGGCGGCGATTGGCTTTGCCGGCTATCGCACTGCCAAACTGGAGAGCGAAAGCGATGCGGCCAGCGCGGCGGTGGCCACCCGCGTGGCCTTGGCGTTGCGCTGGACGGGTTTGACCGAGACCAACGCCGCGCGCACCCAAGCCGTCATCGTCAGCAGCGACCCCGAGGTCGAGCGGGTGTTCAAAGACGCAATGCTCGCCACCACAGCCAGCATTGGCGAAGTGCAAAAGCGCATCGAAGCAATGGACTTGCCCCCAGCCGACCGCGCGCAGATGGCACAAATTGCCGATGCGCGCAAAACCATGGCCGCCGCCCGCGCCAAGGCGCGCCAGCTCAAGGCCGACGGGCAGTTGAACGAAGCAGTGGCGTTTATCAACGGCACCTACAACCCGGCCTCTAACGCCTATCTGCAAACCCTGCGCGACTTTGTGCAAATGCAGCAGCAGGCCGCGAGCCAACAAGCAACCATCACCGCCAACGCGCGCATGGCGACGGTGAAAATGGTGGCTGCAGCCCTTAGCGCAGTGCTGCTGGCGCTGGTGGTCGGCGCTGCGGCCTTGATCCGCAGCATCCAGCAGCCGCTGGCGCAGGCCAACGCCTTGGCGGCGCGGATTGCTTCGGGCGACTTGAGCGCCCACGAGCAGGTTTCGCGCGGCGACGAGTTTGGCGAGCTGCTGCGCGCGCTGTACGCCATGAGCGGCTCACTGGCGCGCATGGTGCAGCAGGTGCGCCAAAGCACCGACAGCATTGCCACCGCCAGCAGCCAAATCGCCAGCGGCAACCACGACCTGTCGGCGCGCACCGAGCAAACCGCCAGCAACCTGCAACAAACGGCGGCAGCAATGGAAGAATTCAGCAGCACCATTACCCAAAGCGCGCACAGTGCGCAGCAGGCCAGCACGCTGGCCGCCGGTGCCTCGGGCGTGGCGCGCCGGGGCGGCGAGGTGGTCGCTCAGGTAGTCAGCACCATGGAAGAGATCAACCACAGCAGCCAAAAAATTGCCGACATCATTGGCGTGATTGATTCGATTGCCTTTCAAACCAACATCTTGGCGCTCAACGCTGCGGTGGAAGCGGCGCGCGCAGGCGAGCAAGGCCGCGGCTTTGCCGTGGTGGCCAGCGAGGTGCGCAGCTTGGCTGGCCGCAGTGCGCAGGCGGCCAAAGAAATAAAAAGTTTGATTACCGCCTCGGTCGAGCGGGTCGGCGCTGGCCAGCGGCTGGTGCAAGACGCTGGCACCACCATGCACGACATCGTGCAATCGGTGCAGCGCGTGACCGACATGATTGGCGAAATCACCTCGGCTTCGACCGAGCAAAGCACCGGCGTTGCGCAGGTGACTCAGGCGGTGGGCAACCTCGACCAGATGACGCAGCAAAACGCCGCGCTGGTCGAAGAAAGCGCCGCCGCCGCGCAAAGCCTGCACGAGCAAGCCGACCAACTGGCGCAGGTGGTGGCGGCGTTCAAGGTGTAGCGCTTGCGGGCGTTTTTTTACGCCAACTCAGCGACCATCTCAATCTCCACACACGCGCCCATGGGGATTTGCGCCACGCCAAAAGCGCTGCGGGCGTGGGTGCCGCGCTCGCCAAACACTTCGGCCAGCAGCTCGCTGGCGCCGTTGGTGACCAAGTGGTGCTCGGTAAAGTCGGCGGTCGAATTGACCAAGCTGACCAGCTTGACGATGCGCACCACGCGGTTCAGGTCGCCGCCGGCTGCCGCTTGCAGCGTGCCCATCAGGTCGATAGCGATGGCGCGTGCTGCCAGTTTGCCGCCTTCGGTGCCCATCGTTTTGCCCAATTGACCGACCCACGGCTTGCCGTCTTGGCGGGCGATGTGGCCGCTTAAAAATACCAAATTGCCGGTTTGCACATAAGGCAGATAGGCGGCAGCCGGCACCGATACCGGCGGCAGGGTGATGTTCAGGGCGGTGAGTTTGTCGTAAACGCTCATGGTGTTTCCTTGGATAAAAACGGGTGAAAAAAGGAGTGAGAGGGTAAGACAGAAAACACTGCTTAGTGTTTACGGCCTTTAGCATCGCGCTTATGTCCGCCGCCGTCTCTGCTGACCCCGTTCGCTGTTCACCCGCGCTGGTGCCGTTGTTGCTGGGCGCGCTGCTGGGCACGGCGTTGCAAGTGCGCCAGCCGGTGTTGTGGTCGCTGGCGTTGTATGCGGCGCTGGCGCTGGGCAGTGCAGCGGCCTTGCTAGCGCTGTGGCGCTGGGGACGGCGGCGCACCGGTTTTCGCCTCGCCATTGCGCTGGCCGTTGCGGGCGTGCTGTTTGCCGTTTGCGGACTGCGCGCCAGCCACTTCGCTGCCCAAGCCCTGAACCCCGCGCTGGAGGGGCGCGACATCCGCATCACCGGCGTGATTGCCACCATGCCCCAGCCGATTGAAGGCGGCGTGCGCCTGCGCTTGGCGGTCGAAGCGGCGCAGTTGGGCGGCGCAGTGGTGCAGTTGCCGGCGCTGATTGATCTGGGCTGGTACGCCGGCGGCTGGCGCGAGAGCAGCGGCGCTGGCGCGGGGGCCAAACAACCCGGCAGCGTGCCCGCCCTGCGCGCCGGCGAGCGCTGGCAACTGACCGCCCGCCTCAAAGCGCCGCACGGCGAGCGCAATCCGCACGGTTTTGACTACGAGCTGTGGCTGTGGACGCAAGGCGTGCAAGCCGCTGGCTACGTGCGCGCCGGCACCAAAGACCTGCCGCCCCAGCGCCTCGCCGCCACGTGGCGTTATCCGATTGAGCAAGCGCGCCAATCGGTGCGCGATGCCATCTTGGAGCGCCTCGCCCGCGACCCAACCGACGCCAGCGCCGTGCGCACCGCCGGCGTAGTGGCAGCGTTGGTGACCGGCGACCAGCGCGCCATCGACCGCGCCGATTGGGAGGTGTTCCGCGCCACCGGCGTAGCGCATTTGATGAGCATTTCTGGCCTGCACATCACGCTGTTTGCGTGGGTGGCGGCGCTGTGCGTGCGCTGGCTGTGGCGGCGCTCGGCGCGGCTGTGTTTGCGCTGGCCGGCACCGTCGGCGGCGCTGGTGGGCGGGGTGTTGTTGGCGCTGGCGTATGCGCTGTTCAGTGGCTGGGGCGTGCCGGCGCAGCGCACCATTGCCATGTTGACCACCGTGGCACTGCTGCGCCTGAGCGGGCGGCGCTGGCCGTGGCCGCACGCGTGGCTGCTGACCTGCGCGGTGGTGGTGTTGCCCGACCCGTGGGCGCTGTGGCAGGCCGGGTTTTGGCTGAGTTTTGTCGCCGTCGCCGTGCTGTTTGCTACGGATAAAGGAGCTGCTAGCGCAGGCAGGACGGGCGTTAGAGGCCAATTTGCCTCACTATTGCGCGAGCAAGGCGTGGTGACGCTGGCGCTGACGCCACTGACGCTGCTGCTGTTTGGGCAGGTGTCCATCGTCGGGTTGTTGGCCAATTTGCTGGCGATTCCGTGGGTGACGCTGGTGGTGACGCCGCTGGCGTTTGCCGGCGTGCTGTGGCCGCCGCTGTGGCACTTGGCCGGCTGGGCGGTGTGGGGTTTGAGTGCGCTGCTGCAGGCGCTGGCCGCGCTGCCGTTGGCCAGCGTCTGGGTGGCGGTGGCACCGCTGTGGGCGGGCGCGGCGGGTGTCGCCGGCGGGGTGTTGTTGGCGATGCGTTTTCCGTGGCCGGTGCGTTTGCTCGGTTTGCCGCTGCTGCTGCCAGTGCTGCTGTGGCAAGCGCCGCGCCCCGCGCCGGGGCAGTTTGAGCTGCTCGCCGCCGATGTCGGCCAAGGCAATGCCGTGTTGGTGCGCACCGCCAAGCACACCCTGCTGTACGACACCGGCCCACGCTACAGCGCCCACAGCGATGCCGGTGGCCGGGTGCTGGTGCCGCTCTTGCGGGCGTTGGATGAGCGGGTGGATGTGCTGCTGCTCAGCCACCGCGACAGCGACCACACCGGCGGCGCGGCGGCGGTGCTGGCGCAACAACCGCAAGCGCAACTCATCGGCTCGATTGAGGGCGAACACCATCTGCAAACGCTGCGCCCGGTGCAGCCGTGCGCGGCGGGTCAGCAGTGGACTTGGGATGGCGTGGATTTCCGCGTGCTGCACCCGTTGCCGGGTGAAGGCAGCGGCGCTGAGCGCGCGCGCAACCCGAATACGCACAGCTGTGTGCTGCGCATAGCGTCGCCAGATGGCGCGGTGGCGTTGCTGGCGGGTGATATTGAAAAAGCCCAAGAGCGCGCACTGCTAGCGCGCCAAGCGCCCATCGCCGCCGATGTGCTGCTGGTGCCGCACCACGGCAGCAAAACTTCGTCGAGCGGTGAGTTTTTGGATGCAGTGCAGCCGCGCGTGGCGCTGGTGCAGGCGGCCTACCGCAGCCGCTTTGGCCATCCGGCGGCAGAAGTGGTGCAGCGCTACCGCGAGCGCGGCATTGCGGTGTGGGATTCGGCGCGCTGCGGTGCGGCGACGTGGCAATCGACCCAGCCGGCGCAGGTGTTGTGCGAGCGCCAGCAGCAGCGGCGCTATTGGCAGCACCAAATTGCGCCCTGACTGCACCGTAATTGCGCCGTGATTCAGTCTTTGTCTTTGGTGTACGCCGGCAAGTGCGCCGACGACTGGGTGGCCGCCGCATAGCGGCGCTGGTCGCGCAACATGAACAGGTACAAGCCCTCGACTTTCTCGCGCGCCCACGGGGTTTTGCGCAAAAACTTCAGGCTCGACGCCACGCTGGGGTCGCTTTGAAAGCAGCGCACCGGAATGCGCGCGCCCAATTCTTCCCAGCCAAAGTAATCGGCCAGCGCGGTCACCATCGCTTCGAGCGTGATGCCGTGCAGCGGGTTGCGCGGCTGGGCAGGCACGGGCGCGGTGGGGGAGGAATCGACAGATTCGGTCATATCAAGGCGTTGATAAATAAAAAATGATAGCTGCTAGCGCCCGTATCTATTGGGCTAGAGGCCATTTTGATGCATAAAAAACGGGCCGAAGCCCGTTGTGCCGTGTGCGCTGTCAGCGCGCTTGAGGGCTTAGCCCAGTTCGCCCATTTGCGACTGCAGGTAGTTTTGCAGACCGACTTTGTCGATCAGCTCGATTTGGGTTTCCAAGAAGTCGATGTGCTCTTCGGTGTCGTCCAAGATTTTTTGCAGCAAATCGCGCGAGACGTAATCGCGCACCGCTTCGCAGTGGGCCATGCCTTCTTTCACGGTGGCTTGTGCGCCGACTTCTAAGCGCAGGTCGCAGGCCAGCGCCTCGGGCACGTCTTCGCCAATTTGCAGCTTGCCCAAGTCTTGCAGGTTGGGCAGGCCGTCGAGCATGAAAATGCGGTCCATCAACAGGTCAGCGTGCTTCATTTCGCCGATGGATTCTTCGTATTCCTTCTTGGCCAGCTTGTCAAAACCCCAGTGTTTGTACATGCGGTAGTGCAAGAAATACTGGTTGATAGCGGTCAGCTCGTTCTTGAGCTGCGCTTGCAGATAGCCAATGACTTGTGCGTCGCCCTTCATGGTGTGGACTCCTTTAGTTGTGTTGCGGTGAAAGGCGCTATTGTGCGTCCCACCCCCGGCAAGAGCTAGCAGCGGGGCTATAAGCTGGCTTGTAAATAGCCATTAACTATTTATTTCATTGAGTCAATTGATTAGAGCAATCGACATCTTTATCCTAAACTGCAGTCTCAGTTCAGCCAGTTATCTGTTTTTTAACCAAAGGAAAACGCCATGTCCCTGATCAATACGCAAGTCCAGCCCTTCAAAACCGAAGCCTTCGTTAACCGCAACGGCAAGGGCGAGTTCATCACCGTGACCGAAGAAAGCCTCAAGGGCAAATGGTCGGTGCTGATTTTTATGCCTGCAGCGTTCACCTTCAACTGCCCGACCGAAGTCGAAGACGCGGCTGACAGCTACGCCGAATTCCAAAAAGCCAACACCGAGGTGTACATCGTCACCACCGACACGCATTTCTCGCACAAGGTGTGGCACGAGACGTCCGATGCCGTCGGCAAAGCCAAATTCCCATTGGTGGGCGACCCAACCCACACGCTGACACGTGCTTTTGGCGTACACATTGAAGAAGAAGGCTTGGCACTGCGCGGCACTTTCGTCATCAATCCCGATGGCGTTATCAAAACCGCCGAAGTGCATTCCAACGAAATCGCCCGCGACGTGCAAGAGACGCTGCGCAAGCTCAAGGCTGCCCAGTACACCGCCGCTAACCCCGGCCAGGTCTGCCCGGCCAAGTGGAAAGAGGGCGAGAAGACCATTGCTCCTTCGCTGGACTTGGTTGGCAAAATCTAATTTGCCGGTTAATCGTTAGTTAAACCACTGACCAAACGCCCGGGTGCCGTGCGCCCGGGTTTTTTTACGCCAAAAATCGCTAATTTCAGGAGTTTTCTCATGCTCGACGACACCCTCAAGACCCAATTGAAAGCCTATTTGGAGCGCCTGCAGCGCCCGGTCGAATTGGTGGCCACGCTGGACGACAGCAGCGCGTCCGCCGAGCTGCGCGAACTCTTGCAAGACATCCGCGCCCAGTCCGACAAAATTACCGTGGTTGAGAACAATGCGCTGGATGTGCGCAAGCCTTCGTTTCTCATCACCAACCCCGGCACGGACAGTGGCGTGCGCTTTGCCGGCGTGCCACTCGGTCACGAATTCACTTCGCTGGTGCTGGCGCTGCTGCAAGTGGGCGGCCATCCCTCGAAAGAAGCCGCCGACCTGCTGGAGCAAATCAAAGGCTTGGAAGGCAGCTTCCACTTTGAAACCTACTACTCATTGAGCTGCCACAACTGCCCCGACGTGGTGCAGGCGCTCAATCTGATGAGCGTGCTCAACCCCGGCATCACCCACACGGCGATTGACGGCGGCGTGTTCCAGAAAGAAATTGAAGAGCGCGAAATCATGGGCGTGCCCACGGTGTTTTTGAACGGCGAGCGCTTTGGTCAAGGCCGCATGGAGCTGGCCGAAGTCGTCGCCAAAATCGACACCAGCAGCAGCGCCCGCGACGCCAAAAAGATGGACGACAAAGCGCCGTTTGAGGTGCTGATCGTCGGCGGTGGCCCCGCTGGCGCAGCGGCGGCGGTTTATGCCGCGCGCAAAGGCATCCGCACCGGCGTCGCCGCCGAGCGCTTTGGCGGTCAAGTGCTGGACACGGTGGACATCGAAAACTACATCTCCATCCAAAAAACCGAAGGCCCGCAATTTGCCGCTGCGCTGGAGCGCCATGTGCGCGACTACGAGGTGGACATCATGAATCTGCAACGCGCCACCGCTTTGGTGCCGGCCAGCACCGAGGGCGGGCTGATTGAAGTGCAGTTTGAAAACGGCGCCACGCTCAAAAGCCGCAGCGTCATCCTCTCGACCGGCGCGCGCTGGCGCAACATGAGCGTCCCCGGCGAGAACGAGTACCGCACCAAGGGCGTGACCTACTGCCCGCACTGCGACGGCCCACTGTTCAAAGGCAAGCGCGTGGCGGTGATTGGCGGCGGCAACTCGGGCATTGAGGCGGCGATTGACTTGGCCGGCGTGGTAGCGCACGTCACGGTGCTCGAATTTGCCCCCGAACTGAAAGCCGACGCGGTGCTGCAGCGCAAACTGCACAGCCTGCCCAACGTCACCGTCATCGTGAATGCGCAAACCACCGAAGTGATCGGCGACGGCAGCAAAGTGACCGGCCTGCACTACACCGACCGCACCACAGGCGCAGCGCAGCAAGTGGCGCTGGAAGGCATCTTTGTGCAAATTGGCCTGTTGCCCAGCACCGATTGGCTGAAAGGCGTTGTCACCTTGACGCGCTTTGGCGAGATTGAAGTGGACAACCACGGCCGCACCAACATACCCGGTGTGTTCGCTGCCGGCGACTGCACCAATACGCCGTACAAGCAAATCATCATTGCAGCTGGCGAGGGTGCCAAGGCGGCGCTGGGGGCGTTTGATCACTTGATTCGCAGCAGCGCGCCAGCGGCCTGAAGGGAAGATAATTTAAGCCAAAACAGCCTCTAGCCCAATAGATACGGGCGCTAGTAGCTATTAAAAACAAAGCGGAACCGAGGTTCCGCTTTGTTGCTTTAGGGCGCTAAGCCAGCTCAGTAACTCAGTCGCTCAGGCCGCACTTCTTGCAAGATAGTCGTAGCGATCTCTTCAATCGACTTGGTAGTGGACGACAGCCAGCGGATATTGGCGCGGCGCATCATGGCTTCAGCTTCGCCCACTTCCATGCGGCAGTTTTGCAAGCTGGCGTAGCGCGAATCGGGGCGGCGCTCGGTGCGGATTTCAGAGAGGCGCTCGGGGCTGATGGTCAGGCCGAAGATTTTTTTCTTGAACGGCACCAGCGCTGGCGGCAGTTGGCGGCGGTCAAAGTCTTCGGGAATCAACGGGTAGTTGGCGGCTTTCAAGCCGTGCTGCATCGCCAAATACAAGCTGGTTGGCGTTTTGCCGCTGCGGCTGACCCCTACCAAGATGACATCGGCGGCTTCCAAATTTTTGTGGCTTTGGCCATCGTCGTGCGCCAAGCTGTAGTTGATGGCCTCGATGCGGTCTTGGTACTCTTGGTTTTTGCTGATATCCGAGAAGCGCCCCACCCGGTGGTGCGACTTGATGCCCAGCTCGGTCTCTAGCGGATGAACAAAGGTGCCGAACATATCGAGCAACATGCCCTTGCAGCCTTCGCGGATGACTTTGAGCACTTCCATGTTCACCAGCGTGGTGAAAACAATGCACTTGGCACCTTCCAGTTCCGAGGTGTGGTTGATTTGTCGCACCACTTGGTGCGCCTTGTCCACGGTGTCGGTAAACGGCAGGCGCACGCGGCGCGGTGCCATGTCAAATTGCGCCAAGATGGCGTTACCAAAGGTTTCGGCAGTGATGCCGGTGCCGTCGGAAACAAAAAATACGGTACGTGTTTGCATGGGTGAGCGCCGGTTGGGGGAAGCCTACAATGGCGCCGATTATCCGAATTTCAGACCTTGCCGCCGGCCAGCGTAGAAAAACAACAACTCAGCTGTCTCTTGGTTGCAAGGTTTTGCCGCTTTCAACTTCTGGAGTTTTCCCATGTCTGCACTTTTCAGCCCAACCGATTTGGTTGTCCCGTTTGAAAACCTGAGAATGACCGATGTCGAGTCGGTTGGCGGTAAAAACGCCTCGCTCGGCGAGATGATTTCGCAACTGCCCGAGGGCGTGCGCGTGCCCACCGGCTTTGCCACCACCGCCCACGCTTTCCGCGAGTTTTTGGCCTTTGAGGGCTTGGCCGACAAAATCAGCGCCAAGCTGGCCGCGCTCGATACCGAAGACGTGCGCGCGCTGGCCGTCGTCGGCGCTGAAATCCGCGCGATGGTCGAGGCGCAGCCTTTCCCCGCCGATCTGCAAAAAGCCATTGCCGAAGCTTTTGCCACCTTGTCGGCTGGCAACCCAGAGGCCAGCTTTGCCGTGCGCTCATCCGCCACGGCGGAAGATTTGCCGGATGCTTCGTTCGCTGGTCAGCAGGAAACCTTCTTGAACGTCGTCGGCATCGAAGACGTGCTGCACAAGATGAAAGAGGTGTTTGCGTCGCTGTATAACGACCGCGCTATCAGCTACCGCGTCCACAAAGGCTTTGCGCACGACATCGTCGCGCTGTCGGCCGGTGTGCAGCGCATGGTGCGCTCGGACTTGGGCGCCGCCGGTGTGATGTTCACCATCGACACCGAATCGGGCTTTGAAGACGTGGTGTTCATCACCAGCAGCTACGGCTTGGGCGAAACCGTGGTGCAGGGCGCGGTCAACCCGGACGAGTTTTATGTCCACAAGCCGATGCTCAAGGCCGGCAACCAAGCTGTCATTCGCCGCAATTTGGGCAGCAAGCTGATCCAAATGGTGTTTGCCACGCCGGAAGAAAAAGCTGCCAACGGCGCGCTGATTAAAACCGTCGATGTGCCAGCCGAGCAGCGCAACCGCTATTCGCTGACCGATGCGGATGTTGAGCAGCTGGCGCAATACGCGCTGGTGATTGAGCAGCACTATGGCCGCGCTATGGACATCGAGTGGGGCAAAGACGGCCAAGACGGCCTGCTCTACATCCTGCAAGCGCGCCCCGAAACCGTCAAAAGCCAGTCCAAAGGCCAAGCCGAGCTGCGCTACAAATTGAAGGGCACCGGCCCGGTGCTGGCCGAAGGCCGCGCGATTGGTCAAAAAATTGGCACCGGCCCGGTGCGCTTGGTCCACCACATCAGCGAGATGGACAAAGTGCAGCCTGGTGATGTGCTGGTGACGGACATGACTGACCCGAACTGGGAGCCGGTGATGAAGCGCGCCAGCGCCATCGTCACCAACCGCGGTGGCCGCACCTGCCACGCTGCCATCATTGCGCGTGAGTTGGGCATTCCGGCGGTGGTCGGTTGCGGCAATGCGACCGAGCTGCTGAAAGACGGCACGCTGGTGACTGTCAGCTGCGCTGAGGGCGACACCGGCCGCATTTACGACGGCTTGCTGGAGACCGAAGTCACCGAGGTGCTGCGCGGCGAAATGCCCGTCTCGCCGGTCAAAATCATGATGAACGTCGGCAACCCCCAGTTGGCGTTTGACTTCTGCCAGCTGCCCAACGAAGGCGTGGGCTTGGCGCGGCTGGAATTCATCATCAACAACAACATCGGCGTACACCCCAAGGCCATCTTGGATTACCCAAACATCGACAACGACCTGAAAAAGGCCGTCGAGTCGGTGGCGCGCGGCCATGCCAGCCCACGGGCGTTTTACGTGGACAAAGTGGCCGAAGGCGTGGCGACGATTGCGGCGGCTTTCTGGCCCAAGCCAGTCATCGTGCGTTTGTCGGACTTCAAGAGCAACGAGTACCGCAAGCTGATTGGCGGCAGCCGCTACGAGCCAGAAGAAGAAAACCCGATGCTGGGTTTCCGCGGTGCAGCGCGCTACGTCAGCGAAGAGTTTGGCGAAGCATTTGCGATGGAGTGCGAGGCACTCAAGCGCGTGCGCAACGACATGGGACTGACCAACGTGCAAATCATGGTGCCGTTTGTGCGCACGCTGGGCCAAGCCGAGCGCGTGACGCAACTGCTGGCGCAGCAAGGTTTGCCGCGCGGTGACAACGGTCTCAAGCTGATCATGATGTGCGAGATTCCAAGCAACGCCATCTTGGCCGAGCGCTTTCTCGAATTCTTCGACGGTTTCTCGATTGGCTCGAACGACCTGACGCAGCTGACGCTGGGTCTGGACCGCGATTCGGGCTTGGAGATTTTGGCGGCCGACTTTGACGAGCGCGACCCAGCGGTGCAGGCGCTGATCCACCAAGCGATTCAGGCCTGCCGCGCGCAGGGTAAATACATCGGCATCTGCGGCCAAGGCCCCTCCGACCACCCGGACTTTGCCCAGTGGCTGGCCGATGAGGGCATTTCGTCGATTTCGCTCAACCCCGACAGCGTGATTGCCACTTGGCAGCAGCTGGCTGGCTAAGCAGCTGCTTTTTGGCGATTAACCGGCCACTGTGGTGATGCGTGCCGCCCTTCCTGAAGCCGATGACGAATGGCAGGAAGAGCGGCCTTTTCCGCCCGATTTGCACGACGCCCGCCACCTCAAGCTCAAAGCCGGGCTGTTGGTGGTTTGGGCGTCGGTGTCGTTTGGCGCTTGCTTTTTTGCCCGCGAGCTGACTTTGGCACTGAGCCATTGGCAGATTGGCTATTGGGTGGCCGCCCAAGGCACAGTGCTGGTGTTTATCGCCATCGTGGTGGTTTATGCCTCTGCCATGAGCTGCTTTGAGCGGCGCGATGCAGCAGCAGCGGCTGCCCTTGCTGCGCACAGCAATGATGTCTAACTCGGCTGAATCTGCCAGCTACGCGCGCCAACTGCACCGCATTTTGGGGCTGTATGTGCTGGGGGTGTTGGGCTTTTTGGCGTTGATGGCTTGGGCGGAACAACGCGGCCTGTCGCGCCACTGGATTGGCCCCATCTTTCTGTTTTTCACTGTGATGGTCTATGCGGCGATTGGCGTCTATGGCCGCACCTCCGACCCGCAGGAGTATTACGTCGCTGGCCGGCGCATTCCGCCGATGTACAACGGCATGGCCGCCGCTGCCGATTGGATGAGCGCGGCGTCGTTCATCAGCCTCTCGGGCGCGCTGTATTTGCAAGGCTTCTCGGGCACGCCCGGCCACGCTGGCGGGTTGGCCTATGTGCTGGGCTGGACGGGGGGCTTTTGTTTGGTGGCGATGCTGGTCGCGCCGCATTTGCGGGCGATGGGCTTGTACACCGTGCCCGACTTCTTTCAGGTGCGCTTTGGTGGCCGCTGGCCGCGCGTGATTGCTGCGCTGGCGGTGGTGGTGTGCTCGTTTACCTACGTCGTAGCGCAGATTTATGGCGTTGGCTTGATTGCCTCGCGCCTGACCGGGGTGCAGTTTGAGATCGGCATCATGCTCGGCTTGGGCGGCGTGCTGCTGTGCTCGTTTTTGGGCGGCATGCGCGCTATCACGTGGACGCAGGTGGCGCAGTACGTGGTGGTGCTGCTGGCGTTTCTGATTCCGGTGTCGTGGCTGGCTTACAAACAGTTGGGCAATCCAATGGCACCGTTGGTCTATGGCGTGCAGATTGGCAAAATTGCCGATTTGGAAACCCAGCTGCTCGACTCCCCCGCCGAGCACGCCGTGATTGCCGCGTACCTGAAACGCGCCCAAAACTTTGAAGCCCGACTGCAAAACGTGGATGCCGCACTGGAGCACGAGCGCGAGATTGGCCAAGCCCAAATCCACCGCTTGCGCGCCCAAAACGCGGATGTCGGTTTGATCGTCGCCGCCAGCCGCGAGCTGGCCGCCCTGCCGCGCGACGCCGCCGCCGCGCGCGAGCTGTGGACACTGAAAATGCGCGAAAACTACGAGCGCGCCCGCCCGCTGGGCGGTCTGCCGCGCCACAGCCAGCCCTACGCGGGCGATCCCGACGGCACGCCGCAAGAGCAGGCCGACTACCAAAACACACGCCGCAATTTTTTGGCGCTGATGTTTTGCCTGATGGTCGGCACCGCCGGCCTGCCGCACCTGCTGACGCGCTTTTACACCGTGCCCACCGTAGCTGGCGCGCGCCGCTCGGTGGGCTGGGCGCTGTTTTTTATCGCGCTGATTTACATGAGCGCGCCGGCGCTGGCGGTGCTGGTGAAGTTTGAGGTGATGAACAACCTCGTCGGCAGCAGCTTTGACGCACTGCCCAACTGGATGGCGCAGTGGGTGCGGGTCGATGCCTCGCTGCTGTCGGTAGAAGACATCAATGGCGACGGCGTGGTGCAGTTTGGCGAGATTCGTCTCGGTGCCGACCTGATCATGCTGGCCATGCCCGAGCTGGGCGGTATGCCGTATGTCGTTTCGGGCTTGGTGGCGGCGGGCGGATTGGCGGCGGCGCTGTCCACGGCAGACGGTTTGTTGCTGACCATCAGTAACGCCTTGGTGCGTGACCTGTATTTCCAGTCGCGCCCGCGCAGCGCCTCGCCCGAGCAGCGCGTCATCTTGACCAAATTCACCCTGCTGGCGGTGGCGCTGGTGGCGGCGTTTGTGGCCTCCCTCAAGCCGTCGGACATCTTGCCGCTGGTGTCGGCCTCGTTCTCGCTGGCGGCGTCGGCGTTTGTGCCGGTGATGGTGCTGGGCATCTTTTGGCGCGGCACTACGCGCAAGGGTGCCGTCGCTGGCATGTTGTGCGGGCTGGGCGTGGCGGTGTATTACATGGCCTCGCACTCACTGCTGGTGCAAGACTGGCTGCCGCGCTGGCTGCTGGCTGATGGGCTGTGGTTTGGCATCCAGCCGATGTCCGCTGGGGTGTTTGGTGTCAGCGCGGGTTTAGCGTCGGCGGCGTTGGTCAGTTGGATTACCCGCCCCGTGCCCGAGCAGCCGCTGGTGCGTTTTGAGATGTGACGCTGTCCCATAAATTTTGCAGGCACAAAAAAAGCGGCTGTGAAGCCGCTTTTTCGTTTTTTGATGGGGACAGTGCCCGCTGGATTAGCGGCCGACGCCGACCAGCTCCACGTCAAACTTCAGCGTAGCGTTGGCTGGAATCACACCGCCCGCGCCGCGTGCGCCGTAGCCCAATTCAGCTGGAATGATCAGCGTGCGCTGGCCGCCCACCTTCATGCCCTGCACGCCTTCGTCCCAGCCCTTGATGACCATGCCAGCGCCCAGACCAAACACAAAGGTGTCGTTGCGGTCGCGGCTGGAGTCGAACTTGGCGCCTTGCACGCCGTCTTGGTAGAGCCAGCCGGTGTAGTGGACGGTGACTTGTTGACCCTTGGCGGCTTCGGCGCCTTCGCCGACAACGGTGTCTTCGTATTGCAGGCCAGAAGCGGTGGTGGTGAATGCCATAAACAATCCTTGTATTGCGTCAGTTTTGATAAATTTACTATATAAATGATAGCTACTAGCGCCCGTGTTTATTGGGCTAGAGGCCAATTTCACTTATATTTATTGTGGTTTTGCGGTGCGGTTACTTCTTGGCGCGACCTGCGACCCAGCGGCTGGCAAAGGCTTGCACGTCGTTGAGGCGCTTGAGCAAGTCAGCGCCCGAGGTGGTGACGATGTAGCCCTCGGTGCCGTGGTCGAGCAAGCCAGCCTCGCGCAGCTCTTTGATGCGGGTGTTGAGCGTGTTGGGCGTGATGCTGCCGACGCTGTCTTGCAGCAGGCGAAAGGTTTGCGGATGGCCGTCGCGCAAGGCCCACAGGACGCGCAAGGCATAGCGGCGTTCAAGCCGTTCAAACAACTGGTTGATAGCGGTATTTTCTTTGGAGCTCATGTGGCTTCTCCTTACGCAGTAGGGAATCAGGGGGATTTCAACGCCCGTCGCAAAGCGCTCTGGGGTGCGGTGCGGACTATAGCGCTGAATCTATTTTGCTACAAGTTTAATAGCTCATAACGCATACCCGGTATGCGCCAGACCCCTAAAACACTTGAGTTTTCAGAAAATGTGGTGGTCTTACAACTACGCGCTGTTGTGCCAGTAGCGAGCGGCCACAAAAAAGCGCCTGCCGCTTCGCCGCCATACCACGGGGAGCAGCAGGCGCTTGCGCCAGCTAGGCTAATCGGCGCTGCGGGTTACAGCGAATCGATAAAGCTGCGCAGTTTGTCGCTGCGGCTGGGGTGCTTGAGCTTGCGCAGCGCCTTGGCTTCAATTTGGCGAATGCGCTCGCGCGTCACGTCAAACTGCTTGCCGACTTCTTCCAGCGTGTGGTCGGTGGACATTTCAATACCAAAGCGCATCCGCAGCACTTTGGCTTCGCGCGGCGTCAGGCCGTCAAGAATGTCTTTGACCACATCGCGCAGGCCGGCTTGCATGGCGGCATCGATAGGCGCGGTGTTGGCACCGTCCTCGATGAAGTCGCCCAAGTGGCTGTCGTCGTCGTCGCCAATCGGCGTTTCCATGGAGATCGGCTCTTTGGCAATCTTCATGATTTTGCGGATTTTGTCTTCCGGAATTTCCATCTTCTCCGCCAGCACCGAGGCATCGGGCTCAAAGCCAAACTCTTGCAGGTGTTGGCGGCTGATGCGGTTCATCTTGTTGATGGTCTCGATCATGTGTACCGGAATGCGAATGGTGCGCGCTTGGTCGGCAATCGAGCGCGTAATGGCTTGGCGAATCCACCACGTGGCGTAGGTCGAGAATTTGTAGCCACGGCGGTATTCAAACTTGTCCACCGCCTTCATCAGGCCAATGTTGCCCTCTTGGATCAGGTCAAGAAACTGCAAGCCGCGGTTGGTGTACTTCTTGGCAATCGAGATCACGAGGCGTAAGTTGGCCTCAATCATCTCTTTCTTGGCACCGCGCGAGGTCGATTCGCCCGCGTTCATGCGCTTGTTGATGAGTTTGAGCTCGGTCAACGGCACCACGGCGTTGTTTTGCAAATCGGTCAGTTTTTGCTGCAAGTCTTGGATGGGCGGGATGTTGCGCGCCATCACCGCGCTCCACGGCTTGCCGGCGGCGGCTTGTTTTTCGACCCATTGCTGGTTGAGCAGGTTGGCCGGGAAGTCTTTGATGAACTGCTCTTGCGGCATACCGCACTTGTCCACAATGATGCGGCGCATTTCACGCTCTTTTTTGCGCACATCGTCCACCAGAGCGCGCACCATGTCGCACAGCTTTTCAATGGTTTTAGCGGTGAAGCGGATGGTCATCAGCTGCTCGCTCAGGGCGTGCTGCACTTTCATGTAGGCCGGCGTGCCGTAGCCGTCTTTTTCGTAGATTTTGTGAATCTTCTCGAACATCTCGCGCATCAGGTCAAAGCGGCGCAGGGCTTCGCTCTTGAGCTCTTCGAGGCGGCGGGTCATGGCTTTGGAGCCGCCTTTGCCGTCGTCGTCGTCGTCCTCGTCAAACTCGTCAAAGTCTTCTTCGGCTACGTAGTCGTCGGCCTCGTTGGGGTTAGAAAAACCGTCCACGATGGTGGTGATGACCACTTTGCCGCTGCGAATTTCTTCGCCCATTGCCAGCACTTCGGCAATGGTGGCTGGGCAGGCGCTGATGGCTTCCATCATCGCCATCAAGCCGCCTTCGATGCGCTTGGCGATTTCAATTTCGCCTTCGCGCGTTAGCAGCTCGACCGTGCCCATTTCGCGCATGTACATGCGCACTGGGTCGGTGGTGCGGCCAAACTCGCTGTCCACGGTGGACAGCGCGGCTTCGGCGGCTTCTTCGGCTTCTTCTTCGGTGGACGCGGTTTGTGCGGTGTTGGTGACCAGCAGCTGCTCGGCATCGGGCGTTTGCTCGTACACCGCCACGCCCAAGTCGTTGAGCATGGAAATCACCACTTCCAGCGTCTCTTGGTCAACCAGCTTGTCGGGCAAGTGGTCAGAGATTTCGCCGTGCGTTAAATAGCCGCGCGTTTTGCCCAGCTTGATCAGGGTTTTCAGGCGCGAGCGGCGCTTGGCCATGTCTTCTTCGGACAGGACGGTTTCGTCCAAGCCAAATTCCTTCATCAAGGCGCGCTCTTTGGCCTTGCTGATTTTCATGCGCAGCGGTTTGACTTTTTCTGCTGGAGCGGCAGAGGCGTCGGTAGCGACTTCGGCTTCGGCTTCGGCTTCTGGCTCGCCTTCGAGGTCGGCTTCGATGTCGGACAAATCGGTATCGTCGTCATCGCTGTCTTTGGGCTTGCGGCCGGGGGCTTTTTTGGCGGCGGCTTTGGCGGGTGCTTTAACAGCGGTTTTTGCTGGGGTCTTTGCGGCAGCAGTTTTGGTGGCGGCGCGTTTTTTGGGTGCTTCAGCAGCGCCCTCTTCAGCGGCGGCATCCACAGTTTTGGCGACTTTGACTACTTTGGCACGGGCTGGTTTTTTCTTGAGCAATTCATCAGCGGCTTTGAGCAGCTCGGCGGCAGAACTTTTGGAGGTCACGGTCATAGTTTTGACTTTCTTGAGCACAGCCGGTGCGCGGACGGACGCGTGTGCGGTGGCGGCGGGTGCCGGTGGTTTCTGGGGCAGTAAATAACTTCTCTCTGGGCAGCGCAGGCTGCGCGCAGAGCACGCGCATGGCTACAGCCATCCACATGCGAGGCTAAAAAAGCCTCGGCGGCAAGATGTTGGGGCGAACATTTGGTGTGCAGTCCTTGCGATATCTGGGGCGGTTGTGCGTGTGTGTCACGGTGGCCCGGTTCGGAGGTGCTGCTGTCGCTCTTGCCGACGTTAGCGGAACATTGTAGCTGTTACTCTTTATTTCAAGAGCCGTCAAGCGGCCAAAGTCGATAATTTTTCTAATGCCACCCGGCGCAATTGCAGCACGCGGTAGCGCTCTAGCGCGCTGGGGTCGTGGGCGGCTTGGGCAATCGCCGCGTCTTGCTGCTGCTTGAGGTGCTCAATCAACATGCGGTTGAGCAGGCCGCGCAATTCAGCGCGCAGCTCGCTGGTTTCTCCCTCAGTTTGGGCGTGAGCGCCGGTCATGATGCGCTCGGCAAGCGCTTGGCAGTCTTGCGCGCTGGGGTCGCTGCGCAGGGCTTCGCGCAGCAGCGCCCACGAGCGCACGCCATGCTCGTGAAATTGCGTCTCCAGCCACGCAAACAGCGGGCCGTGTGGGGCGGCCAGCGCGCACAAAATGGTTTGTTCTTCTTGCGTCAGCGCATCCAAAAACTCCATGTGCGACAGCAGCAGCCGCGCTGCATGGTCGGCGCGGTTGGCCAGCACGGTGCTTGGGCCACGCACGCCACCGGTCGATGCAGCAGCTTTTGCGCCGTTAGCGCCTTTGGGTGTCCAGCGCGGCTTGGCGGGGCGCTGCGTGTAAACCGGATAAGCCGAAGAAGGCGCTAAAGATAGAGCGCCGCTGTCGTGGCCGCTGGGTGGAAAGTCTGATAGGTAGGGCGGCGGCTCGCTGTGGCTCCAGTCGCTGTAGGCCTCTGGAGGCGCTGGTGCATAGCCGATAGCGTGGCCACTCTGTGAGCGCGCCGCATCGCGCGCCCGCGCCAGGCTCCACACTTCCGACAAATCGCGCACCTCTAGCTGCGATTGCGCGGCTACTTCGCCCAATAGTTGGCGCTTTAATACGCCGTCGGGCAGCAGCTCCCACAGCGGGCGGGCGTTGCTGGCCATGTGGGCGCGGCCTTCGGGAGTGCCCAAATCGCACTGGTCGGCAGCGGCTTGCAGCAAAAAGCCGCTCAGCGGCAGGGCGGCGCTGATGTGGCGGCCAAAGGCGTCGCTGCCGTACTCGCGCACAAAGCTGTCGGGGTCGTGCTCGGCGGGCAAGAACAAAAATTTGATGCTGCGCGTGTCGCTGGCATACGGCAGCGCCGCTTCCAGCGCCTTGCGCGCCGCGCGCCGGCCAGCGCTGTCGCCGTCAAAGCTAAACACCACCGCGTCGGTAAAGCGAAACAGCTTGGCCAAATGCTCGGGCGTACACGCCGTGCCCAGCGTGGCTACCGCGTTCGGAAAACCCAACTGCGCCAGCGCCACCACGTCCATATAGCCCTCGGTGACCAGCGCCAAGCCGTGCTCGCGGATGGCGGTGCGCGCTTCAAACAGGCCGTACAGCTCGCGCCCTTTGTGGAACACCGGGGTTTCGGGCGAGTTGAGGTATTTGGGCTTTTCATCGCCAAACACGCGCCCGCCAAAGCCAATGCATTCGCCTTTGACGTTGCGAATCGGAAACATCAGCCGGTCGCGAAAACGGTCGTAGCGGCGCACATCGCCGGGGTTTTCGTCGTGGACGATGACCAAGCCGGACTCGGCCAGCAGCGGGTCGTCGTAGTGCGCAAACACGCTGGCGAGGCCGTGCCAGCCCTCGGGCGCGTAGCCCAAGCCATAGCGGTTGGCGACGGCGCTGGACACGCCCCGGCGCTGCAAATATTCAATCGCGTGCTGCGCGCCGCTCAGGTGCTGGCAATAGGCGGTGCTGGCTTTTTCCAGCACATCGGTCAGCGTGGCCTGCTGCTGCTTGCGGGCGGCGGCGCGTTCGCGCTCTTGCGGCGACAGGTCGTCTTCGGGCACCGGCAGGCCGGTTTGCTGCGCTAGGTCATGCACCGCCTCGACAAAGCCCATGCCCGCGTGCTCCATCAAAAAGGTGATGGCGTTGCCGCTTTTGCTGCAACCAAAGCAGTGAAAAAATTGCTTGGACGGGCTGACGCTGAACGACGGCGACTTCTCGCCGTGGAACGGGCACAGCCCCATAAAGTTGGCGCCGCCTTTTTTCAGCTGCACATAACGGCCAACCACCTCGACGATGTCGGTGCGGTCAAGCAGCTCTTGGATAAAGGATTGGGGAATGCTCACGGCGGCATTTTCGCCGCTGGTGGGCTGCGCCGCGCCGTGCTGGGTCTGGTTTAATTGGGGTTAATACCTACCAGTCTGACAAGTTTTTTTAAGGGAGAGCTTTTTATGAGCAGTATTTACGACCAAGACATGCCGCGCACCGCCGCCAACCATGCAGCGCTGTCGCCACTGGACTTTATTGAGCGCGCGGCGCAGGTGTACCCCGAGCGTTTGGCCATCGTGCATGGCGCGCTGCGCCAAACGTGGGCGCAAACCTATGACCGCTGCCGCCAACTGGCCAGCGCGTTGCAAAAGCACGGTATCGGCAAAAACGACACCGTCGCTGTGATCCTGCCCAACACCCCGCCGATGGTGGAAGCCCACTTTGGCATCCCAATGGCTGGCGCGGTGCTCAACACGCTCAACACCCGGCTCGACCCCGAGGCGATTGCCTTCATGCTCGACCACGGCGAGGCCAAGGCGCTGATCGTCGATCCCGAGTTCTCGGCGCTGATTGCCAAAGCGCTGCCGCTGCGCACCGCCACCACGCCGCTGCTCATCATCGAAGTGCAAGACGCTTTGTACGACCAACCCGCCCAAGCGCTGGGTGGCACCACCTACGAAGACTTTGTCGCCCAAGGCGATGCGCAATTTGCGTGGCAAATGCCTGGCGACGAGTGGGATGCGATTGCGCTGAACTACACCAGCGGCACCACCGGCAACCCCAAGGGCGTGGTCTACCACCACCGCGGCGCGGCGCTCAACGCCATCAGCAACGTGCTGGAGTGGGATATGCCCAAGCACGCCGTTTACCTGTGGACGCTGCCGATGTTCCACTGCAACGGCTGGTGCTTTCCGTGGACGGTGGCGGCGCGCGCCGGCGTCAACGTCTGCCTGCGCCGGGTTGACCCGCAAGCCATCTTCAACGCCATCCGCGCGCACGGCGTGACCCACTATTGCAGCGCGCCCATCGTCCACAGCCTGCTGGTCAACGCCCCCGCTGCGATGAAAGAAGGCCTGCCCACCGGCGTCAAAGCGATGGTGGCTGGCGCTGCGCCACCGGCCTCGATGATTGAAGGCATGGAAAAGCTCGGCTTTGACCTGACCCACGTTTACGGCCTGACCGAGGTCTATGGCCCGGCCACGGTTTGCTCCAAACACGCTGAATGGGACAACTTGGACATCGGCGAGCGCGCCCGCCTCAACTCCCGCCAAGGCGTGCGCTACCACTTGCAGCGCGCCGTCAGCGTGCGCGATCCGCAAACGCTCGAAGCCATGCCGCACGACGGCCAGACCATGGGCGAGATCATGTTCAAGGGCAACATCGCCATGAAGGGCTACCTGAAAAACCCCAAAGCCACGGCGGAAGCCTTTGCCGGCGGCTGGTTCCACTCGGGCGACTTGGCGGTGCAGTACCCAGACGGCTACATCCAAATCAAAGACCGCAGCAAAGACATCATCATCTCGGGCGGCGAGAACATCTCGTCGATTGAAGTCGAAGACGTGCTGTACCGCCACCCGGACGTGGTCTCGGCTGCGGTGGTCGCCAAGCCGGATGAAAAGTGGGGCGAAACGCCGTGCGCCTTTGTCGAGCTGAAAGTCGGCGCGCACACCACCACCGAAGACATCATTGCCCACTGCAAACAGCATTTGGCCGGCTTCAAAGTGCCGCGCATGGTGATTTTTGGCGACATCCCGAAAACCGCCACCGGCAAGATCCAAAAGTTTGAGCTGCGCAAGCAAGCCGGCTCGGCCAGCGCCATCGTGCCCAAGTAAGCACTGAGCCTTTCGCAGGCCGCTAATGCAAAAGAGCACCGAAAGGTGCTCTTTTTTTGATAGCTGCTAGCGCCCGTGTTTATTGGGATAGAGGCCAATTTGACTGATATTTAGTCGTTTATGCCGGCAAAAACAGCGCCGGATCGACCATGCTGCGGTTGAGCATCACTCCCCAGTGCAAATGCGCCCCGGTGGCGCGCCCGGTGGCACCAACCGCACCGACCCGCTGGCCGGTCTGCACCACGTCGCCCACTTGCGCGTCGATGGCGCTCAGGTGGCAAACCATAGACAACAAACCGCCGCCGTGGTCGAGCCACACCGTCTGGCCGTTGAAAAAATAATCCCCCGTGTTGATGACTTTGCCCGCCAACGGCGCATTGACCGGCGTGCCGGTGGCAGCGGCAATGTCCATGCCGCTGTGCGGATTGCGCGCTTGGCCATTAAAGACGCGCCGCAGCCCAAACGAGCTGGAGCGCCGCCCCGGTGTTGGCACCTGCATCGCCAAACGCGCCGGCAGCGGCGTGCTGAACGTCGCCATCACGGCGGCTTGGTGATCGCGCTCGCGCTCGTAGCGGGCTTGGTTTTCGGGCGACAAATCGACGGTGCGCGGCGCGACGCTCAGGCGCTGCTCGCGGTAGCGCTTATCAAGCACGCTGTAGGCGACTTGGCGCGCCGCTCTGTCCGCCGTGGCAGCGACGGTGATGTGCGCTGCGCCCACCGGAGCCGACAAAGGAATGCCGACCACCGCCGTCCACTCGATCATGTCGCCCAGCACCAACAGTGGAATTTGCGGCGACTCGCCCACAAAAGCCACGGGCGGCTGCGGCGCAGGCCCCAGCGACAAGCGCACCACGCCGCCGGGCACCGCCAGCGCGCGCGGCCAGACGTTGGACTGCGCTGCTTGGCCAGCGGCCAGCGCTGCCGTGGGCAGTGCCAGCAGACCCAAGCCGCCGAGCAAAGCGCTGCGGCGGGTGGCAAGGTGCTTGTGCCCCATCGCGCCGCTCAGTGCGTGATGAATTCGTAGGTGACGGCTTCGCTCTCGACCATGTCCAAGATGTCGTTGAGCGTGTCGTCGTCGTCGGTGCTGCTCCAGGTTTCTTCGGGGTCGCTGGCAAACAGCGGCTCAATGGCGATGTCCATGAACACGCCGTTGGGCAGTTGCAGCACCGGCGTGCCCTCGGAGGTGTCGGCCAGCTCCCAATCGTCGGGGACGGTCATTTCCAGCTCGATGGTGACTTTGAGTTTTTTCATGGTGCGACTTTCTGTGGGGTGAATAAATCTGCGCGTTCAGGCGACGGCTGGGGGTGTTTTTTCTGCGAGCAGTTTGACACGCTGCACCGCTTGGTTGGATGTTGCCTAAAGAAAAGTGAGAGATCAATATTTAATTGATAGCTGCTAGCGCACGTATCTATTGGCTTTGAAGATGAAAACTATCTGAAAGCTAATGGATACGTGCGCTAGCAGCTCACTTTTTATTTGACTTACAGCGGTTAGCGGTTGGTGCGGCCTTGGATGTCGATGGGTGTGCTCAAGCTGGGCGGCACCTTTTTGCCCATTTGGCGGGCGCGAAATAAGCTGGCACGCATCAAAAAAATCGTCGTGATTGGCACGGTGACGGCGATGAAGGCGGCAATCAGCAGCAGGTGGATAGCCAGACCGTGGCCACGCAATGAGAAATACAGCAGCGCCCCATACATCACGCACCAGCAGCCCAGCGTGGCGATGATCGCCGGGGCGTGGACGCGCTCAAAAAAAGCTGCGCAGCCGCAGCAGCCCAAACGAACCGAGCAGCGCCACCAGCGCGCCCATCAGCACCAGCGCAGCGACGGTGATTTCAGCCCACAGCGGCAGCAGTGGTTGCACGCTTTGCAGTGTTTGCAGTGTTTCAGTGCTCATTCGATGACCTCGCCGCGCAGCAAAAATTTGGCCATCGCCGTCGAGCCGACAAAGCCCAGCACCGCAATCAACAGCGCCGCTTCAAAGTAGCTGCTGCTGTCGTCCATCAGCCCCAGCACCAACATGACGAGCATGGCGTTCAGATACATGCAGTCCAGCGCCAACACGCGGTCTTGCGCGGCCGGGCCAATCAGCAGGCGCGCTAGGGTCAAGGCCATCGCCAGCAGCAGCAGCAGCAGCGCCAAGGGCAGCGCCCACGACAAAATCGGCGTCATTCAAAAATCTCCATCAGCGGGCGCTCGTAGCGCTGTTTGACGTGGGCGGCGATGGCGGCGGCGTCATCGACTTCGAGCACGTGCAGCAGCAACATGCTGCGGTCTAGCGACAACTCCGCCCACACCGTGCCGGGCGTGATGCAAACGATGGTCGCCAGCACTGCCAGCGCGTTCGGGTCGCGCAGTTGCAGCGGAATATGCACAAAGTCGGCCGGGTGGCGCGCCGCGCCGGGCGAGAGCAGCAATCGAATCACGCCGATGTTGGACTGCACCGTGTCGGCCATCACCGCCAGCACTAGCCGCAAGATGGCTCCGGGGCGGCGAATGCGCACCGGCAGCGGGCGCAGGCCAGCGGTGAGCAGCGGAATGGCGATGGCCAAAATGACCGCCAACAACAGGTGGCCGAGGCTTACGCTGTGGTTGAGCAGCAGCCACAGGCACAGCAGCGCTATCGATAGCAGTGGGGTGGGTAAGAGGCGCTTCATGGCTTGTTCTCGTGCGTGGGCGCTGTGGTGGTTGCTGGCGCTGGCAGGCGCGCCGGTTGCGCTGACAAGATGGCGCGCACGTAGGTGCCCGGTGCGTGCAGCGCGTCAGCGGTGGCTTGGGTAAAGCGCATAGCGGGCGCGGCAGCAAAGGCCATGGCAACGCAGGTGGCCAGCAGCGCGGCAATCGGCAGGCCTTCGAGCACGTGCAGCTGCGGCGTTGGGCGGTCGTGCGCTGCCCAAAAGTGGCGGATGCCAGCGCGCGACAGCGCAATCAACGCCAGCAGACCCGAGGCAATCAACAGCGCCATAAACGCCCAGCCAATCCAGTCCATCTGCAGTGCGCCGGACAAGCCCAAACCTAGCGGATTGAGCAGCGCCGTCAGCATGGTGACTTTGCCGACAAAGCCCGACAGCGGCGGCAGCCCGGCAATCAGCAGCGTGCAGGCCATGAACGACAGGCCGACAAAGGCGGCTGCGGCGGGGATAGCGCGCCCGACCAGCACTTCTTCTTGGTCGTCTAAGTTGGCACCGTCGGTCGGCACCAGCTCGGCGTTTAAAAACGGCGCAGCGTCGGCGCATGGCTCGTAGGGATCGGCGCTGTCGTCGCTGCTCCTCCAGCGGTCAATCACGTCACTGAGCAAAAACAGCGCGCACACCGCCAACGTCGAGCTGGGCAGGTAATACAACATTCCCGCCGTCAAGCCGTTCTGGCCAAAACCCATAGCGGCCAGCAGCGTGCCCGAAGACACAATGGCGGCATAACCGGCCAAATGCCCCAATCGCTGTGAGCCAAGCATGCCAATCGCGCCAAACGCCATCGTCACCATGCCGCCGCCCATTAACCACAGGCTGCCAAATTGCGCCGAGTCTCCGGCTTCGCTGCTAAACACCAGTGTCCACAGCCGCAAGATGGCGTAAACACCGACTTTGGTCATGATGGCAAACAGCGCGCCCACCGGTGCCGTGGCGGCGCTGTAGGCCGGCACCAGCCAAAAATTCAGCGGCCAGACGGCGGCTTTGATGAGAAAAGCGGTGGCCAAAATGCCGGCAGCGGCGTGCAGCAGCCCCCGGTCAGCCTCGTGGACTTGGGCGACGCTGCGCGCCAAATCGGCCATGTTGAGCGTGCCAGTCAGGCCGTACAGCATCGAGACGCCAATCAAAAACAGCGACGACGCAGCCAAGTTGATGGCAATGAAATGCAGCCCCGCCTGCACCCGCGCCCGGCCTGAGCCGTGCAGCAGCAGGCCGTAAGAGGCGGCCAGCATGATTTCAAAAAACACGAACAGGTTGAACAGGTCAGCCGTCAAAAAAGCACCGCTCAAGCCCATCAGCTGAAACTGAAACAGCGGGTGGTAATGCACCCCCACCCGGTACCAGCGCGCCGAGCCGTACAGCGCCGCCGCTAGCCCGACAGCGCTGGCCAGCACCAGCATCAGCGCCGATAGCCGATCCAGCGCCAGCGCAATACCAAACGGTGCCGGCCAGTTGCCGGGCAAATACACGCCCATCGTGGCCGGCTCACTTTGTTGGTGCGTCCAGACCAGCAGGGCGCAGGCAATTACCAGTCCCAGCAGCGTCGAGCCTAAATTCATCACCAGCTTGGTGCGGTGCTTTTCTTCGGGCAGCAGCAGCATCAGGGCGGCGCTCAGCAGCGGCAGCATGATGGGCGCGAGCATCAGGTGCGGCATCCATGCCGCTAAAAAGGTCGGCTCGCTCATGCTGCGTCGCTTGGGTGGGACTGGTGGCGCGACTCGGGCGGCTCATTGCCATCGACGTGGTCGGTGCCCGACAGTCCACGCGAGGCCAACATCACCACCAAAAACAGCGCCGTCATAGCAAAGCCAATCACGATGGCGGTCAGTACCAGTGCTTGCGGCATCGGGTCGGCGTAGTGCGCCAAGTCTTGCGCCACACCCGTTTGCAACACCGGCGCTTTGCCCGTCGCCAGTCCTAAGCGCCCCATGCTGAAGATAAACAAGTTGACGGCATACGACAGCAGCGCCAGTCCCATGATGATTTGAAAGGTGCGTGGGCGCAGCAGCAGCCACACGCCCGAGCTGGTCAACACGCCAATGGCCAGCGCCAATACCAGTTCCATTACAAGGCTCCTTGTTCAGTGGCTGTAGGGTTGACGCTGGCTGTCGCCGCCGCTTCTTCGGCCAGCCGCGCATGAAAGCGGTGGCCGCGCACCGATTGGTGCGCCAGCGAGGTCAAGATCAACAGCGTCGCGCCCACCACCAGCAAATACACGCCGAGGTCAAAAAAGGTGGCGCTGGCCAAGTGAATCTCGCCAATCAGCGCCAGTGTGACGTGGGCGGTGTGCGTGGTCATAAACGGGTAGCCAAACGCCATTGAGCCAAAGCCGGTGAGCAGCGCGCAAAAAATGCCCACCGCAATCCAGCGCCGGGGGTTGAGCGGCAAATGCGCCTCGACCCACTGCGTGCCCGAGACGATGTATTGCAGCAGCAGCGCCACCGACATCACCAGCCCGGCGACAAAGCCGCCGCCCGGCTCGTTGTGGCCGCGCAAAAACAAATACACCGACAGCAGCGTGGCAAACGGTAGTAGCAGCCGCACCAGCACGGCGGGCACCATCAAATAGCCAATAGCAGTGTCAGCGGCTTGGCGCGGGTTAATCAAGTCAGTGACCAAGTCGGCGGGCAGGGCGCGCTGTTGCTCGGGCAAGTCCATGATTTCGGGCGCGGGGCGAAAACGGCGCAACAGCGCATACACCGTCAGCGCGACGATGCCGAGGACGACGATTTCGCCAAACGTGTCAAAGCCGCGAAAGTCCACCAGCATCACGTTGACCACGTTGTTGCCGCCGCCGCCGCTCAGGGCGTTCTCTAAGAAAAAAGTCGAGGTGCTCTCAGCAAACGGGCGGCTGAGCATGGCAAACGACAGCAGCGCCATGCCGCCACCAGCAATGAGCGCTAGCAGCAAATCGCGCAGACGCCGCGCTTTGGCACTGCGTTTTTGTACCGCAGCCCAGCTGCTGCGCATATCTTCTTGGCGCTTGGGCAGCCAGCGCAGCCCCAGCAAAATCAGCACCGTGGTGACGATTTCGACCACCAGCTGCGTCAGCGCCAAGTCGGGCGCAGAGAACCATAAGAAGGTGATGCAGGTGACCAAGCCGGCGCCGCCCATCAGCGCCAAGGCCGCCAAGCGGTGGTATTTGGCCTGCCAAGCGGCTGCGACGGCGCAGACCATGCCAGTGCCCCACAGCAGCACAAAGCCCCACGACATCGGCAAAGCCGTGCGGTCGCCAATGTGCAGGCCGCGCACCCACAGCGGCATTGCAGCCGCCGCCACGCTGGCACAAACCAGCCACAGCATTTGCCACTGCAAGCGCTGCGTGCCTAGCCAGCGCCGACCGTGGCGGCCAAAGCTGGAAAGAACCGTTAACGCCACTTCAAACGCCCGCTGGCCGCTGAAATAGCTGACCAGCGGCGCGTTTTGCATCTGGCCGCGCGTGCGTTGCCAGCGCAGCAACAGATACAAAGTGATGCCGCCCAGCATTGCCGCCACGCTCATGGCAAACGGCAGATTAAAGCCATGCCACACCGCCAGACTGAACGGCGGCAGCACGCCACCAACCACCGGCAGCGCGGCCGCGTTCAGTGGCGCGCCCACCGTCCACGCCGGGGCGATGCCGACGACCAAGCAAATCAGCACCAGCAGCTCGACCGGCACGCGCATCCAGTGCGGTGGCTCGTGCGGCTGCAACGGCAAATCGGTGGCTGGTGGCCCGCAGAACACATCCAGCGTGAAGCGCAGCGAATAGGCCACGCTGAACATGCCGGCCACCGTGGCCAGCAGCGGCAGGGCGATTTGCAGAAAGTCGCGCGTGTCCAAAAACACGGTTTCGGCAAAGAACATTTCTTTGGACAAAAAGCCGTTGAGCAGCGGCACGCCGGCCATCGCCGCTGCCGCCACCATGGCCAGCGTGGCGGTCACCGGCATCATCCTGCGCAGCCCCGACAGCCGCCGAATATCGCGTGTGCCGCTTTCGTGGTCCACGATGCCCACCGCCATGAACAGCGAAGCCTTGAAGGTGGCGTGGTTCATGATGTGGAACACGGCGGCGACGGCGGCCAGCGGGCTGTTCAAGCCCAGCAGCAACGTAATCAAACCGAGGTGTGAAATGGTCGAATAGGCCAGCAAGCTTTTCAGGTCGTGCTGAAACATCGCGACATAGCCGCCCAGCAGCAGCGTGCAAGCGCCGGCACCGCCGACCAGCCAAAACCATTCTTCGGTGCCGCTCAGCACTGGCCACAAGCGCGCCAGCAAAAACACGCCGGCTTTGACCATCGTCGCCGAGTGCAAATAGGCCGACACCGGTGTCGGCGCGGCCATCGCGTGCGGTAGCCAAAAGTGAAACGGAAACTGCGCGCTTTTGGTCAGCGCGCCCAACAAAATCAGCACCAGCGCCGGCAGGTACAGGGCGTGGTCGCGCACCTGCTGGCCGGCGGCCAGCACATGGTCTAAGTCGTAGCTGCCAACGATGTGGCCGAGGATGAACATCCCCGCCAGCAGGCACAGCCCGCCGCTGCCGGTCACCGTCAGCGCCATGCGTGCGCCGCGCCGCGCGTCTTTGCGGTGGTGCCAGTAGCCAATCAACAGGAAGGAAAACAGGCTGGTCAGCTCCCAAAAAAACGCCAGCTGCAAGATGTTGCCCGAGAGCACCACGCCCATCATCGCGCCCATAAACGCCAAAAAGAACGCAAAAAAGCGCGGCACCGGGTCGTTGGCCGACATGTAGTAGCGTGCATACAGCACCACCAGCGCGCCAATGCCCAGCACCAACATACAAAACATCCACGCAAAGCCGTCCATGCGCACCACAAGGTTCAGTCCCAGCGCCGGCAGCCACGTGATTTCTTGGCGCAGCACGCCGCCATCGGCCATCTGCGGAAACAGCAGCGCCACTTGTACCGCGCAGCCCAGCGCAATCAGCCCGGCCAGCGTGGACTCGGTATTGCGCGCATTGGACGGCAACACGGCAGCAATCAGGCTACCGAGAAAGGGCAGGAGGATGAGGTAAATCAAAGGCATGAGCGGCGCATTTTAACGATAGGTCAATATTTACTATTAAAAAATGAGCTACTAGCGCACGTGTTTATTGGGCTAGAGGCTATTTTTACTTAATTTAAATGCAAAAAACCCGCCGTAGCGGGTGTGCGGGAGAGCCAAAGGGGCTTATTTTTTCGCTGGCATTGGGGCGGCTGGCGCTGGTGCAGCGGCTGGCGCGGGCGCGCCGTTGTAGGCGCTGCCGTTGATGGTCATGCCTTGGGCGGAGAATTTGGCGGCGTTTTTCTCGCCCAAGCCATTGACCCGGCTGATGAAGTCGTTCCAATCTTTGAAGTTGCCTTTTTTGCGCTCATCCAAAATCTTTCCCGAAATGGTGGGGCCAATGCCCTTGATGCCATCCAAATCGGCCGCGCTGGCTTGGTTGACCTCGACCGCCGCAAACGACACGGTGGCATACAGCAGGGTGAGCAACATCAGAAATTTCTTCAGCATACGAAAGTCTCCTAGAGAGGGCAAAAGAGGCGGCGAATTTGCCGCAAAAACATCATAGTGCGAAGCGTATTTTTTGCGCGTCCTTAGTTACCCGCTGTTGCTTAAAGTTCCTCCACCCGGCGCGCTGGGTAACTGTCCCAAGTTTGGCAGCCGGGGCACTGCCAAAAATGCTGGCGCGCTTCAAAGCCGCAGGCGGCGCAGCGGTAGCGCGTCAGCGGTGCGCTGGCGCGGTCAAGCGCGCGCTGCACTTGGGGGTGAAACTGCTCGTGCTCTAGTTTTTCGGTCGCCAGCCATTTGGCTGCGGCGACCAGCGACGGTTCGGTTTCTAGGTGGCGCACATACCACTCGCGCCCGGCGTTAGGCTGGGTGCCGCCCGCCGCTTCGAGCGCGACGATGCCGTCCAGCACATCCAGCGACGGCGCGTCGCGGTAGTGCTGCTGCAGCGCTTGCATCACCGGTGCGGTTTGGCTGCAAGCTTGGCTGGCTTGCACCAGCAGCGCCGTCGCCAATGGCAGGGCGCTGGGGTTGGCGGCGTGCATGGCCAGTAGCGTGGTGACGGCGGCGGCGGATTCGCCTTGTTGTTGCTGTAACTTGGCCAGTTCGATGCGCGGGCGGGCGGCTTCGGGGGCTATGGTGGCCGCTTGCACCAGCCGACTTTGCGCGGCGCTCAGGTCGCCTTGGGCGACCAGCGCCAAGGCTTGCTCGCACAAATAGTGCGCTTGGCGGGTGCTGAAGTCGCCTTGCTGGGCAGCGTGCATTTTTTGCGTGATAGCCGCAGCGTTGGGCCAGTCGCGCGAGCGCTCGTAAATGGCCAACAACGCCAGCCGCGCTTGCGCTTCAAACGGTGTGGCTTCGAGGCGTGCCAGTGCTTCTTCGGCGCGGTCGAGCAAGCCGGCTTTCAGAAAATCCAGCGCCAAGGCGTGCTGCGCACGTTCTCTATCGACTTGGCTGATGTCGCCGCGCGAGAGCAAATGCTCGTGTACGCGCACCGCCCGGTCGTACTCTCCACGGCGACGGAACAAATTGCCCAGCGCAAAGTGCAGCTCCGAGGTATCCGGGTCGCTTTGCACCGCTTCAATAAAAGCGTCAATCGCTTGGTCTTGCTGCTCGTTGAGCAAAAAGTTCAGCCCCTTGAAATAGGCTTTGGGCACGCGGCGGTTTTCAAAGCGCAGTTGGCGCAAATCGAGGCGCGAGGCCAGCCAGCCGAGCAAAAATGCCAGCGGCAGGCCAAGCAAAATTCCGCTGAGATCAAACTCCATGGGGCGGCAGCGGCAGGTCGGTGGTGACCGGCGCGGTCGGTGCAGCGCCCCCAGTGGTTGCCGTAGCCGTATGAACGGACGACGTTTGTTTGTGCGCTTTGTGCTGGCGCCACCAGCGCGGCAGCATACCCACGACACCCACAGCAACACCGCAGGTGAAAGCGCTCAACACCACCAGTACCAAAGGCGCGCGCCATTGCGTGCCAAAGAAAAAGTGCACGCTAGCGTCTTGCTGGTTGTTCAGCGCAAACGCAAACAGGGTAAAAAAAATGGCTGCTTTGAGCAGCCACAGCAGGTATTTCATCGCGTCCCCTTCGTAGTCAAATGATTCTATCGAGGCTGGCTGCAAAGTATTGGCTCAAGGCTTAGCACGAACCAACGGATGGTCGAGGATGGCCAATTCGGCGGTGCGTTTGTCCACGGCTTCGCGCAGCGCTTTGCCGGGCTTGAAGTGCGGTACGCGTTTGGCGGGAATGGCGACGGCTTCGCCACTGCGCGGATTGCGCCCCATGCGCGGGGCGCGGTGGTTGACGGAAAAACTGCCAAAACCCCGGATTTCAATGCGATTGCCACGCACCAGTGCATCACCGACAGCGTCAAGCAGGGTTTTGACGGCGTGTTCCGCGTCGCGGTGCGTGAGCTGGCTGAACCGGGCAGCCAATTCTTCAACAAGATCGGATCGGGTCATGGGCTAAGGAATCTCACGGTTCTCACGAATCTCATAAAAATGGCCGGGCGGGTGCTGTGCGCACTCGCCCGGCCAAGGTCAAACAGTCAAGAGCTTAGAGCGCTTACTTGTCCGAGTTGTCCAACTTGGCGCGCAGCAGTGCGCCCAAGCTGGTCGTGCCAGCGCTTTCGCGGCTGGACTGTTGGCTCAGGTTGGCCATCGCGCCTTGCTCGTCAGCCATGTCTTTTTGCTTGATCGACAACTGGATGTTGCGGGTCTTGCGATCGACGTTGACCACCACAGCGGTGACTTCGTCACCTTCTTTGAGTACGCTGCGGGCATCTTCAACGCGGTCGCGCGAGATTTCGGAAGCACGCAGGTAGCCGAGGATGTCTTCGCCGAGGTCGATTTCAGCGCCGCGAGCGTCCACGGTCTTGACCTTGCCGGTCACGATTTGGCCCTTGTCGTTTAAGGTCACGAAGGTGGTGAACGGGTCGCCATCCAACTGCTTGATACCGAGCGAGATGCGTTCGCGGTCCACGTCCACTGCCAACACCAGAGCTTCGACTTCTTGGCCCTTCTTGTAGTTGCGCACGGCGGCTTCGCCGGTTTCGTTCCACGACAGGTCAGACAGGTGAACCAGACCGTCGATGCCAGCAGCCAAGCCCACGAACACGCCAAAGTCGGTGATCGACTTGATCGGGCCCTTGACGCGGTCGCCGCGCTTGGTGTTTTGCGCGAAGTCTTGCCAAGGGTTGGCCTTGCACTGCTTCATGCCCAAGCTGATGCGGCGCTTGTCTTCGTCGATTTCCAGCACCATGACTTCGACTTCGTCGCCCAGCGTGACCAGCTTGGAAGGAGCGATGTTCTTGTTGGTCCAGTCCATCTCAGAGACGTGCACCAAGCCTTCAATGCCCGGTTCGAGTTCAACGAACGCGCCGTAGTCGGCAATGTTGGTGATCTTGCCGAACAGGCGGGTGCTTTGTGGGTAGCGGCGCGAAACGCCCATCCACGGGTCGTCGCCCATTTGCTTGAGACCCAGCGAGACACGGTTCTTTTCGGTGTCGAACTTGAGGATCTTGGCCATGATTTCTTGACCAGCGGTGACCACCTCGGAAGGGTGGCGAACGCGGCGCCATGCCATGTCGGTGATGTGCAGCAGACCGTCGATGCCGCCCAAGTCCACAAATGCACCGTATTCGGTGATGTTTTTGACCACGCCTTGAACGATGGAGCCTTCTTTCAGGGTTTCCATCAGCTTGGCGCGCTCTTCGCCCATCGAGGCTTCGACCACTGCGCGGCGGCTCAGCACCACGTTGTTGCGCTTGCGGTCGAGCTTGATGACCTTGAATTCCATGGTCTTGTTTTCGTACGGCGTCAGATCCTTGATCGGACGGGTATCGATCAGCGAACCGGGCAAGAATGCGCGGATGCCGTTGACCAGAACGGTCAGGCCGCCCTTGACCTTGCCGCTAGTGGTGCCGGTGACGAATTCGCCCGATTCCAGGGCTTTTTCCAGGCTCATCCACGAAGCCAGGCGCTTGGCGGTGTCGCGCGACAGGATGGTGTCGCCGTAGCCGTTTTCAATCGAGCCGATGGCCACAGAGACGAAATCGCCCACTTGGACTTCGACTTCGCCCTTGTCGTTCTTGAACTCTTCTAGCGGTACGTAGGCTTCGGACTTCAGGCCGGCGTTAACCACCACAAAGTTGTGCTCAACGCGCACGACTTCAGCGGTGATAACTTCGCCTGGGCGCATTTCCGTACGCTGCAAGGATTCTTCAAAAAGGGCGGCAAAAGATTCAGACATGTATTTCCTTACCACTGACAGGTTTACAGCGGCACGATTGCTGCTGATTCAAAGGCTGTCGGTGGTGGTTTGCTGTGTGGCGGGTGCCACGGGTTAAGTTAAAAAAGAACCACATTGCCTAGCGCTGCGGTTCTGGGTTTAGGGCATTTTTTGCCCCGTTGTCAGCCAACCACGCTGGGCGTGAAGGGCTGGCGCTGCTGCCACAAAGCCAATACTTGGCTGACAGATTGTTCAATCGTCAGGACAGAGTTGTCTTGGGCAATCGCATCCGGTGCTGGCTTTAAGGGCGCTGCGCTGCGCGAAATATCGCGGGTATCGCGTGCCCTGAGGTCGGCCAGCAAGTCGGACATTTTAGCGGGCAAACCTTGCGCTATCAACTGTTTATAGCGGCGTTCGGCACGGCATTCGGCGCTGGCGGTGAGGAAAAGCTTGAGCGGCGCGCCCGGAAAGATCACCGTGCCCATGTCGCGCCCGTCGGCCACCAAGCCCGGCAGGCGCTGAAAACTGTGCTGCAACGCCACCAGCGCGGCGCGCACCGCAGGCAAGGCCGAGACGCGCGAGGCGTTCATGCCGGCTTCTTCGGTGCGGATGGCCTCGGTCACGTCTTCGCCGGCCAGCAGGATGCGGCTGGCCTCAAAGCGGATGTCGAGTTGCCCAGCCAATTGGGCGATGGCGCTTTCGTGCGCGGTGTCCAGCGCTAAGCCGGCGCGCGTGGCGGCCAGTGCGGTGATGCGGTAAAGCGCGCCGGAGTCCAAAAACACATAGCCCAACTCGCGCGCCACCGCAGCGGCCACGGTGCCTTTGCCCGAGGCGCTGGGGCCGTCAATGCAAATCACCGGAATGTGCGCGGGCGCGGTCTGCACCACCGAGAACAACGCTTCAAAGTAATCGGGAAACGTCTTGGCGACACATTTCGGGTCTTCAATGCGCACCGGCAAGCCCGCCGGGTTGAAGGCGGCCAGCGAAAAACACATGGCGACGCGGTGGTCGTCGTAGGTGTGGATGCTGGCGGCGCGCCAGTCGGCGGGTGTGGCGGGCGGCGTGACGCGGATGAAGTCCGCGCCCTCTTCGACGCTGGCACCGAGTTTGCGCAGCTCAGTCGCCATCGCGGCGATGCGGTCGGTTTCCTTGACCCGCCAGCTGGCAATGTTGCGCAGCGTGGTGGTGCCGTTGGCGTACAGCGCCATTACCGCCAGCGTCATCGCCGCGTCGGGGATGTGGTTGCAGTCCATATCGACCGCTTGCAGCGGCCAGCTGCCGCGCTGAATCTCTAGCCAGTTGGCGCCGCCGGTGATCTGCGCGCCCATCGCGCGGGCAGCCTCGACAAAGCGGATGTCGCCTTGGATGGAATCCAGCCCCACACCTAAGATTTTTATGCCATTTTGGCCTGTAACGCCCGCTGCTATTGCGCCAGCAGCTATGAAATAGCTAGCAGATGAAGCGTCCGACTCGACATGGATGTCACCCGGTGACTGGTATTGGCTGCCGGCGGCAATGGTGAAGCGCTGCCAGTTGTCGTGGTGAACGCGGATGCCAAAGCGCTCCAACAGTTGCAGCGTGATGTGGATGTAGGGCTTGGAGATCAGCTCGCCGACGACCTCGATGTGGATGTCTTGCTGCGTTGCGGCCAAGGGCAAGGCCATCAGCAGCGCCGTCAAAAACTGGCTGGAAACGTCGCCACGGATGCGAATCGGCGCGTCCAGTGACAGCGCTGGCACGCCGCTGGCTTGGTTAATGTGCAGCGGTGGGTAGCCGTCGTTGCCCAGGTAGTCGATGTGGCAGCCGAGTTGGCGCAGCGCATCGACCAAATCGCCAATCGGGCGCTCGTGCATTCGGGCGATGCCGCTCAAGGTGTATTCGCCGCCCAGCAAGGCCAGCGCGGCGGTCAGCGGGCGCATGGCGGTGCCGGCATTGCCTAAGAAAATCGGCGCGCAGCTGGCTGGCGGGCGACCGCCTAAGCCGGTAATACGCGCTTGGCTACCGTCTTCTTGCACGCCGCAGCCGAGTTGGCGCAGCGCGTCCAGCATCACGCGGGTGTCGTCGCTGGCCAGCAAGTCATGCACCGTGGTGGTGCCGCTGCTCAGTGCGGCCAGCAGCAGTACGCGGTTGGAGATGCTTTTGGAGCCGGGTAAGTGAACGCTGCCAGCGGCAGTTTGCAGAGGGGGAAGGTCGAGAAAGGCGGTACTGAACATGACAAGCGGGTTCTTAGCGGGGTACGCTGGATTTTTGCGTGCTCATACGCCAGTGGGTGCGGGTTTCGCTGGCCAGCGTGATCATGTCTTCGATCGACTGGGTGCTGTCGCTGCGCATGGCGTTTTCAAATTGCTTGAGCGCTTGCTGGAACAGCTGTGTTTGCGTCAGCAGCTCTTCGCGGTTGGCCAGCAAAATGTCGCGCCACACTTTGGGGTCGCTGGCGGCAATGCGGGTGAAGTCGCGAAAGCCGGGGCCAGCGAGAGATAAAAAATCTTCGGCTTGCGGCTGGCCCGAGATGCTGTTCATCAGCGCAAACGCCAGCAAGTGCGGCAAGTGGCTGACGGCGGCAAAAGCGGCGTCGTGCGATTCGGGCGACATGCTGTTGACCCGGCAGCCCAAGGCCGTCCAGACGTCTTGGGCTTTTTGCAGTTGGGCGGTCAAGGTGCGCTCGGTCGGCGTCAAGATGACTTGGCGGCCTTCGTACAGCGTGGCTTCAGCGTGCTCTACGCCCGAGACTTCGCGCCCAGTAATCGGGTGCGCTGGCACGAAAGAGGCCACTTTGTCGCCCAGCGCCCGGCGCGCTGCTTGCACCACATCGACCTTGGTCGAGCCAACATCCATCACCAGCATTTTGGGTGTGATCAGGTGCTTGATGGCTTTGAGCGCCGACTCGGTGGCCGCGACGGGGACGGCGATCAAGACGATGTCGGCTCCAGCTACCGCCAACAGCGCCGAGGGCGCTTCGACGTCGATCACGCCGAGCTGGCGGGCGCGGTCGGTGGTCGAAGGCGATTTGCTGTAGCCGACGACACGCTTGACCAGTCCCGCGCGCTTGAGCGCCAGCGCAAACGACCCGCCCATCAGGCCGCAGCCAATCAGACCCAATTGTTCAAACATGCAGTGCCCTTGGAGAAGTGGTTGGTGTCGTGATGTGCTTGCGTTATGCGGTGACTGGGTAAGTGCCTAGCACTTTGTAGAACGCGCACAGGCTGCGCAGCTCGGTCAGCGCCGCGCTGACGTGTGGCTGGCTAGGGTGGCCTTCAATATCGATATAAAAATAGTATTCCCACTGGCCGGTGCGGGCGGGGCGCGACTCAAAGCGCGTCATTGAGACGCCGTGCTTTTTCAAAGGAACCAACAAATCGTGTACCGCGCCGGCCTCGTTAGGAACCGAGACGATCAGGCTGGTGCAGTCGCGCGCCGAGGGCGGCGGTGTGTCCAGCGTGTGCGGCAGGCAAATTACGGCAAAGCGCGTGCGGTTGTACGCCTCGTCCTGAATCGCGTGAGCGACGATGTGCAGGCCAAATTGTGTCGCGGCGCGTTCGCTAGCCAGCGCCGCCCAAGCTGGGTTGGTGGCGGCCAAGCGGGCACCTTCAGCGTTGCTGGAGACGGGTTTGCGCTCGGCGTGTGGCAGGTGCTTGGACAGCCACGCTTGGCATTGCGCCAGCGCTTGCGGGTGTGCCAGCACGGCTTCAATCTCGTCCAGCGAGTTGTTTTGGCGCAGCAGGTTGTGGCGCACCAGCAGGCTGACTTCGCCAACAACGTGCGTCGGCGTGTGCAAAAACAAGTCCAGCGAGCGCGTCACCACGCCTTCGACCGAGTTCTCGACACCGACGACGCCAAACTGCGCGCTGCCCGAAGCGGTGGCGTGGAACACTTCGTCAAAGTTGGCGCAATAAACGATGTCGGCGGCACCGCCAAAGTATTCAATCGCTGCTTGCTCGCAAAAGGTGCCAGCCGGGCCGAGGACGGCAACCCGCTGCGGTGATTCGAGCGCTAAGCACGCCGACATGATTTCGCGCCAAATCGCCGACACATGAGGGCCTTTGAGCGGGCCAGGGTTAGCGTGCTGGATTTTTTCAATCACCTGCGCCACGCGGTCGGGGCGAAAAAACGGCGTGCCTTCGCGCTTTTTGACTTCGCCCACTTGTTCGGCGACCAAGGCACGCTGGTTGAGCAGCGTCAGCAGTTGCGTGTCGATGGAGTCAATCTGCACGCGCAGGTGCGCCAAATCAGGAGAGGCAATGGGGGTGCTTGTCATCGTTTTTCTATTCAAAGGTGCGGCTGCGCAAACTCTTGCATATAGGTGACCAGCGCCTCGACACCAGCCAACGGCATGGCGTTGTACAGGCTGGCGCGCATCCCGCCGACCGATTTGTGGCCTTTGAGCTGCAACAGACCGCGCTCTTTGGCACCGGCCAAAAAGGCATCGTTGCGAAATTCGTCGCGCAAAAAGAACGGAATATTCATGCGTGAGCGGCAATTGACGGCCACTTTGTTGAAGTAGAACGGTGATTGGTCGATGGCGTTGTAGAGCAGCTCGGCCTTGGCGATGTTGCGCTGTTCCATCGCGGCCACGCCGGTAGCGTCGCCCTCGCGCTGGCGCTTGAGCCATTGGAAGGTCAGGCCGGCGATGTAAATGCCCCACGTTGGCGGCGTGTTGTACATCGAGCCGTGCTCGGCGACGATTTTGTAATCAAAGGCGCTCGGGCAAATCGCCAGCGCGTGACCCAGCAGGTCTTCGCGCACGATGACGATGGTCAGGCCCGCCGGGCCAATGTTCTTTTGTGCGCCGCCAAAGGCCAAGCCAACGCGCGACCAGTCCACCGGGCGCGAGGCGACATGGGACGAAAAATCAATCACCAGTGGCGCATCACAGCCCAGCGCTTTCAAGTCGGGCAGCTCGTGAAACTCGACACCGTGGATGGTCTCGTTGCTGCAAATATGCAGATAGCTGGCGCCGCGGCTGGGCTGCCAGTGCGCCGGGTCGGGCAAGGTGATAAAGCCGCCGTCTTCGCCCGAAGCCACCAAGTTGACTTCAGCCGCGTATTTGCGCGCTTCTTTGTAAGACTTTTGGCTCCAGCTGCCGGTGACGACAAAGTCCACCGTGGCCGCGCGCGACAAGTTCATCGGCACGATGGCGTTTTCAGCCAAGCCGCCGCCTTGCATAAACAAAATTTTGAACTGCGCTGGCACCGCCAACAGCTCGCGCAGGTCGGCTTCGGCCTGCTCGCAGATCGAGACAAATTCTTTGCCGCGGTGGCTCATTTCCATCACGCCCATGCCGCAGCCGTGCCAGTCGAGCATCTCGGCGGCCGCTTGCTCTAAAACCTCAGCGGGAATGGCCGCCGGGCCGGCGGAGAAGTTGTAAGGGCGTTGCATGGTGTAATTTATAGTGAAAAGTGCCTCTAGCCCAATGGATACGTGCGCTAGCAGCTATTGATTTAATAGTAATTGTCCGCTCGGTGACGAGCGGGCAGGGCGGGCGCGTCAGGCGTCAGGCGCTTCGGGGGTGTCTGCAGCTGCTGATGCGTCTGCGTCGTCTTCTGCGGCGGCGTCTGTGTCGGTCACGTTGGCATCGTTTTCGACGATGCGTTGCAGGCCGCTGAGCTTGGCGCCTTCGTCCAGCGCAATCAGCGTCACGCCTTGGGTGGCGCGGCCGAGTTCGCGGATCTCGCTGACGCGGGTGCGCACTAGCACGCCGCGGTCGGTGATCAGCATGATTTCGTCATCGGCATGAACCAAGGTCGCGGCGACGACTTTGCCGTTGCGCCCGGTTTGCTGGATGGCGATCATGCCCTTGGTGCCCCGGCCGTGGCGGGTGTATTCGGCAATGTTGGTGCGCTTGCCGTAGCCGTTTTCAGTGGCGGTGAGCACGCTTTGCGCTTCGTCCTCGGCCACCAGCATGGCGATGACGCTTTGGTGTTCTTCCAAGTTCATGCCGCGCACGCCACGGGTGTTGCGCCCCAAAGAGCGCACGTCGTTCTCGTCAAAGCGCACCGCCTTGCCACCGTCCGAGAACAGCATCACGTCGTGCTGGCCGTCTGTAATCGCCGCGCCAATCAGCTGGTCGCCTTCGTCCAAGTTGATGGCGATGATGCCGATCTTGCGCGGGTTGGAGAACTCGGCCAGCGCCGTCTTTTTCACGGTGCCCATGCGCGTTGCCATGAACACGTAGCGGTCTGTCGGGAAGGTGCGCATGTCGCCGGTCAGCGGCAACACCACGTTGATTTTTTCGCCTTCTTGCAGCGGAAACATGTTGACGATGGGGCGACCGCGCGAACCACGTGAGCCTGCCGGCACTTCCCAGACCTTGAGCCAATACAGGCGGCCGCGGTTGGAGAAGCACAGGATGTAGTCGTGGGTGTTGGCGATGAACAGCTGGTCAATCCAGTCGTCCTCTTTGGTCGCCGTGGCTTGTTTGCCGCGTCCGCCGCGCTTTTGCGCGCGGTATTCAGACAGCGGCTGGCTCTTGATATAGCCGGTGTGGCTGAGCGTGACCACCATATCGGTGGGTGTGATCAGGTCTTCGGTGGACAAGTCTTGCGCGCTGTACTCGACCAAGCTGCGCCGGGCGCCGAGCTTGCTGTTGCCAAACTCAGATTTGATGGTGTTGAGCTCGCTACCAATGATGGAGGAGACGCGCTCGGGCGTGGCGAGGATGGTCAGCAGGTCTTCAATGACCGCCATCACTTCTTTGTATTCAGCAACGATCTTGTCCTGCTCTAAGCCGGTGAGGCGTTGCAGGCGCATCTGCAAAATCTCTTGTGCTTGGGTGTCGGACAGGCGGTAGCGGCTGTCTTGTCCCATGCCAAATTCGCGCTCTAGCCCTTCGGGGCGGTAATCGTCGGCTTGGATGGCGCCGCCATCGGCGCGGGTGCGGGTCAGCATCTCGCGCACCAGCGCGCTGTCCCAGCTGCTGGACATCAGCGCGCTTTTGGCGACCGGTGGGGTCGGGGCGTTGCGGATGATGGCGATGAATTCGTCAATGTTCGCCAGCGCCACTGCCAAGCCTTCGAGGACGTGGCCGCGATCGCGTGCTTTGCGCAGCTCAAACACCGTGCGGCGCGTGACCACTTCGCGGCGGTGCTGCAAAAACACGCTGATCAGCGTCTTTAAATCGCACAAACGCGGCTGGCCGTCGATCAGCGCCACCATGTTCATGCCAAAGGAGTCTTGCAGCTGGGTTTGCTTGTACAAGTTGTTCAGCACCACTTCAGGCACTTCGCCGCGTTTTAGCTCAATCACCAAGCGCATGCCGGACTTGTCCGACTCGTCCTGAATGTGGCTGATGCCTTCGAGTTTTTTCTCGTGTACCAGCTCGGCAATGCGTTCTTGCAGCGTCTTTTTGTTGACCTGATACGGCAGCTCATCCACGATGATGGCTTGGCGCTGGCCGCGGTCGATGTCTTCAAAGTGGCATTTGGCGCGCATGATGACGCGGCCACGTCCGGTGCGGTAGCCGTCTTTCACGCCGGTAATTCCGTAGATGATGCCGGCAGTCGGAAAGTCGGGCGCTGGAATAATTTCCATCAGCTCGTCGATGGTGGCTCCGGGGTGTGCCAGCATATGCAAGCAGGCATCCACCACTTCATTGAGGTTGTGCGGTGGAATGTTGGTGGCCATGCCAACGGCAATGCCAGACGAGCCATTGACCAGCAAATTAGGCAATTTGCTGGGTAACACCAGCGGCTCTTTTTCGCTGCCGTCGTAGTTAGGACCGAAATCGACAGTTTCTTTGTCGATGTCGCCGAGCATTTCGTGGGCAATTTTGGCTAAACGAATTTCGGTATAGCGCATGGCGGCGGCGTTATCGCCGTCTACCGAGCCGAAGTTACCTTGGCCATCGACCAGCATATGGCGCAATGAAAAATCTTGCGCCATGCGCACGATGGTGTCGTAAACCGCGCTGTCACCATGCGGGTGGTATTTACCAATTACGTCGCCCACAATACGCGCCGATTTTTTGTACGGGCGATTCCAGTCGTTATTGAGCTCGTGCATGGCAAACAGTACGCGCCGATGCACGGGTTTCAAACCATCACGTGCGTCCGGCAGCGCCCGGCCCACGATGACGCTCATGGCGTAATCTAGGTAGCTGCGGCGCATCTCTTCTTCAAGGCTGATGGGCAGGGTTTCTTTGGCAAACTGGGTCATGTCGATGGCAAGGGCAGCAAGGGAGGCTCATTTTAGGCCTAAGCGCTTGTAGCGACTGCGCAACACATCCGTCTAATTAGGCTTTTGTCCTACGACTGTAGGGCGCTGTAGAGTCTGTGCGTCAGGTTACGTATGGCACAATCAAATTAGCGTTTTTGGTGATGGTCACTGACGACGTTCTTAATTCGCAGCGCGGCTGCGGCTTTTTCCCCATGAGGAGAACCATGAAAAAATTGAACAAAGTGGCGATGTTGTTTGCCTCTGCTGCGCTCGCAACTGCGGCTGGTGCACAGACTATTGATAACTGGAAAAACGGCACCAATGAGCTGGTCTGGAAGAACGGCACCAACGAGCTGTGCTGGCGCGATGCCAACTGGACACCTGCTACGGCAGCTCCCGGTTGCGACGGCGCTCTAGCTGCTCCTGTTGCCGCTGCTCCAGCCGCTGCTCCAGTTGCCGCCGCTCCGGCTCCAGCTCCCGCTCCAGCTCCAGCAGTGGCTAGCAAAGTCACTTTCGCTGCTGATGCATTTTTCGACTTTGACAAGTCGGTGCTTAAGCCAGAAGGTAAAGCCAAGCTGGACGATCTGACAACCAAAATCAAAGATATTGATTTGGAAGTCGTGATTGCTGTGGGTCACACCGACTCCGTGGGTAGCGATGCCTACAATCAGAAGCTGTCAATGCGTCGTTCCGAAGCCGTTAAGGCTTACTTGGTGTCCAAGGGCATTGAAAAGAATCGCGTTTACACCGAAGGTAAAGGCGAAAAGCAGCCAGTGGCTGACAACAAGACCAAAGAAGGTCGCGCTAAGAACCGCCGTGTAGAAATCGAAGTCGTCGGTACCCGCGCCGCTGCTAAGTAATCTTGTGATTACCAAAAAAACCCCGTTAGCGGGGTTTTTTTACGTCTGTCGTTTATTGAATGCGTCCATAAGAGACAATCGGTGCCCATGAACCAAGCTGTTAATGCCGATCCAGCCGAATTGGCTAAATTTTCTGAACTGGCCCATCGTTGGTGGGATCCTGAGAGCGAATTTCGTCCTCTTCACCAAATCAATCCTTTGCGTCTGGAGTGGATTAATACGCTATCGCCACTCCAAGGTCAGCGCGTGCTGGATGTAGGCTGTGGCGGCGGCATTTTGACGGACTCGATGGCGCGCCAAGGTGCCTATCCTTTGGGCATTGATTTATCGACCAAAGCCTTACGCGTGGCACAGTTGCACGCTTTGGAAGCGCAAACCCCGAATGTGGAATACCGCGAAGTCAGCGTGGAGGACTTGGCTGCTGAGCAGCCTGGTAGCTTCGATACTGTGACTTGCATGGAAATGCTTGAGCATGTGCCTGACCCGGACTCAGTGGTGCGTGCCTGTGCGCAATTGGTCAAGCCCGGTGGTTGGGTATTTTTTTCGACCATTAACCGCAATGCTAAAGCTTTCATGCTGGCCATTGTGGGTGCTGAATATGTGCTGGGCATGTTGCCGCGCGGTACCCATGAATACGCCAAATTTATTCGCCCCAGCGAATTGGCATTGAGCTGCCGCTCGGCGCAGCTGGACATCTTGCATACGCGTGGACTGCAATACAACCCTGTCACCCGCCGTTACTGGCTCAATGCTGACACCAGCGTAAATTATCTTCTGGCTACACGCCGCCCCTTGTGAATGAGCGCGTTGATGTTTGCTGATATCCGTGCAGTGCTGTTCGATTTAGACGGTACTTTGATTGATAGCGCCCCTGATTTGGGCGCTGCCGTCGACAAAATGCGCACTGACCGTGGCTTACCCTCGCTGCCGTTGTCCTGTTATCGTCCGTTGGCTGGCGCTGGAGCGCGTGGTATGTTGGGGGAGGCTTTTGGTATCACGCCTGAGCATCCTGATTTTCCCGTTTTGCGCGAAGAATTTTTTGCCAACTATGAAGCATGCATGAGGCAGCAAACTTTGGTGTTTGATGGGGTGGCTGAGCTGATTCAAACTTTAGTGCAGCGTGATCTTGCTTGGGGCATTGTTACCAATAAGTCAGCTCGGTTTACGAATCCTTTAATACACAGCATTCCGTTATTTGCCAGCGCTGGTGCTGTTGTTAGTGGTGACACCACGCCGCACGCCAAGCCCCATCCCGCGCCATTGCTGGAAGCTGTAGCGCGTTTAGGGTTGTTGGCAGCGCAATGCATCTATGTTGGCGACGATGAGCGCGACATTGTTGCGGGGCGTGCTGCGGGCATGGCAACGGTCGCTGCCACCTATGGCTACCTCGGCACCGGAACAGATATTGCGCAGTGGGGAGCACAAGCAGAAATTAAATCTCCACTAGCCCTATTGCAATTGCTCCATATCGCCTAAGATAGCAGGCTTAGGGGCTGCTCTGGTTTCGACGTGGGTTCGGAATCGGCGTGGTGCATGTCGAGCTTGATTGGCGCTCGTAAATCTGCATTCAAAAAACTAACTGCAAACGACGAACGTTTCGCACTCGCCGCTTAACCGGTGAGCCTTGCAACAGCACGCTGATGGGCTGGGCAAGGGGGCTGTAAAGCCTCCCGGCTGCAAGGTTATCTACATCAGCTGGTTCTGGGCCGGGTACCTTGGCACAGAACAAGATTCAAGGGTACTGGCGTTCGGCATAGCGTGCGGCTGCGCGATGACGAAGGCGAGACTCAAATCAGACCGCTAAACATGTAGATCTGCCCGAAGAAGGCTTGCGGACGCGGGTTCAATTCCCGCCAGCTCCACCAATACCCAAAATCCCAACCCTCATCGGTTGGGATTTTTTTTGCCCGTTCCCCCAGTGTTGGCGCGGTTTTCGGGCCTGGCCTCGCGAGCGCCACCCCTGCGAAGTCGGCGTTTTTGCCCCCACCGACGCCTCTCTGTTCTCCGTTTTCTCTGGTGGCCACGCGAGCGTTCTCGAGGCCGCGTCCTTTGCTGGCGCGGGTTTAGAGGCGCTCGGTTGTGGTTGGCAACTCCTGTAGCGGTGGCGACCGAGTGCCGAGCAGCCACAAAAAAACCGCCCGCAGGCGGTTGCTGGCGCTGGGCGCGGCGCGCTCACCCGGGTAGCGCGAGCACCCGCATCTGAGCGCCCCAGCTGTTGGGCCAGGGGCGGCGCATCACTTTTTCCAGCACGGCGTCGGGCGAGCCCGCCAGCCGTTCCACGACCTCCGGGGCCAGGAGCGTCAGCCGCATGACCCGGCGCACCTGCGTCACGTCGATGCCTTCGGCCTCGGCAATCTCGGCCACCGACGCCGCCCGCTGCTCCTCCAGCAGACGTTGCCAGTGGTGCGCCAGTCCGAGCGCCCGCATCATCGCGGTGTCCTGCGCGGCCGACCGTGCCTCCCGCTCACGGGTGGCCTCGGACAGGAATTCCTGCGGCGCGTCCAAGGGCGTGATGACCTGCTTCTTCAGCCCCCGCTTCACCAGCGTCCAGGGCACGAAGGTTTCCAGTTGCACGCCGCCTGCCGGGCTCGGCAGTTGATAAGTGACCGGATCACCCTTGAACCGGCCCCGGTGCTTCTTGCTCATGCGTCCTCCTCAAAGCGCTTCACGATCTGGCGTTGCGCCTCCCAATCCACCGGCAGCGGGTTGCGCTGGAACCAGATGAGGTTCATTCGGCGCGGCTGCCGCCCATTCATCAGCATTTCAAGGATGTCGGGTGCGAGCAGGCTCAGGCGCATCAGTTCGTTGGTGACCGAGGGGTGTAAGCCTTCGGCCCGGGCGATGTCTGACCCGCTCTTCATCTCGCCGGTGTCCACGAGGTACTGCCAGTAGAAACCGCGTGCCACCCCCTCCAGCAGCGTCACATCGTGGACCTGGCGGTCATCGGCGGCCACGCGCCGCGCGCCCCGGCGGCGGAATGTCAGGGGTACGAAGGTTTCCAGGGTGTCGTCCATCAGGCCTCGACCTCCACCAGTTCCGCGCCGATGCCTCTCGGGGCGAACTCACCGATCAGGACGTCCCAGCCCAGTTCCCGCCACTTCACCTTGATGCCTTGAACCTCGCCGATGTGGACGAGATCGATGCGCTCGATCATCAGGTTGGCGATGCGGTGGCGTTCGACCGGGAACAACTGATCCCACACGTCGTTGAGCCGTCCCATCGCCATCACCGTGGTGGCTTCGTCGACCTGTCCACCGTTGCGTTGAATCTGTCGCACCACCGATGCGATGGACTCCGGGCTGGTCAGCACTGTGCGGATCTGGGCCACCACCGCCGCCTCAATCTCCGGTGCGGGCAGGCGCTCATAGCTCTTGCCCGGTGCCCCGAACCGGCTTTCCGACTTGGACACGTAGTAGTGGTACTTGCGCCCGTTCTTGCGCGAGTAGGTCGGGTACATCCGTTCGCCCGAGGGGGCGTACAGCAGGCCGCGCAGCAAAGCGTCGGTGCGCGACCGGATCTTGGTTTCCACCGACCGGGCGTGCCCATCCCTGGCCAGCACCGCGTGAACTTTGTCCCACAGCTCACGGTCGATGATCGGCGTGTGAGTGCCGGGGTACCAGTTCCCCTTGTGCGACAACTCGCCCAGGTAGATGCGGTTGCGCAGCAGCTTGTGCAGGTACTTTTTGTCGATACGCGTGCCGTTGCGGGTCTGGCCCTCCTGCGTCGTCCAGGCCTTGGTCGTGATGCCGTCGGCGGTGAGATTGACGGCGATCTGGGTCGGAGAACCAATGGTCAGCATCTCCTCGAAGATGCGGCGCACCACCGCAGCCTCGGTTTCGTTGATGACCAGTAGGCGGTTGTCGACGTCGTAGCCCAAGCGCGGGACGCCACCCATCCACATCCCCTTGCGCTTGGCGGCTGCGATCTTGTCGCGGATGCGCTCGCCGGTGACCTCGCGCTCGAACTGGGCGAAGGACAGCAGCACGTTGAGCATCAGCCGACCCATCGAGGTGGTGGTGTTGAACTGCTGGGTGACCGACACGAAGGACACCTGGTGACGTTCGAACACCTCGACCATCTTGGAGAAGTCGGCCAAGCTGCGCGTCAGGCGGTCGATCTTGTAGACCACCACGATGTCGATCTGACCGCGCTCGATATCGGCCATCAGGCGTTTCAGCCCGGGCCGTTCCGTGTTCCCGCCGGAGAAGCCGGGGTCGTCGTAGTCGTCGGCCACCGGAATCCAGCCCTCGGCGCGCTGGCTGGCGACGTAGGCGTGGCCAGCCTCCTTCTGCGCGTCGATGGAGTTGAACTCCTGGTCAAGCCGTTCATCCGAGGACACCCTGCAGTAGACAGCGCAGCGCTTGCGGGGCTTGGTGCTGGCGATCTCGCTCATCGCGCACCTCCCTTGCTCAGACCAAAGAACAGCGGTCCCGACCAGTGCGCGCCGGTGATGTGGCGGGCCACTGCCGTCAGGCTCTTGAAGTTGCGCCCCTGGTACTCGAACAGCCCCACGGCGGTGACCGTCACCCGGTGCTCGCGCTCGCCCCATTCGCGCAGCAGGATCGTGCCCGGCGCGAAATCGAACTCGCGCGGCTTGGCCCGCAACTTGATCTTGGAGTGTTTCGCGCCGATGGCTTCCAGACGCTGCTTGGTCTCGGGCGCTAGGCCACCGAAGGCATCCTCCTGCAGCTTGTAGGCGATCCGGGATTCGACGTGCGTGCGGTTGGGGTAGTCCGGGCGGCGCGGGAAATACCGATCCCACACCGTCCAGAGCTCGGACATCGGCAGGCAGGCCAGCTCCGCGATCCGTGCGGCGACGGATGCTTGTTTCTCGTTCATCACAACTTCTCCTCTTGATAGGGGGTTGTATGAACGCGCTGGTCGGGCAGGAAGCCAAGGCCAACTGCTCTCTGTTTTGGCTCATCCGCGACGAGGGTCCGGACGATGGCGGCCGCAAGGATGGCGGCGATTTCGCCAGCACGGGCGCTGGCGCTCATCTCCGAGGGAGATGCAAGTTCGAGGTTCTTCATGACGGCTCCGAGGAATTGCAACCGTCAGGGATGGTGAGCCTGATCTTCCGAAGCGGATGGCAACGCAGGGTAATCAAGCCCGTCTGCAATGTATTTTTTGCGCGTTAACGAAACGGTTGACAGCATGGCCCTTGGCCCTTACCATCCTCGTTAACTAATCACGCAATCAGGTCACCGTTATGCCCTTTGGAGCATTCATCCGCAAAACGCGCGAAGAGAAAGGCATTCAGATGAATGACTTTGCGCGTCAGCTGGAAATATCACCCGCCTACTGGTCGCGCATCGAGCGCGACATGGAGAAGCCGCCCAAGGACGAGCTGATCCGCAAGGCGGCAGAGATCCTCGGTATCAGCGCCGACGACGCCTTCGTTGAGGCCAGTCGCCTGCCCCCCGACATCCGCGATGATGTTGGCAACCTGGTTCGGATGTACCGCCGGAACGTGACGGAGAAGAAGTGAATGGCGGTACTGACTCTCGACTACCGGTGCTGCGACCGGAAGTGCCCCCTGTACATCAAGCACATTGAGGTCGAGCGCATCGCCGCGAACGCGCGCCAGCAGCTGGTCGCAGACAGCATCGATGCCGTGTCTTTCGACGCGCTGCGGCAGATCTGCGGCCTGAAGATCAACGGCATCGACTTCGCGCTGGAGGTCAGCACCGACTACGCCGTGCATGACGAGCAAGGCAACCACGTCTTCGGCGTCTGTGAATTCGACCCCGCGATGCCCGACGCCGCGATGGTGTCCATCTCGCCCGTGGGTGAAAGTCTCAGCGAACTGCTGGCCCTCAGCACCTTGGCCCACGAGCTGGGTCACGCCGTGTTCGACGCCCCCGGCTGGGTTGTCCAAGGCAGCAAGGGCCCCGGATTGTTCGATGACATCGAACCGACGATGCAACGTGCCTACCGCACCACGACGCCGGACAGTGACCATCTGTCCAAGTCATTATCCGCGAAGCCAACGACGGAAGAACACTTCGCCGAACTGCGCGCCAACGAGTTCATGGGCTCCTTGCTCGTGCCGCGCCAACGCATCATCGCCGCCGTCGAAGATCTTGCGCCCGAGCACGACATCACCATCCATCGCCATCCCTCCACCGATCCCGACCACCCTGGTACGGCCCTGCGCATCACGGCGGGCAGCGACACAGGTGTCTTCGACATGGAACGCTTCCAGAAAGCCTTGGCCGCGCGCTTCGGAGTCAATCGCCGGTTCATCCAAGTTCGCCTCAATCGCTACGGCCTCACGGGTCAGGAGGCCTCGATGCGCTGACCACCACTCAACTCGCCCGTCGAGCCGACTTCGTGTCGGCATTTTTTGAATCGCCTGATTAACTGTTCGCGCAATCGCGCACTTTGTCAAAGGAACTTGCCCATGCCAGCAGACCAAGCCTCAACCACAAAGAAAAACACCAAGGCGGCGGCGCACCCACGGGCGTCGTGATCGCAGACGGCGTGTCGAACGCGATCTTTCCGGACATCTCCGAGCTGGATCGCGCCGGAGGCCGGGTCAACCTGCGCAAAAGCTTCGTGCAGGTGGCCACCGACGACACTGACACCTACTTCGGGGCCAACGTCATCGTGGCCGAGCCGCCGCAGGACGAGCGCGTCAGCGTCACGCTGTTTTCCACCCGCAAGACCTTCGACACCCGCGAGCAGGCACAGACCCGCATCGAGGCTTACCTCAACAAGGGCCCCGAGTGGGCGGGCTATCTGTTCGAGAACCACATCGCGGGCCAGCGCGTGGTGCAGTTGTTCCAGCGTCCGAGCGACGCCGTGCCAAACGTCGGCCAGACCCTCGTCTTGATCGAGAACGAAGGACTGCCCACGCAGAAGGAGCAGTACATCCGAGCCACCGCCGTCTCGGTGGTCGAGCGCAGCTTCACCTACAACACCGACCAGGATTACAAGGCAGCGGTGGTCACCGTCGCCACCAGCGACGCGCTGCGCTTCGACTTCACTGGCTCACCTGCGACGCGCACCTTCACGCGCGCCAACAACAGCACCAAGGTACGCGACACGGTGGTGGCCGACGCGGGCACCTACGTCGGCGTGGTGCCGCTCACCCAAGCCGCCAATGTGGGCGACTTCACCCTCAAGGGCGCGTCCATCTACACGCAGCTCGTGCCCAGCGCGCAGACCGAGACGCCGATCTCGTTCGTGCCACCCTACGCCGCAGCGGGGTTGCCGGTGCCGGGTGCGGCACCCGTGAGTTACACGGCCAGCCACGCCTGGAACACCACCCTCAAATTCAACCTGCCGGGCGGCTGCCTGCCGGGGTCGCTGTCCATCGTCACTGACGGCGTCACGATCTTCGACGACGCGGGCCTGCTCAAGACCGCCAGCGGCACGCTGGGCACCATCGACTACGCCAACGGCATCCTGAGCCTGAACTCTGGCTCGATGTCCAACAGCAAGGCCATCACCTACACGCCCGCCGCGCAGTTGCAGCGCGCGCCACAAAGCTCGGAGATCGCGGTCACGCCGGAGTCGCGCAGCCAGTCCTACGTCGGCACCGTGAACCCGGCACCGCAGCCCGGCACGTTGTCGATCAGCTACATGGCGCAGGGCCGCTGGTACGTGCTGTCGGATGGCGGCAACGGCTCGCTCAAGGGGCTGGACGCCAGCTACGGCGCGGGTACCTTCAACAAGAACACCGGGGCCTTCGTGGTGACGCTGGGCGCGCTGCCCGACGTGGGCTCGTCCCTGATCCTGACCTGGAACGTGCCGACGCAGGAAACGCAGCAGCCGACCGCCGCCCTGAAGGCGTCGCAGGCCTTGCTGCTAGCTCCGCCCGAAGGCAAGAGTGTGCAGCCGGGAACGCTCACCATCACCTGGCCGCACGAGAGCGGCACCGGCACGCGCACGGCATCTGCCACCACGTCTGGCGAGTTCAGTGGAGCCGCCACCGGCAATCTGAACGTCGCGCAGAACCTCCTGAGCTTCGCACCCAACGTTCTGCCGCCGGTCGGCGCGCTACTGACGGTGGACTACGTCGCGGGCCCCAAGCAGGAAGACAGCTTCGCGCACCCCTCGCGCGACGGTCAGGGCAAGGTGCCGGTGACCGCGACTCTGAGCTCCATCGAGCCGGGTTCACTCGAAGTCGAGTGGAACACCCTGACCGACACCGCTGTGCTCGGGGTCTACACGTTGCAACAGATCCAGGTGATGGGGCTGGGCCTGTGGAACCTCGTCGATCCAACGCAATACGCCCGAGACGATGGTGCGGGCAACGTTCTGCGCTCCGGCATCGTCATCGGCACCGTCGACTACGCCACCGGGGCGGTGCAGTTCCAGCCCGACGTCACCCTCAAGATTCCAAGCCCGGTTTATGGCGCTCAGCGCCTGGGCTGGGCGACGGGCGTGGGCCAGATGTTCCGCCTCAACTACGGCGGCATCAACTACGTGGACGCGCCGTCGATGTATCCCAACGACGAGTCCGGCTACGTCAAGCTGCGCTACAACAGCGCGGGCTCGACCAGCAACCACAGCGAGACGTTCGCGTTCAGCCCGTCGTTCCGGCTGGTGCCCGGCGTGAACGCGCAGGTGGTGACCGGCACGGTGCTGCTGGCCATCGCAGGCAGCCAGCCCTGGGGCGACAACGGTCAGGGCACGCTGCGCGAATTCACGCCCAGCGGCTGGGTCACGCGCGGCGGCATCAACTACCTCTCGGGCGCGGTGACGCTCAGCTCCTGGTCGGCGGGCGCGGCCAACAGCATCACGCGCGCCAGTTGCGTGACCACGGTCGGCGAGAACATCTCCAGCGAGTACGTGTTCCGCACCGGTGCCGCGCCGCTGCGCCCGGGCTCGCTGTCGATCCAGTTCGCCCGTGCCGTGGGTGGCACGCAGACCGTGACGGCAGGGATCGACGGCGCGATCAGCGCGTCCGGCGTCAGCGGCAACGTCGACTACGACACCGGTCTCGTGCGGGTGCGCTTTGGGACCGTGGTCACGGCGGCGGGCAATGAGAGCGAACCGTGGTTCGACGCCGAGAACGTTCGCCAAGATGGCACGATCTTCCGGCCGGAGCCGGTGGCAGCAAGCAGCCTGCGTTACAGCGCGGTGGCCTACAGCTATCTGCCGCTGGATGCGGCGTTGCTGGGCATCGACCCGGTGCGCCTGCCCAGCGACGGAAGGGTGCCGATCTTCCGCCCCGGTGGCTTTGCGGTGGTCGGCCACACCGGGCGCATCACGACGTCGGTCAGCAACGGCCAGACCATCGACTGCGCGCGGGTGCGCCTGTCGCGGGTGCGCGTGGTTGGCAACGACGGCGTGGTGATCCACACGGGCTACGTCACCGATCTGGAAGCGGGCACGGTCACCTTCACCGACGTGACCGGCTACAGCCAGCCGGTGACCATCGAGCACCGCATCGAGGACATGGCCGTGGTGCGCGATGTGCAGATCAACGGCGAGATCAGCTTCACGCGACCTCTCACGCATGCCTATCCGCTGGCCAGTCCCAGCGATCCCGTCTCAGGCAGTTTCGTGTCCAGCGCCTTGGTGGCCGGTGACCTGTTCGCTCGCGTGAACCTCGTGTTCGACCAGAGCACCTGGAACGGCGGCTGGTCGGATGAGCTGGTGGGCAGCGCCGCGACGGCCACCTTCAACCACACGCAGTACCCGATCACGGTCACCAATCGCGGGGCGCTCACCGAGCGCTGGGTGGTGCGGATGACCAACAGCACCTCGTTCGAGGTCATCGGCGAGAACGTCGGCGTGATCGCCACCGGCAACACCAGCGCCGATTGCGCCCCCAACAACCCGGCGACCGGCGTGCCGTACTTCGTCCTTCCCGCGCTCGGATGGGGCAATGGCTGGGCCACCGGCAACGTGCTGCGCTTCAACACCATCGGCAGTCAGTTTCCGGTGTGGGTGGTGCGCACCGTCCAGCAGGGCCCGGAGTCCGAACCCGACGACCACTTCACGTTGCTGATTCGCGGCGACGTCGACACCCCTTGACCAGGAGGAATCAATTCAATGGCTGATCTCACCGTCAAATACTTCAACAGCGGCATGACCGGCGCGCCGCAGATCTCCAACAACTGGGGCGATCTGGTGACGATGCTCGATGCCTGCCTCGTCAACGGCTTCGCCTTGAAGGCCATCGACACGCTGACCAGTGTCGATGGCGTGGCCACCGCCACCATCAGCGCGGGCCACGCCTACCGGCCCGAGCAGGTGGTCGAGATCGCCGGGGCCGACCAGCCCGAGTACAACGGCGAGGTGAGGGTCATCGCCGCCACCGCGACCAGCTTCACGTTTGCGGTGACCGGCACGCCCCTGTCGCCCGCGACCAGCACCGCCAGCCTCTCGGCAAAGGTCGCACCGCTGGGCTGGGTAAAGGCGTTCGCGGGAACCAACAAGGCCGCGTACCGCAGTCAGAACCCGGCATCGCCGCAAAACCTGCTGCTGATCGACGACAGCCTCAAGACGCCCGGCTACACGACGACCTGGGCGAAGTGGGCCAACGTTGGCATCGTCGAAGAGCTGTCGGACATCGACACCATCGTCGGCGCACAGGCCCCGTTTGATCCGAGCAGCCCGACGAAGAACTGGGTACAGGTGCAGGCCAACCAGTGGGGTTGGTACAAGTGGTACCGAGCCCGCACCAGCGGTTACGACAACTCGGGCGACAGCGGCGGAGGCAACCGCAACTGGGTACTGATCGGCGATGACCGCCTGTTCTACCTGTTCGTCACCAATGCCGCCGGGTACGGCTGGTATGGGCGCAACGGCTACTGCTTCGGCGACATCACGAGCTTCAAGCCCGCCGACAACTACGCGACGGTGCTGGCCGCCGACGACATCTACTGGAGCAACAACAGCGCGGGTCACATGAGCTATCCAGGGCAGTACAACGGCTACGGTCTAACCCAGTCGCTCGAATTCACCGCCAATGTGCTCTTACGCAATCACACCCAGCTCGGCAACCCGGTGCGCTTCGGGCTGACTTCCCTGAACACCAACAACAGCCAGCAGGTCTGCGGACGCGGGCCGATGCCGTTTCCGAACGGACCGGACTACAGCCTTTGGCTGCTGCCGACCTATGTGCGCGAGGAATCTGGCCATATGCGTGGCCTGATGCCAGGGATGTTGTGGATGCTGCAGGATCGTCCGTATTCCGATCAGACCATCGTCGACAACGTCATCGGGCAGACGGGCAGGAAATTCCTGCTGGTCAGGACGCAGTACAGCTCGGAAACCGAAGGCGCACAGATCGCATTTGACATCACCGGGCCGTGGAGGTGAGCCGTGGCAGACGAGAACGTGTTTGTCGCGCCGCTGCAGCGATTCCACAGCCCAAACTCCGAGCAATGGAGCCAGCCGGGCAGCCACCCGCGCCAGTATCGAGGCCTGGCCAGCGCACGTTGGGACATCCATTTCGGAGGCAACGGCCAGATCACCGGTACCGTCAAGGAGAAGGGCCAGCCCGACCAGCCATTGGTGCGTGAGGTGCTGCTCTACAGCGAAAACACCCACGCCCTGGTGGCGAGCACGTGGTCTCAGGCTGACGGCACGTACCGCTTCGAGCGCATCGATCCCCAACAGCGCTACACGGTGATCAGCACCGACTACCAGCAGCTGTACCGCGCCGTGATCGCGGACAACCTGAAACCGGAGCCGATGCAATGACCGTCGCTATCACGCAGGAGCACAACGAGGCGCGGCTGGCGGGCACGCTGGGGTTTCTGGATACGGGAACCAACTCCGCGCGGCTGCGCATCTACGGCGGCACGCGCCCACCCAATCCGGCGGCGACTCCCACCAGCGCGATGCTGGTGGAGATCGCGCTCACCAAGCCCGCAGGAACGATTGCAGGCGGGTTGCTGACACTCACCCAGCAGGAGGACGGCCTCATCGCCGCCACCGGTATCGCCACTTGGGCGCGGCTGGTCAACGGCAGTGAGGTGACGGCGCTCGATCTGGATTGCAGCGGCACCGATGGCGCAGGCGATGTGAAGCTCGCCAGCACCAACCTCTATCTGGGCGGCGACGCCCGGATGGTGTCGGCCATCTTGGGCTGAAGGATCGGGGGTGAACGATGCCTGTGAACTCTGGGCAAAACGTCGACCTGCTGTACGACCGAGCCGCCGCGCTAGATGCCGATCTGATCTTCGGCGGGGACTACGTGCCGCCGCGCAACGACGTGGTGGTACAGGCAATGCTGCTGCTGCCTGTCGTCAGCATTGCCTTCATCCCGCCTGCGCGGCTGGAGGTACTGGCAGAACTGCCGGGCCTGACGGTCAGCACGCTCATCCTGCGCCCGAGCGTGCCGCTCAACGTCGGCGTGGCCAGTCTGCCCGGGGTGGTGCTCACCGGCGAGGTGCGCTACGCATCGCGCACGCAGCGCCCGACGGTAGGCCAGACGGCGCACGAGTGGCAGCAGGCCGTGCAGCGCGAGGACGGC
>JBHCAP010000031.1:0-9419 GCA_041798325.1 Giesbergeria sp.
AAGAGCAGGGCGATGTCAACGCTTTCGTGCTCGACCGCCTGCGCGGCCTGAGCACGCTGCGCGCGCTGGGCGCGGTGGATGCCACGGCGCTGCGCTTGCGCACCCTCGCCCAATCGCTGCGCCAGCGCACGATGGCGGTGCTGCGGATTGCTTTTTTATCGTCCGCTGTGCTGGAGCTGTTCGCTGCGCTGGGCGTGGCGCTGGTGGCGGTCTACATTGGTTTTCACCTGCTGGGGACGCTGAACTTTGGCGCGTGGGGTCAGCGCCTGAGTTTGGGTGAAGGCTTGTTTGTGCTGCTGCTGGCACCGGCATTTTTTGAGCCGCTGCGCGATTTGTCTGCCGCTTGGCACGACCGCGCTGCCGGTCAAGCGGCGCTGGATGCCTTGGCGCAATTGGGCAGTGAGGGTACGCCGCTGCCGGGGGCGCTGGTGGCGCCGCCGTTGGCCTCGGTTGCATCCTCTGCACCGGTTTCGGTAGCGGTGCGCGGTCTGCACTTTGCCTATCCGGGCGAAGCGGCGGTTTTTGACAATTACCACTTGGATATCGCCGCTGGCGAACACATCGCGCTGGTCGGCGCGAGTGGTGCCGGCAAAAGCACGCTGCTGCATTTGCTGGCCGGCCTGATGGCACCGACGGCGGGCGGCATCAGTTTGGATAACACCCCCTTGAGGGCAGACAGCGCCAGCACGCTGCGCCAGCGTATGGCGTGGATGGGTCAAAAGCCGCACGTCTTTGCCGGCTCGGTGCAGAGCAATGTGGCGCTGGGGCGCGGCCAAACGCCGGCGCAAGTGCAATCCGCGATGCAATGGGCCGCGCTGGACGAAGTAGCCCAAGCCCGCCCCAGCACCGCGCTGGGCGAAGGCGGCAGCGGCTTGTCGGGCGGCGAGGCGGCGCGCTTGGCGCTGGCGCGGGTGGCGCTGGCACCGCAGGCCGGCTTGCTGCTGGTCGATGAGCCGACCGCCCACCTCGACAGCGACACTGCCGAGCGCGTGGTGCAGGCGCTGTTGCAGTTGGCGCAGGGCAAAACGCTGATTGTCGCTACGCACGACCCGGTGCTGGCGGTGCGTTTGGGGCGGGTGGTGCAGATAGGCGGTGGGTTGTGAAGCCGCTTATGCAGCGCCCATCGCCTTGGCGGCAACTGCAGCCGGTGCTGCAGGCGTTTTTCCGCGCCCAGCCGGTTTTGATGGGCTGGGGCGCGGTGTTGGCGGTGCTGACGGTGTTGATGGGCATGGGCTTGCTCGGCTTGTCCGGCTGGTTTATCACCGCCACCGCGCTGGCCGGTTTGAACCCGACGACGGCCATCCTGTTTGATGTGTTTATGCCGTCGGCGGGCATTCGGCTGCTGGCGCTGGGGCGCACCTTGTCGCGCTACGGCGAGCGGCTGGTGACGCACGACGCGACGCTGGCCGTGGTGGCCGGTTTGCGCGAGCAGCTGTTTCGCGGTTGGGCACAGCCCGAGGCGGCGCGCCAGTTGCTGCTGCGCCCGGCGCGGCTGCTGTTTCGGCTGACGGTGGATATGGATGCGTTGGAAGCGGTCTATCTGCGCTTGCTGGTGCCGCTGGCGGCTGCGCTGGGGGCGGTGCTGTTGGCGGCGGTGGTGCTGGGTTCGCTGCAATGGTGGTGGGGCGTGGTGCTGGCGCTGTGGCTGCTGGTGACGGGTGCGCTCATCGTGCTGTGGCTGGCGCGCCGGGCGGTAGTGCCTGCTGCCCGCCGCGCGCTGGCCACTGAGGCGCTGCGCGCGCACACGGTCGATTTATTGGCCGGCCAGATTGAGCTGGCGATGGTCGCTCGCCTGACTGCCCAGTGTGATTTATTAGCCCAAGCTGACCAGCGTTTGGCGCGCGCTGACGACACGTTGAACCGGCTGGAAGTCACGGCGGGCGCGGCCCACAGCGTGGTGGGCACGTTGACGTTGGTGGCGGTGCTGCTGGGTGTTGGCGCGTTAGTGGGTGAAGGCGCTATTGGCGCACCCGCTGCCGCGCTGGCTTTGCTGGTGGCGTTGACAGTGACCGAGCCGTTTGCCGCGCTGCGCCGGGGCGCGCTGGAGAGCGGTCGCACTTGGCTGGCGGTGCGCCGACTGGCTCCGCGTATGCCGTCAGTGCCTGGGCCGGCTGCTGCGGCGCGCTGTGCAGATAACCACGACAGCGCTGCCGCCATCGCGCTGCACGGTGTCACTTACGCGCATCCGGGGACTACTCTGGCGGTATTTAACGCGCTGTCATTGCACATCGCCGCTGGCGAGCGCGTGGCGCTGGTTGGTGCCAGTGGCGCGGGCAAATCAACGCTGCTGGCGCTGGTCGCTGGCGAGTTGCAGCCGCAGACCGGCACGCTGCAAGCGCAGCTTTGTTCGTGGCTGACGCAGCGCACCGAATTGTTTCAAGACACGCTGGCCGACAACCTGCGCTTAGCCCAGCCCGAAGCGACGGATGCGCGTTTGTCACAAGTGCTGCAAGACGCCGGTTTGCACGCCGATGTGCAAGCGCTGACCGCAGGACTGCAAACGCCGCTGGGCGAGGGCGGGTTGGGTTTGTCGGGCGGCCAGTCGCGCCGCTTGGCGCTGGCGCGTTTGCTGCTGCGCGATGTGCCGCTGTGGCTGCTGGACGAACCCACCGAGGCGCTGGACGCCGCCACCGCCGATGACGTGTTGCAGCGCTTATCCCAGCACGCCCACGGGCGCAGCCTGTTGATTGCCACCCACCTGCGCCGCGAGGCGGCGTTGGCCGACCGGCTGGTCTGTCTGCAAGCGGGCCACATCGTGGCCGATGTGCGCCGGGGAAGTGCCGAGTTTGAAGCCGTGCTGCACACGCTGCGCGCCGATGGATAGCAACAATTTAAGCAAGGAGTCTTCTTATGGACATCGACATCGTGACGCTCTCGCGTCTGCAGTTCGCTATCACGGCGCTGTACCACTTTCTGTTTGTGCCGCTGACGCTGGGGCTGGCCATTTTGGTGGCCATCATGGAGACGGTTTACGTCATGACCGACCGCGTGATTTGGCGCGATATGACGAAGTTTTGGGGCGCGCTGTTTGGCATTAACTTCGCGATGGGCGTGGCCACCGGCATCGTGATGGAGTTCCAGTTCGGCATGAACTGGAGTTACTACAGCCACTACGTCGGTGACATCTTTGGTGCCCCGCTGGCGCTGGAAGGGCTGATGGCCTTCTTTATGGAAGCCACCTTCGTCGGCCTGTTCTTTTTTGGCTGGGACAAGTTGTCCAAACGCGGCCATTTGGCAACGACGTGGGCGGTAGCGATTGGCTCGAACTTCTCGGCGCTGTGGATTTTGATTGCCAACGGCTGGATGCAAAACCCGGTCGGCTCAGCCTTCAACCCGCAAACCATGCGCATGGAAGTCACCGACTTTTTTGCCGTGCTGATGAACCCGGTGGCGCAGGCCAAGTTTGTGCACACCGTCTCGGCCGGCTACGTCACGGCGGCGGTGTTTGTGCTGGGCATTTCGGCTTGGTTCTTGCTGAAAAACCGCCACATCGAACTGGCCAAGCGCTCGATGACGGTGGCGGCCTCGTTTGGTTTGGCGGCTGCGTTGTCGGTGGTGGTGTTGGGCGATGAGAGCGGTTATTTGTCCACTGAACACCAAAAAATGAAGCTGGCCGCCATCGAAGCCATGTGGGAGACCGAGCCAGCACCCGCAGCGTTTACGGCGTTTGGCTTTCCCGACCAAGCAGCGCGCGAGACGCATTACGCGCTGCACATTCCGTTTGTCATGGGGCTGATTGGTACGCGCTCGCTCGATACCGAAATTCCCGGCATCCAAGAGCTGGTGCGCGAAGCGGAGCAGCAGATTCGCAACGGCATCGTCGCTTATGACGCACTGCAAACTATCCGCGAAGCCGGCAGCGATGCCGCCATTCCACCGGCTGCCCGCGCTGCTTTTGAGCAGCACGGCAACCAAATGGGCTACGCGCTGCTGCTCAAGCGCTACGTGGACGACCCGCGCCAAGCCACGCCCGAGCAAATCGCCAAAGCCGCATGGGACACCGTGCCGCCGGTCGCGCCGCTGTTTTGGTCGTTTCGCCTGATGGTGGCGATTGGTATGTTCTTGATTGTGCTGACCGGCACCTTTGTCGTGCTCTCGGCCAAGCACCAGTTGGGCGAGCGCCGCTGGTTGCTGAAAGTGGCGCTGTGGTCGCTGCCGCTGCCGTGGATTGCGGCCGAAGCCGGCTGGATTGTGGCCGAGCTAGGACGCCAGCCGTGGGTGATTGAAGGCGTGCTGCCGACGGCGGTGGCCGTGTCGAATTTGGGCGTGAAGACGCTGCTGCTGACGATTGCCGGGTTTGTGGCGATTTACAGCGTGCTGCTGGTGATTGAAATCAAGCTGATGCTCAAAACCATCCGCAAAGGCCCGGATGAAACGCCAGCTCCCGTGCCAACCCCATTGAGCGCCCCTGCTGCGGCAGCTTTGGCTCCAGCCCACTGAACACAGGAGATACACCATGGTTCTGCATGAAATGTTGTCGTACGAAACGCTGCGACTGGTTTGGTGGCTGCTGCTGGGCATTTTGCTGGTGGCGTATGCCGTGATGGACGGCTTTGACCTCGGCGTGGCGATGCTGCTGCCATTTGCTGCGCGCAACGACTTGGAGCGGCGCGTAGCCATCAACAGCGTCGGCCCGGTGTGGGAGGGCAACCAAGTCTGGTTGATTCTGGGTGGGGGTGCGATTTTTGCCGCGTGGCCGCAGTTGTATGCGGTGGCGTTCTCAGGCTTTTATTTAGCGATGTTTGCCATCTTGGTCGGCCTGATATTGCGCCCGGTCGCCTTCAAATTTCGCAGCAAGCGCACAGAGCCGTCGTGGCGCTCGCGCTGGGACTGGGTGCTGTTTGGCAGCGGTTTGGTGCCGACGCTGATTTTTGGTGTGGCGCTGGGCAATGTGCTGCAAGGCGTACCGTTTCGCTTAGAGAACGATATGCAGATTTTTTATGACGGCAGCTTTTTTGGCCTGCTCAATCCGTTTGCGCTGTTGTGTGGCTTGGTGTCTGTCGCTATGTTGGTGATGCACGGCAGCGCTTGGCTGCGCGTCAAAACCGACGGTGCGGTCGCCGAGCGTGCGCGCAGTTATGGTCGCATCGCCGCTGTCGCCACGGTGCTGCTGTACGCCGGGGCAGGCGTGGCGCTGTGGTTGTTTGTCGATGGCTACCGCATCACCAGCACCATAGTTCCGGCGGGGCCGTCCAATCCGCTGCTGAAAACGGCTGAAGTCCACGCGGGCGCTTGGTTTGCCAATTACGCCGCGCAGCCGATGCTGTGGCTGGTGCCGGCGCTGGGGCTGCTGGGCGCGATGTTGGCTTGGCTGGGCTTGCACCTGCGCCGCGAGTGGTTTGCCATGCTGGCCAGCACGGTCAGCATCGCCTGCATTGTGCTGAGCGTCGGCGTGTCGATGTTTCCGTTTTTGCTGCCCTCGACGATTGACCCGCGCTTTAGTTTGACGCTGTGGGACTCGTCGTCCAGCCACCTGACGCTGTTCATCATGCTGGTCAGCACCGCACTCTTTTTGCCGCTGATCATTGCCTACACCAGTTGGGTCTATTCGGTGCTGCGCGGCAAGGTCGATGCCGACGCTATCAGCGAAGAACGCGGCCACGCGTACTGAGCCGGCCAGCCATTCATTCAACAAAGGAATAAGACTATGTGGTACTTCTCTTGGCTCTTGGGCTTGCCGCTGGCGGCGGCGTTTGCGGTGTTAAACGCCATGTGGTACGAGCTGCGCGACGACGATGCCAAACAGCGCAAAGTGCGCGCTGATTTATAGTGTTTTTGGCCTCTAGCCCAATAAACACGGGCGCTAACAGCTATTATTTTTGATGGTCTGCTCCAGCGTCGGCTGGGGGACGCTTGGAGCCGCTGCCACCCGTCAGGCGGTCTTTCAGCCCCAGCACCTTGGACACCGTGGCACCCATCGCCATCAGCTGCTTGGCCGTTTGCGGCGACAGGCCTTGCACATCGTCAAACCACGTCATCAGCTGGTTGATGAGGTCGTGCATTTCGCGGATGCGTTGCTGGGCGTATTGCTCTTCTTCGCTGTCGGCTTCTTCTAGCAAGGCGCCGCGCAGCATCGACAGCGTGGGTTCAATCTCGCGCCGGCGCCGCTCCTCGGCCAAGAGGCGAAAAATCTCCCACACATCGGACGGCGCTTCAAAGTATTCGCGCCGGTCGCCGGGGCGGTGCAGCAGTTTGACCAGCCGCCACGCTTGCAGCTCTTTCAAGCCCATGCTGACGTTGGAGCGCGAAAACGCCAGCGACTCGGCAATCTCGTCGGCATTGATGGCGCGCGGCGAGAGAAAAATCAGCGCATAGATTTGGCCGACGGTGCGATTGATGCCCCAGCGGCTGCCCATTTCCCCAAAATGGGCGACAAATTGTCGGTTCAAGGGCGGCAGTGGGCTGGTGTCATGCATAGGGCGCAGATTGTGCCAGCCGGGTGGTGCGCTGGGCAGAGACTTCACCCTTACGGCACTCTGTAAGCTTCGTGCCAGTCAGTGGCCTGTAAGTGGATAAGCCCAAAGTATGGCCGGTTCTTTACTGCCTACTTAGGAGACAACACTATGAGTGCACCATCGTCCGCGATCCAATCCACCTTGGTCGAAAACCGGGTTTTTCCGCCTTCGGAAGCTGCCATGCAGGGCGCCCGTATTTCAGGGATGCCCGCGTATGAGGCGCTGTGCGCTGAAGCAGAGCAAGACTTTGAAGGCTACTGGGCGCGTTTGGCGCGCGAAAACCTGGTCTGGACCAAGCCGTTTACCCGCACTTTGGACGAGTCCAATGCGCCGTTTTACCGCTGGTTTGACGATGGCGAGCTGAACGCCTCGGCCAACTGCTTGGACCGCCACATCGGCACCCCGGCAGAAAACAAAACCGCCATCATCTTTGAAGCCGACGATGGCACCGTCACCAAAATTACCTACAAAGAACTGCTGGCGCGCGTCAGCCAGTTCGCTAACGGCCTCAAAGCCCACGGCATCGTCAAGGGCGACCGCGTCCTGATCTACATGCCCATGACCATCGAAGGCGTGATTGCGATGCAGGCCTGCGCCCGCATTGGCGCAACGCACAGCGTGGTGTTTGGTGGCTTTAGCGCCAAGGCGGTACACGAGCGCATCTTGGACGTTGGCGCTGTCGCCGTCATCACCGCCAACTACCAAATGCGCGGCGGCCGCGAGCTGCCCCTCAAAGCCATCATTGACGATGCGCTGTCGGGCGGCGATTGCGTCAATGTGCGCAACGTGTTCGTTTACGAGCGCAGCAGCAGCCCTTGCAACATGGTGGCCGGCCGCGACAAGACCTTCACCGAGATGATGGCCGGTCAAACCACCGAGTGCGCCCCCGAAATCGTCGGCGCTGAGCACCCGCTGTTCATCCTCTACACCTCTGGCTCGACCGGCAAGCCCAAGGGCGTGCAGCACAGCACCGCTGGCTACTTGATGTGGGCCAAGCAGACGATGGAATGGTCGTTTGACATCCGTGCAGACGACGTGTTTTGGTGTACCGCCGACATCGGCTGGATCACCGGCCACACCTATGTCGCTTACGGCCCGTTGGCTGCCGGTGCCACGCAAATCATTTTTGAAGGCATCCCAACCTACCCCAATGCTGGCCGCTTCTGGCAGATGATTGAGCGCCACAAGTGCAGCGTGTTCTACACCGCACCCACAGCGATTCGCTCGCTCATCAAGGCCGCTGAAGCCGATGCCGCTGTGCACCCAGACCGCTCTGACCTGTCGAGCCTGCGCATCTTGGGCAGCGTGGGCGAGCCAATCAACCCCGAAGCGTGGATGTGGTACTACAAAAACGTCGGTGGCGAGCGCTGCCCCGTAGTGGACACCTTCTGGCAGACCGAAAACGGCGGCCACGTCATCACCCCGCTGCCGGGCGCGACGCCACTGGTTCCCGGTAGCTGCACGCTGCCACTGCCGGGCATCATGGCCCAAGTGGTGGACGAGACCGGCAACGAAATGAAGAACGGCGAAGGCGGCATTTTGGTCATCAAGCGCCCGTGGCCCAGCATGATTCGCACCATCTGGGGCGACCCAGAGCGCTTCAAGAAGAGCTACTTTCCTGAAGAATTTGGCGGCGCGGTGTACCTCGCTGGCGACGGCGCGGTGCGCAGCGCTGACCGCGGTTACTTCCGCATCACCGGCCGCATCGATGACGTGCTGAACGTCTCCGGCCACCGCATGGGCACGATGGAAATCGAGTCGGCCTTGGTTGCCAAGACCGATTTGGTGGCCGAAGCCGCCGTGGTCGGCCGTCCTGACGACGTCACGGGCGAAGCGATTTGCGCGTTTGTGGTACTCAAGGGCAGCCGCCCCACTGGCGAAGAAGCCAAGCGCATCGCCAAAGAGCTGCGCGACTGGGTGGCCAAAGAAATCGGCCCCATTGCCAAGCCCAAGGAAATCCGCTTTGGCGACAACCTGCCCAAAACCCGCAGCGGCAAAATCATGCGCCGCTTGCTGCGCAGCATCGCCAAGGGCGAGGCCATTACCCAAGACGTCAGCACGCTGGAAAACCCGGGCATTCTTGACCAGTTGTCCGAGAGCAACTGACACCAGGCTGCGCCGCCAGCGCTTAAAGCGCTGTTAATTTGAAAACCCAGCCTATCGCCCAATTTATATTGGTGCGGTAGGCTGGGTTTTTTCTTGCGTATTTGTTTTTTCTATAGCAAAAATTTTTAACTCATTGACAAAAAACTGACCAAAAGTTACCTTCGGTCTGTCTGCTGATACCGGGAGGGATTTGGCAGATTTTCTTTGCTTAGGAGAATAATTTATGGCATTTAGTGATCATTTCGAGTTTGTGCAACAACTCTACATTGCGTATTACCAGCGCCCAGCAGACCCAGCCGGTCTGAGGTATTGGGCCCAGCAGATTGAGGCCAATGGTGGCGACCTGAACGCCGCCGTCCCCGCTTTTGCCAGCTCGCAAGAGTCGCAGAGCCTGTACGACGCCATCGACTCCACCAACATCGGCGGCGTTATCGACCAAATGTATTTGGCGCTGTTCGACCGCCTTCCCGATCCCGTAGGCCGGCAGTTTTATATCGACAGCTTTAAAGCTGGCACCTTTGATGCCGGGCACATCGCCATCGCCGTATTGGCCGGCGCGCAAAATAGCGACAGCGCTGCGGTAGAGAACAAAGTGCAAGTGGCCAATGTGTTCACAGAGCTAGTCGCTGGCGCTCCTTTAACCGACCCCAATTTTGGCCAAGGCCCCACCGCTGCTACCTACGACGGTGCTGACGACGCACAAGCGGCGCGCGATATTTTGAAGGGCGTTACATCCGACCCTGGCAGCGTTCCCAGCACGACGGACATCACCACTTTGATTCAGACGCAGATTTCTGATCCGGGGGATGTGATTGCGCCGCCGCCACCCCCGCCGCCACCCCCGCCACCTCCTCCTCC
>JBHCAP010000032.1:0-10915 GCA_041798325.1 Giesbergeria sp.
CCGGGGTGGTCGATGTCGAACTTGTGGTGCGCGTGCTTGACCACCGAGACGCGCTGGCCACGTTGGCGCAGCGCGGGAATGATTTGCTCCACCAACGTGGTTTTGCCGCTGCCCGAGAACCCGGCAAAGCCGATGACGTTCATGCCATCACTCCTTTAATCACTATGTTTTACATAGCTACTAGCGCACGTATCTAAAGGGCTACAGCCCGTTTTGATGCTAAAAATGCTTTGAAAACAGCCTCAAGCGTCGCAGTGACGGGCGATGTAGTCCTTGACCAATTGCACGTCGCACGCCATCACCTGCACGCGCTTGGGCAGTGCTTCGATGCCGGCGAACTTGGCGGGGCGCTCAGGCTCGTGACCCAAGGCTTCGACGATGGTTTCGGCGAACTTGATCGGCAGCGCGGTTTCCAGCACCAGCATCGGCTGGCCGGCTTGCAGGTGCTCGCGGGCGACTTTCACGCCGTCGGCGGTGTGGGTGTCGATGGTTACGCCAAAGCGCTGAAAGGTGCCCTTGATGGTGGCCAAGCGGTCAGCGTGCGTGCTTTTGCCGCTGACGAAGCCGTATTGCGCGGCGGCGGCGGCAAAGGCCGGGTCAGCGCTCAAATCGAATTGGCCATCACGCGCCAGCGCGTCGCCAAACAGCGCCTGCACGCGCTCGCCGTCGCGCCCGAGCAGGTCAAACACAAAGCGCTCAAAGTTGCTGGCCTTGCTGATGTCCATCGACGGGCTGGAGGTTTCGTGCGTGTCGGCACTGCCGCGCACGCGGTAGACGCCGGTGCGGAAGAACTCATCGAGCACGTCGTTTTCGTTGGTCGCCACGACTAATTTGTCGATGGGCAGGCCCATGCTGCGCGCCACATGGCCAGCGCAGACATTGCCAAAGTTGCCCGATGGCACGGTGAAGCTGACCTTCTGGTCGTTGCGTTCCGTCGCCTGCACGTAGCCGGCAAAGTAATACACCACCTGCGCCAAGAGGCGCGCCCAGTTAATCGAGTTGACCGTGCCAATCTTGTATTTCGCCTTGAAAGCGTGGTCATTGCTCACTGCTTTGACGATGTCTTGGCAGTCGTCAAACACGCCTTCAATGGCGATGTTGTGGATGTTTTCGTCTTGCAGACTGAACATTTGCGCCTGTTGAAACGCGCTCATCCGGCCATGCGGGCTGGTCATGAAGACGCGCACGCCCTTTTTGCCGCGCATGGCGTATTCGGCGGCGCTGCCGGTGTCACCGCTGGTGGCACCAAAGATGTTCAGCTCTTCGCCCCGGCGCGCCAGTTCGTACTCGAACAGGTTGCCCAGCAGCTGCATCGCCATGTCTTTGAAGGCCAGCGTCGGGCCGTTGGACAGGGCTTCCAGCCACAGCGCGTCTTCCAAGTGGCGCAGCGGCACGATTTCGCCGGTGCCAAACACCTCAGAGGTGTAAGTCTTTTGGCACAGCGCGCGCAGGTCGTCAGCGGGAATGTCGTCGATGTAGAGCGAGAGGATTTCAAACGCCAGCTCGGCGTAACCCTGCTGGTGGTAAACGTTGCGCAGCCGGGTCAGCAGCGCGTCGTCCACCTGCGGGTAAGACACCGGCAGGTACAGGCCGCCGTCGGGTGCCAGGCCGGCCAGCAGGATGTCGCAGAAGTGTTTGCGCTCGGCGTGGCCGCGTGTGGAGAGGTACAGCATCAGTTCAGCTCCTCTTTGCGGATTCGCGTGATCGGTGCCAGCACGGTGGGCAGGGCTTGCATTTGGGCGATGGCGTCGTTCATAGCACCTTCGCGCGTGTCGTGCGTCAGGATGATCAGGTCGGTTTGCGTCGAGCCTTCGCCGCCCACTTCGTCGGCTTCGCGTTGCAACAGTGCGTCGATGCTGATGCCCGCGTCGGCCAGAATGCCGGCCACTTTGGACAACACGCCGGCTTGGTCGGCCACGCGCAGGCGCAGGTAGTAGCTGGTGACCACGTCGGCCATCGCCAGCACCGGCAGCGTGTCTTTGGCGTCGTCCAGCGTGTGCGGCTGAAAGGCCAAATGCGGCACGCGGTGGTGCGGGTCAGCCGTGTGCAGGCGGGTGATATCGACCAAATCGGCAATCACCGCGCTGGCCGTCGGCTCAGAGCCAGCGCCTTTGCCGTAATAAAGGGTGGTGCCCACCGCATCGCCATTGACCACGACAGCATTCATCGCGCCTTCGACGTTGGCAATCAGCCGCTTGGCCGGGATCAGGCAGGGGTGAACGCGCAGCTCCACACCCGCGTCGGTGCGCTTGCTGATGCCCAGCAGCTTGATGCGGTAGCCCAGTTGCTCGGCGTATTTGATGTCGGCGGCGGCCAGCTTAGTGATGCCTTCGACGTAGGCTTTGTCGAACTGCACCGGAATGCCAAAAGCAATCGCCGACATCAGCGTGGCTTTGTGCGCCGCGTCCACGCCTTCGATGTCGAAGGTCGGGTCGGCTTCGGCGTAACCCAAGCGCTGCGCGTCTTGCAGGGCGACATCGAAATCGATGCCCTTGTCGCGCATCTCGCTCAAGATGAAATTGGTGGTGCCGTTGATGATGCCGGCCAGCCACTGGATGCGGTTGGCGGTCAAACCTTCGCGCAGCGCCTTGATGATCGGGATGCCACCGGCAACGGCGGCTTCAAACGCCACCATCACGCCCTTGTTTGATGCGGCAGCAAATATTTCCGTGCCGTGGACGGCCAGCAGCGCCTTATTGGCGGTGACGACGTGTTTGCCGGCGGCGATGGCTTCCAGCACCAGCTCTTTGGCGATGCCGTAGCCGCCAATCAGCTCAATGACGATGTCGATATCGGGGTTGGCAATGATGGCGCGCGCGTCGCTGACCACCTGCACATCGGCACCGACCATGCTTTTGGCGCGGGCGACGTCCAAATCGGCCACCATGGTGATTTCAATCCCACGGCCTGCGCGGCGGCAAATTTCTTCCTGATTGCGCTGCAGTACGTTGAACACGCCACTGCCCACGGTGCCAATGCCGAACAAGCCTACTTGGATCGATTTCATACAGAATTACCAGTCAAAAGAGGCTGCAGCCCAGTGTTTACGTGCGCTAGCAGCTATTAAAAAATGAGTGAATCAGGAAAAGCGCTGGCCGCAGCTTTAAGCCTTGGCGTGGCGGCGGCGGTATTTTTCGAGAAAGCCGGCGACGCGCTGAATTGCTTCGCGCAAATCGCCCTCGTGCGGCAAAAAGACGATGCGAAAGTGGTCGGGCGCGTGCCAGTTGAAGCCCGTGCCCTGCACCAGCATCACCTTGGTTTCTTGCAGCAGCTCTAAGAAAAACTGCTGGTCGTCGGCAATCGGGTAAATCTCCGGGTCAAGGCGCGGAAACATATACAGCGCCGCTTGCGGTTTGACGCAGGTGACGCCCGGAATTTGCGTGATCAACTGGTGCGCCAAGTCGCGCTGCACACGCAGGCGACCGCCCTCGCCAACCAACTCGTCAATGCTTTGGTGGCCGCCCAGCGCGGTTTGAATCGCCCACTGGCCCGGCACGTTGGAGCACAGGCGCATGTTCGAGAGCATGTTCAGCCCCTCGATATAGTCTTTGGCCGGCTTTTTGTCGCCCGACACCACCATCCAGCCGGCGCGGTAGCCGCACGAGCGGTAGGCCTTGGACAGCGAGTTGAAGGTCAGCGTCAGCACGTCGGTGGACAAACTGGCCAGCGGCGTGTGGCGCGCGCCGTCGTACAGCACCTTGTCGTAGACCTCGTCGGCAAAAATCACCAAACCATGCTCGCGCGCAATGGCGACGATGGCTTTGAGCAGCGCGTCGGAATACAGCGCGCCGGTCGGGTTGTTGGGGTTGATGACCACGATGCCTTTGGTACGCGGCGTGATCTTGGCGCGAATATCGTCCAAATTGGGCATCCAGCCATTGGCTTCATCGCAGAGATAATGCACCGGCGTGCCGCCCGACAAACTGGCCGCCGCCGTCCACAGCGGGTAGTCGGGCGAGGGCAGCAGCAGCTCGTCGCCGTTGTCGAGCAGCGCGTTGGTGGCCATGACGATCAGCTCGCTGGCACCGTTGCCGAGGTAAATGTCTTCGAGCGTGACGCCTTTGATGCCCTGCTTTTGCGTCTCGTGCATCACCGCTTTGCGTGCGGCAAAAATGCCTTTGCTGTCGGAGTAACCGGCCGAATTGGGCAGGTTGCGGATCATGTCCTGCTGCACTTCTTCGGGGGCGTCAAAGCCAAACACCGCCAAGTTGCCGATGTTGAGTTTGATGATTTTGTGGCCGTCCTCTTCCATCTGCTTGGCCGCATCCATGATGGGTCCACGGATGTCATAACAGACGTTAGCGAGCTTGGCGGATTTGAGGATGGGTTTCATGCGCAGTCAGGGCTAGGGTCAGGGCCAAATCGTTGCCACCACAGAGCAGCAGCACGGCTAAACCTATAATTTGACCACAATTGCGCCCCCCCAAACCGGGGTTGTGCGCATGACATTACCCAGCGAGCCGCCATGAAAATCAACGCCGACCTTCCCGAAGTACACAGCATTACCGGTTACGGCCCCGGCTGGATTGGGATTGGCAACGAGAAAATCACCGAAAGCGTGATTTTGAGTTCGCGCGGCTTGCGCATCGCTTGGCCCTGCGCGCGTTTTGAAGATTTGACGGCCGAGCACTTCGCGCAACTGGCACCGCTAGAGGCGGAATTAGTGGTTTTTGGCAGCGGTGCGCGTACCCGTTTTGCTAAGCCGCAATGGCTACAACCACTGATAGCGCAGCGCATTGGCGTGGAGTCGATGGACACGCACGCGGCGTGTCGAACCTTCAATATTTTGGCCGGCGAAGGACGCCACGTCATCGCCGCCCTAGTGCTCGAAGGGGCGCCGGATTGACTTGAAGGGGGGTTTCAGGGTAAAATTATCGGTTGCAGCCGCGGAATTGAAGAATAAGAACAACCAATTTGCCACGGATTTTCAACGACTTTACCCAGAGAGATCCAAATTTATATGGCGATCGTTGTCAACAAACTACTTCCCGAATTTGAATCCGTCGCTACGGGCGGACTGCGAGTATCCAATACTTCGCACCTCGGTCAGGTGATGGTTTTGTATTTCTATCCGAAAGATCATACCCCCGGGTGTACCACAGAGGCGATGCAATTTCGCGATAAATACAAAGATTTTGTTAAATTAGGAGCCGCAGTGTTTGGCGTTTCGCGCGACAACATGAAATCGCACGACGAATTCAAGCAAAACCTAGAATTGCCCTTCGAACTGGTCGCTGATACCGAAGAAAAAATGTGCCATATGTTTGGTGTCGTGAAAAACAAAATCATGTACGGCAAAAAGGTCAAGGGCATTGAGCGCAGCACCTTCTTGATTAATGAGGAAGGTGTTTTGACACACGAATGGCGCGGCCTCAAAGTGCCCGGCCATGTTGAAGAAGTGCTCAAAGCGATTAAGTCGCTCAACGCGCTCAAAAAGGCCGCCTGAGCCAAAACCACCGCCCTACACGGGCACAACCGCTGTCATCCGTGATATGCATAATGGTTCTATCCCTTGAGCCGCACACTGCTCTATTTTTGCAATTAAGCCGCCTGGGTCACCATGCGGCTTTTTGCTATTTGTCACCCAGATAATCCAGCCTGAGGCCTTTGCACCATGCCCCTGCCCCCAGCCCCCACCCGCCGCGCAGCCATACTCGCGCCAGAAGATTACAACCTCACTGCCGCAGTCGCCAATAAGACACGTAAAACCGTGGCAGAGGACACAGCGCCTGCCGGCATAGCCGCAGCAGCCACCGCAGCGCCCTTAGCAGAAATCACCGCCCGCTCCGCAGCGCGTAAAACCGTGCCTGCTGCTAAACCACGCCGCAGCAACGCTGCCGCAGCGCAAGAAGCCACCCCAGCGCGCAGCCGCAAAGCGCGCAGCGACAGACCGGCCAAGCTGTTCGTGCTCGATACCAACGTGCTGCTGCACGACCCAAGTAGCCTGTTTCGCTTTGAAGAGCACGACATTTACCTGCCGATGATCGTGCTGGAAGAGCTGGACGCGCACAAAAAGGGCATGACCGAAGTGGCGCGCAATGCCCGCCAAATCAGCCGCTCGCTCGACGCACTGGCGGCCAGTAGCGGTGCCGACATGGCGCACGGCTTGAAGCTCGATTCGACCGGCCAGCGCAGCGCCACCGGCTGCCTGTTCTTTCAGACCACCGCGCTGGACTACAGCCTGCCCAGCAGTCTGCCGCAAGGCAAGGCCGATAACCAAATTTTGGGCGTGGTCGAAGCACTGCGCCAACAGCACGCCGGGCGCGAAGTGGTGCTGGTGTCCAAAGACATCAACATGCGCGTCAAAGCGCGTGCGCTGGGCTTGCCGGCCGAGGACTACCAAAGCGACAAGGTGCTGGCCGACGACGATTTGCTGTATTCGGGGATGTTGGTGTTGCCCGCTGATTTCTGGAGCAGCCACGGCAAATCGATGGAAAGCTGGCAAAGCGGCCCGCACACCTACTACCGCATCAGCGGCCCGATCGTGCCGCAACTGATGATCAACCAGTTCGTCTACTTTGAAGCCCCCGGCGAGCCCAGTCTGTACGCGCGCGTCAGCGAAATCCGCGACAAAACAGCGGTGCTGAAAACGCTCAAAGACTACGGCCACGCCAAGAACGCGGTGTGGGGTGTGACCACACGCAACCGCGAGCAAAACTTTGCCGTCAACCTGCTGATGGATCCGGATATCGACTTCGTCACCCTCGCCGGCACGGCGGGCACCGGCAAAACGCTGATGGCGCTGGCCGCTGGCCTGACGCAGGTGCTGGACGAGCGCCGTTACACCGAAATCATCATGACCCGCGCCACCGTCAGCGTCGGTGAAGACATTGGTTTTCTGCCCGGCACCGAAGAAGAAAAAATGGGCCCGTGGATGGGTGCGCTAGACGACAACCTCGAATTTTTGGCCAAGGGCGACGGCGGCAACGCCGGCGAATGGGGGCGCGCTGCCACCAACGAGCTGATCCGCAGCCGCATCAAGATCAAGAGCATGAACTTCATGCGCGGGCGCACGTTTATGAACAAGTACGTGATCATCGACGAGGCACAAAACCTCACGCCCAAGCAGATGAAAACGCTGATTACCCGTGCCGGCCCCGGCACCAAAATCATCTGCATGGGCAACTTGGCGCAGATCGACACGCCGTATTTGACCGAAGGCTCGTCCGGCCTGACCTTTGCCGTGGACCGCTTCAAAGGCTGGGCGCACAGCGGCCACATCACGCTGGCACGCGGCGAGCGCTCACGCTTGGCGGACTTTGCCAGCGAAGTGCTGTAACGCGGTAACGCTGCACGCGCCAAGCAAAAGAGCTGCCCATTGGGCAGCTCTTTTTTTACGCCTTTATCCAACGCTAATCACTATTATATTCATAGCTGCTAGCGCCCGTATCTAAAGGGCTAGAGGCCAATTTGGCTTAAAAATCATCGCTAGAACCCATCGCCAAGCTCTCAAAGCGCGTTTGCGACTTCTGGAAGAACAGCTTGACGGTGCCCGTCGGGCCATTGCGCTGTTTGCCGATGATGATCTCGGCGACGTTGGGCTCTTTGCTGTCCTTGTTGTAGTAGTCGTCGCGGTAGATGAACATGATGATGTCTGCATCCTGCTCAATCGCGCCCGAGTTGTGCGTGACGATGCCGTCATTGGCAATCCAGCAAGCGGGGCCGGGCACGGTCAGGTCATAGACCGACTGGGTGCCAGCGGCCTCGATGTGGACGACTTGGTCCCAGAACAGGTCGGACTCAGCCCACGTCAGTAGTTCAGGGCTGCCCAGATGCTGGGCGTAGTCGCTCAGTACCGCCCTGGAGGGAGCAAAGCTGAAATGTGACGCGCCACCGTAGGAAGTCTGGCGCAGGGCAGCCATAGCGCGCTGGCTGATGCCTTGTTCTGTCATCTGTTCGCGCACCTGCGCAAACACCTCGATAGGCAGGGTATCGACATTGGTATTGCTCTGCACGCCTTCCAGACGTTGACGCAGCGCCTGCGCCGGTGCGCAGCGCGGCCCAAAAGCGCCGACGACAGTGAGAAAGTGCCGCTGAGCTGTAGCACCACTGACATCCACATTCCAGACCGAATGCACAGACCCCGATTGGGCTACGCAGCGCAAACGAGCGACGATGCCCAGGCGCAGCAGCAAAGCGGCCACATCACGTGCCAACCGCTCACTGCACGTTGCAAAGTAAATGCGGTGCGCGCCCTTTTGTTCTGCTGGGCGCACATGGATACAGCCATCAGTCGCCCAGATATGGCGCAGAAACAGCCCAATCGAGGCGTCGTCGAGTTGCAGCAACTCAGCCGGCAAGTATTTGTCATGCGAGCGCTGTCCAAAGACTCCCAGCCCTTTCAGCCACGCACCAACACCCGCCGGATGCCAGCGGTTGCCGTTGCCACCAATCACCAACTGGTGCCATTGCCCGCGCCCGGCGATACGCCGTACCGTAGAGCCCATCGCCTCTGCCGCTGTGATGACGGCCACGCTGTTGTCCTCGCTGGCGGTGGTGTAACGCATCGGCTGGCCACTCAGATAACTGCCGTCGCCCACCAAATGGGCTAGCAGGATCAACGCGTGCTCAGACCACGCGGCACAGCGCGCCGGCTGTGGAATCTGGCGTGCCAAGGCCAGCCGGTCGCCGGGCTGCAATGTCTGCAGCTCTTGCCAGCCCGCACCAGTCATAAAAAGATGCTGCGCCGTGGCACGGATGCTGCGCCCACTGGCCAGATGCAGACGAAACACCGGCTTGTCGCCCACTTGCCAAACGAGATCGGATTGCGCCTGTACCAATTTTTGGTTCGAGCCGACAGCGTGTACCCACGGCTGCTGTCCCACTAAATTGACAATCGGCACGCGCCGGCCATCGGCCAGCCAAACCAAGGTGTCGCCTGTCACGCATTCGCGCAAGTCACTCATCATCGGGCGCTTGTCGGTGCGCGTTTCCACACTGCGGTTGAGCTGCGATAGCGCAATCACCGGGCATTGCAGCTCTTTGGCCAGCATCTTCAAGCCGCGCGAGATTTCGCCCAGCTCGGTGGCGCGGTTCTCGCCTTGCGAGCCAGCCGAGCCGCTCATCAGCTGCAAATAGTCCACGACGATCAAACCCAGCTTGCCGCATTGGCGGGCGAGGCGGCGGGCGTTGGCGCGCAGTTCGCCGGGGGTCAGGCCGGGGGTTTCGTCGATGTGCAGCGAAACGTTGCGCAGTTTTTCAATCGCCTCGGTCAGGCGCGGCCACTCATCGTCAGACAGCTTGCCGGTGCGCAAATGGCCTTGGTCAATGCGCGCAATCGAACCAACGACGCGCACCGCCAATTGCGCTGCACCCATTTCCATCGAGAAAATCGCTACCGGCAGGCCTTCGCGCAGCGCGACGTGCTCGGCAATGTTGACGGCAAAGGCGGTCTTGCCCATCGACGGGCGTGCTGCCAGCACCACCATGTCACCCGCTTGCAAGCCCGACGTCATGCGATCCAAATCGATAAAGCCGGTCGGCACGCCGGTGATGTCATTCGGGTTGTCGGCCATCTCCTGCACGCGGTCGAGCAAGTCAACCACCAAGGTTTCCATCGCTTGGAAACCCTGCTTCATGCGCGAGCCTTCTTCGCCGATGTTGAAGATTTTTCGCTCAGCTTCATCAAGGATTTTGTCGACTGGGCGGCCTTCGGTGTTGAAGGCATTGGTGGCAATCTCGTCGCTAGCGGTGACGAGTTTGCGCAGAATGCCACGCTCGCGCACGATTTCGGCATAGCGGCGGATGTTGCTGGCGCTCGGCACGTACTGCGCCAGCGAGTTCAAATACGCCAGCCCGCCAATCTCTTCCGCCTTGCCTTGGCTTTGCAGCTTTTCATACACCGTGATCACGTCGGCCGGTTTACTGGCATTGATGTGGCCGGCAATGGCGGTGTAGATCAGTCGGTGTTCATGGCGGTAAAAGTCGCCTTCGGCCAGCAAGTCCCCGACGCGGTCCCACGCGTTGTTGTCCAGCAGCAGGCCGCCCAGCACGCTGGACTCCGCCTCAATCGAGTGCGGCGGCACGCGCAGCGAGGCGATGTCGCGGTCATAGTGGGAGGCAGAGGAGGGAGAAAAGCCGCTGTCGCTGGGCAGGAAGTCATTAGACATGGGAGGTTCTCGGAAGGCTAATTTTGAATCCTAGCAGCCCGACTTCAAGGCTGATGGCAGCGCTGGCACGGAAAAGAAAAAAGCCGCCCAAAGGCGGCTTTTTTGTGAGCCGAAAAGCAGTCTAGCGCTTAGGCGCTTATGCAGTTTCGCCGTACACCGAGACGGTCACTTCAACGGTCACGTCGGTGTGCAAGATCACGTTGACGGTGGTGTCGCCAATGGTCTTGATCGGGCCGTTAGGCATACGCACTTGGCCCTTCAACACTTTGTAGCCTTGCTTGTTCAGCTCTTCGGCGATGTCGCCGTTGGTGACCGAACCAAACAAACGGCCGTCCACGCCAGCCTTTTGGGTCAGCTTGAACACTTTGCCAGCCAGCTTTTCGCCGTCGGCTTGAGAAGCTGCCAGCTTGACGGCTGCAGCTTTTTCGAGTTCGACGCGCTTGGCTTCGAATTCGGCCTTGGCCGATTCGGTAGCGCGGCGAGCGCGGCCAGCAGGAATCAGGAAGTTGCGAGCGTAGCCGTCTTTGACGCGGACGAGGTCGCCCAAGTTACCGAGGTTGACAACCTTGTCGAGCAGAATAATTTGCATGGGTTGTACTCCTTAGATCTTGTGCTGGTCGCTGTACGGCACCAGTGCCAAAAAGCGTGCGCGCTTGATGGCGGTGTTGAGCTGGCGCTGGAAGATGGCGCGCGTGCCGGTCAGGCGCGCGGGGATGATCTTGCCGTTTTCAGCGATGAAATCGCGCAGGGTGTCCACGTCTTTGTAGTCGATTTCTTCGACGCCAGTGACGGTGAAGCGGCAAAAG
>JBHCAP010000033.1:0-27146 GCA_041798325.1 Giesbergeria sp.
ACCGCCATCCGCTATCCCATCGCCAAAACCGCCGCTAGCAGCCATGCGGCTGAGGCCACATCGTTTATCAATTACTTGGCCACGCCGGCTGCGCAAGACATTTTGGGCAAATACGGCTTTGCCAAGCCCTGAGCTTGCTCAGACTTTTGAGCAGGAATAGTCCCGAATGGAAGTAGCCTGGTCAGCGCTGAGCTTGTCGCTGCAAGTGGCCGGCTGGGCGACGGCGCTGAATTTGGTGCTGGGCATTGGCGTGGGCTACCTGCTGGCGCGCACGCGCTTTGTCGGGCGCGATGTGCTCGACACCCTGCTGACGCTGCCGATGGTGATGCCGCCCACGGTGCTGGGTTATTACTTGCTGGTGCTGCTGGGGCGCAATGGCTGGATTGGCAAATGGCTGCGAGACAGCTTCGGCATCAACCTGATTTTTACGCTGAAAGGCGCGGTGATTGCCGCCACCATCGTCGCGTTTCCGCTGGTGTTCAAGCCAGCGCGCGCGGCGTTTGAGGCGATTGACAGCCAAGTCGAAGAAGCCGGCCGCGTGCTGGGCATTTCTGAAATCGGCATCTTTTGGCGCATTACGCTGCCGCTGGCTTGGCGCGGCATTTTGGCTGGCGTGCTGCTGGGCTTTGCCCGCGCTTTAGGCGAGTTTGGCGCGACGCTGATGGTGGCTGGCAGCATTCCTGGCAAGACGCAAACACTGTCGATTGCCGTTTATGAAGCGGTGCAGGCCGGCCAAGACGACATTGCCAACACGCTGGTGTTGATGACCTCGTTGGTGTGCGTGGTGGTGCTGCTGAGTGCCGGGCGCTTGGCACCGGGGCGCGTGGCGCACCGTTCTTGAATCGGCATCCAAAAAACCATGCAGCTCGATATCGACATCCGCAAAACGCTGCGCTCTGGCCAGCGCGTGTTTGAGCTGCACGCGCGCTTTAGCGCCCAAGGCCAGCGCGTGGTGGTGGTGGGTGCTTCGGGTGCGGGCAAAAGCCAGTTGCTCAAGGCGATTGCCGGGTTGATGCGACCCGACAGCGGCCATGTGCGCCTTGACGGTCAAACGCTGTTTGATGCGGCAAAAGGCATCAACCTGCCGCCGCAAGCGCGCAACGTGGCTTATCTGTTCCAAGACTACGCGCTGTTTCCGCACCTGAGCGTGCGCCAGAACATCGCTTTTGGGCTGGCGCGTGGCTGGTTCAACCCGCGCCGCAACCACGCCAGCGAGGCGGTCGATTACTGGATTGACGCTTTCCAATTGGGCGAAGTGGCGCACCAAGCGCCGCACGAGCTGTCGGGCGGCCAGCGCCAGCGCACCGCTTTGGCGCGCGCGCTGGTGGCCCAGCCGCGCGCGCTGCTGCTGGACGAGCCATTCGCCGCGCTCGACCCCGGCCTGCGCGTGACGCTGCGCGCTGAACTCGACGCGCTGCAGCGGCGCTTGCAGGTGCCGATGGTGCTGATTACCCACGACCCGCAAGACGTGGCGGTGTTTGGCGAACAGGTGCTGCAGATGCGCGCCGGCCAGATAGTGGCTGAGGCTGGCGCATATTTATAGCCAAATCGGCCTCTAACCCTTATGCGGCAAGCGGTGGCAGCTATCAAAATTAAACAATGGAAAACCACCATGCTGCTGGCCGCCGCTCTTGCAGTGGGTCGAAAACTTTTGGCTGGTTGAGCGCGCCGGCTTAAAGCCCCAGCGCCGTTGGCTGGCGCTGGTAGCGTACAAAGCTAAACGCCAGCCCGCCCGCGCTGACATGGTTTTGGCGCGCCGCCTCGTGCCACTCGGGGCCGAGCACGGGGGCGAAGGTGTCGCCGGCAAAGTCTTGCGCAATTTCGGTCACTTCGACGCGCTCGGCCAGCGGCAGCGCTTGGGCGTAGATTTGCCCGCCGCCCATCACCCACACGGTCGCCGGCGCAGCTTGCTCGCACAGTTGTAGCGCCTCGCGCAGGCTGGACGCGCGCTGCGCGCCGTTTTCGCTCCAATCGTCTTGCCGGGTGATGACGATGTTGCGCCGCCCCGGCAGCGGGCGAAAGCGCGCCGGCAGCGAGTCCCACGTTTTGCGCCCCATGATGACCGGGCAGCCGCTGGTCAGGCGCTTGAAGTGCGCCAAGTCTTCGGGCAGGTGCCACGGCATGACGCCGTCCAAACCAATGGTGCCGTTGGCGGCGCGGGCGTAGATGAGAGCGATTTCCACAGAATGATTGCCAATTTATAGTCAAAAGTGCCTCTAGCCCAATGGATACGTGCGCTAGTAGCTATTAAATTATGAGCGTTTTAGACCGCCACTGGCGCTTTGATGGCCGGGTGGTGTTCATAGTCCAGCACTTCAAAGTCTTCGTATTGGTAGTCAAAGATGCTGTCTGGCCGGCGCTTGATGCGCAGCTGCGGGTACGGATAGGCCTCGGGCGTGCGCGCCAGCTGGGTTTGCACCTGCTCAAAGTGGTTGTTGTAAATGTGGCAGTCGCCGCCCGTCCAAATAAAGTCACCAACGTCCAAATCGCACTGCTGCGCCACCATGTGCGTCAGCAGCGCGTAGCTGGCGATGTTGAACGGCACGCCCAAAAAGATGTCGGCGCTGCGCTGATACAGCTGGCAGCTCAATTGGCCTTTGCCGCCCGGCTGTGTTGGCGGCGCGACGTAGAACTGAAAGAACGCATGGCACGGCATCAGCGCCATTTGGTCCAAGTCGGCCACGTTCCAGCTGCTGACGATGATGCGGCGCGAGTCGGGGTTGGTTTTCAGCGTCGCTATCACTTGGCTGATTTGGTCGATATGGCCGCCGCCCGGTGTGGGCCAACTGCGCCACTGCACGCCGTACACCGGGCCGAGGTCGCCATCGGCGCGCGCCCATTCATTCCAGATGGTCACGCCGCGCTCGGTCAGCCAGTGGTTGCTGCTCGAACCGGTGAGGAACCACAGCAGTTCTTGGATGATGCTGCGCAAATGCACCTTTTTGGTCGTGACCAGCGGAAAGCCTTCGGTCAAATCAAAGCGCATTTGGTGGCCGAACACGCTTTTGGTGCCGGTGCCGGTGCGGTCGCCTTTGTCCACGCCGTGGGTGAACACATGGCGCATCAGGTCTTCGTATTGCGTGCGGATGGGGCGGGCTGAAGTTGTCATGGGCAGGACTGAAAAGCGGTGGTTGCGGCGACGCTGCCGTCGTCAAACATCAAAGTGCGTTCTGGCCAGCGCAGGGCGGCCAGTTTGTAGTGGTCGTTGACCGGAAGGCCTTTTTTGCGCGCACTCCAGCGCGCGCCGACCGAGTAATCGACGCAAAACGCATTGCGCCGCTGGCCGTGCCACGCAAACGGCGCGGTGTCGCCAAACAGACCGGCTTCTTCGGCGGTGGTGGTGCTGGGGTCGGGCACAAACGGGCGGCGCCAGTAGTGGCCAAACACCACCGGAATAGCGTCGTCGTAAGCGTCCCACCACGCCACGCGCTCGACAAAGCGCCATTTGCCGCCGGCAAAAAACGGCACATCGCCCAAGCGCTCCACGCCCGAGGTCAGCACTTTGAGCGGGTTCAGCATGGCTTTGAGCAGCTCGTTCTCACCGTGCGCGGGCAAAAACGGCGGCAGGTGGTCGCCGTCCTCTAGGCTGTGCGGCCAGTGGCTGCTCTCGGTTTTCATGCGCTGCGCCAGCGTGCCGGTGCGCGCTTCGGTGCGTACCTCGTCCTCCCAGCGGTCGTAGGCGGCGCGGGTCTCGCCCAGCGCCAAGGTGCGGGCGGCGGCAATCGGCGCGTCCAGCCATGCGGCGTGGACGATGCGCAGGTCGTCGCGCTCTAGCGCCACCGGCAGCGGCGCCAAAAATTCGACAATCGCCGCGCGTTCGGTTGCGCTGGGGCGGGCAAACGGCGCGTATTTGGGTTCGTCGCTGGCAATGCGCGCGTCAAAGTACCAGCCCGAGCCGTCTTTCACGTCACCCCGCAGCAGGTTGATTTCGTGGTTGCCCAGCACCGCCACGGCGCGGCCAGCCATCACCAGTTGTGCAATGCGCGCCAGCACGGCGGGGCTGTTCGGGCCACGGTCGCAAAAGTCGCCGACAAACACCAGCGTGCGCCCCTGCGCGTGCGCGCCGTCAGCGCCGTAGCCGAGGTGCGCCAGCAGTTGCTCCAGCGCGTCAAATTCGCCGTGGATGTCGCCGACGATGTCCAGCGGGCCGGGCGGCAGGGCTTGTATCAGGCTCATTTATAGTCTTTTATGGCTCTAGCCCAATAAACACGGGCGCTAGCAGCTATCAATTTTGATTTGTTTTGCTTATTCGGCAGCGTGGGCGGTGCCCAGAATCCGCCCCGGATTCATCAGCAATTGAGGGTCGAGGGCGTTTTTGATGGCACGCATCATCGTCAGCGCCACGGGCGATTGGTATTGCTCCAGCGTCGCCACCTTCAGCGCGCCGACGCCGTGCTCGGCGGAGAACGAGCCGCCAAAATCGGCCACCGCGCGATACACCACCTCGTTGACGTGCGCCTCTTGGTCGCGCAAAAAGGCTTTGGCGTCGCCGCCCTCGGGCGCTTGCACGTTGAAGTGCAGGTTGCCGTCGCCCAAATGGCCAAAGTTGACCAAACGCGCGCCGGGCACTTCGCTTTCCAGCAGCGCCTGCGCGTAAACGACAAACGCCGGAATGCGCGAAATTGGCACCGAAATATCGTGCTTGATGTTCAGGCCTTCCTCGGCCTGCGCCAGCGGAATGCTCTCGCGGATATGCCACAGGTTGTGGGCTTGGGTCAGGTTCTCAGCGACCACGGCGTCGGTGACGCAGCCGGCTTCGAAGGCGGTTTCTAGCAGCGCTTCAAAGCGCGCGCGGGCGTGGTCTTCGGATTCGCTGTCGGAGTTTTCCAGCAGCACGCCATAGGGCACGTCGGTTTGGGTTATGAACGGCACGCGCAGTTGCGGCATGTGTTTATCGACCAGTTGCAGCGCAAATTGCCCCATCACCTCAAACCCGGTCAGCCCAGCGCCCAGATGCTGGTGCGCCAGCCCGAGCAGCGCCACCGCGTGCTCCATTGACGGCACCGCCGCCCACGCCGTCAAGCGCGCCGCCGGTTGCGGAAACAGCTTGAGCGTCGCGGCGGTGATGATGCCCAGCGTGCCTTCGCTGCCGATGAACAAATTGCGCAGGTCGTAGCCGGTGTTGTCTTTGCGCAGACCGCGTAGGCCGTCCCAAATTTCGCCCTGCGGCGTGACCACTTCCAGCCCCAAACAGAGTTCGCGCGCGTTGCCGTAGCGCACCACTTGCGTGCCGCCGGCGTTGGTGCCGAGGTTGCCGCCAATGGTGCAACTGCCTTCAGCGGCGAGGGACAGCGGAAACAGCAGACCAGCTTTCTCAGCCGTGGCTTGGACGTTTTGCAGAATGCAGCCGGCCTCGACGGTCAGCGTCAGGTTGTCTTTGTCGATGGCGCGCACGGCGTTCATGCGGCCTAAATTGAGCACCACTTCGCGGCCAGAGCCGTCGGGGGTCGAGCCGACCGACAAGCTGGTGTTGCCGCCTTGGGGCACGATGGGCGCGTTGGCCTGTGCGCAGGCTTTGACCACGGCGGCCACTTCGGCGGTGCTGGCCGGGCGCACCACGGCCAGTGATTTGCCGACGCGGCGGCGGCGCCAGTCTTGCTCGTAGGCGCTCAGGTCGCCCTCGGTCAGTACGTTGGGTGCGCCGACGATGTGGCGCAGTTGGGCAATCAGTTCAATCGAATTTGGCATAGGACGTGGCTCTATCAGGCGGGTAATTTCTGGCTGCGCAGGCGCTGGCGAATGTGAATCGTGCAGGCGGTAAACAACACCACGCACAGCACGGCTTCGAGCAGCGCCAGCCAGTTGCTGGGCGCGCGGTCGCTCCAAGCGCGCACCACGCCTTCGGTGAAATACAGCCAGATCATCAAACTGACCCAGCGGTAGGTGTACATGCGGTTTTTCAGGAAGCCGGCCAGCGGAATGCACAGCGGCAGCGCTTTGAGCGCCAGCCACGAGCCGCCCGGGCGCAGCGGTGCCAGAAACAGCTCCCACGACAGACACAGCGCAATCAGCGCCAGCAAGGTGGCGACGGCGACACGGCGCGCGCCGATAACGTAGGGCGCCGCAGTCGGCAAAGGGGCAGGGTGAGGGGTGTCCATAGCGGCGGAATCATAGCGGTGCCTCTTTGCTGGCGCTGAAGTAGGGGCGCTGGCGAATTTGCGCTGATTTAAGGCCGCAAAAAGTCCCGAATCGCCATCAGCGTTGCATCGGGCGCTTCGGTCATTTGGTTGTGGCCGACCGGCAGGTGGGCGACTTGCACGCTTTTGCCGGCAGCGCGGGCGCTGGCAATCAGCGCTTGGGCGGCTTTGGGCGGGGTCATTTGGTCTTGCGTGCCTAGGGCAAACAGCACCGGGCAGGTGATTTGCGCAATGGCGCTCAAGCCGTTGGCGTAGCTGTCACACGCGACAAAGCCGCGGTGCAGCACGTTGACCTGTGGATTGCTGCGCAGCACGCGCCGCCCCAGCGCCAGCCCAGCGCCATAGACCCACATGCCCGCGCCCGAGGGCGGCGCCAGCGTGCTGCGCGAGAACATTTGCACCATCTTGATGGCCTTTTCCGGTGCGTTCAGCGCGGCGTCGAGCATGGCCGGCGCCACCGGCATCGGAAACGCCGTGCCGACCAGCACCAAGTGGCTGATGCGCGTTTGCAGGCGGGCGGCCGCTTCCAGCGCAATCAGCGAGCCCCAGCTGTGGCCGACCAGCGCGGCTTGCTTGTCGCCGGTGATGCCGGCGGCGTCCAGCAGCGCGGCGATGAAATCGGCGGCTGCTTCGACGCTGGCGGGCGCATCACCGGCGCTGCGGCAGTGGCCGGGCAGGTCAATCGCCAGCACGTTCCAGCCGTGGTGCGCGAGGTAGCGGCTTTGCAGCGCCCAGACGCTGTGGTCGCACAGCACGCCGTGGATGAGAACGACAGTCGGTTGCGCCGGGTTAAAGGCTTTGCCGCCGGTGTAGCAATAGGTGGCGTGGCCGTTGACGGTGAGGTACATGGCTCAGGCTCCTGCTTTTTCTGCGGCTTTGAGGGCGCGCTTCAAATCGTCAATCAGGTCGTCGGCGTCTTCGAGGCCAATCGACAGGCGAATCGTGCCTTGGCCAATGCCGCCCGCGGCCAGCGCCTCGTCGCTCATGCGAAAGTGCGTGGTGCTGGCCGGGTGGATCACCAAGCTGCGGCAGTCGCCGACGTTGGCAAGGTGGCTAAACACTTTTAGCGTCTCGATGAACTTTTTGCCTTGCTCGCGGCTGCCCTTGAGGTCAAAGCTGAACACCGAACCAGCACCGCGCGGCAACAAGCGCTGCGCCAGCGCGTGGCTGGGGTGGCTGTCCAGCATCGGGTGGCCAACGCGCGCCACAAACGGCTGGCTGGCCAAAAATTCGACCACTTTTTGTGTGTTGCGCATGTGCCGCTCCATGCGCAGCGGCAGGGTTTCGATGCCTTGCAAAATCAGCCACGCGGTGTGCGGACTCATGCAGGCACCAAAGTCGCGCAGCCCCTCACGCCGCGCGCGCAGCAAAAAGGCGCCAACGCTGGACTCTTCGCTGAACACCATGTGGTGAAAGCCGTCGTACTGCTCGGTCAGCTCGGTGAATTTGCCCTGTGCGCGCGGGCCGTCCCAGTCAAAGCTGCCGCCATCGACCACTACGCCGCCAATCACCGTGCCGTGGCCCGAGAGAAACTTGGTCGCCGAGTGGTAAACCAGATCCGCGCCATGCTCAAACGGCTTGATCAGCCACGGCGAGGTCAGCGTCGAATCGACCAGCAGCGGCACGCCCGCGTCGTGGGCAATGCTGGCGACGGCGGCGATGTCCAGCACGTCCATGCCGGGGTTGCCGACGGTTTCGCCAAACAGCAGCCGGGTGTTGGGGCGGATGGCGGCCTTCCAGCGGTCCAAGTCGCCGGGCGGCACAAAGGTGGTCTCAATGCCAAAGCGGCGCAGCGTGTAGTGCAGCAGGTTTTGTGAGCCGCCATACAGCGCCGTGCTGGCAACGATGTGGCTGCCCGCGCCCATCAGCGTGGCAATCGACAGGTGCAGCGCCGCTTGGCCGCTGGCCACGGCAATCGCGCCGACGCCGCCTTCAAGGGCCGCGACGCGCTGCTCTAGCACCGCGTTGGTGGGGTTGCTGATGCGGCTGTAAACGTGGCCGGGGCGCTCTAAGTTAAACAGCGACGCGGCGTGGTCGCTGGACTCGAAGACGAAAGAGGTGGTCAGGTGAATCGGCACGGCGCGCGCGCCGGTGGCCGGGTCGGGGCTGGCACCAGCGTGCAGCGCCAGCGTGTCAAAGCCGGGGTCAGAGTAACCGGGCATCTGTCTGTCTCCTTGGTTCTTAGTTGTCAATGCAGCCGGGCATTGTGGGCTATATTTGTCGCCCACTAGATTGATCCCATTGACCCTGTGCCCAGCGCACACCGCCCCTCGGAGCCACACCATGAAAGTCAGCGATATCCTTCGCGTTAAGGGAAACACCCTCTACACCGTCACCCCCAGCGAGACGCTGGCGCTGGCGATTGAAATCATGGCGGAAAAGGACATTGGTTCGCTGGTCGTGATGGAGCACGGTGATTTGGTCGGCATGTTGTCATTCCGCGAGGTGATTCAAGCCGTCGCGCGCCACGGCGGTGCGGGCACCAAAATCGTCCGCTCGGTGATGGACGACGCGCCCTTGACCTGCACCCAAGAAACCGACATCGACGAAGTGCGCCGCATGATGCTCGGCTGCCACGCGCGCTATATGCCGGTGATGGACAAGGGCATGCTGATGGGCGTTATCAGCTTCTACGACGTGGCCAAAACCGTGGTGGACAGCCAAAACTTTGAAAACAAAATGCTCAAGGCCTACATCCGCGACTGGCCGGCAGAGGGCGAAACGGCATCTGACGAAGTGGTAAAAACCGCTGAATAAGCATCAAAACAGCCTCTAGCCCAATAAACACGTGCGCTAGTAGCTATCAAATAAAGTGATATGAGCGGCAATACCTTTGGAACCCTCTTCGCAGTCACCAACTTTGGTGAATCCCACGGTCCGGCCATTGGCTGCGTGATTGACGGCTGTCCGCCGGGCATGGAGTTGTCGGAGGCGGATATTCAAGCCGACCTCGACCGCCGCCGCCCCGGCACCAGCCGCCACGTCACCCAGCGCAATGAGGCCGATGCGGTCGAAATTTTGTCCGGCGTCTACCAAGGCCTGACCACCGGCACGCCGATTGCGCTCTTGATTCGCAACCAAGACCAGCGCAGCAAAGACTACGGCGATATCGCCGAGAGCTTTCGCCCCGGCCACGCTGACTACGCTTACTTTCACAAATACGGTATTCGCGACCCGCGTGGTGGTGGCCGCTCGTCGGCGCGTTTGACGGCGCCCACCGTGGCGGCGGGCGCAGTGGCCAAAAAATGGCTGGCGCAGCAGTACGGCACGCAGTTTCGCGCCTGCATGACGCAGCTGGGCGAGATCGACATCCCATTTGAGAGCTGGGAGCACGTGCCGAATAACCCGTTTTTTGCCCCCGTGGCCGATGTGGCGCACCTAGAGAGCTATATGGACGCGCTGCGCAAGGCCGGCGACTCGTGCGGCGCGCGCATCCGTGTGCAGGCGACGGGCGTGCCCGTCGGCTTGGGCGAGCCGATTTACGACAAGTTGGATGCCGACATTGCCTACGCGCTGATGGGCCTGAACGCCGTCAAGGGCGTAGAGATTGGTGCCGGTTTTGCCAGCGTGGCGCAGCGCGGCACGGTGCATGGCGACTCGCTGACGCCGGGCGGCTTTCGCACCAACCACGCCGGTGGCGTGCTCGGCGGCATCAGCTCGGGGCAAGACATTGAAGCCTCGATTGCCATCAAGCCCACCAGCTCCATCCTCAGCCCGCGCGAGTCCATCGACGTCCACGGCCAGCCGGCCCAAGTCGTCACCAAAGGCCGCCACGACCCGTGCGTGGGTATCCGCGCCGCACCCATTGCAGAGGCGCTGCTGGCGCTGGTGTTGATGGAGCACGCGCTGCGCCAGCGCGCCCAGTGCGCTGATGTCGGGCAGCTGCTGGCACCGATTGCGGCCGCGCGGCCATGAGGGCGTTGGCGCTGCCGAAACAAGTAAAAATGATAGCTGCTAGCGCACGTATCTAAAGGGCTAGAGGCCTAAAACACTGTTAATCAAAGCAAAAAAACCGTCAAATGACGGTTTTTTTGTGGGCTTTTGGTGTGGTTGGGCGGTTCAGCGCCGCACTTCATCGACCAGTGTTTTGAACTCGTCGATGTCTTGAAAGCTGCGGTACACGCTGGCAAAGCGGATGTAGGCGATGGTGTCGAGCTTTTTCAGCTCTTGCATCACCCATTCGCCAATGCGGCTGGAGGCGATTTCGCGCTGGCCTAAATTGAGCAGCGTTTCTTCGATGCGCTCGATGGCGGTGTCGATTTGGGCGGTGCTGACCGGGCGTTTGCGCAAGGCAATGCGCAGCGAACCGAGCAGCTTGGCGCGCGCGTAGTCGGTGCGGCGACCGTCTTTTTTGACGACCACCGGAAAGTTGACCTCGGGGCGCTCGTAGGTGGTAAAGCGCTTTTCGCAGGCACCGCACTGGCGGCGGCGGCGGATGAAAGCCCCGTCTTCAGACACCCGGGTTTCAACGACTTGCGTCTCTGGGTGGCTGCAGAAGGGGCACTTCATGGCGTTAGCTGCTTGGCTTGTGGATTAACCGTAAACCGGAAAGCGAGCAGTCAGCGCGTTGACCTTGGCGCGCACGGCGGCGATGTGGGCTTCGTCGCGCGGGTTGTCCAGCACGTCGGCCAGCAGGTTGGCAGTGATGCGCGCTTCTTCGTCCTTGAAGCCGCGCGTCGTCATCGCTGGCGTACCGACGCGGATGCCGCTGGTGACCATCGGCTTTTCCGGGTCATTCGGGATGGCGTTTTTGTTGATGGTCATGTGGGCAGCGCCCAGCACGGCTTCCGCTTCTTTGCCGGTGATGCCCTTGGCGCGCAAATCGACCAGCATCACGTGGCTTTCAGTGCCGCCGCTGACGATGCGCAGACCGCGTTCGGTCAACGTCTGGGCGATGACTTGGGCGTTTTTCAGCACTTGCTGTTGGTACAGCTTGAACTCGGGCTGTAGCGCCTCTTTGAAGGCCACCGCCTTGGCGGCGATGACGTGCATCAGCGGGCCGCCTTGCAGGCCGGGGAACACGGCGCTGTTGATGGCTTTTTCGTGCTCGGCCTTCATCAAAATGATGCCGCCGCGCGGGCCGCGCAGGCTCTTGTGCGTGGTCGAGGTGACAACGTCGGCGTGTGGCACGGGGTTGGGGTACACGCCGGCAGCAATCAGGCCGGCGTAGTGCGCCATATCGACCATGAAAATCGCGCCGACGTCTTTGGCGACTTTGGCAAAGCGCTCAAAGTCGATGCGCAGGCTGTAAGCCGAGGCGCCGGCAATGATCAGCTTGGGCTTGGTCTCGTGGGCTTTGCGCTCCATTGCGTCGTAGTCGATGGCTTCGTTGGCATCGAGGCCGTAAGAAACGACGTTGAACCATTTGCCCGACATGTTCAGCGGCATACCGTGCGTCAGGTGACCGCCTTCGGCCAAGCTCATGCCCATGATGGTGTCGCCGGGCTTCAAGAAGGCAAGGAACACGGCTTGGTTGGCCGATGCGCCGCAATGCGGCTGCACGTTGGCGCAATCGGCACCAAAGATTTGTTTAACGCGGTCAATCGCCAGTTGCTCGGCGACATCGACAAATTCGCAGCCGCCGTAGTAGCGCCGGCCGGGATAGCCTTCGGCGTACTTGTTGGTCAGCTGCGAGCCTTGCGCCCACATCACGGCGGGGGAGGCGTAGTTTTCGCTGGCGATCAGCTCAATGTGGTGCTCTTGGCGCGCGTTTTCCGATTGGATGGCGGCGAAGATTTCGGGGTCGAATTGCTCGACAAGCAGATTGCGTGGGTACATGGTGTATGGCAGTCCTGTGAGTTGGAGTCCCTTGAAGCAAGGGCTGCCCAGGCGAACGGCTGAATCACTGTCAGCGCCCATAAGCACCGCCAGCGGCACGCTTCCTAGTGGTTGGGTAGCAGCCTAAAAACAGGCCGCTGGGGGTATCCACGTCAGCGCTAATCACCCTATCGCAGGGCGCAGCGCCTATCGCCAGTCGCGTACCGGCGAGAGTGTAGCTGAGTGCGCTTCACCGTGGGCAGTGCGGGGACGGGGTTTAAATTTGCGAGAGCAAGGCGACTTTTTCGTCAGCGATGGCGGTGGGAATCGCTTCGGCGGGGGCAGTTTTCACTGCCGCTGGCGCAGCGGCAGGAGCGACAGCGCTGTCAGCAATGGTGCTGGTGGCGTTGTTGGTGTTGTTGGTGTTGTTGGTGTTCGCGCTGGCATTGATTTCAGCACTGGTGTTGGTCAGCACCGGGCGGGGAGTGGGCGCACGGGTGGGGGCGACACGGCGGCCATTGGCCACTTGGCGCAGTTGGGAGTGCTCGGCCAGCACTTTGGCGGCATAGCCGCCGTCGCTGGTCAAGTTGGCCGCGCCGACGTAGTAGCGCAGGCCGCCTTCAATCGAGCCAGCGCGGGCAATGCACTCTTGCAGCACTTTGACGCCAACGCGCAGGTTGGTCACCGGATCAAATGCTGCCAGCTTGCCGCCAACGCGCTCGTACTTGTCGGTGTGTACGCGCGTCATGACTTGCATCAGGCCTTGTGCGCCGACGGGGCTTTGGGCAAAGGGGTTGAATTTGGACTCAATTGCCATCACCGCCAAGATCAGCGTCGGGTCGAGTTTGACGCGCGCGCCAGTGGCATAGGCCTCGGCCACCAGCAGGCCGAGCGGCTCGGGCGCGATGCGGTATTTTTTGCTCAGCCAATACGCCACCGTGGCCTGCTCTTTGGGCAAGCTCTTGGGGTTGACGGCCATAGTGCGCTCGCTGGGCTCGGGCTCGGGCGGTGCAGCTTCGACCAGCACGGCGACTTGTTCTTGCCGCGCTTGCAGCCAGCCCATCAGTTGCTCTTCGCCGCTTTGGCGCAGGTTGGGGCGTGCGATCAGGGCAATGGCGACGAACGCCACGGCCAAGCCCAGCAAGGCAAAGCCGTTGTGAACGATATGGAGAAAACCAGTGGTGACGTCGCCCACGAAGGTGCGTAAACCAGAGGTTGTTGTTTCAGGGGCTGTCATAGCTTCCTTTTCTGTGGCGAGAGTCTGAGCGCGGAGTGCCTCGGATGAGAAGCAGCTCTACTCACAACGTATCGCCTGGATGGGTACGCCATCAACTTCGTGCGGTGCGCTCTTGGCGCTAACCAACATCGAATTGACTGGGCCGGATTCGGCAGCGGTTAAGGGTTTGTACTAGCCGGTTGTACAGGGCTGGCGGATTCTAAAAGGGCTTTAAATAGCAAGTCAATACTAAACAAATTGTTTGTTAGACATTAAATTTATATAAAAACTGCGTAAAAAAACAGCAAAAATCAGCTGATTCGGGTGATAAATCCCAATTTTTTCAAAAATTGATACTGTCTCTGCTTCAAATCAAAAAACAGATTTTTGTTTTAATTTTTTCAAAATCAGCACACTTTGCAAACTTGGTACGGCTGTCCAGCTGCGCTGCGCTTAGAAGGTGCAGCTGCACGTGCAGCGTATTTATATAGATGCCGCTTGGTAGTCGCTATCGCCACGCTCTTTGTCGCTCAATCGGTTCTGTGGGTGCCAGCGTGGATATCCGATGCTGAACCCGCTGTGGGCGCACGCTGAAGATGTGCTCAAGCACGCCCGAGAACCCTCGTATGCGGCTAATAAACAGTCGCATGGCAAATACCGGCGAAAATAGCCGTTTGGTCTACCATTCGGGCACTGATGAGCTGCCCAAGCGGTGGCCGCGCTCGGGGCTGTTCCCGTGTGTTCGTCTTCTACTGAATCCATGTTTTCTATTTTTTCTCGCAACAAAATGTCCGACGCACCCGAAATGACCCCGGCTCAGGCCAAAACCCCCGACGCGCATCCACTGGATGGACTCACGGGCGGCGCTTTCTCCGCTGCTACTTCCGGTGAGCGCGCCTCGCGCATCCGTGAATGGCTGACCACCCAGCCCACGCCCGAGCAGCTGCAAGAAGTGTTCAAAGAACTCAGCGGCCGCGATAAGGGAGCAGCCCGCGCTGTGCGCGAGCGCCTCGACGAGCTGCGCCGCGCTAAAAACCAAGAAGCCATTGCCGCCGAATGGGCTGACAAAGCCACTGCCCTGCTGGGCGCAGCCAAACTCAATATTGCCGACGCTCTGGCTTGGCAGCGCGATGCTGCCAAAGCCGGCGCGCCGCTGTCGCGCGAGCCGCTGTCGCTACTGAAAGTGCAGCTGGCCGACCGCATTAAAGTGATTGAAGACCTGCAGCACCGCGTGCAAGTGCAGCGCGAAGCCGCCGTGCTGCTGGCGCAGCGCATTGAAGTGCTGTCCACCAAATCGTGGCGCGATGCACAAGCGGCGCTGGAAGTGCTGCGCGTCGATGTGCAGCACTGGCAAGACCAAGCGCAAGAACTGGCGGGTGACGCCAGCTGGGTCAGCGTCGAAGCGCGCTTTCCACCGCTGCTGGAATCGTCGCGAACCCAGTTGCTGGTGGTGTGGGACGCTTTCCAGCCGGCCGTGGCGCAAGCCGCAGCAGCGGCTGAAGATGCGAGCCTGCCATTGCCACCGGTGCCTGTCTGGGCGGATGAATTGCGCGTAGCGCGTGGTGGTGTGCCCGCTGCTGAAGCCGCTGCTGCGGCCGAGCGCCCAGCGCGCCAACCCAAACCCAAAGCACCGCCCGAGGCGGTTGCCAAAGCCGTGCAAATCGTTGGCCAAGCGCTGGCCAAACTGGAGCAAGAAACCGCTGAAGGCCACGGCAAAGCCAGCGCTGGTGCAGCGGCAGCCTTGCGCGCCACGCTGAAAACCCACGGCAAGCACATTGATGGCGAGCTGGAGCAAAAAGTCAGCGCCGCCTTGGTGGCCGCCGGCGAGCTGGAAGGCTGGCAGCGCTGGAGCGCCGACCAAGTGCGCGAAGAACTGCTGGCCAAGGCCGAAGCGCTGCTGCAGCGCCCCGACGGCCAAGCGCTGGGCGGTCGCAAGATGCAAGAAACCCTGCGCCACCTGCGCGAGCAGTGGAAGCAAGCCGACCAAGGCGGCGCGCCCAACCACGGCCTGTGGAAAAAATTTGACGAAGCCTGCAACGCCGCGCACAAAGTGGTCGAGGCGTGGCTGGACAAAATCCGCACCGAAGCCACCCAGCACAAAGCCGAGCGTCTGGCGCTGATTGAAGAAGTCAAAGCCTGGGGAGCAGAGCACGGCGCTAGCGGCGACTGGAAAGCCATCCAGCGCGCGCTGTACCAGTTTGGCGACCGCTGGCGCGCCAGTGGCCATGTCGGCGAAAAAATCTTTGCCGAATTGCAGCCGCTGTGGAAGCAAGCGATTTCGCAAGCCGCTGCAGCGTTTGAGGCCGCACAAAAAGACAGCTTGGCACGCCGCCACGCCATGATTGAAGAAGCCACCGTGCTGGGCGCGGCACCGATGTTGCGCATTGACGCGGTCAAAGCCCTGCAACAGCGCTGGCAGGCCGAAGCGCAAGGTGTGCCACTGGAGCGCAAGTTCGAGCAAAAGCTGTGGGACGCATTTCGCAAGCCAATTGACGAAGCCTTCAACCGCAAAACCGCCGAGCGTGAGCGCGGTGCTGCCGAAACCAGCGCCCACGACCGCGCCGTCATCGACGCTGCCAAAGCGCTGGACGCCGCCAACGCCAGCGGCGATGCGCAGAAAATCCGCGCCGCTATGGCTGCGCTGGACGCTGCTTTGCGCGGCCAAGCGCAAGCCCGTGAACAAGCCAGCGCAGCAGAAAATAAACAGTCAAATCAGCCTCTAGCCCAACAGGGACAAGCGGTAGCAGCTATTGAAACAGAAGCAACAGCGGCCGATGCTGCTGAGGCCGTTGAAGCCACTGAAGCCACTGAAGCCGGCGAGAGCGAAGCCGCTGCCGCAGCAGCTGCGCCTGTCGCTCCGCCCAAGCCGGCTGCACGCCCGGTCGTGGCGGTGCGCGGCGATGACCGCCCCGGCATGAAAAAAGACGCGCCTGCGCCTATGGGTCGCGGCGCTCGTCCCGGCGGCCGCGACGAGCGCCCCGGCCAAGGCCGCGATGCCGCTCGCCCCGGTGCGCCGCGCGGTGGTGCGCGTGATGACGCACGCGGCGGTGGCGGCGGCAGCGGCGGTCGTTTTGGTGATCGCCCAACGTATGAAGACCGTGGCCCGCGTTTGGGGGATGCGGCTTTCCGCGCCCAGCGCGAAGCCCTTGAGAATGCACAGCACACCTTGAAGAAGCTGGCCGCCCAAGCCCACGGCGAAGCACTGACGCAATTGATGACCGCATGGGAAAAGCGCGATGCCGCGTTGCTGCCGACCTCGCAAGAGTTGGGCGGTCTGGCCGCCTCGGTGCGCACCGCTTGGACGCAAGCGCTGACTAAGCCGGCAGCGGGCGATGCTTCGCAAGCCTTGCTGCGCTTGGAGATGGCGTCAGAAACGCCCACGCCGGCCGAGCACTTGTCGGCACGCCGCATGTTGCAGTTGCAGCTTCTGACGCGCCGCAACGACCCGGCACCGGCGCAAACGTGGGGGCAAGACGCCGCCACAGTGCTGGCCAGTGCCAATGACGCGGCCAGCGCACGCCGTCTGCAAAACGCCTTGAAGGGTTTGCTGCGCAAGTAAGCTGATCGAGTGGGTGGGCTGGGTGGGCTGGCGCAGGTAACTGCCCAGCCTATGCCGCCATTAGCTTGATTGCTTATTTCAGTCGCACAACGCAAAAAGCCGTTGCAATTAATTGCAACGGCTTTTTATGATTTTGGTGCAGAAGAGGAATCGAATTCTCCTCTGTGGCATGGCTGTTTTTAATAAAAGTACCGTCAGAAGTACCGTCAAAAAGAAAAGTGTCTCCCTTGTGGCGCATCTGAAACACGTCAGCGCTGGCACTGGTGGCCGGTCAGCAAAGCGCGGTGCATGGGCGCTAACCATCGGCAGCTCCAATCAAATACGGGGGAATCTCGCAATTGGCGGCGGTGCATGGGCGCGCGCTACTGGCAACGAAAGGGGGGTGGCAAAACAGCACCCCCTTGCAACCGGGGGTTTCAACCCAGCGCGCCCCAGTCCAACGCTTCGGGTGCTGGCACGGTGTCCGCACGGTATTTGCACGTTGCAGCCAACTTCGTCCGAGTGCGGGGTATCAGGGGTTACAGGGGGCACACGCCCTATCCATGCGGGTTTCGGCTGTAACCCCGTGGAATTTGCCGGGGTTACAGGGGTTACACCAGTGCCAGCAGATTGCTGCATCCTTTGCGCGTGCCCCCAAAAGGGCGCGGGCACGGGATGGCTCAAATTTGATTCATCAAATCGAGGCAATCAAGTTTCCCGCTCACCAATTCGGGCGCGCGGGACGGGGTGCAGGAGCTGCACCTCATCGGCTGGGCTGCGCCACCGTCAGCTCAGTCGGTCAATTGTGTAAGCGTCACACATTCGAGGCGGCGGGATTGTTGCCCGCCATCCTGAGCCAGCTTCGCGCGCTGGCTAGCCGTTGATGGCGTGACAACCAGCGCCAGCGCCCAATCGGATTTCAAATCCAGTTGGTGCCGGGCTTGTCGTGAAGGGGGCAGATTTCAAATCGTGCCCTTTTCCTTGTCGCGTTCTGTCGCGTCTTGGTGCGCGGCCTCCATTTGCTGTTACGTCTTTTTGTGGTTTTGTTGCGGCTGCTGCTGCGGCTGGCTACCTCTTGGCCACTTCTGGCGACTTGCTGGCAACCAACCCAGTAATTTTGGGTTGGTGGGCGTGTGCTGAAAACCTACGCGGTGTCGGTCTTGGCTGGGCGGGCGGGCATTACCCAGACTACGGGCAATGGTGTCGGCCAGCGCCAGCAACAACAAACCCGGCGCAGTGGCCGGGCGGTTGGTCAGATTTCAAATCCGGCCAAGATGGATGGCCTCGCTGCGCTGCTAACCTTTTGTTAACAACTGCTAACCCCGGCCAGCACCAAAGGCCAGCGCAACGCCTCCCAGCAGCTTCGACAATGCCAGCGCCTCGCGTGGTGTCAGCGCTTGGCAAACATCGTCCCCGATCTCGATCTTGAAAGATCCGCGCGGCATGGCTGTCACGCTGATGGCACGGTCGGGCGTGGTGTCCACCAGCTCGAAAATGCCAGCGACTGGCGAACGGATTACGCCGTGTTCTTTCAGCCTGCTGATGTGGTCGTCAACGATGATCATCTTCAGCCCGGTAATGTCCGAGAGGCGTTGGCGGCTTATCAGTTGCCCGTGTTCCGTCATGTCGGTGATGGCTTTGAGGATGGTTTCGCGGCTCTGGCCGGGGTTGTGTCGGGCGGCTTCTGTCATGGGCTGGGGCTTTTTGGTTCGTGATGGGGTGGTGCTCACGGTCGCTGATTCAGCAAGGCGCGGCAATAACTGGCCGGGTGCTGCAACCAGCGCCAGCGGCACAAAGCAAAAACCCGGCGCAGTGGCCGGGCTGGGTAGTGCTGCTGGGTGGGTCAACCGATCAGGTTTTCCAGAATGGCATCTGTGACCTCCTCGTTGCCAAATGAATCGCGCTCATCGGCCATGTGGCGCAGCACCGCCTTGGCATCGTCGCGGCTCTTGGGGCGCAGCACGGACAGGCAGCGGCGCAAGTAATTCTCACGGGCGCGCGTCTGTGGCAAGCCGTCGCCAGCGTCAGGCCATGCGCTGCGCTGGGTGTAGAGCGCGCTCCAGTAATCCAGCTCGTGAAGGCAGTCGGCCAGCGTATGCGGGCGCATGGCGGCTTCGACTTCAAACGCTTTGACTGCATCGTCGGTGTCGTACTCGTGGAACATGCCACCCGGCTCCAAGTTGATAAGCGTGTCGATGCAGAACTGCTCTGTCGCTTGGTCAGCCCACATAGCCGCTTCACTGCCCCACCGGCTCATGGCTTCGCGCTGGCGTGTCTGTCGGTCGATGACGTTGCGGGCGTGGCCTGCCAAGTCGGCAAAGTTCATAGAGCCAAACACGCCGGCGAAGGTATTGCCCCCAGCGGCAGCAATCAAATGCCGCCCATAGCGCAGTTCCAACTCCTTTGCGGGTGTCTTGATGCGTTCAGCCGCCTCTAGCGCTTTGGCGATTAGGCCAGCGTCGCCAGTCGCCACCACTTCGCGCAACCACAGCATGGCATCGGTGTCCTTGTCGCCAGTGACGCTCTTTTGTTCAGGCAGTGCAGCGGGCGCGGTCACGGCGGTGGTGTCGGCCAGCGCCAGCGGTGGCAGTGCGAAGAACGCTCGGGCGGCCATGTTGTCACGGGTGGCACCAGCGCGGCTGCATAGCGTTTTGACCGTGCCGACTGCCACGCCAGTGATGCGCGCCACTTCGGTGATGCTGTTCGACCGGCGCAGCTCCAACACTCGGGCGCGCAGCTCAGGCGGTAGGCGCGGCTTTGCAACCGGGGGTTTCATGTTGCAGCCCATTCAGAAGTCCAGCGGCTCTATGTCAGCAGGCGCACGCGCTCGCCATGCGTCATCCCTTGGGCGCTGCTGCTGCGGTGCTGGTTGGCCAGCCGACTGCATGGCGCTGCGCCTCTTGGTGACGTGGTACTGGGTCAGCACTTGATGCGCCACCAGGTCGAGGCCGGGGCGGGCGTTGCCGTCCTTGTCAGTCCAAGTTTTGAGGCTCAGGCTCCCCGACAAAGCCACGCTATCGCCGTCACCCAGCGCCAGCAGTGCGATGCATGGCTGTTGGTCAAAAGCAATGACGCTAACGAACTGGCTTTCACCGTCGCCAGCAGCTACGCGCATCTTTGCCACAGCGAACGGCTTGCCCGCCTTGCTGGTGCGTTCGGTCGGCTTGCCGAAAATTCTGCCGCTCACAAGCGCATCAATCATGGCGCTGTCCTTTCTTTGGTTTTATCCACGGAAATGCACCGGGTTGTTGTCCTGCGCGCTCATAGTCCGCCCACAGCGCAGCACCCACACCACAGCGCAAGCCGTAGCGAACGCCACGCCCAGCGGCTATGCAGGTCGGGCATTTGAAGTGGTGCGCTTGGTAGGCCATATCCAGCGCTTGCCACGCCACGGCGGCGGGGTGCTCCGGTGCTGGTGCTGTGTTTGCAGGGTGCTGGCCCGGCTCGGGTACTGGCCCCTTGAGCTTGGAGCAAAAGCTAACGCCATGTTGGGCAAGTCGCTGTGGCGTAGTGGGCGTGCCCAAGCTCTTTGCCACTTGGTCTTCAATACTTATCAGGTACTCAATCAGCGCTTGTTTGTGCTGACGGATACCGGCGCGCTGCTCATCGTTCATGCGGTCGGCGTGTATGACGGTCAGCTTTTGGCCGTCGGTGCTCAGGCTCAAACCTGCGGCGTGCAGGCGGTGGCAGAGGTCGATGGCATCCATTTAAAAGTCCTCACACACCGGGCCTGCGCCTGCTGTTTCTGAATAGGGGTGCGAACTAAGCGAAGTAAGCGAACAATCAATGCTGGCGCGGGTTTCCAGCGGTTTTGTTACTTCGCGAACTATGCGAACTTGCGAACTATCTCCGGGACTTAGTTCGCCGATTGGGTTTAGTTCGCTTTGTTCGCGAACTTCAAAATCGCCCGCAAACCCGCATGGATGCTCATTGTTCGCTTTATTCGCATAGTTCGCGCCCAATTGGTAGAACTTGGTTGGTCGGCCAGCGCCGCTACGGTCTTCGTCGATGGTGATGCGCGGCGGGTTGCACGATAAAAGCTCGTCCAGCGCTGCGTCAATGATGCTTTTTCTGGCGTGCCCTTTGAAGCAGTCCACGGTGATTTGCTTGCGGGTTACGCGCTTCTTTTGGGATGCCAAAAACTCCACAATTTTCTGCGCTGTGGAATTGGTCTCTGCTACTTCCTCCTCCGCTGCGGCACTGCCAAAAATGAATTTGACGGAATCAACGCCATAGCGCACCCATGCCAGCGCAGCATCAACGTGGGCCACCTCCACGGTGTTGGTCAGGTCGCACAAAGCAAACAGCATGGCCATGCGCAGCAGCATTGCCGCACGCCGCTCAATCAAGGCGGTGATGTGCGCCCCAGCAGAGTTATCGTTCAGCTCCCCCAGATACAGAGCCTCATAGCGCTTGCGCGCTGCTGGCGACAAGTCAATGCGTGTGTGGTCTTTCTCACCCCAGCGCGCGGCTTTGCAGAATTCCAGCACCTTCAGCACGCGGGCGGCCAGTGCATCCACCTCGGCCTGTGGCGTGGCCTTGGGGAAAGCAATCATCTTGGTGCGCTCGGCCCAGAACATCAAAAAGCGATTGGCGAAGCCGTTGGTCAGCTCGCGCGAGTTCATCAGCGCCAGCAGCTCCGACGGCGTCACTGCACCGACAAGGCAGATATGCGGGTCAGTAGCCCATAGACGGCTGGTCTTGGTCGCTGGCTTCATGCTCACGCCATCCCAGCAGTCGCGCAGCGCCGCCGATAGCGTATTGCCATCACGCTTGCCTTGTTGCAGCACGTTGGCGAACTCGCTCTCCATCACCAATAGGCGCTTGTCGAGTACCGGCTCCACCTCGCTCTTGCCCTCTTTGAAGCCATCGTGAATCAAGAACACCAAGCCTTCACGGGATGACAAGCCGCCTCGGTGAACTTGCGGCGTTGCGTCTTGATTGAGTTCTTTCAAGGCGCGCTCGATGCGGCTGATAAGAGAAACCGCGTCACCCTTGCGCCCACGGCCTGAACGACCTATGTGCAGCATGAACATACGCGGGTGGTGCCACGTATTGCCAACGGGCATATACGCGCCACGCCCTACGGCGCAGCTCATAAAGGCAATGAAGTTGGCGGCGACGGCAAACGGGTTGGCTTCGGTCGTCGCACTGCCAGCACGGGCCACGTCGCCAATCAGTCCATACAAGCAGGCTGGGTCAGGGCGCGGGGCGTTGCGGTGGTTGTCGATGCTGTCATCGTCAGCAGCACCTTGGAGAATCTGAAAATCATTGTTCATAGCGGCCCCTTGTGCCAAACGTCCGCCCAGTCACTGCCGGGGGTCGATGGCGTCAAAATCTTGGAAGTCAAACCGGCCTGTACGGCACGTTGCGCCAAAGCGGCGGCGGCCTGCTGGCCAGCGGGGTCGTTGTCGGCAAACACCGTGAGGCGGTCGATGCCGACGGGGAAGTCAAACGCTGCCAGCGCGTTGGCGCAGTACGCGGCCACCACTGGCAGGCCTGAACCGAGTGACGCGGCTATGGCGGTTTCAATGCCTTCTGCAATGCCCAGTACGCCACCACGGGGCGCGGCCAGCGGAATGCAAGCGCCAGACAAGATGCCCGACGCTGCGGTCAGCTTCTTGGGCGTTGGTACGGGCGCTTTCTGGCCGTCCAGCAGATAGGTGCGGTGGATGGCGACAAGCCTGCCGTCCTTGACGATGGGGGCCAACATGGCCGGGTAGCGCCCCAGCTCCTGCAACACACCGTCATCGTCCGCGCCCCAATACGACAAGCCGGGGTGCTCACGTATTAGCGAGGGCACACTCCAATCACCAAGGCCGCGCGCCACCAAATACGCGCGCACAGCGTCACCGGCTGGCATGGCTGAACTCCACAAGCGCGCATTGCGCTCGGCGTTCTTAGCCCACTGCACGCGCTGCTGTTCTGCGCGCTGCGCCTGCATTGCCCGGATGCGCTCGCGGTGGGCGCTGCGCTCGGCTTCGGTCAGGTCGTTGTCGGACTTGGCGCACCACGTCGAAGTCAGGCCAGCTTTCCAGCAGCCAAACACGCCAGCAGGGAGGCCATCGGCGTGCAACACGTACCAACCGCTTTGGTCGCTGCGCTTGCCGCTGGGGCTGTAGCGGTGCAGCAGGCCATCGGCATACACATCGGCGGGCGGTTGCAATCCAGCGCCAGCAATGGCCGCTTGAAAGTGCTGTTCTATGGCTGCGGTCATACGGCGCTCCCTTGGCGCACGGCCTCAAACGCAACGCGGCGGTGCGCTTCAATCACGGCGGCATCGTGCTTTTCCAGTTCGACCTGCGCATTAAATTCGTCGGTATCAATTACGGATTGGATGGCCTCGCGCAGCTTGGACTGCAACAGCTTCGTGGGCATCGCATCCAATTCGACCGCTTTGGTGCCGTGCTGCTCGATGAACTTGGCATAGTTCGGGCTGGATGGCTTCGCATCCATATCGCTCGGCAAGTCGTACTGGCGCACGTCGTCCGCAGTCAGCGCCACCTTCACCGGCTGGATGTTTTCAATGCCAAAGTCATCGCGCAATGACCTAGCAAACGACGCTGCAATCTGCTCGCCGTCCGGGTCAAAGTCAGTCAGCATTAAAAGCACCAGCTTTGCTTTTCCAGACTGCCTAAAGCGCGTCGCAAGGTCAGCACGCGGCGATAGCGAAGCAAAGCCTTTGCCAGTCGTGACGGGGATGCAGTAGTCACGCGCCACCTTTTGGATGACTGAGCGCAGCGCATTTTTCTCCAACATGATTTCTATGTGGTGCGGCTGGCCTTGCATCAGGTTGCGGGTGTAGCCAATCAGGTAGCGGCTTGTCTCTTGCGCGATAAATTGCTCGCAGGTAGAGAATCCGCCCCCCAGTTGGATAGGCCGGGTTTCGTCCTCAATCGCTTGCATATCCACTGCGCCGTTAAGCCGCGCACGCAACAGCAGGTCAGTCAGTGCGGAGTAATTTTGCTGGTCGTTGGCATAGCGGCGGTCTTTTTTGTCGTGGCGCAGCGGCGGATTGTTCAGCAGCAAGTAATGCACGCGGCGCACCGTCAAAGGCCAATACTCGCGGTTCTCCGCGCACACATCTACGGCGGCTTGCAGGAACTGTCGGGTGGTGATGGCCGACCTCGTTTTGACCTTGCCCATGCACACGTTGGACACCAGCTCATCAGATTGGTGCTCTGCCTTGCTGCGGCGAACGACAAGCTCCTGATACGCCTCTTGCGGGTCAATGTCCAACAGCTTTTCGCGTATCAATTCGCCGGGTGACTTGGTGCGCTGCTGGTTGTGCATCCTGAGCGTGGCCAGTTGGTCGGCGGTGTCGAGGTCAGCGAACCACACATCAACAATCTGCACCGGAACCGTCGTCAGCCCCAGATAGCTTGCTGCTGCATAGCGGCGGTGTCCACTCAAAACAAAGTCGTCCAGCGATACAACGAGCGGCTGCTGGATGCCGTTGTCGCGGATAGAGATTGTCAGGTCGCGGTCGTCGAGGTTGGCAATGCCAAACGGGTCATAAAGCTGGTCGTTTTGCTTTGCGGTTTTGAGTTCGCTCAGGTCTTTTTGCAGCGTCGCCACAAAAACCGGACTTGTCTGGTTTTCTTGATTTGTGCTCATTCTTGCCCCCTTGCCATACGTCCGGCCTGCATAGCGGCTTGCTCCATGTGCTTGTGGGCTGCGCTATCTGAATCAACACGCACGGCCATCGGGAAGATGCGGCCATCGGCGGCGGCGCTGGCCACCTCGGCGCAGCAAGCAATGGCGCTCAGGATGCCCATAGCCACGTTGGGGCCGAACTTGCATGGCGTGGTCAGGTCAACGTCTGCGTCAAGTTCGCGCTGCACCAGCATGGCGGTCAGCGTGTGGATGCCTTGGACTGCGGCATTCAGGCGGTCAACTGAGCGCGGGCACAGGTACACGGCGGAATCACTGCCCATTGGGTCGAAGCCGTTGGCGTAGGGGAATGTCTCTTTGGCGGCCATGTCGGGACTTTCTGTCTGGGTGCTGGCGAATGCGGCGGGCGCTGGTTGCAGGCACGGTTTGGCAGCGTCAGGCACGGCGGTGCAGGCGGTGCGGCGCTTGACGTAATCGGCGACAACCCACTCATCAAAAATGTTGTCAGCCGTGGGCAGTGCGAAGTTGTCGCGGCAGCCAGTGCAGGCGGCGCAGGTGTTGACGGCGTTCATGCTGCAACTCCCTGACGCTCGAAAGCGGCCAGCTTGCGCAGGGCAGAAACCGCCTGAACGGCCTTACGGGCAGCGCCAGCGTGGTTGCCTTTGCGGGTGTAGTAGCTCGCCATCGCGCAAGCGTTGACGGCATCGACGTGCAACTGAATCGGGTCGAACTGGTGGGATTTGCCCGTGGTAGGCAGGGATGCGGGCGCAGTGCGGCCCATAGGGGTGTTAGCCATGATTGGCTCCTTTGCAACAGGTTTTGAACCTGCCGCCCTCACTTCCAAATGAGGGTGGCAGACCGTGTTGGGTTGGAAGACCGGGCAAAGGTACCGGCGCACCCTCGCGGATGCCCCAACACGGCCCGCCGTAAATGGAGCCGTGCGCCACGCGCAGTTCGTGGGCATAAAAAAAGCCGCTGTCCAAGGTGGGCGCGGCTGCTGCGCCTTTGCTGATTCCGGGCTTCCAAACCCGTAGTGCTTTGCAGCACTGGGGTGAATTGTGCCACGGCGTTGCATGGCGTTGCAATGGGCGGCGTGGGCACTACGAAACTTTCGTAATTGGTGCTGGCCAGCGCCAGCGGTAGAATCGTCGCCGTTGTGGGCGCTCGTCGTGACTTTGGTTGCGGCGGGCGTTTTTTTCATTACGCGCCCCCCTTGCGAAACCAGCTCGAAGGCGCAGCGCACCAGACGCGCAGCAGCAGGGCGTTGATGGTGGCGGTCATTACTCCGGCTCCACTTCCGCCAAGTTGGCAACGCCGACTTCCAGCACGTTGACCACGGTAGCTGCAAAGCCTCCGGTGGCGCTCTCGGGGTATTCCAGCTTTGCCAGCTCCAGCAGTGCATGGCGCAGCGCCTTGAATGATTCGGCCTGCGGGCATCCACGCAGCTCGAACAGCTCCTGCAACAAGCCCATGCCCAACTCGGCACCGTCCTTCTCGCTTGCGTCCTGAGCGGCGGCGACTGCGTGCTCCAGCAGCGCATGGCCCAAGGCGGCCAGTTCGTCGGGCGTCACCGGCACCGATAGCGCTGCGCCACTGGTGCGGATGGTCAGCATCCCGTTGCGCACAGAAACCTCGTTACCGTTTTTAAGGGTGGTGGTGATCATGCCGCCGCTCCAAAAGCGTTGAGCCACTGGCGCACGTCGCCGACACGCCATGCGGTGACGCCAGCGGACAGCTTGAGCGGTGCTGGAAATTCCTTGTTCTGAACCTTGCGCCACAAAGTAGACGAGCTGAATGGCAGCACTGGCGTGGCGTTCGGGCGCTTGGGACTGGGCACCAACTGAGCTTCGCGCAGCAATGCGCTGTCAGGCAGTGCGTCGAAAACTGAGGGATTGATGGCCGGTGTAGCGGCGTGGATGGTGGCCTTGCTGGCGCTGGTTGCCGCTGCGGTGGCGGTCTTTGAAAGCTTCGTCATTCTCTTGTCCTGTGATGCACGTTGCGCCGCCGTGGCCTTTGGCGGTGCGCTGTGCAGTTGCTTGAAGTACGTACAGGAGCGAGTGTTAAAAAATAGCAAGGCGAAGGCGAACCCTACAGGGGGGAGCCTGCTGGTCTTTCCTGAGATTTGGCTGGCCTTGGTGACATTGATTGACAGTAATATCAAAGACTTATCAATGATTTACTTCTGAGTTTTTCCCCATGCGCAAAGCGGCAGGTAAACGACTACCCCACGGGGGAACCAGTGATTTAGTGATGAACACGCTATGGAGCCTGCATATGCGCGCAGGCCGGCCAGAACCTGTATCCAGAGCTGATTTGGTGCGGGCTGCATGTCGTCTTCCTGAGACAACGGTGGATGACCGCCTGCGCGTGCTGGTAAAGCAGGGGAAGGTGCTGAAGCTGAGGCGCGGTCTGTACGCGCCCATTTACCAGAGGGGCGGACAAATTCTTGACAGGTACAGGCGCGACCGCCCCCCGTGGTGGCAAGCGTCGTCGCCAAGTGAGGTATTGGAGATGGCTGGGCGCATCCCAAGGCCACCTAACGAAAAAAAGGTGCTGATATTCCCCGAGGGGGTAGTGCTGATTGAGCGCTGGCTGTCCGTGGCCGAATACCTGCGCCTAGAGTCATCACGGCAACGGAAGAGCTATTTCAGGAGAGGCTTGATTCCCGACTTGGACAACCAAGACGACCCATACGAGTTTTGACGTGAGCCATCTCCCGTCCCCTGTCTCGCCACCTGAAAAAGAAGCCAGCGCCGCCGGGTCAGGGAGTCCCGGTTGTCGCCACGGGCAATTACTCCGGGGCTAGGCGTGGCTGCAAACTGTGCTGGCGCTGGTGGTCAGGCGTGTTCTAGGCGCACTACAGCGCGGCAGCCGATGGCTTGGG
>JBHCAP010000034.1:0-51833 GCA_041798325.1 Giesbergeria sp.
ACCTGCCGCAGCCGGCTGGCGCGCTCGGGAAAGGCACCAATCACCACATCGGCCTGCCCGCGCGCTTGCATCAGCGACGGCAGCTCGGCCACTTCGTGCTGACCGTCGGCGTCCATGGTGATGACGGCTTGGTAGCCGCGCGACAGGCCGTAGCGAATGCCGGCTTGCATGCCGCCCCAAGCGCCCATCGGCAGCACCGGTTCCAGCACATGGGCACCGCCAGCGCGGGCAATGGCACCGGTGTCGTCGCTGCTGTGGTCGTTGATGACCAGCACGTCGTGCCAGCCTGCGGCGTGCAGGTGCTGCAGCAAATCGCCAATGGTGGCGGCTTCGTTTTGCGCTGGAATGACGATCAGTACGTCTTTGCTTTGGTCGGCGTGGCTGGCGTGGTCGGCTTCTGGCGCGGCCAGCTGGTATTGCGCGGTGACGGCGCGCGCGCAAGCGTCGATAGAAAAGCGCTCCTGCAGCGCCCGTTGCCCGGCCAGCCCGTAGGCGCGGCGCAGTTCGGGTTGCTGCTGCAATTGCGTAATAGCGGCCTGCCAAGCGGGCACGTCTTGCACCGCCACCAGTTGGCCGGCGCCGGCGCTCTCGACCAGCCACGGCATGCCCGACCCGGCCAGTGCCGAGACGAGGCACGGGCGGGCGCGCTCCATCGCTTCCAGCAGCACCACGCCAAAAGCCTCGGTGCGCTCGCGTGAGGCGAGGCAAAAAATATCGCAGCTTTGCAGCAGTGCGGTTTTATCGGCTGCGCTGATACCGCCCAGCAGGCGCACGCGCGCGGGTTGTCCGGCGGGCGTGTGCTTATCAATCAGCGCTTGCAGGGGTTCGCGCAGCTCACCGCTGCCGGCAATTAGCAGCTCTATACCGGGCATGGCCGAGACCGCCGCAATCAGCGTTTCAAAGCCCTTGTAATAGGTCAGCCGGCCAATCGACAGCAGGCGCAGGGTGTCCGCTTGCCAGTGCGGGGACGGTTTTGCGGCAGTGTCAGGTTCAGGTGTTGGGGTGAGCTGCAACCCCAGTGGCACCACCACGCATTTGCTGCGCCAGCGCTGCAGTGGCTCGCTGGCCTCTAAATACGGTGGCGAGGTGGCGATGATGCGCTCGGCCTGCTCCAGCACCGCTTGCTCAAACGGGCGGTACAGCTGGTAGGCCAGTGCCACCGAGCGGCGGATGCGCGAGACCACTACGTCCGAGTGCCAGTGCACTACCCACGGCACAGCGCGCGCCTCGGCCAGCGTCAACGCCCAGAACACCGAGTTGTTGGGCATATGCAGGTGCAGCACATCCGGCTGAAACTGCTTGAGCGCCCGCGCTAGCGCGGCGCGAAAACCCACCGCAATCGGCGCGTGCAGCAGGTGCAACTGCACCGGCACGCGCAGCAGCCACGGCGGGTCGTCCGGCTCTGGATCGCCGTGTACCAACGCTGCTGCGTCTATGCCTTGGGCGCGCTGGGCAGTAATCAGGTCGGCCAGAAACACTTCCATCCCGCCGTGGTGGGGCGGGTAGAACTTGCCGATGTGCAATACGGTGGCACCCATAGCGTCAGCGCGGCTCTTTGCCCGCAGCAATTTGGGCGCGGATTTCTGGGTAGCGCGGGTTGCCCGGCTCCAGCGCAATGGTTTGATCCAAGTCTTGCAGGCTGGCGGCTTTATTGCCGGCTTTCAGGTGCGCCATCGCGCGCCCGTAATAAGCGGCGGCGCTGGGGCTTTTGGCAATGAGGGGATTGAAAATGGCCAATGCCGCCGCTGCATTGCCTTTGCCGACCTGCGCCAACCCCAGCCCTTGCAGCAAACGGCTGTCAGCGGGTGCGCCTTGGAGCAGCTGTTGAAAGTCGGCAATTGCCACATCGTATTGCCCCGCTGCCAGCGCCGCTTCGGCGCGCAAGGTGCGGTATTTGGCGTGGTCTTGGGGGGCCACCGGCAGGGTCAAGGCTTTTGACAGGTGTTGGTAGGCCTGCGCCCATTGGCCCAGCGCAAACAGCGACTCGCCTTGGTGGTAGGGCAGCAGCGCCATGTCAAAACCCTTGGCCTCGGCGCGGGCAAACCAAGTCAACGCCTCGGCGTGCTTTTTCTCGTATTGCGCGGCTAAGCCCATATTGAATAAGGAGTAGCCGTGCTCTTCGCCCAACGCGATAGCGGTGGTCAGCGCTTTGCGCGCCTCGGTTTGTGAGCCGCGTTCGACGTGGTAGCCACCTAAGTTGAGGAAGGCCTGCCAGCGCCCCACCGCGCTCGGCGGCGCTTGGAGGTCGATTTTTGCCGCTGCATCGCCCCACGCCGTAAAGCCATCGCGCAGCGACAGGGTGCGCTCCAGCGACAGCACTGACAGCACCACCAGCAGCACACCGCCCAGCATATAAATGGTGCGCGGCGCAAAGCCGGTCAGCACCAGCGCAATCAGGCCTGGCACAGCAACCGCTGCCCACAAATAGCTGCGGTACAGCACGAATGGGTCTTGCACCCAGACCGTGGCAAATTCGGTAAAAAACAGCAGCAGCGGAAACAGCAGGCACAGCGCCGCAAAACTCAGCGCGCCGCGCCCGCGCAGGAAAAACCAGACCGACGCGGCCCCCAGCGCTACATAGCCGATGCCGCCCAGAATTTGCGGAAACGCGGTCAGTGACAGCGGAAAAGCCGGGCGCAAATCCATCGACATCCACCCGATGTTCGGAAAAAACCACAGCGCGCCGTAGGCAAAAAACAGCCAAGCCTCGTTCAAGATGCTCAGCGGGTAGATGCGTGCGGCAATGCCGGGGCTGAGAATTTCTAACTGGCGGATAAATTCTTGCGAGCGCGCGTCAAAAGCGGTGCCGATAAAGCTGCCAAAAATCGACCACAGCAGCGCGCTGGCAAGGCCCAACAGCGCCAAAGACACGCCGCCCATCAGCAGCAGCTGCTTCCAGTGCGGCCGGCGGATAAAGATATACAGCGGCACCGCCATTGCGGCGATCAAAAAGGCATGTTCTTTCGACAGCACCGCCAGCACATAACTTAGCAGCGCCAGCCCATAGGCATAGACGCAGCGGCGCGTCAGGCCACGGACAAACAACCAGCAGGCCAGCACCGCAAACAAGGTGGCCATGACGATGGAGCGCTGCATCAAATACGCCACCGCATACACCGCCACTGGGTTGACGGCAAACAGCGCCACGCCAACGCGCAGCGCCGCCGTGCGCGACAGGCCAAAGTGCGGCTGGGCTTCAAACTCATCAGGGAATTTGGTGTGCGCCAACAGCTCGCGCAATAAGGCGTACAGCGCCGCCACCGTGCCCAAATGCAGGGCAATGTTCACCAAGCGCTGCTTGCCCCAACCGGCGCCAAACAGCGCGTCAATCCAGACAAAGCTGCCATACGACAGCAGGCGCTGCTTGAATTCGGTCAGGCCGCCGTAGACGCCAAACACCGAGCCGTCGGTTAAGCGGCGGTCGTCAAACAGCAGTTCGTTGTTCCAGCCGGGCAGGTAAATGCCCAACACAGCGGCGGTGACGACAAGGCCAAAAACGAGCAGGGATAAAGACGGCTTGGTCATACAAAGAGGGGGGTTGCGCAGGCGGTGAAGTCTAAGCCATGCCCTGCAGCCGCTTTGCCGTGATCACAAATCCATAGCTGTAACCGCACGTATCTAAAGGGCTGGCGGCGATTTTGGCTGCTTTTTACGGCAGCAGCAGCCCCTCCATGCCGGTCAAGCCAAAAAAGTGGTCAAGCATGTGAAAGTGGTCTTCAAAAAACGCTTCTTCTAGGCCGGCCAGCTGCTCGATCGGCACCCACAGCACTTGCGCGGCATCGTCATCGGCCTGCACGTTGGGGAACGCCGCTTCGGCCAAATCGAAGTAATGGGCGTGGGTGAGGGTGCGTCCGCGCTGGCTGCGGTCGGGGTGGTCAAACACGGTGACTTCGCGCAGGGCGGCGCGCAGCGTGGCTTCGGGCAGGGCGCAGTGGGTTTCTTCGGCCAGCTCGCGCAGGCAGGACTGCCAGACGGTTTCGCGCTGCTCGATAAAGCCGCCCGGCACCGCCAGTTGGCCCTTGCCGGGGGCGTGGGCGCGGCGAATCAGCAGCACGTGGTTTTGGCAGCGCAGCACCGCGTCCACCGTGACAAACACCGGCGGGTACGGCGACTGCGCCCACGCCGCGCGAAAGCCGCGCAACATGCGCCATTCTTCTTGCAGCACCGGGTAGTGCGGCTGCTGGGCAAAGGCGATGAGTGCAGCGAGCGTGCTGGCGGGCATTTGCGCGGCCAGTGGCGCCAGCGCCGCAGCGGCAGTGTCCGGTGTCGCGCCAAAGTAGGCGTCGCGGATGGTGGTGGCGTCGATGCTGCCTTGGCGCGCCATGTCCATCAAATCCCAGCCGGGAAAGTGCTCCAAATAGCGGCTGGTGGCGTCTTTGAAGTGGCCGACCAGCGCGATGCGCGCGTTGGCCGGCGCGCACTCGGCGACTGCGCGGCGCACCGCTTGCACCCAGACGGCTTCGTTGTAGTAGTCACGCACCGGCAGCACTTGCAGGCGCGCGTTGTCGGCGCTCGATAACGCGGCGCGCAGCATGGCTTCGCGCTCGGGCCAAGTGAAAGGGTTTTTCGGCGAGCGCACCTGCCAAGCCGAACCCATCACCACGATGGCCTGCGCCGCGCTGTCGAGCGCGCGTTGCAGCAAGGCCATGTGGCCGGCATGGGGCGGCTCAAAGCGGCCAATGTAGAGGGCGGTGTCGTACATATGTTGGGTCGGGTGGTAGCCGCAGCCATGCAAAAAAGTGAGCTACTAGCGCTTGTATTCAGTAGCTTTCAGACTGTTTTATATCTGAAACCCAATGAATACGGGCGCTACGTGCTCTTATAAAAAGAGCGGCGCGCCGATGCCCAGCAACACGAGATGAAGCACGCCAATGGCATCGGCGCGTCCTTAGATGCCGATTTACAAGCCGGCGGCGGCGCGCAGCAGCGCGGCTTTGTCGGTGCGCTCCCACGTGAAGTCCGGCTCGTCGCGGCCAAAGTGGCCGTAGGCGGCGGTCTTTTCGTAGATCGGGCGCAGCAGGTCGAGCATTTGGATGATGCCTTTGGGGCGCAGGTCAAAGTGCTCTTGCACCAGCGCGGCGATTTGCGCGTCGGGAATCACGCCGGTGCCTTCGGTGTACACGGTGACGTTCATTGGCCGCGCCACGCCAATCGCGTAGGCCACTTGGATTTGGCACTGGCGCGCAATGCCAGCGGCGACGATGTTCTTCGCCACGTAGCGGGCGGCGTAAGCAGCCGAGCGGTCAACCTTGGTTGGGTCTTTGCCCGAAAAAGCACCGCCGCCGTGCGGGCAAGCGCCGCCATAGGTATCGACGATGATTTTGCGACCCGTCAAACCGCAGTCACCCTGCGGGCCGCCGACGACGAAGCGGCCGGTCGGGTTGATCAGGTACTTGGTCTCGGGCGTGAGCCACTCGGCTGGCAGCACCGGGCGGATGATTTCTTCGCGGATGGCTTCGTAAAACTCCGGCTTCATCCGGTCGCCCAAGCTCATCTCGGGGGCGTGCTGGCTCGACAGCACCACGGTGTCGATGCTGTGCGGCTTGCCATCGACATAGCGCAGCGTCACTTGGCTTTTGGCATCGGGGCGCAAAAATGGCAGGCGGCCGTCTTTGCGCAGCTGGGCTTGGCGCTCGACCAAGCGGTGCGCGTAGTAAATCGGCGCGGGCATCAGCTCGGGCGTTTCGTCGCAGGCGTAGCCAAACATCAGGCCTTGGTCGCCGGCGCCGGTGTTGAGCTGGTCGTCGCTTGCGTGATCGACGCCTTGGGCGATGTCGCAGCTTTGCTTGTCGTAGGCCACCAGCACGGCGCAGCCTTTGTAGTCGATGCCGTACTCGGTGTTGTCGTAGCCAATGCGCTTGATGGTGTCGCGCGCCACTTGGATGTAGTCCACATTCACGCCGGGCTTGGCGGTGATTTCACCGGCCAGCACCACGAGGCCGGTGTTGCACAGCGTCTCAGCCGCGACACGGGCGTGCGGGTCTTGCGCGAGGATGGCATCGAGGATGGCGTCCGAGATTTGGTCAGACACCTTGTCGGGGTGGCCTTCGGAGACGGATTCGGAGGTAAAAAGAAAGTCGTTCGCCATTTGAATAAACTCCTATGTTTTGGCAGGTAAAGCGTTGCACGCAGCCTGTGGAGCTTCTGGCGAACGCTTTAGCAGTCTTGTTTAACGTCGCCCTGCAAGTTGCTCATTTAACTTGGCGACCCGTCGATTCTAATGCCCGTCGTTTTTCGCTTTCTTTCCTTACTGCCTTTGTGGTTGCTGCACGCTGGCGGCGCAGCGATGGGCTGGGCGGCGTTTTTGGCCTCGCCGATTTACCGGCGCCGCTTGGTCGCAAACGCCGCGCTGGCCGGTTACCGCTTTGCGCAGGTGCGCGCCGCCATCGGCCACGCCGGGCGCATGGTGGCCGAGCTGCCGCGCCTGTGGCTGGGCGCGCCGCCGCCGTGCCGCTTGGTCGGCGAAGCTTGCGTCAACGAGGCCTATGCCGCCGGGCGCGGCATCGTCTTTCTCACCCCGCATTTGGGCTGTTTTGAGCTGTCGGTGCAAGCGGCCGCGCGCCGCTGGAGCGCCGAGCGCGGCGCGATCACCGTGCTGTACCGCCCGGCGCGCCAAGCGTGGCTGGCCAAGGTGATGGAGACGGCGCGCAACCGCCCCGGCGTGCAGGCGGTGCCAACTTCGCTGGCCGGCGTGCGCCAGATGATCAAAGCGCTGCGCCGGGGCGAGGCCGTTGGTCTGCTGCCCGACCAAGTGCCGCCGCTGGGGCAAGGCATCTGGTCGCCGGTATTTGGCCGCGCGGCCTACACCATGACGCTGGCGGCGCGTTTGGCGCTGCAAACCAACGCGGCGGTGGTGCTGGTGCGCTGTGAGCGCCTATCTTGGGGACGTGGTTTCGTGACTTATTTCGAGCCGTTGGCCACGCCCTTGCACGAGCCGCTGGAGCACGCGGTGCAGCAAATCAACCAAGCGATGGAGCACACCATTGCCCAGTGCCCGCAGCAGTATTTGTGGGGCTATGGCCGCTACAAACAGCCGCGCGCCGATGCCGCCACCACTGAAGGAGCCGCCGCATGATGGCGCGTTTTGGTGTCGGGCTGATGCGCGCGTTGGCGCATTTGCCGCTGCCGCTGCTGCGCGGCATTGGGTGGCTGCTGGGGCAGGTGCTGTACGTGCTGGCTGCGCCCCGGCGCAAGATTGCGCTGCGCAATTTGCAGCTGTGTTTTCCCGATGCCACACCCGCACAACGCCGTGCGTGGGCGCGTGAAACCTTCGTGGTTTTCTGCCAAACGTGGCTGGACCGCAGCTGGCTGTGGTCAGCGCCGCGTGCGCTGGTTGAGCAGCGCGTCACGCTGCAAGGCGCGTTGCACGAGCTAGACGGTGACACGCCGACCATCATTTTTGCGCCGCACTTTTACGGCATGGACGCGGGCGGTTTGGCGCTGCCGCTGCACACAAAGCGGGCGTTTACCTCGATTTTTTCTACCCACCCGAATCCGACGATAGACCACTGGTTTATGCAAGGCCGCCAGCGCTTTGGCGACGTGCGGATGCTCAACCGCGACGACGGCGTCAAACCCATCTTGAACAGCCTGCGCAAAGGCGGCCTGCTGTACCTGCTGCCCGACATGGACTTTGGTCCGAACGAATCGATTTTTGTGCCGTACTACGGAGTGCAGACCGCCACCGTGCCGTCGCTGTCGCGCTTTGCCCGGCTGGGGCGCGCCAAGGTGGTCGGCATGGTGACGCGCCTGACACCGAGCGGTTACGTCGCTGAAATCACCCCGGCGTGGGAGCACTTCCCCACCAGCGATGTCGAGGCCGACACCGCGCGCATGAACCAAGAGCTACAGCGCTATATCGCCCCGACGCCGGGGCAGTACTACTGGGTACACAAGCGCTTCAAAACCCGCCCGCCGGGCGAGCCGTCGGTGTATTGAGGCCGTTCTGACCGATTTTTAGGTCAAATCGGCCTCTAGCCCAATAGATACGTGCGCTAGCAGCTATGAAAAACATAGTTGCTGCGCATTCCGTATTCAATCTAACGCCGGCGGCTCGTCGGTTTCGTCCGCAGCGTCATCCTCGTCCGTGACCGGTGGATGCGCCCAGTGCCACAGCAGCAGCGCGGCTTCGTCCACGCCTTGCTTTTTCAGCGCCGAGAACATCCGCACCTCGCCGCCGCCGGTTTGCAGGCGGGCAATCGACAGCGCTTTGGCTTGCTCGGCGCGGGTGAGTTTGTCGGCCTTGGTCAGCAGCACCAAAAATTTCAGGCCATCTTCGACACGCGGGCGCACCACTTCGAGCAGCGCTTCGTCCAGCCCGGTCAAGCCCAGGCGCGGATCGCACAGCAGCACGATGCCAGTCAGGCTGGGGCGGCTGACGAGGTAATTGACCATCACCTGCTGCCAGCGCACCTTGTCGGAGCGTGACACGGCCGCGTAGCCGTAGCCCGGCAGGTCGGCCAGTACTGCGTCAGTGATGCCTTGGCGACCGAGCGAGAACAGGTTGATGTGCTGGGTGCGGCCGGGTTTTTTGGAGGCAAAAGCCAGTTGCTTTTGCTGCGTCAGGGTGTTGATGCACGACGATTTGCCGGCGTTGGAGCGGCCGACAAAAGCGATTTCGGGCACGTCAATCACCGGTAATTGGTGCAGTTGAGCGGCAGTGGTCAGAAAGCGCGCGGTGTGCATCCAGCCCATGGCCGAGCGGCCATCGGGGGCGGGCAAGGCGCTGTCGGGAGTGGGCGTGGCGGAGGGCTGAGTCATGGGGTTATCGAAAGCATTGGAGCGTCATTGTAGAATCGCGCTGTTTTGCGTCACCCCACATAAGTCCCTCGATATGAAGTTACTCGCCTCCTTGCTCATGGCTGCCGCGCTGGTAGCTCCCGCTTTCTCGGCTTCTGCTGCCGACGCTCCTGCCGCCGCTGCAAAGCCTGATTTGGTCAAAGGGCAAGCAAGCTTTTCTGCTGTGTGCGTTGCCTGTCACGGTGCCGACGGAAATTCTTCTTTAGGAGAAAACCCCAGCTTGGCGCAGCAGCACCCCGAGTATCTGGTTAAGCAGCTGCAAGAATTCAAGTCAGGTAAACGCGTCAACGCCATCATGCAAGGCTTTGCCGCCATGTTGACGGAAGAGGATATGAAGAACATCGCTTGGTGGGTGGCTGGTAACCCAGCCAAACCAGGCTTTGCCCAAGACAAAGACTTGGTCGCCGTGGGCGAGCGCATTTACCGCGGCGGTATCCCAGACCGCAACATCGCCGCTTGCGCCTCTTGCCATAGCCCCAACGGCGCTGGTATGCCCGTTCAATACCCACGCCTGAGCGGCCAGCACGCCCAGTACACCGCCAGCCAGCTGGTGCAGTTTCGTGACGGTATCCGCCAAAACAACGCGCAAATGACCGGCGTTGCCGCCAAATTGAACGACCGCGAAATCAAGGCGGTGTCTGACTACATTGCTGGCCTGCGTTGATGCGGCTTGCCATGTGCTAGCGCTGCCCTCGGCTATCTAGCGCACTGCACGGAACCAACCGCTAATCACCATCCTCCTAAGGGCGGGCCCATCAAGCTGATGGACCCGCCTTTTTTATTTCCGTCACCAAGTTTTTTCCATGTCTGACAACACCTTAGGCGTTCGCCCCTCGTTTGGCTCGCAGGCTGTGCGTGCCAGCGTGGAGCTGCTGTCGTCGATGCGCTTTGCGATTGCGCTGCTGACGGTGATTTGCATCGCTTCGGTCATTGGCACGGTGCTCAAGCAGCATGAGCCGGCGGTGAACTATGTCAACCAGTTTGGGCCGTTCTGGGCCGAGGTGTTCAGTGCGCTCAAGCTGAACGCGGTGTACAGCGCGTGGTGGTTTTTGCTGATTTTGGCGTTTTTGGTCACTAGCACCTCGCTGTGCATTGCGCGCAATACGCCGAAAATTTTGGCTGATTGGGGTAACTACAAAGAAAACATCCGCGAAAAAAACCTCAGTGCGTTTCACCACAAAGCGCAGGCCGATTTGGCCGGCGACACCGCCACCGAGGCGCAGCGCATCGGCCAAATGCTGGCCGGTGGCGGCTGGAAAGTGAAGCTGCAACAGCGTGACACTCCTGCAGGTGCTGGCACGGGTTGGATGGTGGCGGCCAAAGCCGGTTCGGCCAACAAGCTGGGCTACATCGCCGCGCACAGCGCCATCGTGTTGGTGTGCATTGGTGGTCTGCTGGACGGCGACTTGATCGTGCGCGCGCAAATGTGGCTTAACGGCAAAACGCCGTTCAATGGCAGCGGTTTGATTTCTGAAGTAGCGCCAGAGCACCGCTTGAGCGCTTCCAATCCGACCTTTCGCGGCAATTTGGTGGTGGCCGAGGGCACGCGCGCCGGCACCGCCATCCTGACCCAGTCCGATGGCGTGTTGCTGCAAGAGCTGCCGTTTACGGTTGAGCTGAAAAAGTTCATCGTCGAGTATTACTCCACCGGTATGCCCAAGCTGTTTGCCAGCGAAGTGATCATCCACGACCGTGAAACCGGCGCTGAGATCCCCAAGCGCATTGAAGTCAACCACCCGGCCAACTACAAAGGTGTGGAGATTTACCAGTCCAGCTTTGACGACGGTGGCTCCAGCGTCACGCTGCGGGCGCAGCCGCTGTTTGGCAGTGATAAGCCGTTTGATGTGAAAGGCTTGATTGGCGGCGCAGCACAACCGGTCAAAGGCCCCGATGGCCAGGAGTTGATGCTGGAGCTGACTTCGCTGCGCGTCATCAACGTCGAAAATTTTGCCAACGAAGGCGCGCCGGGCAGCACCGATGTGCGCAAAGTCGATTTGCGCCAATCAATAGATTCGCGCTTGGGCGCGGCCAACAAAACCGTTACCACCAAAGAGCTGCGCAACGTCGGCCCGAGCATTGGCTACAAGCTGCGCGACGCTTCGGGCCAAGCGCGCGAGTACCACAACTACATGCTGCCAATGGTGATGGAAGAGGGTGGCGCGCCGATGTTCTTGATGGGCGTGCGCGAAAACCCGGTCGACCAGCTGCGCTATCTGCGTGCGCCGGCCGATGCGCAGGGCAGCTTGAATGGCTTTTTGCGCCTGCACGCTGCGCTGGCCAATCCTGCGCTGCGTGATGAGGCGGTGCGCCGCTACGTGGTGCGCGCTGTCGATAGCCAGCGCGCCGATTTAGCCGAGCAATTGACAGAGTCGGCCGGTCGTGCTTTGGCGCTGTTTGCTGGCGGTATCGGTGACGACGGCAAACGCCAAGGCGGCCTGCCGGCGGTGTCGCAATTTATGGAAAACAACGTCCCCGAGGTCGAGCGCGAGCGCGCCGGGCAAGTGCTGGTACATATCCTGAGCGGCACTCTGTTTGAGCTGGCGCAACTAACGCAAGAGCGCGCCGGTTTGGCGCCGCTGCAGCCCAACGAGCAGACGCAAGAATTTATGTCGCAGGCCTTGCGCGCGCTGAGCGATGCGCAGTTTTATCCTGCGGCGCTGGTGTTTGAGTTGAAAGACTTCAACCAAGTGCAGGCCAGCGTGTTTGAGGTGGCGCGCGCGCCTGGCAAGAACGTTGTTTATTTAGGTTGCGCTTTTTTGATTTTGGGTATTTTTGCCATGCTCTATGTGCGCGAGCGGCGCATTTGGGTCTGGCTGTCACCGCGTGAAAGCCAGTCTGGCGAGGCTGGTCATCAAAGCCATGCCACGATGGCTTTGTCGAGCAACCGCAAGACGATGGATGGCGATGCAGAATTCGCCGAGATTTCTGAAAAACTCATCGGGGTACGCCCTGACGGAAGCACCGTATGAACACTGCCAGCCCCCCCAGCACTGTCGCCAACGCCACGCTGCGCCTCAATGAGAGCTTTCTCTCGCGACGCAACTGGCTGGATTGGGTTTTTGCGATTTTGGTGGTTGCTGGCGGGTTGTTTGCCCTGCAGCGCTACGCCGACTACATGGACGTGTACGAAAAAGGCATTTTGATTGGCACGATACCGGCTGCCATTTGGCTGGGCTGGTTTTGGCGGCCGCTGCGGGCGTTGATGCTGGTGGCGGCAGGCTTTGCGCTGCTGGCCATCAATTTGTACCAGCAAGACGGCGTGGGTCAGTTGGCGCGCGCCGACACGGTGTTTTGGCTGAAATACTTTTTGTCCAGCCAGTCGGCCATCCTGTGGATGAGCATGTTGTTCTTCATGGGCACCATCTTTTATTGGATCAGCATGGTCGCTAAGGGCGAGGGTGCCACCATGTCGCTGATTGGCTCGCGCCTCGTCTGGGCGGCGGTCACGATGGCGCTGATTGGTACGCTGGTGCGCTGGTACGAAAGCTATTTGGTCGGGGTTGATGTCGGCCACATTCCGGTCAGCAACCTGTATGAAGTGTTCGTCATGTTTTGCTGGATGACGGCAACGTTTTATCTGTACTACGAAGAGCACTACCGCACCCGTGCGCTCGGCGCGTTTGTGATGCTGGTGGTCAGCGCGGCGGTGGGTTTTTTGCTTTGGTACACCGTGGTGCGCGAAGCCCACGAAATCCAACCGCTGGTGCCAGCGCTGAAAAGCTGGTGGATGAAATTGCACGTGCCGGCCAACTTCATCGGCTACGGCACCTTTGCGCTAGCGGCGATGGTGGCATTTGCCTACCTGATCAAGCAGTCGGCGACCGAGACGCGCTGGTACAAGCTGGCACCCTTATGGTTGCTGGGCGTGGTGCTGTGCTTTGAGCCAGTGGTGTTTCGCCCAACGGCGGGACAAGACGGCGGCAGCAGCTATTGGATGGTTTATTTTGGTCTCTCGGCGCTGGCTGTGGGCATGATTTTGTTTGGCCGCAAACACATCGCCAGCAAGCTGCCACCGCTGGCGCTGCTGGACGACGTGATGTACAAGTCCATCGCCGTCGGCTTTGCTTTCTTCACCATTGCCACCGTGCTGGGCGCGCTGTGGGCTGCCGAGGCCTGGGGCGGCTACTGGAGCTGGGACCCGAAAGAGACTTGGGCGCTGATCGTCTGGCTGAACTACGCCGCTTGGCTGCACATGCGCTTGATGAAGGGTCTGCGCGGCACGGTGTCGGCGTGGTGGGCGCTGGTCGGGTTGGTGGTGACGACGTTTGCCTTCCTCGGCGTTAACATGTTTTTGAGCGGCTTGCACAGTTACGGCACTTTGTAAGCCCCGAGCGTTTGTAGCTGCACTGCCATCGGGGTAGTGCAGCGCCCCAGCAGCACAAACGGTCTGGCGGGTGAAGAATGCGAACTATTGCGCTTTTGGCGCATCCCAGTTTGCTGTCTGATTCCGGAGCCACTCCATGCTGATTTCTTCAAGCCGCAATGGCTTTAACCACCCGATTTCCAGTGAAATCACCCCGCTCAATGTCTACCAAGACCGCCGCGCTATCTTGCGCTTGGCCGCTGGTGGTGCCGTTGGCACGGCGCTGGCCGGCTGGGCGGGCGGACAAGCCGGCCACGGCGCTGTAGCAGCAGAGCGCCCCGGCAAACTGGCCGCTTTGGTCGGCGCAGCATCTCAGGTATCTGGTGCCACCACAATGGAAAAGCTGACCTCGTACCAAAACGTCAGCACTTACAACAATTTTTACGAGTTCGGCACCGACAAAACCGACCCAGCGCGCAACGCCCACACGCTGAAAACCTCGCCGTGGACGGTGGAGATTGAAGGCTTGGTCAAAAAACCCGGTGCCTACGCGTTGGAAGACCTGCTGAAACTCAGCGCGCAAGAAGAGCGCATTTACCGCCTGCGCTGCGTCGAAGGCTGGTCGATGGTGATTCCGTGGGTCGGCTACTCGCTGTCGGCGCTGATTAAAAAGGTGGAGCCGCTGGGCAGCGCCAAATATGTCGAGTTTTTCACGCTGGCGGATAAAGCCACCATGCCGTTTGTCGGCTCGCGCGTGCTCGACTGGCCCTACACCGAAGGCCTGCGCATGGACGAGGCGATGCACCCGCTGACGCTGCTGAGCTTTGGCATGTACGGCGAAGTGCTGCCCAACCAAAACGGCGCGCCGGTGCGCTTGGTGCTGCCGTGGAAGTACGGCTACAAAAGCCCCAAAAGCATCGTCAAAATCCGCTTCACCGACAAAGAGCCGGCCACGGCGTGGAACAAAGCGGCGCGCAACGAATACGGCTTTTATTCCAACGTCAACCCCAACGTCGATCACCCGCGCTGGAGCCAAGCCACCGAGCGGCGCATTGGCGAGGATGGCGGCCTGTTTGCGCGCAAACGCAAGACGCTGATCTTCAACGGCTATGAAGCGCAGGTCGGCCAGCTGTACGCCGGCATGGATTTGAAAAAGTTTTATTGAGCCGCGCCGCGATGTCCGCAAAAAGCGCTCTGCTGCATCCTGCTGCCAAGCCCGCCGTTTTCGTGCTGGCGCTGCTGCCGTTTGCGTGGTTGTTCTACGCCGCCGCCAGCGACCAGCTGGGCGCCAACCCAGCCGAGGCGTTGATCCGCTCGCTGGGCGATTGGACGCTGCGCTTTTTGTGCCTCGCGCTGGCCATCACCCCGCTGCGGGTGCTGACGCAGACGCCGGCGTTGGCGCGGTTTCGGCGCATGGTTGGGCTGTTTGTGTTTTTCTATGCCGTGCTGCACCTGCTGGGCTACGCGGTGTTTGACATGGGGTTGGACGTCGCCGAGATGCTGCTGGACGTGGTCAAGCGGCCGTTTATTTTGGTCGGCACGCTGGCGCTGGTATTGCTGGCACTGCTGGCCGCGACCTCGTTGAACGCCGCGATGCGCTGGCTGGGCGGAAAGCGCTGGCGCAATCTGCACCGTTCGGTGTATGCGGTGGCGGCGCTGTCGCTGCTGCATTTTTTCTGGATGCGCGCCGGCAAAAACGACTTTGCCGAGGTGGCGGTGTACGCCGCCATCTTGGCTGGGCTGCTGGGCTGGCGCGTGCAGCAGGCATGGAAGAAACGATTGCTATCAAAATAATAGCTGCTAGCGCCCGTGTTTAAAGGGCTAGAGGCCGATTTGGCTATAAATTAGCCTCTTTGTAGCCCATTTTTAGCGCAATGTCTCGCCCCGGAAGGTGTCTGCCGGCGTTTCGCGCTGGCGAATCACGTCGGCTTGCGTGCCGCTGACCAGCACTTCAGCCGCCCGGCCGCGCGTGTTGTAGTTGCTGGCCATCGACATGCAGTAAGCACCTGCCGACAGTACCGCCAGCCGGTCGCCCGGTTGCACCGCTAGGCTGCGGTCGCGGCCAATCCAGTCGCCGCTTTCGCAGATCGGGCCGACGACGTCGTAGGTTTGTGCTGGCTGGTCGGCGCGCACTTGCAGCGGCGCAATCGCGTGGAAGGCTTGGTACATCGCCGGGCGCGGCAGGTCGTTCATGGCAGCGTCAACGATGCAGAAGTTCTTTTCTTCGCCGGGCTTGAGGTACAGCACCTGCGTCACGCACAGGCCAGCATTGCCGACCAGCGAGCGGCCCGGCTCGATGATGAACTGGCGCTCGCCAAAGCCGCGCGCGTCGATTTTGGCCAGCAGCTGCGCCCACAGTGCATCGGCGGCGGGCGGCGTGTCGCCGTTGTAGTTGATGCCCAAACCACCGCCAAAGTCGATGTGGTGGATCGGAATGCCGGCCGCTTCAATGCTTTCGACCAAGTCGAGCACGCGGTCGGTGGCGTCCAAGTACGGCGTGGCCTCGGTGATTTGCGAGCCGATATGGCAGTCGATGCCGACGACGCGCAGGCCGGGCAAGCTGGCCGCGCGCTGGTACACGGCCAGCGTGCGCTCGTGGGCGATGCCGAATTTGTTGCCCTTCAGCCCAGTCGAGATATACGGGTGGGTTTTCGGATCGACGTTGGGGTTGACGCGGATGCTGACTGGCGCGACGCGCCCCGCAGCGGTGGCGACGGCGCTGAGTTCTTCCAACTCGGCTTCGCTTTCGACGTTGAAGCACAAGATGCCGGCTTCGAGCGCTTGCAGCATCTCAGCGCGGGTTTTGCCAACGCCTGAAAAAATCACCTTACCCGCGTCGCCGCCAGCGGCCAGCACGCGCTCTAACTCGCCACCGGAGACGATGTCGAAGCCGCAGCCTTGCTGGGCAAAAAACTGCAGTATCGCCAGCGACGAGTTGGCCTTCATGGCGTAGCAAACGTGCAGCTTGCGTCCGGCAAAGCCGCGCTGATACGCGACCAGCGCGTCCTGCATGGCGGCTTGCGAATAAACAAACAGCGGCGTGCCGTGGGCTTGCGCCAAATCATCGACGCGCACGCCTTCGATGTGCAGCGCGCTGCCTTGGTAGGCAATGTGGGGGTGGCCGGGGAGGGTTGCGTGGGTCATGGTGTGGTGCGCGAGGCAGAGGGGGAAGGGGTTTGCAGTACGGCTGGGGTCAGGGTTTGCGGCAGCGTAGCCGGCTGGCCGGCGGCAGCGTCAGTGGGCAAAAAAAGTGGCCCACGCTGGCCACAAGCACACAGCACGACCAAGCTGGCGGCAAGGGCACTGTGTCTGGCTAGAATTTGAAGAGCTTTCAACATATAGATAAATTGTAATGACCGACCTTGAATTTATGGACCGCGCCGAGCAGTTGCTGCTCGCCGTCGAACAGTGCTGCGACCGCATCAACGACACCACCGATGCCGATGTGGACAGCCAGCGCTCGGGCGGGATGATTACGCTGACGTTTCCCAACCGCACGCAGATCATCATCAACCAGCAAAAACCGCTGCACGAAATTTGGATGGCAGCCAAGTCGGGCGGCTACCACTACAAGTTTGACGGCGCTCAATGGATGGACACCAAAGGCTCCGGTGAGTTTTTTGCCCACCTGAGCCGTGATGCCTCGGCGCAATCGGGTTTGGCGCTGCAGTTCAGCGCCTGAGCGGTTTTTTAATCGCGGAACAAATCCAAAATACGCCGGCGCTCTTCGGGTGCCGGCACGTCTGGTGAGGCGGATTCGACTGATTCTGGGCGGCTCTCCATGCCCAAGCTGGACACGCCGCCGCCGCTGCCACGGCTGTACTCCTCATAGAACCACTCGCCGCCGACATTGACCACGCCCGGTGGCACAGTCGGCTCCATCACCGGCACGCCCTTGAGCGCGCGCTCCATAAAGCTGATCCACACCGGCAAACTTAAGCCCCCACCGGTTTCGCGGCTGCCCAAGTTGCGCGGCGTGTCATAGCCAATCCAAGTTACGGCGGCAATGGTCGGCTGAAAACCGCCAAACCAAGCGTCCACTGAATCGTTGGTGGTGCCAGTTTTGCCATACAAGTCGGGGCGCTTGAGCGTGGCCTGAGCGCGTGCCGCCGTGCCGGAGCGCGTTACTTCTTGCAGCAGGCTGTTCATGATGAAGGCGTTGCGCGGTTCAATAGCGCGCTGCTGGTCGGCCAGCACCGGTGGCTCGGTTTCAGACAGCACGCGTCCTTTGTGGTCGGTGACCCGGGTAATCAGCCACGGGTTGACGCGGTAGCCGCCGTTGGCAAACACCGAATAACCCACCGCCATTTGCATTGGCGTGACTGAGCCGGCGCCCAAAGCCATCGTCAAGTAGGGCGGGTGTTTTTCCGCATCAAAGCCAAAGCGGGTTACCCACTCTTGGCCTTGCTTGGGGCCCACCGCCTGCAAGAGGCGGATGGAAATCATGTTTTTCGAGCGCGCCAGCCCGCTGCGCATGGTCATCGGGCCGTCATATTTGCCGTCGTAATTTTTTGGCTCCCAAGGCTGACCGCCGGTGACGCCTGCACTAAAGAATAGTGGCGCATCGTTGATCATGGTGGCCGGTGTAAAGCCTTTTTCTAGCGCTGCGGAGTAAATGAACGGCTTAAAGCTCGAACCCGGCTGGCGCCAAGCTTGGGTGACGTGGTTGAACTTGTTTTTGTCAAAATCAAAGCCACCGACCAGCGCTTTGATCGCGCCGCTGCGTGGGTCAATCGCCACCAGCGCACCCTCGACCTCGGGCAACTGGGTGATTTCCCACGTGTTTTTAGCAGTCTTGGCGACGCGGATGACGGCACCACGGCGCAGCTTGATGTTGGGCGGCGCTTTGGCGCTCAGCGCAGATTGCGCCGGCTTGAGGCCTTCGCCGGCAATATCGACGCTATCGCCGTTTTGGCGTACCGCAAGCACCTTGCGTGGACTGACTTCGAGCACCATGGCTGACATGACATCGCCATTGTCTGGATGCTCTGCCAGCGCACCATCAATGGCATCTTCTAGCTCGACCCCAGAAGCGGGCAGCGTGACAAATTTCTCTGGGCCGCGGTAGTGTTGGCGCCGCTCATAGTCCATGATCCCACGCCGCAGTGCCTTGTAGGCCGCTTCTTGTTCAGAGCTATCAAGGGTGGTGTAAACATTCAGGCCGCGCGTATAGGCCTCGTTGCCGTACTGGGCAAAAATCAGTTGGCGAGCCATTTCTGCCACGTATTCAGCGTGGACTTGCACGTTGTTGCTGCCGTTGCGAATTTTCAGTTCTTCGGTGCGCGCCTCCTCGGCTTGCTCGGGGGTGATGAAGTGGTTGAACTCCATTCGGTCAATGATGTGCAGTTGACGCACCCGAGCACGCTTGGGATTACTGATCGGGTTATAGGCCGAGGGCGCTTTAGGCAAGCCAGCCAGCATGGCCGCTTCAGCCACCGATACTGATTTCAGTGGCTTGCCAAAGTAAGCCTCAGATGCAGCAGAGAAACCATAAGCGCGGTTGCCAAGATAAATCTGATTCATGTAAATTTCAAGAATCTGATTTTTAGATAACAAATGCTCCAGTTTAAAAGTTAGTAATATTTCGTAAATTTTTCGGGTAAATGTTTTCTCTGAAGACAGATATACATTGCGCGCGACCTGCATGGTGATGGTCGATGCTCCTTGGCTTTTGACGCGCCCTAAGTTGGCTAAAGCAGCCCGCACCATGCCCTTGTAATCGACGCCGCCATGCTCAAAAAATCGCGTGTCCTCAATAGCCAATACGGCGTTTTTCATCACATCGGGGATGTCTTCGATCGGCGTTAAATTGCGCCGCTCTTCGCCAAACTCTCCCATCAGCGCACCGTCTGCGGCATACACCCGCAACGGCAGCTTGGGGCGGTAGTCAGCCAGATCAGAAATGTCAGGCAAATTGGGGTAGGCCATAGCCAGTGCTACCGCAATGATCAGCGCCAGTGCCGCAGCACCAGCGGCAATCAGGCCGACGATCCACGCCACAATGCGCACAAATATGCGCAGCAAAGAGGGACGTTGGGTAGGGGGGGAGGAATCAGCTGGGCTGGACGTGGACGATGGGGACTGGGCTGGGCGCGGCATATCGCTCCGGATTGAAATGAGCGGCCATTATAAAAATGGCATTGCTATTTTCAGCTAAGGATGATCAGGGAATCGCTATCGGGGCGTAAAAATAGCCAGATAAGCGAGAAAGCAGATGGTAAATGGTGTTAGGCGGCCTAAAGCAAGCAGCTTAACGTCGGCTTTTGACAACGCCAAAAGCGCCTGCTTGCCGGAAAACGCTTTGCTGCGGAAGTATCTTACTGATAGCATCCGTGCCAAATGTTAAGTTTTGTCGTGTAACTCTGACAATAAAGGGGCTATTTTGATTTCTGTGGGATCTCTGTTCAGTCGTGAGTCAGCGCCGCTGCTGGGCATCGACATCAGCTCCTCCAGTGTCAAGCTGGTTGAGTTAGGGCGCGACAAGCTGGGCGAGCTGGTTTTGGAGCGTTGTGCTATTGAGCCGCTGGAGCGGGGCTGGGTGGCCGATGGCAATATCGAAAAATTCGATGAAGTGGCAGACGCTTTGCGTCGCTTGATCAAAAAAAGCGCTGCCCGCACCAAAAACGTTGCGCTGGCGTTGCCGCCCTCGGCGGTTATCACCAAAAAAATCACCCTGCCTGACGGCATGACCGACCAAGAGTTGGAAGTGCAAGTTGAGTCTGAAGCCAACCAATACATTCCGTTCTCAATCGATGAGGTGAGTTTGGATTTTTGCGTTGTTGGGCCGAGCAAAAACTCGCCTGGCGACATTGACGTATTGATTGCTGCCTCGCGCCGCGAAAAAGTGCAAGACATGCAAGGGTTGGCCGAAGCCGCAGGCCTTAAAGCCGTTATTTTGGATATCGAATCGCACGCCTCACGGCTGGCGGCTAGTCGCTTAATTGCGGCACTGCCCAACCAAGGTGTGGACACGATGGTGGCGCTGTTTGAAATTGGCGCGCTCACCACGAGTATGCAAGTCATTCGCAACGACGAAGTGCTGTATGACCGCGACCAAGCCTTTGGTGGCGCGCAGCTGACGCAACTCATCGTGCGCCAATATGGTTTTTCGGCAGAAGAGGCAGAAAGCAAAAAGCGCAGCGGCGACTTGCCAGAAGACTATATGTCGGCGGTGTTGCGTCCTTTTGTTGAAATCATGACGCAAGAAATTAGCCGTACTTTGCAGTTTTTCTACACTAGTACGCCGCATAACCGGGTCGATCACATCCTGTTGGCTGGTGGATCTGCTCCGCTGATGGGGTTGACCGAAGCGGTGACCCAAAGTTTGGGGGTCGCTTGTAGTGTGGTGAATCCATTTGACGGTATGCATATCGGCGATGCTGTGCGCATCAAGAGAATGGCGCGCGAGGCGCCGTCCTATCTGACATCCTGTGGCTTGGCCATGCGGAGGTTTCACCAGTGATTCTTATTAACCTGCTTCCGCACCGGGAAGCTGCACGCAAGCGCCGGCGCGAAGCTTTTCAGGCCACTATGCTGGCCTCTTTTTTGATTGGCTTGCTGATTTCTGTCCTGATCTACACCTGGTTCCAAGGACTGATCACTGATCAGCAAGGCCAAAACGACTATTTGACCCAGCAGATCAAAGCTTTGGATGTGCAAATCAAGGAAATTGCGACCCTTGAGGAAGAAATCACTGCACTGCAGGCACGACAAAAAGCGGTGGAAGACTTGCAGTCGGATCGCAACTTGCCAGTGCATTTATTCACTGAGCTGGTCAACCAACTGCCCGATGGCGTCTACATCAGCAGCATCAAGCAAGCCGATCAAGCCATCACCATGCAAGGTATGGCCCAGTCAAACGAGCGCGTGTCGGAGATGCTGCGCAACCTGTCGAACAACACGCCGTGGCTGGCTAAGCCCGAACTGGTCGAAATTGTGGCAAGCAACTTATCTTTGTCTGCCCGTGACCAGCGGCGCGTCGCTACGTTTAATCTGCGCTTTCAGTTAGTGCGTTCCAGCGAAGCCAAAGCCGCCATCGAAGCAGCTGGTGGTGCCGGCACTGTCGCACCTGCTGTAGGAAAGTAGAACCATGGCCAAAAAGCAAGTTCCCAAAATTGATATGGCCGAACTGCAGCAAAACCTGCAGCGCCAGTTCTCCAACCTTGACCCCAAAGACCCCTCTCTATGGCCGGTCGTACCGCGTTATTTGCTGTGTGTATTTATTACTGTGGGTGTCGTCATTGGACTGTGGTTCGCTAAATTGTCTGAATACGAAGAAGAGTGGGAAGCTGAAAAAGCGAAAGAAGTTACGCTCAAACAGGACTACCAGAAAAAATTGATCAAAGCCGTCAGTCTCGAAGAGATGAAGAAGCAGCGCGAGCAAGTTCAGCAATATGTGATTCAGCTAGAAAAGCAATTGCCCAGCAAGGCGGAAATGTCGGCGCTGCTGTCGGACATCAACCAAGCGGGTTTGGGGCGCAGCCTGCAATTTGACTTGTTCCGCCCGGGACAGGTGGTAGTGCGCGACTATTACGCTGAACTACCGATTGCGGTGCGCGTTACCGGCAAATACCACGATATGGGCGCTTTTGCGGCAGATATTGCCAGTTTGCCGCGCATTGTCACGCTCAACAACATTTCGATTACGACCAAAGATAAAGACGGCGGCACGCTGGTGATGGACGCTGCTGCACGCACCTTCCGCTATCTCGATCCGGATGAAGTTCTGGCCCAGCGCAAGGCGAGTACGGATAAGAAAGCCGGAGGCAAAAAATGAAGCGCCTCAAAATTACACGGCTTGCCGTGGCCGCTGTAGCCGTCTTGCCCTTGTTCGGCTGTAGCTCTAGCGGCGACGACGAGCTGCGCCAATGGGTGGCCAACGAGCGTGCTCAAGCCAAGCCCAACGTTAAGCCCTTGAGCGAGCCCAAGCAATTTCAGCCGGCGCTTTATACGGCAGACAGTGGTATCGCGCCCTTTGATCCCATCAAGCTGACGCAGGCGCTGCGCCGCGATTCAGATCAAGTGGCCTCCAACGCTGCCCTGATTGCTCCAGAACTGGCGCGCCGCAAAGACCATTTGGAGTCGTTCCCACTAGACACCATGGTCATGGTCGGCAGCTTGCATAAAGTGGGGCATCCCACTGCGCTCTTAAAAGTAGATGCACTTTTGTACCAAGTGCAGGTGGGTGCCTATCTAGGGCAAAACTACGGGCGAATCACTGAAATTACAGACAACAGCATTCAGCTGCGCGAAATTGTGCAAGACGCTACGGGCGACTGGGTTGAGAGAAGTGCATCGCTAGAGCTGCAAGAGGGAGATAAAAAATGAGAATATTCCAACAGACGGTGATTGCCTTGGCTGCGGCCATTGCTTCCTCTTGGGTGCTGGCTGAGGGCGCGATTCAATCGGTCACCGGCGATATTCAAGACGGCGCGGAAGTTGTGCGCATCCATCTTTCTGAGCCTTTGCTGGCGCTGCCGGCAGGTTTTGCGATTCAATCGCCCGCGCGCATTGCGCTGGATTTTCCGGACACGGCCAATGCCATTGGCCGCTCGCTGGTCGATTTCAACCAAGGTAATTTGAAATCGGTCAACGTGGTGCAGGCGGGCGAGCGCTCGCGCGTAGTGCTCAACCTCAAGCAGGCCACCACCTACCGTGCTGAAATTCAAGGCAACACCTTGGTTGTGTCACTGGCCCCTGTCGCGGCGGCCAGTGCGACTACGGCGCCATCGGCTGCGCCGCCGCCATCGCCAGTGTTTGCTGAGAGCAGTACCAGCGATATGCTGCCGCTGAAAGACGTGGATTTTCGCCGTGGCACCGATGGCTCGGGCCGCATTGTGGTCAGCTTGGCCAGTAGCCAAATGGGCGTAGATATTCGCGAGCAGGGTAAAAACCTCGTGGTCGAGTTTTTGCGCGCCTCGTTGTCTGAAGGCCTGCGCCGGCGTTTGGACGTGAGCGACTTTGGCACTCCAGTGCAGCGCATCACTACCACCGAGCAGGGTGATCGAGTGCGCATGGTGATCGAGCCGCTGGGCGATTGGGAGCACAGCGCCTACCAAAGCGACAGCCAATTTGTTGTTGAAGTACGTGCGAAAAAAATTGACCCTGCCAAGCTGACCTCAGGTGAGGGCTATAACGGCGAAAAGCTTTCGCTCAACTTTCAAAACATTGAAGTGCGCTCGCTGTTGCAAGTGATTGCCGACTTCACTAATTTCAACGTCGTCACCTCTGACACTGTCACCGGCGCGCTCACCCTGCGTTTGAAAGACGTGCCGTGGGATCAAGCGCTGCAAATCATCATGGATGCCAAAGGTTTGGACAAGCGCAAGTCAGGCAACGTGCTGTGGATTGCGCCGAAGGACGAAATCGACGAACGCGCGCGCAAAGACTATGAAGCAGCGCAAGTGGTCGAGAAGCTGGAGCCTTTGAAAACTCAGTCGTTTCAGATGAATTACGCCAAGGCGGTAGAGATTGCCGAGCACCTGACTAAAACTGCTTCATCAGGTGGTGGTACCAGCGGTCAAGGCGGCTCTGGCGCTCGTTTTCTATCTGAGCGTGGCAGCGCTATTGCCGAGCCGCGCACCAACCAGCTTTTTGTGACAGACACCCCCGGAAAGCTGGAAGAAGTGCGCAAATTACTGGTCACGCTGGACGTTGCGGTGCGCCAAGTCTTGATTGAAGCGCGCATTGTCGAGGCATCAGATAAATTCGGTCGCTCGCTGGGCATTCGTTTGGGCGGTGCTGATTTGCGCGCCAATCGGGGTGGTGATGGTGGTTATGGAATCGGTGGTGGCAACCGTGTGGGTTTTGGTACGAGCTACGAAAATGCGGTTTCTTCTAGCGGAGCAGGTGGCACGACTAACGTCAATCAAGACTTTGTAAATTTACCGGCTTCTAGTGACTTTGGAAATGCAGCCAAATTTGCATTATCTCTATTCAATCCGTCAGCTAACAGATTTTTAAATCTTGAGTTATCTGCTTTAGAGGCAGATGGCAAAGGAAAAATCATTGCAAGCCCCAGAATCGTAACTGCTGACCAAACCCCCGCTTTTATTAAGCAGGGCACTTCTTTCCCCGTGCCTGCCACTGCACCTAATGGCGCGACCACTATTGAGTGGAAAGATGCATTTCTAAAGTTAGAGGTTACTCCACAAATCACGCCAGAAGGCGATGTGATTTTGGATCTTGATATTACAAAAGATGCGCGTGGAGTTTCGACTACCTGGGGTACTGCTATTGATAGTAATCATATTAAAACCCATGTTTTAGTGGAAAATGGCGGGACTTTGGTGATTGGCGGTATTTTTGAGATGAATGAAACTAACTCAGAAAATAAAGTTCCATTTCTTGGAGATGTTCCAGTCTTAGGTAATTTATTTAAAAATAATACAAAATCAGTTGATAAGAGAGAGATGCTGGTTTTCATTACGCCAAAAGTTATCACTGATCGTGGCCCTGCTAGATAAATATTAATGTCAATGAAAGTATAAAATGCAAAAAATATTTAAAATATTTACGCCGCTGTTAGCTGCGACACTTGTAGCTTGTGGTGGGGGTGGCGGCTCTGGCGGCGAACCTATTGGTACTAAGCCTTTGAGCGTGAATGTTCCTGTTGGTGAAAATCCAGTTCAGATTAAAGCCAACAGCAGCCGAATTTTCAAAATCAGTGGCGGTCGCACCTTAGGTGGTGCAGACGGCACAGAAAAGCGCAGTTATCTGGTTAACGTAGATGAAAGCGGCGTTGTCGCCTTAGCCTGGGCTAAGACAGGCGATAAGGAAGCTGAAGACCTTTTCGAGGTGATTTGGCTCGACGGCCCCAAAGAAACCAAAGTCACCGTGCGTGATGCCGACGACAAACAGGTTTCTTTTTACGTCAAGACCGATCCCGCGCAGCCGCTTAATCTTTACACCACCGCACCGCCCGGATTGGTGGTCGGCGTGGGCGCAGCCGCAGCGCGCACCTTTACCATTGGTGGCGGCAATCCACCTTATCGAGTCGTTGGCAGTGACGCCAATGTAGCGAGAGTAGAGTTGGTAGGAAAAGACCAATTCAAAATAACAGGTATTGCAATCGGTCAGGCGAATGTCGATATTTTCGATGCCAAAGGATTGCCTATTAACGTTGCTTTTGAAGTAAATACGCCTGACTTGCGCGTTGCTCCTACAGACCTGTCGATCTTCATTGGTATGACAGCGGTAGTCAAAATCTCTGGTGGCCAGCCACCTTACCGGGTGGCTGAAGGCATTCCAGCGGCAATAAAAGCTGAAGTAGTTGGCGATGAGTTGCGCTTGACAGGCTTGTTACTGAGTGAGATGGAAGGCATTACGGTCATCGATGCTGCTGGTAAGTTTGCGCCGCCTGTTTCTGTGAAAGTAATCCCCGGTACAGGATCCATCCGGGTTTCTCCGAATGTTTCTATGGTGTCTGAAACAGACAACCAAAACCTTAACTTCACAGTTTTGGGTGCAGTGGCTGGAGAAATTTGCTTCTTTAGTTCTGATCCAAGCTTGCTCAAGCCACGGATTGACGCTGCAGACGCCACCAAAACCTGCGTCACCAGCACTGGTCCTACGACACCTTTGAATTTCACCGTAGAAACTGGCTCTCAAGGTAACCGCTGTGTTTCGGCAAGTACCGATGTGGCTATTACGGTGGTGGATGCCGCACGCTCTACTGGTGAAGCGGTGGTGACCATTTTGGACAATGGCGCAGACTGTGGCCTTGGCGTATTCAGTGTCAGCCCACGCGTGCTGAACATGACTGGCTCCAGCACCGCTGAAGTTAAGGTGATTGGCGTCACCGACTTCACCAAAGTCGCCGCAACCACTGCGAATGCAGCGGTTGCTACAGCGGTAGTGGACCAGCTCAACGGCGTCGTTCGCATCAAGAGCGCAGGTCCGGGCGCAACCACTGTCTTAGTGACCGAAGACACCGTGCCACGCCGCAGTGCAACGGTGACGGTCAACGTCAATTGATGCTTTGACAGTCATTACCCTCATCGGCCTGCCCGGCTGTGGCAAATCCACCGTCGGGCGGCAGTTGGCCCGGCGGTTGGGGGTGGCGTTTGTGGACTCCGACCACGTGATAGAGCAGCGCCTTGGCTGCTCTATCAAAACCTTCTTTGCCCGCGAGGGCGAGGAGCGGTTTCGAGACCTTGAGCAGGCCACCCTCGATGAACTGACCGCCGGCACCACGCCGGCGGTTTTGTCTACGGGCGGCGGGGCGGTCTTGCGCTTGGCCAACCGCACCCATTTACACGCGCGCGGGCAGGTGATTTACCTGCACGCGCAGCCGGAAGATATTTTTCGGCGCTTGCGCCACGACACCACGCGGCCACTGCTGCAAGTGCAAGACCCGCTGCAGCAACTGCGCAACCTGTACCAACTGCGCGACCCGCTGTACCGCGAAACCGCGCACTACGTCATCGAAATCGGCCGCCCCTCGGTGGCGACGCTGGTCAACATGGTGGTGATGCAGCTGGAACTGGCCGGCAATATATAAGCGCTTTTCCCCAAATTTTCCTCTTATGTTTACTGCTTCTTCCGCCTCGCATACCGTCAGCATTGACCTAGGCCAGCGCAGCTACCCCATCGTCATTGGCACCGACTTGCTCGGCGACCCGGCCACCTACGCCGCGCTGCCCACAGCGGCGGCGGCGCTGATCGTCACCAACACCACCGTGGCGCCGCTGTACGCCGAGCAGCTGCGCGCCGCGCTGGCACCGAAATACGCCCAAGTCCACACCGTGGTGCTGCCCGATGGCGAAGAGCACAAAAACTGGCAAACCCTCAACCTGATTTTTGATGCCCTGCTCGGCCACGGGTGCGACCGCAAAACGGTGCTGTTTGCGCTGGGCGGGGGGGTGATTGGCGACATGACCGGCTTTGCCGCTGCCAGCTACATGCGCGGCGTGCCATTTGTGCAGGTGCCGACGACGCTGCTGGCGCAGGTGGATTCGTCGGTCGGCGGCAAAACTGCCATCAACCACCCGCTGGGTAAAAACATGATTGGCGCTTTCTACCAGCCGCAGTTGGTGGTGTGCGATTTGGCGACGCTCGACACGCTGGAGCCGCGCCAACTGAGCGCCGGCCTCGGCGAAATCATCAAATACGGGCCGATTGCCGACATGGAATTCATGGACTGGCTGGAGGCGCACATGGACGCGCTGCTGGCGCGCGAGCGCACCGCCTTGGCGCACGCGGTGCGGCGCAGCTGCGAGATCAAAGCGTGGGTGGTCGGCCAAGACGAGCGCGAAGCTGGCCTGCGCGCCATCCTGAACTTTGGCCACACCTTCGGCCACGCCATCGAGGCCGGCATGGGCTACGGCGCTTGGCTGCACGGCGAAGGCGTCGGCGCTGGCATGGTGATGGCCGCCGAGCTGTCGCGCCGTCTGGGCTTGGTCGATGCAGCGTTTGCCCAGCGCCTGCGCAGCTTGGTGCAGCGCGCCGGCTTGCCGCTGCGCGGCGCGTTGCTGGACACGGCGGAGAACGGCGACAACGCTGGCCGCTACTTAGCGCTGATGAGGGTCGATAAAAAATCCGAAGCCGGTGAAATCCGCTTTGTGCTGATTGACGGCCCCGGCCAAGCCACCGTGCGCGCCGCCCCGGATGCGCTGGTGCGCGAAGTGATTGACGCTTGCTGCGCGGCATAAACCGATAAAAATACTCCTAAATTCATAGCTGCTAGCGCACGTATTTAAAGGGCTAGAGGCTGTTTTGACCATTATTTTGGCCGTTTGCGCCCGTTTTCTATGCCATCAACCCCTGCTTACGACCCCGCCACCGTGGTGCAAGACACCGTGCGCTGGTTGGAGCGCGCCGTCATCGACCTGAACCTGTGCCCGTTTGCCAAAGGCGTACACAGCAAAGGCCAAGTCCACTACGTCGTTAGCAGCGCCACCGACACCGACGCACTGGCGCTCGAAGTGGAGCGCGAACTGCAAGCGCTGGCCGATATTTCGCCTGAGTTGCGCGACACCACTTTGCTGATGGTGCCGGCCTGTCTGCACGATTTTTACGACTTCAACGACTTTGTGAACGTGGCGGAGCGGTTGCTGGAGGCGCTGGACTTGGACGGCGTGTTGCAAATCGCCAGCTTTCACCCGCAGTTTCAGTTTGCTGGCACCGCCGAGGACGACGTGACCAACTGCACCAACCGCACGCCCTACCCGACGTTGCACCTGCTGCGCGAGGACAGCATCGACCGCGCCGTGGCCGTCTTCCCCGAGGCAGAAACGATTTTTGAGCGCAACATCGAAGTGCTGGAAGGGCTGGGCATGGCCGGCTGGAACGCGCTGGACGTCGGCGCGCGCTGCCCGGTGGCGCACGCAAGCAAATCGGATAACGCATGAAAACCAAAGCCGCCAAAACCGCCAAAGCGCCCAAAACTATTCCCACTGCCGCCGAGCAGCTCGAACTGCGCCCCGGCCAGTCGCTGGAGCTGCTGCAAGAGCTGCACATCCTGACGCGCGAAGGGCGCATCAACCAAGACTCGCGCCGCAAGCTCAAGCAGGTGTACCACCTGTTCCAGTTCATCGAGCCGCTGCTGCAAGAGCTGTCGGCCAATGGCCACGCGCCGACGCTGGCCGACCACGGCGCGGGCAAGTCGTATCTGGGCTTCATCCTCTACGACCTGTATTTCAAAGCGCTGGGGCGCGGCCATATCTACGGCATTGAATGGCGGGCGGATTTGGTCGAAAAATCGCGTGCCTTGGCCAAGCAGTTGGACTTTGAGCGGATGTCGTTTTTGAATTTGTCGGTGGCCGAATCTGCCGACGTCGCCGAGTTGCCCGAGCGCATCGACATCGTCACCGCGCTGCACGCCTGCGACACCGCCACCGACGACGCGATTGCTTTTGGTTTGCAGAAAAAGGCGCGGGCAATGGTCATCGTGCCCTGCTGTCAGGCGGAAGTGGCCGCTTGTTTGCGCCAAGGCAAAGCGCTGCAACTGTCGCGCACGCCGCTGGCCGAGCTGTGGCGCCACCCGATCCACACGCGCGAGATGGGCAGCCAAATCACCAACGTGCTGCGCTGCCTGCACCTCGAAGCCTCGGGCTACCAAGTCACGGTGACCGAGCTGGTCGGCTGGGAGCACAGCATGAAAAACGAGCTGATCGTTGCCCGCCACACCGGCCAAAAAAAGCGCAGCGCCGCCGAGCGCCTGCAAGCGCTGTTGCAAGAATTTGGCTTGGAGCAGGCGCTGGGCGCGCGCTTTGGGCTGGCACCGTAAAAACCCTAGTATCTGCGCAAGCCCCAATCACTCCTGATTAAATAGCTGCTAGCGCCCGTGTTTATTGGGCTAGAGGCCAATTTGGCTTAAAAATAAGCCCTTGGGCGGCTTGGTTTGCGGCCGCTTCAGGGACAATGCCGGCTTTCCATAGATTCATTACTTGTTCACCATGAAAAAACTCACCGCTGTTTTGTTGTTGACCGTCGGCGCGATGCTGGCCGCTTGCGGCAAGCAAGAACCCGCCGCCCAAGTCGTGGCCGAGTCGGCACCGCCGCCGGCAGCGATTACGAAAATCGTGGTCGGTTTGGACGACAACTTTCCGCCGATGGGTTTCCGCGACGAGAAGAATGAGCTGGTCGGTTTTGATATCGACATGGCGCGCGAAGCCGGCAAGCGCATGGGCGTGGAAGTGGAATTCAAGCCGATTGACTGGAGCGCCAAAGAAGCCGAGTTGGCGGGCAAGCGCGTGGACGCGCTGTGGAACGGCCTGACCATCACCGAAGAGCGCAAGAAGAACATCGACTTCACCGCGCCCTACATGGAAAACCACCAAATCGTCGTGGTGTCGGCCAATTCGGCCATCAAAACCAAGGCCGACTTGGCTGGCAAAGTGGTCGGCGCGCAAGAGGGCAGCAGCGCCGTCGATGCCGTGAAGAAGGATGAGGCGGTGTTTGCCTCGTTCAAAGAACTCAAAACCTTTGGCGACAACGTGACGGCGCTGATGGACTTGGCCACTGGCCGCTTGGATGCGGTGGTGGTCGATGAGGTGGTGGGGCGTTATTACGTCGCCAAAAAGCCGACGGAGTACGCGGTGATTGACGAGCACTTTGGCACCGAAGACTACGGCGTCGGCGTGCGCAAGGGCGACACCGAACTGCACCAAAAACTCGACAAAGCGCTGGCCGATATGAAGACCGACGGTGCCTCGGCGGCCATTGCCACCCAGTGGTTTGGCAAAGACATCATCAAATAATTGATTGGCTGCATGAGCACACCGGCGAGCCGCATTTGAGCGGCTCGCCGGTGTTTTTCATTCCAGCGCTGCTGGCGCTCTAAGGCAACTGCAACTTATATGGACTACGCGCTTTCAATGGTGGCACCGCTGTGGCAGGGTGCCACGGTGACGCTCAAACTGTTTTTTATTACGCTGGCGCTGGCCGTGCCGCTGGGGTTGGCGCTGGCGCTGGCGCGGCTGTCGCGCTGGCCGGCGCTGGGCGCGCTGGTCAACGGCTACATCTGGCTGATGCGCGGCACGCCGCTGATGCTGCAAATGCTGTTTATCTATTTCGCGCTGCCGTTTGTGCCGGTGATTGGCGTGCGCCTGCCGGACTTTCCGGCGGCGGTGCTGGCGTTTGCGCTGAATTACGCCGCCTACTTTGCCGAGATTTTTCGCGCCGGCATCCAGTCGATTGACAAAGGCCAGTACGAGGCCGCCCGCGTGCTGGGCATGAGCTATGGCCAAACCATGCGCCGCATCGTGCTGCCGCAAATGGTGCGGCGCATTCTGCCGCCGATGAGCAACGAGACCATCACGCTGGTCAAAGACACCTCGCTGATTTACGTGCTGGCGCTGAACGACCTGCTGCGCGCGGCGCGCGGCATTGTGCAGCGCGACTTCACCACCACGCCATTCATCGTCGCGGCGGCGTTTTACCTGACCATGACCTTGGTGCTGACCTGGGGTTTCCAGTATTTGGAGAAGCGCTATGCCCGCCACGACGCTTGATAGCTCGGTTATTGAGGCCGCACCAATGATCGATGCCCAAGGCATTCACAAGTACTTTGGCCGCCTGCATGTGCTGAAAAACGTCTCGCTGCGCCTCAACAAAGGCGAAGTGCTGGCGGTGATTGGCCCGTCGGGTTCGGGCAAAAGTACCTTTTTGCGCTGCCTGAACCACTTGGAAACCATAGACCAAGGCCGCATCGCCATCGAGGGCGAAGTGCTGGCCAGCACCAATGCCCAAGGCCAGTGCAGCTACGCCCCCGAGCGCGAAGCGCGCCGCATCTGCCGCAAGATGGGCATGGTGTTTCAGCACTTCAATTTGTTTCCGCACCTGAGCGTGCTGCAAAACATCATCGAAGCGCCGATGGTGGTCAAGGGCATGTCCGCCGCAGAGATCACGCCCAAAGCGCTGGAGCTGCTGGCCAAAGTCGGCCTGAAGGACAAGGCCGATAGCTACCCAGCGCGCTTGTCGGGCGGACAAAAGCAGCGCGTCGCCATTGCCCGGGCGCTGGCGATGGAGCCGGACATCATGCTGTTTGACGAGCCAACTTCGGCGCTCGACCCCGAGCTGACGGGCGAAGTGCTGCGCACCATGCGCCAACTGGCCGACGAGCACATGACGATGCTGGTGGTGACGCACGAGATGGGCTTTGCCCGCGAAGTGGCCAGCAAAGTGGTGTTCATGGACCAAGGCGAGCTGATCGAAGCGCAGCCAGCGCGCGACTTTTTTGCCAACCCGCAGCACGCGCGCACCCGGGCGTTTTTGGAACACATGCTGTAGAGCTGCGTCGGCTTATGAATGCAGCGCTGGGCGGTAGGCGCGGCCCAGTTCTACGGCGACGGCTTCGAGCCGTTTGTCCAGCGTCCAAAGAAGTGTCTGCTCGCTCAGCAGCGCCGAGGCCAGCAGGCTCATATCGACCAAGCCGCAGCCACGCCCGTAGAGGCTGCGCCGCTCAAGCAATTCCAGCAACTCATCGGCAGTGGCCAAAGGCGTGCTTTCTAGCTCGGCCAGCATGGTGATGATGGTGCGCCGATTCGGTGGCGTGCCGCAGGCCACTTCCATCACCACGTAGGGATGGCAGAGCACGCTGCCACTTTCTAGCAGCGCCACCAAGCGCTCATTGCGCTGCTTGAAGTGACCCACCCAAACAGAGGTATCGACTAGCACGTTCATGCATTTGCCTCTGGTTCTGGCTCGTTATCGCCCGCAGTGCGTCGGCGCGGTGCCAACTCGATCTCGGGCGCTTGCCCGCCCAAAGCCGCCAAGCGCCGCGCCGTTTGGCGCTGGATGAAGGCTTTAACGCATTCGCGGATCAGTTCTGATTTTTCAATCCCTGGGTCGGCCAGCGCCACGGCTTTGGCAAAAAGTTGGTCGTCTATCGTCAGAGTGGTTCGCATGATGGGTCTCCAGCATCAAAAATAGCATCAAATCGATTGTTATTTTGCATCAGTGGCTACGTTAGCCCTTGTGCCTCGTGTGCTGGCTGTGTCGATAACCGCTGCCAACTTTGGCAAAGTTCTGGCAAAGATGTGTAAAACCGGTTCACGAAGTGCCTTTTATTGCTTGCGGCAAGGCAAGATAGGTGTTGTTGCCCGTACTGATACGGCTTTTTGCTTCTCTCTGCACAGAGGAAAGGGACTTCACATGACCCGCTTGATTCGCTCCATCTGCCTTGCTGGCGCCGCCCTCGCTTTTGGGGTGTCTATGGTGCAGGCGCAGCCCCACCACGATCGCCAGAATCATCGGGACGATCGCCACTCTCAGGCGCAGCGCCACCACGGCGGCCCGCCGCCCCATGCCCAGCGTCTGCAACGGCCAGCACCCTTGCCGTACTACCGCGGTGGGCGCGGTGTCGGCCCGCACCACAATTGGCACCGTGGCACGCGGATGCCGCCGGCGTACCGCACGCGCCATTACGTGGTCAATGACTGGCGTAGCCACCGCCTATCGGCACCGCCGCGCGGCCACTACTGGGTGCAAAACGGCGCTGACTATTTGTTGGTCGCCATTGCCACCGGCGTGATTGCACAAATCATCATGAGCCGTTGACCCGGCCCTAGCGGCTCAATAACTGCGCCCGCCCTTGTACATCGCGTGTTGGCGCCGTTGCAGCGTGCCGCCTTCGGCCAGCCGCGCCATCGCCGCGCCGACATGGGCATGGGTAATGGCCATGCCCAGCGCGTCGGCGGCGTCGCTGCCGGGCAGGGTGGGCAGTTGCAGCAGGCGGCGCACCATTTCTTGCACTTGGCTTTTGGCGGCGCGGCCTTGGCCGACGATGGCTTTTTTCATTTGCAGCGCGGTGTATTCGGCCACCGGCAGGTTGCTGGCGACCAGCGCCGTAATCGCCGCGCCGCGCGCTTGCCCCAGCAGCAGCGTCGATTGCGGGTTGACGTTGACAAACACAATCTCCACCGTCGATTGGTCGGGCTGATAACGCGCCACCACTTCGGTGATGCCGTCAAACAAAATTTTCAGCCGCCCCGGCAAATCGCCCAGTGCCAGCGCCGTGGTGCGGATGGTGCCGCTGGCGACGTAGCTCAACTGCTGGCCTTGCACGTCGATCACGCCAAAGCCAGTGGTTTGCAGGCCGGGGTCGATGCCAAGGATTCTCATTGTTTACTATGGTATTGATAGCTGTAAGCGCACGTGTTTAAAGGGTTTGAGGCGTATTTTACCCATAATTGTGCCGGTTTTAGCCTGCGGCGCGGGTTTGGTTCAGTGTCAGGCTGTTGGCCGGGCGCTCAATGCACCACGTGCCGGCGGGGTGGTAAATGTAGGGCACGCAGCCGTTGCAGTTGCTGCAGCCCGATTGCGTTAACGCCCCGCTTTGAAACAGCTTGACCAGCGCCGGCTCGTGGATCAGCGCGCGCGCCAGCACCACCGCCTCAAAGCCGTCGGCCAGCGCGGTGCGCACGTTGTCCATCGATTTAACGCCGCCCAAATAGCCCAGCGGCACATCCACCGCCGCGCGAATTTGGCGCGAGTATTCGAGGAAATACATCTCCTTGAACGCCACTTTGGGCGCGCCCATTTGCGACAGCTTCAGCATCAGCGGTGTCAGCCAGCCGCTGCCTTTGAGCACTTTTCCCATCTCTTCCATATTGAAGTTGCTGCCAAACATGAACCAGCCCGACTCAATGTTGCGCCCGCCGGACAGCACCAGCATGTCGGCCCCGGCCGCTTGCAGCGCGCGCGCGGTGGCGATGGCGTCCTCCACCGTGGCACCGCCGGGCACGCCGTCCGCCACGTTGATTTTGGCCAGCACCGCCATGTCGTGGCCGACGGCTTGTTTGACGCGGCGCAGCACTTCGGCGGGAAAGCGGGCGCGGTTTTCGGCGCTGCCGCCATAAGCGTCTTGGCGCTTGTTCGACAGCGGCGAGATGAATTGGTTGAGCAAATAGCCGTGGCCCATGTGGATTTCGACCGCGTCAAAGCCGGCCTCGCGGCACAGTTGGGCGGCGGTGACAAATTCGCCGGCGACGCGCGCCATGTCGGCCTCGTTCATGGCGCGCTGCCAGTAGTTGCCGCGCAGCACGCCGGCTTTGTTGAGCCCCGACGAGGCGCTCATCGTCGCGCCCTGCACCTTGCACGAGGTGACAAACGAGCCGCCGTGGGTGATTTGAAAGCTGATGTGCCCGCCCTCGTCGTGTACCGCTTGGGCCAGCGCTTTCAGGTCGGGCAGGATGCTGGGGCGCAGCCAGATTTGGTTCTCCAGCGTGCGCCCGACTTCGGACACTGCGCCATAGGCCACGGTGGTCAGGCCAACGCCGCCCGCCGCCATGTCGCGGTGGTGCTTTACCAGCGCTTTGGAAGGTGCGCCGCTGACGCACATGCCCTCATTGGCGCCGGCGCGGATAAAGCGGTTGCGCAGCGTGATGGGCCCCAGCTGGAACGGGGCGAACGGGTCGAGCGATGCGAGTGACTCGCTAAGGGGGGTCGTAGTGGTCATTGCAGGTTGTCTCCTGCGGCGATTGTGGTGACGCTTGCCGGCGCTTGGCATCGTCTGTTTGGGGGCTTTTGTCTGCCCCATCAGCCCAATTTACGGTAGTTGCGCGTTGCGCATCCGCCCGGCAATCGCCCGCGTTCTGCCGGCCAGATAGGCGGAGCCGGGGGTTTTCTCAAAGCGCTTGGGCGCGGGCAGCATCACCGCCAAGCGCGCCGCCTCGTTCGGTGCCAAGCGGGCGGCGCTTTTCTTGAAGTAGTGCTGCGCAGCCGCTTCAGCGCCAAACACGCCCTCGCCCCACTCGACGTTGTTGAGGTAAATCTCCAAAATCCGCTGTTTGCTGAGCAGGTTTTCCAGCAGCAGCGTCAGCACGAATTCTTGGCCTTTGCGGATGAGGTTGCGCTCGCTCGACAGCAGCAGGTTTTTGGCCAGCTGCTGGGTGATGGTCGAGCCGCCGCGCACTTTGGCGGCGGGCACGGCGACCGGCGCGGCGTTGGGCGATTTGGCTTGCAGGCGCTCGGCTTTGGCTTGGGCAAGCGCTTCGGCCTTGGCGTTGCGCTCCCAGGCTTTTTCGAGCGCGTTCCAGTCGATGCCGTCGTGCTGGATAAAGCGGTCGTCCTCGGCGGTGATGACGGCGCGTTTCAGGTGGTCAGAGATGTGCGCATACGCCACCCACTGTTGGCGCCAGCGCAGTGGCTCGGGGCCGCTGATTTGCGCCCACGCCTCGGAGCGCTGGAAGCTGGTGGATTCCGGGTCAAGCCACGCCATCGCGGCAATGCGGCCGATAAACAGCAGCTGCAGTGCCAGCAAGGCCAGCACGACGAGGCCGAGCCAGCGCAGCAGGGCTTTCATCGGTGGATTAGGCGGCCGCCATCAGTGCGCGCAGTTCGGCCAGCACCGGCGCGCCGGGTGGACGCACGCCGCGCCAAATGGCAAAGGCTTCGGCGGCTTGCTCGACCAACATGCCTAGGCCATCGCGCGGCTGTGCGCCGTGCTGCGTCGCCCAGTCCAAAAAGCCTTGTGCTGCTGCGCCGTACATCATGTCGTAGGCCAAGCTGCCTGCCCGCAGCACGCTGGCCGGCACCGGCACCGCATCACCGGCCAAGCTGCTGGCGCTGGCGTTGATGACCACGTCAAAACTGCCGTCAAACGCCCCATTTTGAGCCAAATCGGCCTCTAGCCCTTTGTTGGCGTGCGCTAGTAGCTCTGTTTTTTGTAGCGCTGCGATGCTGCGGTGCGCTTGCACCAGCGCTTGCGCCCGCTCCAGCGTGCGGTTGGCGACGACGATGCGGCGTGGGCCAGCGGCCAGCAGCGAACCGAGCGCGCCGGCGGCGGCACCACCCGCGCCAATCAACAAAATGTCGCGCCCGGCCAGTTCAACGCCGGCGTTGCGGGTGATGTCGGCCACCAAGCCAAGGCCGTCGGTGTTGTCGGCGACGATGTGGCCGTCGATAAAACTCAGCGTGTTGGCCGCACCGGCCAGCTGCACGCGCTGGCTCGATTGCGTGGCCAGTTGCGCCGCTTGCAGCTTGAACGGCACGGTGATGTTGCAGCCGCGCCCGCCCGCAGCGGCAAAGTCGCGCAGCGCAGCGGCAAAACCGTCCAGCGGCACGAGGCGGCGCTCATAGGTCAGCGTTTGGCCAGTGAGTTCGGCAAAACGGGCGTGGATCCACGGCGAGCGGCTGTGCTCGACCGGGTTGCCCATTACGCAATACGCGTCGATAGGTGTTGCAAAAGCGCTCATTGCACGCTGGTTTCTAAGGTTTGGTCGCGCGTAAATTTGAAGCGTGAGACGACGGCAATTTGGTCGGCTTGGCGGCGCATTTCGGCGTTGAAGCTGCCAAACGGGCCAGCGGCGCGGGCGATGGCTTGGGCGCGGTTGTCCAGCAAGTGGTTGCCCGAGCCTTGGACGATTTCGGTCTCCAGCACCCGGCCATCGTGGTTGACGGTGACGATCATCGTCAGCTCGCCATACAGCTTTTTGCCGCCTTGTTCGGGAAAGTTATCGGTGCCTTTGTCTTCGACTTTGCGGCGCATGGCGTCGTAGTAAATCGCATAGACCTCCTCGCGCGTGGCTGGGCTGATGAAGCGCTTTTTGGGGCGGGCGTTTTCTTCGTTGATGCGCTTTTCAATCTCGGCCAGCAGTTTGACCAGCTGGCGGCGCTTGTCTTCTTGCTCGCTGCTGGCGCTGCTTTGGCTGGTGGGGCGCGGCTCGGGCGGCGGCAGGGCGGCCAGTTGCTGGCGCAGCTGGGCGAGAAGCTGGGTTTGCTGCTCTTGCAGCGCGTCCATTTTTTGCTGTGCGTCTTCAAAGTCGTTGCCGACCGCCGTCAGCGCCGAGTAGGGCAGCGGGCTGGTGGCGCGTCCCTTGTCGGCTTCGCCGCCGCCGGCCAGCGCAAATTGGGCGATGGCTTGGGCTTTGTCCGGCTGCTCGGTCGATTTGGCGTTGACCAAAATCACTTCCAGCGGCGTGTCTTGGAACACGCGGTTGAAACCCTCGGGATCGACAAAACGCACCGATAGCACAGCGGCGTGCAACAAGAGGGACACGCCCAGCGCAAGCTGCAGCGTGCTGAACGAGCGGAGGTAGGCGGGCAGTTTCACGGGGCAGGATTATCGGTGCTGGCCGCAGCAGCCTCGCTGTCGCTGGGTTCGCTGATGTCCACCGCAATGGCAATCGGGCCGGCGCTGGCTTCGTCGTCATCGCCTTCGATGTCGCTGTCATCGACTGCACCGTCGTCGCTGGCATCGTTCGGGTCGTCCAAGCGCTCTAGCAGCGTGCCGTGCAAGTCGAGCGTGATGTCGTCGATGTCGCCCAAGCGCACCCGAATGCGCGCCCCGCGCGACAAGTTTTGCGCGCCCAGCACCGGAAACACCAGCGGCAGCGAATCCGCGCGCACCAAGAAGCTGCCGTCGTAGCCTTCTTTGAACACCGTGGCTTCCAGCTCGGTGATGTGGTTTTGCGCCAAATATTTCAGCGTCCAAAAACGCTCCATGCCCGACTGGTAGCCGTTGTAGGCGCTGTAAGTGGTCTCAAAGTTGCTGATGATGGCGAACAGGTCGGCATCTTTCGGTTTGAACGGCGCGGCCAGCGCGGCGGTGTTGCCGTGGCGCGCGCAGGCAATGATTTGCCACTGGTTAACCAAATCGGTGTAGCGGCGCAGCGGCGAGGTCGCCCACGCATAGCTTTTGACGCCAATGCCGGCGTGCGGCAGCGCCCGGGTGCCCATGCGCACTTTGACGCCCGGTGCCAAAGACGCTTGGCTGCGGTAAATGCCGGGCACGCCCAGCTCGGCCATCCAGTTGCCCCACGTGCTGTTGGCGACGATGGCGGCCTCGGCGACGATCAAATCGAGCGGCGCGCCGCGCTGGCGGGTGCTGATGACGACTTGCTCGCTGCCGTCTGGCTCGGTGCCTTTGAGGCGCTCGCTGCCGTCGGCGCTGCGCAGGCTGAAGTTGTAGTCCGGGCGGTTGAAGTTCTCGGGCTTGCCGCGCACCACTTCGCGCTGGGCTTTCAGGTGCTTGGCCAGCAGATGCAAAAATGAGAGCTGCTCGCGCACGTCCTGTAAGGCTTGCGGGGTGTTTTCGACCTCAATTGATGGGTCAAGCAGCCAGTCTTCGGTGACGATGTGGTCGAGCTGGTCGTGGCGCAGGTTGGCGCTGACTGGCACCCTCTCCAGCTTGGTCTCTGTATTGGTGATTTCTAGCGTGGCTTCGTCGATGGTCACGTACAGCGAGACGGCGGGGTTAGCGCGGCCGGCGTCCAGCGTGTAGGTTTGCACCACCTCATTGGGCAGCATGGTGATTTTGTAGCCCGGCATATACACCGTCGACAGCCGGTTGCGACCGACTTGGTCGATGGCGCTGCCCGGTGTGATCGCCAAGCCCGGCGCGGCGATGTGGATGCCCAGCACCACGGTGCCCGTGCCCAAGCCTTGCAGCGACAGCGCATCGTCGATTTCGGTGGTGTTGGAGTCGTCGATGGAATACGCCTGCACAGCGGCCAGCGGCAGGTCTTGCGGCGCAGGCGGTGCGTCCAGCGCTGGAAACGCTGTGCCTTTGGGGAAGTTATCGAACAAAAAGCGCTTCCAGTGGAACTGGTAGCTCGAATCAATCGCGCCGGCTTTTTGCAGCAGTTCCAGTGGCGCGGTGTGCGTGGCGCGGCTGGCTTCGACCACGGCTTTGTATTCGGGCGCGTTTTTGTCCGGCTTGAACAAAATTTTGTAGAGCTGTTCGCGGATTGGCTCAGGGCAGCTGCCTTGGCCTAGCTCTGCCGCCCAGTCTTCAATTTGCGCCAGCAGGGCTTTTTTCTTCTCGATGGCGGCCAGCGCTTGCTGCAAGATTTCAGGCGAGGCCTTTTTAAAGCGGCCTTTGCCCGCGCGGCGAAAGTAGTGCGGCGCTTGGTAGAGCGCAAACAGCGCGCCGGCCTGCTCGCTCAGCGGCGCGCTGGCCGAAAAATAGTCGCGCGCCAAGTCGGCAAAGCCAAACTCGTCTTCGGGGGCAAATTCCCACGCCAAATCTAGCTCGATGGTCTCGGCCACGGCCTGAGCCTGCGCTATCAGCTGCGCTGGTTCGGGCTTGTCGAATTTCAGCAGAATGTGGGCGCTTTTGACCTTGACCCGTTTACCGGAGTCCAGCTCAATTTGCGCCGAAGCGTCGGTTTCGGAGAGGATGCGGCCGGCCAGAAATTTGCCGGTTTCTTCAAACAGTGCGTACATAGGCCGGCATTCTCCCACGGGTGTTGGCTCAAATTAGCTGCAAAAATTCGATGATTTGGGGCAGGTGCTGCTCAAAGTCGCTCAGCGCGTGGTCGCCGCCGTCGAGTAGGCGCAATTGCGCGTTGGGATAGCGCGCCACCATGTCGCGCCAGTCCAGCACTTCATCGCCCTTGGCAACCACCGCCAGTTGCCGCGCCGGCGCGGGCAGGGCACTGACGTCGAGGGCGCGCAGTTCGTCGATAAAGCGCGGCTCAAAGAAGAAGCGCTCGGCCGGATCGTGCCACGCGGTTTGCTCGCCGATGTAGCGCTCTAGGCTTTGCGCCGGGTTGGTGGCGGGGTTGAGCAGCACGCTGGCGCAGCCGGTTTGCTGCGCCACCCACGTGGCGTAGTAGCCGCCCAGGGACGAGCCGACCACCGCCATCGCGGTGCGCGGCCAGTCGGCAATGCCGGCGCTGACTTGCTCCATTGCCTCTTGCGGCGACGGTGGTAGCTGCGGGCACCACCACTGCACGCCGGGGTGTTGGCGCGCCACGTGATCGGCCATTTGGCGGGCTTTGGCGGACTGGGGGGAGGAGCGAAAACCGTGCAGGTAGAGCAAATGGGTGGTGGTCATAAGGGGGCGGGCGTAACAATTGCTGCACCGCGATAATTGCGTTATGGGAACTACTTTTGATAAGCCGTCGCTCGTGCAGCGGATTTTGCCGCTGTTTCGCGGCTTTGATGGCTGGCTAATGGCCATTGTGCTGCTGCTGGCCGGCATTGGGTTGCTGGCGATGTATTCGTCGGGCTACGACCACGGCACGCGCTTTGCCGACCATGGCCGCAACATGCTGATTGCCTTGGTGCTGTTGTTTATCGTCGCGCAGATTCCGCCGCCAAAAATCATGGCTGCTGCGGTGCCGCTGTATGTGTTGGGGGTGCTGCTGCTGCTGGCGGTCGAGCTGTTTGGCATTACCAAAAAGGGCTCTCAGCGCTGGATTGATTTGGGCATCACCATCCAGCCCAGCGAGCTGCTGAAAATTGCCATGCCTTTGATGCTGGCGTGGTGGTTTCAAAACCGCGAGGGCGTGCTCAAACCACTTGATTTTGTTGTCGCCGGATTGCTGCTGATGGTGCCCATCGGCTTGATCATGAAGCAGCCTGATTTGGGCACCTCGCTGTTGGTGCTGGCGGCGGGGTTGTCAGTGATCTTTTTTGCCGGCCTGTCGTGGAAATTGGTCGTACCGCCGGTGCTGATTGCTGCGGTCGGCATTGTGCTGCTGGTGAGCTTTGGCGATTCCTTGTGCGCTGACGGGGTGCGCTGGTCGGTGCTGCACGACTACCAGCAGCAGCGCATTTGCACACTGCTCGATCCTTCGCGCGACCCGTTGGGTCGGGGTTTTCACACTATCCAAGGAATGATTGCGATTGGTGCGGGGGGGGTGTTTGGTAAAGGCTTTATGGCGGGAACGCAAACCCATTTGGAATTCATTCCCGAGCGCACCACCGACTTTATTTTTGCCGCCTTTTCTGAAGAATTCGGCTTGATTGGCAACCTGATTCTCATCGTCTGCTTTTTGCTGTTGGTGTGGCGCAGTTTGGCGATTGCCGTCAATGCAACAACGCGCTTTAGCCGCCTGATGGCGGGTGCGGTATCGATGATTTTTTTCACCTACGCCTTTGTCAACATGGGCATGGTCAGCGGCATCTTGCCGGTGGTGGGCGTGCCGCTGCCGTTTGTCAGCTATGGCGGCACGGCGATGGTGACGCTGGGGCTGGCGCTGGGGATTTTGATGTCCATCGTGCGCGCCCAGCGCCCGCCCAGCAATCAGGCGCGTCCGGCAGCGTAAATGCGCATGAGCGCCCTCGCATCTAAAATGGCCGGATGACTTCTCGCACCTCCTCCGGTTCTCCTTTTGGCTCTTCTTCTGGTGCGCCCCAGCGCGCCCCCACCGCCCGGCGCATTGACATTGCGCGTGAGTTGCTTTTGACACCTTTTGGCTTGGACGAGAGCCACTTGGCACGCGCGCTGGCCGAGATTCGCGCCCACCAAGTCGATGACGCTGACCTGTACTTCCAATACACCCGCAGCGAAGGCTGGAGTTTGGAAGAGGGCATCGTCAAAACCGGCTCGTTCTCCATCGACCAAGGTGTCGGTGTGCGCGCCGTCAGCGGCGAGAAAACCGCGTTTGCCTACTCCGACGACATCTCCGAAGCATCGCTGCGCGATGCGGGGCGCACTGTACGGTCAATTGCGGCTGTAGGCCAATCAGGGCGTGCGCGAGTAGCTACGAAAAAGATAGCAAATAGCCGCAGCCTGTACCAAGGCGTTGACCCGATTGCCACGCTCGACAGCACCGCTAAAGTGGCGCTGCTAGAAAAAGTCGAACAACGCGCCCGCGCCAAAGACCCGCGTGTGGCGCAAGTCATGGCCGGCTTGGCCAGCGAATACGACGTGGTGCTGGTGGCGCGCGCTGATGGCACCTTGGCAGCTGACGTGCGTCCGCTGGTGCGCCTGTCGGTGACGGTGATTGCCGAGCAAGGTGGCCGCCGCGAGGTCGGCTCGGCCGGCGGCGGTGGGCGCTTTGGCTTGGCGTATTTTGACGACGCACAAATCAACCAGTACGTCGATGAAGCCGTCAACGCGGCCTTGGTGAATTTGGAAGCGCGCCCGGCACCGGCTGGCGTGATGACCGTGGTGCTCGGCCCCGGCTGGCCCGGCGTGCTGCTGCACGAAGCGGTCGGCCACGGGCTGGAGGGCGACTTCAACCGCAAGGGTTCGAGCGCCTTCAGTGGCCGTATCGGCCAGCGCGTCGCTGCCAAGGGCGTGACGGTGTTGGACGACGGCACCATTGCCGACCGGCGCGGTTCGCTCAACGTCGATGACGAAGGCCACGCGACCCAATGCAATGTGCTGATTGAGGATGGCATCTTGAAGGGCTATATCCAAGACTCGCTCAACGCGCGCTTGATGGGCGTGGCGCCCACCGGCAATGGCCGGCGCGAGAGCTACGCGCACATTCCGATGCCGCGCATGACCAACACCTACATGCCCGGTGGCGACAAAGACCCGCAAGAAATCATCGCCAGCATCAAAAAAGGCCTGTACGCCACCAACTTTGGCGGCGGTCAGGTGGACATCACCTCGGGCAAGTTTGTCTTCTCGGCCAGCGAAGCCTATTGGGTGGAAAACGGCAAAATTTTGTACCCGGTCAAAGGCGCGACCATCGTCGGCAGCGGCCCCGAGTCGCTGAAAAAAATCAGCATGATTGGCAACGACATGAAGCTCGACAGCGGCGTTGGCGTGTGCGGCAAAGAAGGCCAAAGCGTGCCAGTCGGCGTTGGCCAGCCGACGTTGCGCATCGATGGCTTGACCGTGGGCGGCACTGCCTAAAGGGCATAGCCGTGGCGGCGAGCACCGGATTGCCACTGACGCAGACATGGTTGGGTGGCAATAGCCATTTATGGCTGGATGCGCTGGCCGATGAAGAGCTGCAGCAGTGGCGCGCCAGCCTTAGCGCGCTGGCCGAGCGCGTCGAAGGCGCCATACAAGCGCGCCAGCAAAGCGCTGTGACCGAGCACACCCTTGACGCCGCCGACGCCTTGCTGCGCGGCGTGCGCCAGCACCAGTTTTTTTTGACGGGGCTGGAGTCGGCATGGCACGCGCTGTATTCGTTTGACGCTTATCAAAACGCGCAAGAAGAACTGTCGACCGCCGTGCTCGACTGGCGCCAAGCGCTCGAAGGCGACAGCCCGACCGAGGCTGCCTGTTTTCAGCGCCTTGAATTGCTGGCGTGGCGCAGCTTGGGCGAGGGCATGTTGCTGGTCGATATTTACCAACACGGCAACGGCCCGCTGAGCGAGGTGCCGCCGCCCCCGCGGGGCTGCTGCGGCGCGGCGTGGCTGTGGTTGCGCAGCTGGTGGCAGCGCCATTAGTGCGGCATGGGCGGTGTGTTGCAGTGCAGCACAGCTGCGCGCACTGTGCTACATTCAGCGCCATGTATTTTTTGCCCAGCGCGTCTTATTTTTGGTTTTACTTCTCGGTCCAAGGCGGATGAGAGGCAAGAGCGCGCAAGCACCTGATACTTCCCACCCAACCGCCGCTGCTGCACAAGCCCGGCGGTTTTTTGTTTTTTAAAGCGTCTGTTGTTGATTTATCCATTTGTTCATTTACCCATCGAGAGGAAGCAAACCATGACGGCCCAAGCCACCCCTGCCAGCGATGTCTGGTACCGAAGCGTCGAGAAAACCAGCCAAGCCGACGACGAACGTATCAAGGACATCACAGTGCTTCCCCCTCCCGAACATTTGATCCGCTTTTTTCCGATCCGCGCCACTGCGGTCGAGACGCTGGTCACCCAGACCCGCAAAAACATCCACAACATCATGGCCGGCGACGACGACCGGCTGCTGGTGGTGATTGGCCCGTGCTCAATCCACGACCCAGCGGCTGCGCTGGATTACGCCCGCCGCCTGCAAGCGGCGCGCGCCGAGTACGCCGACACGCTGGAAATCGTCATGCGCGTGTACTTTGAAAAGCCGCGCACCACGGTGGGCTGGAAGGGCTTGATCAACGATCCCTATTTGGACGAGAGCTACCGCATCGACGAAGGCCTGCGCATGGCGCGCCAGTTGCTGATTGACATCAACCGCTTGGGCGTGCCGGCGGGCAGCGAATTTTTGGACGTGATCTCGCCGCAATACATTGCCGACCTGATCAGCTGGGGCGCGATTGGTGCGCGCACCACCGAGAGCCAAGTCCACCGCGAACTGGCCTCTGGCCTGTCAGCGCCGATTGGCTTCAAAAACGGCACCGACGGCAACATCCGCATCGCCACCGACGCCATCCAGTCGGCCAGCCGGGGGCATCACTTCTTGTCAGTCCACAAAAACGGCCAAGTGGCGATTGTTGACACCCACGGCAACCGCGACTGCCACGTTATCTTGCGCGGCGGCAAAACGCCCAACTACGACGCCGCCAGCGTGGCAGCGGCTTGCCAAGACTTGGCCGCCGCGCAATTGCCAGCGACGTTGATGGTCGATTGCAGCCACGCTAACAGCAGCAAACAGCACCAAAAGCAGCAAGAAGTGGCGCGCGACATCGCCGCACAAATTGCCAGCGGCTCGCGCAGCGTGTTTGGCTTGATGATTGAAAGCAACATCGTTGCTGGTACGCAAAAATTTACCCCCGGCAAAGACCAGCCCAGCAGCCTCGAATACGGCAAGAGCATCACCGACGCTTGCTTGGGTTGGCAAGACTCGCTGCAAAGCTTGGGCGAGCTGGCCGCCGCCGTGCAAGCGCGCCGCACGCTGGATAAAGACGCAGCAAGTTCGGTGTAAGCTCGCGCGTTGTTTCCCCCCACTCCTTGAAAGGCCATCATGCGCAGCGAAGTCTCTGTCTCCTTGTCCCTGAACGAAGAATTCAAGTTTGATCTTGAAGACCAAGCCCCGATGACCAACGAAGAAGGCCGCCGTTGGTTGGAAGACCAGTTCATCAGCTTGGAGTGCGAGCCGTTGCGCGCCAGCGGCAAAGTGCTCTCAGCCGACAAGGTGTTGACGGTGGCACACGCTGGCGGTAAGCGCTTGTTGGCCGATCCACAGTGGTCGATGGCGTTTGCCCGCGCTACCAAGGCTGCGCTTGGCAAGCCGGTGGTGCGTGTCGATTTGATGTCGATGGCGGTGAGCTATTAAACAAAAAAGTAGCCAAAAGTGCCTCTAGCCCAATAGATACGGGCGCTAGCAGCTATCAAAATAACAAAAAAGGATCGGTAGTTACCGATCCTTTTTTTGTTTGGAGCGGTCGATTTGCCGCTTTACGCCACCGCCAGCGCGTCCAGCAACTGTTGGTGAATGCCGCCAAACGCGCCGTTGCTCATGCAGACGATGTGGTCGCCCGGTTGCGCTGCTTGCACCACTTGTGCCAGCAGTTGCGCGATGTTGTCAGCCGTTTGCGCGCGTTTGCCCACGCCAACGCCCAACGGTGCCAGCGCAGCCGCCGCGTCCCAGTCCAGACCGGCGGTGTGGCAAAAAGCCAAATCGGCCGCTTCCAGCGCCCACGGCAATTGCGCCTTCATTGCGCCCAGCTTCATGGTGTTGCTGCGCGGCTCAAACACCGCCAGCACGCGGGCAGTGTTGCCGGCGCTGTCCAAATTGCGGCGCAGGCCGTCCAGCGTGGTGCGAATCGCCGTGGGGTGGTGGGCAAAGTCGTCATACACGGTGATGCCGCGCGCCGTGCCGCGCAGCTCCATGCGCCGGCGCACGTTTTGAAAGCTGGCCAGCGCCTGCGCGGCTTGCACAGGCGACACGCCAACGTGGTGCGCTGCCGCAATCGCCGCCAGCGCGTTGAGCTGGTTGTGTACGCCGGTCAGCGCCCACTCGACCCGCGCCACCACTTCGCCGCGCTGCAACACATCAAACGCGTGCGGCTCGCCCTGCGCTGAAAAGTCGCTGACCACTGCGCCAAAGCTGCTTTGCGCACTCCAGCAGCCGGCGTGCATCACGCGCGCCAAGCTGTCTTCGAGGCCGTTGAACACCACGCAACCCGACGGCGGCACGGTACGCACTAAATGGTGAAATTGGCGTTCGATGGCGGCCAGATCATCAAAGATGTCGGCGTGATCGAATTCGAGGTTGTTCAGTACGGCGGTGCGTGGGCGGTAATGCACGAACTTGCTGCGCTTGTCGAAAAACGCCGTGTCGTACTCATCGGCTTCGATGACGAACAGCGGCGCGTTGCCCATCGCGCCTTCGCCCGTCGTCGGTCGAACGCTGGCACCCAGCCGCGCCGAGACGCCAAAGTTCAGCGGCACGCCGCCAACCAAAAAGCCCGGCTGCTGTCCTGCGCCTTCCAAAATCCACGCTAACATCGAGGTGGTGGTGGTTTTGCCATGCGTGCCGGCCACGGCCAGCACATGGCGGCCTTGCAAAACATGCTCAGCCAGCCACTGCGGGCCGCTGGTGTAGGGCAGGCCAGCATCCAAAATCGCGTCCATCAGCGCAAATTTGGCGCTGCCGTCCGCCAAACGCGCCCGGCTGACGACGTTGCCGATGACAAACATGTCGGGTTGGAGTGCCAGTTGGTCGGCACCAAAGCCCTCGATCAAATCAATGCCCAAAGCGCGCAGCTGGTCGCTCATCGGCGGATAAACCCCCGCGTCGCAGCCCGTCACTTTGTGCCCCGCCTCGCGCGCCAGCGCGGCCAAGCCGCCCATAAAGGTGCCGCAAATTCCCAAGATGTGTATATGCATGGCGTTATTTTAAGTTAATGGTCAAATCGGCCTCTAGCCCTTTAAATACGGGCGCTAGCAGCTATTAAAATAATAGTGTTGATTGGTTGAAGGTGTTGCCCCGCCGTGCGGCCAACCCTGCCGCCTTCGCGCCACAATGGCGCTATGCATTTATCGATTGAGACTGAAATTGCCCAAGCCGCCGCTGCGCTGGTGGTGGACGAGGGTTTGGAATACGGCAGCGCCAAGCGGCGCGCGCTCAAGCAACTCGGCCTACCGGCGCGCAGCACGCCGCTGCCCGACAACGAGCTGGTCGAAGACGCGGTGCGCGAACACTTGGCGCTGTTTTGCGCCGACACCCAGCCGGCTGAATTGCAAGCGCTGCGCCAACTGGCGCTGCTGTGGATGGAGCGCTTGGCACCGTTTCGCCCTTACGTCGCTGGCGCGGTCTGGCACGGCACGGCGACGCGCTTGTCGGATATTTACCTGCAGTTGTTTTGTGATGACAGCAAATCGGCCGAAATAGCGCTGATTGACAAGGGCGTGGACTACGACACGCAAACCGTAACCGGCCTGCACGGCCAACCGGTCGAGGCGTTGACCATCGCCAGCCCGTCGAAAGAGCTGGGCGTGGTCGTCGGTGTGCATTTGCTGATTTACGACTTAGACGACCTGCGCGGTGCTTTACGCGCCGATGGACGCGGGCGCGCGCCACGCGGCGATACGGCGGCGCTGCGCCAATTGCTGCAAGAGACGCACAACACGCCAGAGGCGTGGCCGTGAGGCGACGCGCTTCGCTGTGGTCGCTGGGCGTGGCCGCAGCGTGTGGCGGTTTGGGCTGGGCGTGGTTGCAGTCGCAATCGGGCGGTGACAGTAGCGCTCTCTCTGAAGCCGAAGAGGCCTTGTGGCAGCAGCGTTTTCAGTCGCCCGATGGCGCTGAGTGGGCAATGCAGTCGCTGCGCGGTCAGCCGCTCGTTGTTAACTTTTGGGCAACTTGGTGCCCGCCGTGTATTGCCGAATTGCCGCTGCTGAATGATTTTTACCAGCAAAACGCTGCTAACAGCTGGCAAGTGGTCGGTTTGGCGGTGGACAAGCCGGCGGCAGTGCGCAGTTTTTTAGCGCGCACGCCTCTGCATTTTCCGATTGGACTGGCGCAAGCGGGTGGCAGTGCGCTGGCGCGCAGCTTGGGCAACCTCAGTGGCGGCCTGCCGTTCACGCTGCTGCTGGGGCGCGATGGCCGGGTGCGGCACCGTAAAATAGGCCAGCTCAAAGCGCCTGACTTGCAGCAGTGGCGCAGTCTTCTATAAGACTGTGCCAAAAACGTGAAATTGGCGTCAGTTAATTGAAATTAAGCTGCAAAAGCAGAAGTAGCGCCAAATTAGAGTAAATTTGCGCCCTCTTCAGATTCTTAGCGTTGGAGTCCCCCATGGATTTGCGAAAACTCAAAACCCTCATTGACCTCGTCTCCGAGTCAAACGTCTCCGAGCTTGAAATCACCGAGGCCGAGGGCAAAGTGCGCATCGTCAAAAGTGGTGCCGCCGTCGCGCACCAATATGCACCGGCACCGGCGTCGGCACCAGCCCCTACGGCTACAGCCGCGCCTGTCGCCGCTGTCGTGGCCGAACTGCCCGCCCCGGCTGAGCCAAGCGGCCATGTCGTCAAATCGCCTATGGTCGGCACGTTTTACCGCGCCTCTAGCCCCGGTGCCAAATCGTTTGTCGAGGTGGGCAGCGTAGTCAAAGAAGGCGAGACTATCTGCATCATCGAGGCGATGAAAATCCTCAACGAAATTGAGGCGGACAAATCTGGCACTATCAGCCGCATTTTTGCTGAAAACGGTCAGGCAGTAGAGTACGGACAACCATTGTTCGTCATCGAATAAGGCCCCCATGTTCAAAAAAATATTGGTAGCTAACCGAGGTGAGATTGCGCTGCGCATTCAGCGCGCTTGCCACGAATTGGGTGTCAAGGCCGTGATGGTCTATTCCGAGGCCGACCGCGACGCCAAATACGTCAAGCTGGCCGAAGAGGCGGTGTGCATTGGCCCCGCGCCATCGCCGCTGTCGTACCTCAATATGCCGGCGATTATTTCGGCGGCTGAAGTGACGGACGCCGAGGCGATTCACCCCGGCTACGGTTTCTTGAGCGAAAACGCCGACTTTGCCGAGCGCGTCGAAAAAAGCGGTTTTCAGTTCATCGGCCCGACCCCTGAAAACATCCGCACGATGGGCGACAAAGTCGCCGCTAAGCAAGCGATGATCAAAGCTGGCGTGCCTTGCGTGCCCGGCTCCGAGGGCGAGTTGCCTGACGATCCAGTGCAAATTCGCCGCATGGCCAAGGCCATCGGTTACCCGGTGATCATCAAGGCCGCTGGCGGCGGCGGCGGGCGCGGAATGCGCGTGGTACACACTGAGGCGGCGCTGGTCAATGCGGTGCAAATGACCAAAGCCGAAGCCGGCGCTGCGTTTGGCAATCCGGCCGTCTATATGGAAAAGTTCTTGCAGAACCCACGCCATATCGAGATCCAAATCATTGCCGACAAGCACCGCAACGTGGTCTATCTGGGCGAGCGTGACTGCTCGATGCAGCGGCGCCACCAAAAAGTGATTGAAGAAGGCCCTGCGCCCGGCATTCCGCGCAAACTGATTGACCGCATTGGCGACCGCTGCGTCAGTGCCTGCAAAAAAATTGGTTATCGCGGTGCTGGCACGTTTGAGTTTCTGTACGAAAACGGCGAGTTTTATTTCATCGAAATGAACACCCGTGTGCAGGTTGAGCACCCGGTAACGGAGTTGATTACGGGCGTGGACATTGTGCGCACGCAAATCATGGTGGCCGCAGGCGAAAAACTGCCGTTCACGCAGCGCCAAATTCAAATCCGAGGCCATGCGATTGAGTGCCGTATCAACGCCGAAGATCCGTACAAGTTCACGCCTTCGCCGGGGCGCGTCACCGCTTGGCACGCGCCGGGTGGGCCGGGGGTGCGGGTCGATTCGCACATCTACACCAACTACTATGTGCCGCCAAACTACGACTCGATGATTGGCAAAATCATTGTTCACGGCGACACGCGCGAGCAAGCGCTGGCGCGGATGCGCACAGCGCTGTCCGAGACGGTGATTGAAGGCATCAACAGCAACGTGCCATTGCACCGTGAGCTGATGGTGGATGCCAAGTTTATGGACGGCGGCACCAACATCCATTATTTAGAAGAGTGGCTGTCGCAGCGCCAGCGCTGAGCGCGCCAGCCTATTCCCCGAATGCGGGTCCACGCCAAATTGGGGCGCGGACCCGCTTTGTTTGTCAGACTGTAGATAGTGAATAAGGTGCAACGCCATGTATGAACTGAGCTTGATGTGCCCGCAAGACCGGGTTGAAACTCTGAGCGATGCGCTCGATGCACTGGACGCACTGAGCGTGTCGGTAGAAGATGCCGATGCGCAAACCGACGCCGAACAGGCGCTGTTTGGCGAGCCCGGTATGCCGCCGCCCAAAGACGGCTGGCAGCGCAGCCGGGTGCTGGCGCTGTTTTCTGAAGAGGCGCAGGCGAGCGAAGCGCTCCATCTGCTGTCAGCACAAGACTTTTTTCACGGTTGCCAAGTGTTGGGCGTGGCCGCCGTGCCCGACCAAGACTGGGTGCGGCTGACGCAGTCGCAATTTGCGCCAGTGGACATCACGCCAGAATTTTGGATTGTGCCGACTTGGCACGAGCCACCCGCTGCAGCGACACGCGTGATTCGCCTCGATCCCGGTTTGGCGTTTGGTACCGGCACCCACCCGACGACGCGCATGTGTTTGCGCTGGATTGCCCGCCAAGCGACATCGCCCGGCTTAGGCCGCGTGTTGGACTACGGTTGTGGCTCGGGCATTTTGGCGATTGGCGCTGCCAAGTTTGGTGCCACTGACATTGATGCGGTGGACATTGACACTGCAGCCGTCGAATCGACCGAATACAACGCTAAGGCCAACGAAGTGCAGTTAAATGCCGGTTTGCCTGACAAGGCCAAAGGCCGTTACCAGACGGTGCTGGCCAATATTTTGGCCACACCGCTAAAGGTGCTGGCTCCGCTGTTGCACAGTTACGTCGCCGATGGCGGTAACTTGGTGTTGGCCGGCATCTTGGAGCGTCAAGCGCAAGAACTCAAAGATGTTTACGCCCCGTACCTGACGCTGACGGTGGCCGATACCGAAGACGGCTGGATTTTGATGACCGCCACCCGCTAATCATTAGCGGCTAACCCTTTGTTGGACGCTGCCTTGTTGGGCGTTGCTATTTCCCTCCACTGATGAGCCAAAACACCCGCTGCCCGTCTTGCGCCACCTTGTTCAAGGTGGTGGCCGACCAACTGCGCATCTCCGATGGCTGGGTGCGCTGTGGCCAGTGCCAGCAGATTTTTGATGCGGCTGCCAATATGCAAGCGGTGCCTGAGCCAGCGCTGTTGACCAATTTCAAGGTGCTGCCCGACAGCGTGCAGCAGCCCTCTCCAGAGGTTGACAAGCGCGTTGAGGTGCCAACGTCGGTCTCTATCGCCCCGCCTCCTGCGGAGTTACCGCTGGCCGATGAGGCGCAGGTGCTGGACGTGCCCGACCCGGTGGTGCCGGCTTTTTTGATCGCCCCGGCTAACCCCAAAGCTGCTGCGCCAGACAGTAGCGCTGCAGCGTTGGCATGGCCGAGCGCGCCCGCTGCGCTGGTGTCCGGGCCATCATTGCCGGAACCGGAACCGGAACCGGAACCGGAGCCGGATTTTGAGTGGCTGGAGGAATACGAAGCCGCGCCGACTGCGTTAAAGGTACTAGAGCCACCCATCGAGCCTGCATCGGCATTGTTTGAGGAGGCCCCGTCCGATTTTTTTGTGCAGTTAGCGGAAACTCCCGCTGAATTGATTTCCGCCGAACCAGAACCAGAGCCAGAGCCA
>JBHCAP010000035.1:0-4720 GCA_041798325.1 Giesbergeria sp.
CTATGGCGGCGGCGGCAAGGCATTCCATTGGTCACTCCTACCTCCAAGCGTCGCCTGTCACCTCGTTTTAAGTGGTGGACTCACGCCTGCAAACGTGACCGATGGCATTTTGCAGGTACGCCCGCGTTGCAAAACGCTGGCAGTTGATGTCAGCTCCGGCGTTGAATTGGACGGCCCCGATGGCCAACCCCGCAAGGGACTCAAAGACGCCGACAAAATTCATCGCTTCGTAGCCGCCGTGCGTGCGGCCGATGCCCAACTTGCGAACACACCCCATGGCTTCTTACCAATTTCCTGATTCCTCGGGCCACTTTGGCCGTTACGGCGGCAGCTTTGCCAGCGAAACCCTCACTTTCGCCCTGAAAGAGCTGCGCGAGGCCTACGCCCACTACCAGCACGACCCGCAATTCGTCGCTGAATTTAATTACGAGCTGGCGCACTTTGTCGGTCGTCCCACGCCGGTGTACCACGCTGCGCGCACCAGCCAAGAGATCGGCGGCGCGCAGATTTACCTCAAGCGCGAAGACCTGAACCACACCGGCGCGCACAAGATCAACAACGTGATTGGCCAAGCCATGCTGGCCAAGCGCATGGGCAAGCCGCGCATCATTGCCGAGACCGGCGCCGGCCAGCACGGTGTGGCCACCGCCACCATTTGCGCGCGCTACGGCCTTGAATGCGTGGTTTACATGGGCGCAGAAGACGTTAAACGCCAAAGCCCCAATGTGTTTCGCATGAAACTGCTGGGTGCCACCGTGGTGCCGGTCGAGTCGGGCAGCAAAACCCTGAAAGATGCGCTGAACGAAGCGATGCGCGACTGGGTGGCCAACGTGGACAACACCTTCTACATCATCGGCACCGTGGCCGGCCCGCACCCCTACCCGATGATGGTGCGCGACTTCCAAAGCGTCATCGGCACCGAATGCCTGACGCAAATGCCGCTGGTACTGGCCGAGCAACACCTGCCCGCCCAGCAACCCGATGTGGTGCTGGCCTGCGTCGGCGGTGGCAGCAACGCGATGGGCATTTTTCACCCCTACATCCCGTTTGAGAATGTGCGCCTGATTGGCGTCGAAGCCGCCGGCGAAGGACTGGACACCAAAAAGCACTCGGCCTCGCTGCAACGCGGCTCACCCGGCGTACTGCATGGCAACCGCACCTTCATCCTGCAAGACGACAACGGCCAAATTGTCGAAACCCACAGCATCAGCGCTGGCCTCGACTACCCCGGCGTCGGCCCTGAGCACGCTTGGCTGCAAGAAATTGGCCGCGCTGAGTACGTCGGCATCACCGACAAAGAAGCGCTGGCAGCGTTTCACTACCTGTGCCGCACCGAAGGCATCATCCCAGCGCTCGAATCGAGCCACGCCTTTGCCTACGCCATGAAGCTGGCCAAAGACATGCGCCCCGACCAATCCATCTTGGTCAACCTCTCGGGGCGGGGCGACAAAGACATCGGCACCGTGGCCGACCTCTCCGGCGAAGATTTTTACGACCGCCCTTCCCTGCGCGGACTGGCAGTCAAAGGCGCTGAAAGCAAAACATGAGCCGCATCCAAAGCACTTTTGAACAACTCCAAGCGCAAGGCCGCAAAGCCTTGATTCCCTACGTCACAGCGGGCTTCCCGTTTGCCGACATCACACCGGCGCTGATGCACGGCATGGTCGAAGCCGGCGCTGACGTGATCGAGCTGGGCGTGCCATTCTCCGACCCAATGGCCGACGGCCCAGTCATCCAAAAGGCCGGCGAAAAAGCCCTGTCGATGGGTGTCGGCATGACGCAGGTGTTGGCGCACGTCAGCGAGTTTCGCAAGCGAAACCACACCACGCCAGTGGTGCTGATGGGCTACGCCAACCCGATTGAGCGCTACGACCAACTGCACGGCGACGATGCTTTCGTCAACAACGCCGCCACCGCCGGTGTCGATGGCGTGCTGGTGGTGGACTATCCGCCGGAAGAATGCGTGGACTTTGCCGCCAAACTGCGCGCCAAAAACATGGACTTGATCTTCCTGCTGGCACCCACCAGCACCGAAGAGCGCATGGCCGAAGTGGCGCGCGTCGCCAGCGGCTACGTCTATTACGTCTCGCTCAAAGGCGTGACCGGCTCGGCGGCACTCGACACCAGCGCGGTGGAAGAAATTTTGCCCATCATCCGCAAGCACGTACACATTCCGGTGGGCGTGGGCTTTGGCATCCGCGACGCGGCCACGGCGCAGACCGTCGGCCGCGTCGCCGATGCGGTGGTGATTGGCAGCCGCATCATCCAACTGCTGGAAGACCAGCCGCACGAAAAAATTGTGCCGCTGGCGATTAGCTTTCTGCGCGGTGTGCGCAAAGCGCTCGACGCCTAATCAGGCGCATCACAAGGAAACTCCATGTCTTGGCTTGAAAAACTCCTGCCCGCCAAAATCCAGCCGACCAACCCCACCGAGCGTCGCCAGATGCCCGAGGGGCTGTGGACCAAATGCCCCAGCTGCGAGACCGTGCTCTACAAAACCGACCTAGAGCACAACCAGTGCGTCTGCCCCACCTGCAGCCACCACCACCGCATCGGCGCGCGCGCGCGGCTTGATGCCTTTTTAGACCCCGAAGGCCGCTACGAAATTGGCCAAGAAGTCATCCCAGTCGATGCGCTCAAATTCAAAGACAGCCGCAAATACCCCGAGCGCCTGAAAGAAGCGCTAGAAAACACCGGCGAGACCGACGCGCTGATCGTCTTTGGCGGCGCGGTGCAAAGCATCAACGTCGTCGTCGCTTGCTTTGAATTTGACTTCATGGGCGGCAGCATGGGCAGCGTGGTCGGCGAGCGCTTTGTGCGCGGCGTCGAAAACGCCATTGAGCAAAAAGTGCCCTTCATCTGCTTTACCGCCACCGGCGGCGCGCGGATGCAAGAAGGCTTGCTGTCGCTGATGCAAATGGCCAAAACCAACGCCGCCCTGACGCGCTTGGCCAAAAAAGGCCTGCCCTACATCAGCGTGCTGACCGACCCGACGATGGGCGGCGTCAGCGCCGGCTTTGCCTTCGTCGGCGACATCGTGATTGCCGAACCCAAAGCGCTGATCGGCTTTGCCGGGCCGCGCGTCATCGAATCGACCGTGCGCGTGACCCTGCCCGAAGGCTTCCAACGCGCTGAATTTTTGCTGACCAAAGGCGCGGTCGATTTCATCTGCGACCGGCGCGAGCTGCGCAGCACGATTGCCAACAGCTTGGCCATGCTGCAGCGCTTGCCGGCGGATGCGGTGGCCTGACGCACCAGCGCTGCTGCTTCTCTCCCCAAAAAACCGCCTTCGAGGCGGTTTTTTTATGCTCATTTTTTAATAGCTGCTAGCGCTTGACTGGTAAGGGCTAGAGGCTGTTTTGGCTTAAAAAATGCCGCTGCACTGCGCTGCGACACCACCTGTCGCGCCCGCCTTCTATAGTCGGGGCAACACCCAATTAATCCTCCCTTGCAAGCGGTACGCAAGCCCAGCACCGCACACTCTTTGACACACTGAGCATCATTTTGTAAACCCCAACCTATGCCCACCGCTACCCCCACCCCGCACCGCGCTAGCGCCAAAGGAGAAAAACTGGCCCAGCGCCTGTCCCACATCTTGGCGCTGCTGCACCAAGGCGACAGCCTAGACAAACACCAGTTGGCGCAGGCGTTCAACGTGGACGTGCGCACCATCGAGCGCGATTTGGGCGAACGCCTGCACGGCATCGCCGAGCGCGCTCCCGGCGGACACTGGCAACTGGCGCACACCGCGCGCAGCACCATTCCCACACGGCATTTGCACAACTACGCCCGACTCGCCGGCACCGAGCGCTTGTTTCCCGATGCCAGCCTGCGCTACCTACTAGAGCAGCTAGAAACTCCGGAACCCAAACGCGCCACCCAAGTGCAAGCCACGCCGCAAGAGGATTTGCGCGCCCAAGGCCCGCACACCACGCACATCTTTGCCCTGCTGCAAGACGCCATCGAGCAGCGCCATGAATGCCAGTTCACCTACAAAGCCAAGCCGCGCCATGCCCAACCCTACCGCCTGATCCACAAAAACGGCGTGTGGTATTTGGCCGCTGTAGAGGGCGGGCTGCTGAAAAACTTCAGCGTCGCCTTGATCACTGAACTGGCGGTGGACGAGGCCAGCCGCTTTACTCCTGACCCGGCGCATCAGGACTACATCAACGCCAAGGACGACGTGTGGTTCACCCAAGGCACCACCGAAGTGCTACTGCGCGTCGCCCCCGAGGTGGCTCACTACTTCGCCCGCCGCGCCCTGCTACCGCAGCAACAGCAGCGCGCCGACGTTGATGGCTCGCTACTGGTCACCACGCACATCAACCACCCCCACCAGTTGCTGCCGGTGGTGCGCTACTGGCTGCCGAATGTGCGCATCGTCAAGCCGGTGCAGTGGCATGAGGAGCTGGTGGCGGGAATGCAGCAGGCGTTGATGGTGTGGGCCACAAAATAGCGCTCCTATTCATTCAAAATTTACGATTCACGATTCACACATTTTCATTCCAAGGAGAAATGCTTTGCATAAAATCAATATCGAAACACTGCGTAACGACGCCAAACGCCAATTGCAACTGCTCAAAGAGCTATTGCAAAAAGCAGCGAAAAAAGGGCTGGTAGAAGCTCCCGCTCAGAACCAGCACAACCGCGCCACTTTCGATACCGAATCGCTGCCAAAAGTACTGGAAATTCTGGATGGTGAAAACCACAAGCTTGAACA
>JBHCAP010000036.1:0-58029 GCA_041798325.1 Giesbergeria sp.
AGGTGCAGGTGCAGGTGCAGGTGCCAGAGCAGACGCCCGAAACCACTGAATAACAGTCAAATCGGCCTCTAGCCCTTTAAATACGTGCGGTGTAAGCTATCAAAAAGATAGTTTGCACCGCATTTTTTATGGGTGCAGCGATGCCAACGCATTGGCACTGCAGGCACCTAAAGACTTTTTAGAAATATAAAACTGACTATTCATTCGTTCCAGTTTTAAGTGTTGGCTTCCAGAATTCACTCCATTGCAATTTAGCAGTGAATTTAAGGAGCCTTTTATGTCCACCCAGCGGCGTATTTTCAATCTCACTTTGGCCACTGTGCTGGCCGGCGCGGCCTTGGCGGCCCATGCCCAGCAAGCTGTGTCGCTGCTCAACGTCTCCTACGACCCGACGCGCGAACTCTACGTCGAGGTCAACGCGGCTTTTGCCAAAAGCTGGAAAGCCAAGACCGGGCAGGACGTGAGCATCAAGCAGTCCCACGGTGGCTCGGGCAAGCAAGCCCGCTCCATCATTGACGGGCTGGAGGCCGATGTGGCCACCTTGGCCTTGGCTGGCGACACCGATGCGCTGGTGAAAAATGGCGGCTGGCTCGCAGCCGACTGGCAGAAAAAACTGCCGCACAACGCCTCGCCCTATACCTCGACCATTGTGCTGGTGGTGCGCGCCGGCAACCCCAAGGGCATCAAGGACTGGGATGACCTGATCAAGCCCGGCGTCAGTGTTATCACCCCCAATCCCAAGACCTCGGGCGGTGCGCGCTGGAACTATCTGGCGGCTTATGAGTTTGCCAAGCGCAAGTTGGGCGGCGATGCACAAGCCAAAAACTTCATTGGCAAGCTGTATTCGAATGTGCCGGTGCTCGATACCGGCGCTCGGGGTTCCTCCATCACCTTTGCCCAGCGCAATCAGGGCGATGTGCTGATCGCTTGGGAAAACGAAGCCTATTTGCTGGGGAAAGAGTTTGGCGCCAAGTTTGACATCGTCGCCCCGTCCCTGAGCATCTTGGCGGAACCCGCTGTGGCGGTGGTGGACAAGAACGTGGACAAAAAAGGCACGCGGGCCGTAGCCCAAGCCTATCTCGAATTTTTGTACACCGAAGAGGGCCAGGACATTGCGGGCAAGCATTTCTACCGTCCGGCGGCGTCCGAGAAGGCCAAAGCCAAATACGCCAAGCAGTTCGCCCCACTGAACCTGTTCACCATTGACGAAGCCTTTGGCGGTTGGGACAAAGTGGCCAAAACCCACTTTGCCGATGGCGCCATCTTCGATCAAATCTACACCAAGAAATAAACCCGTCAGGGCCAAGCGCTGCCACACCCGACGTACCCAAGGAGAAAAAAATGACGGTTTTATTGCTTGCTGGCAGCCCCTCCGAGAGGTCGCGTTCAGCCGCTTTGCTCAATGGCGTGCAGCAGCGCCTGAGCGCCCGCGGTGCCTTTGTGGAGCGTTTGCAGATTCGCGACTTGTCGCCGCAAGCGCTGATCTTGGCCGACTTTGGCCACCCCAGCATCCGCTACGCCATTGATCGCGTCGCTGCCGCCGAGGTGGTGGTGGTGGCCACGCCGGTTTACAAGGCCGCCTACAGCGGCGTGCTCAAGGTGTTTTTGGACTTGCTTGCGCAAACCGCACTGCAGGGCAAAACGGTGCTGCCCTTGGCCACCGGCGGTAGCCCTCACCATATGTTGGCGCTGGACTATGCGTTGCGCCCGGTGCTGCAGTCGCTGGGAGCCAAGCACATCCTGCCGGGCATCTACGCTACCGACGCACAAGTGGTGCCCGACGAGACCGGCACCTACCAGATAAGCAGCGAGATTGGCGTGCGGCTCGACGAAGCGGTACACACCCTGATCACCGAAACGCTGCGCCCGGTGTTGGCACCTGCCGGCAAATTTGCCGCCGTGCCGTTTGCCCAAGTGCGATGTAGCGTCTAAACCACGCTGCACGCCCGCAGCCCTGACTGAGCGCAGGGCAAGTCCTTTCCATTTTTTATCCACCGCGCTTGCGGCAAGGGCGAAGCCTTGCCTGCGCACACCCAAAAACCGAGAACCGCCATGACATATTCCACCGATTTCACCCGCCGCCAGTGGCTGGCTGGCGTCGCCCTCGGAGCCACCGCGCTGGCCGCTCCCGGCTTGGCGCTGGCGCAAAAACCACCGCGCACCCTGCGCATCGGCCACCAAAAAGGCTGGCTGACCCTCCTGAAAGGCCGTGGCACGCTGGAAAAACGTCTCGCGCCCTTGGGCGTGAGCGTGACTTGGACGGAATTCAACGCCGGCCCGGTGCAGCTGGAGGCACTCAATGTCGGATCGATCGACTTTGGCGACGTAGGCGAAGCGCCGCCGATTTTTGCCCAAGCCGCTGGCGCGCCGCTGGTATATGCCGCCGCCACGGTGCCGCGCCCCCGGCTGGAAGCTGTGATCGTGCCCAAGACCTCGGCCATCCGACAAGTCAGCGAGCTGAAGGGCAAAAAAATCGCCTTCAACAAAGGCTCCAACGTGCAGTATTTTCTGGTCAAGCTGCTGGAAAAGCACGGCCTCAAATACGGCGATGTGACGTCCGTCTTCTTGTCGCCCCCGGATGCCCGCGCTGCCTTTGAGCGGGGCGCGGTCGATGCCTGGGTCATCTGGGACCCGTTCTTGGCCGCTGCACAAAAAACACTGGACGCGCGCCTGCTGGTGGACGCCAGCGGCGTGGTGAACAACCGCGGCTATTACTTCACCTCGCGCGACTTTGCCGCTGGCAACACGGACGTGTTGAAGATCGCCATTGAAGAAATCAACGCCATCGACATCTGGGTCAGCCAGAACAAAAGCGCCGCCGCTGGCGAACTGTCCGCCGTGCTGGGGCTGGATCAGCGCATCACCGAGCTGTACGTCAACCGCAGCGAATTCGGCACCGCCCCGATAACGCGCGCGATTTTGGCCGAGCAGCAAGCGATTGCGGACACCTTCTTCGAGCTCAAGCTGATTCCGAAAAAACTCAATCTGCTGCACGCCGCGCCGGTTGATCTGCGCTGAACACCTCTACTGGAGCCTTTTCATGACACCCGCCCCCCTCGCCAATCTCAGCCACCGTCGTCAACTGTTTCGCCTGCTGGCCATCACGGCTGGCGTGTGGGGGCTGCGTGACTCGCTCACGGCGCCCAGTGCTTGGGCGCATCCCGCGCTGCTTTCAAACCACTGAAGGAATTTTGACCATGAATGTCTTACGGTCCCTCCCCCTGCGGGTGTTTCCGCACCTTGGCATACCAGCGGCGTCGCGTTTGCCGGACTCCACTTGGGTGCAGTCCATCGGCGCGGTGCTGCGTGCCAGCCTGCTGCGCCTGCTTCCGTGGTTGGTGCCGCTGCTGTTGCTGGTGGTTTGGCAGCTCGCATCCGCCTTGGGTTGGATGTCCAACCGGGTGCTGCCGGCACCGCTGGATGTGATTAAGGCTGCTTGGACACTGGCGCTCTCGGGCGACCTCTGGCTCCATGTGCAAGTCAGCGCCGGGCGCGCGCTGCTGGGCTTGGCCGTGGGCGGCGGTTTGGGGCTGCTGTTTGGCCTGCTCACGGGTTCGGTGCGCTTGTTTGAGACGCTGCTGGACTCGACCATCCAGATGGTGCGCAACATCCCGGCGCTGGCCATGATTCCGCTGGTCATCTTGTGGTTTGGCATTGACGAGAGCGCCAAGCTGTTTTTGATTGCGGTGGCGGTGTTCTTTCCGATTTACCTCAACACCTTTCACGGCATCCGCAACGTAGATCCGGGGCTGATTGAGATGGGGCGCAGCTACGGCCTGTCGCGCTGGAGCCTGTACACACAGATCATCCTGCCCGGTGCACTGTCGAGCATTTTGGTGGGGTTGCGTTTTTCGCTCGGGCTGATGTGGGTGATTTTGATCGTGGCCGAAACCATCTCGGCACAGGCCGGCATCGGCTATCTGACCATGAATGCGCGCGAATTTTTGCAGACCGACATCGTGCTGGTGGGCATCTTGCTTTACGCCGCTTTAGGCAAGCTGGCCGACTGGTTTGCCCGCGCCCTAGAGCGCTACTGGCTGCGCTGGCATCCCGGCTACCAAAACGCGGCGTGACATATGCGTTTATTTCTGCTGCACATCACTCCTTTTTATATAGCTGCTTGCGCAGTATCCACAAGGGCTGGAGGCCATTTTGACTACTAAAACACCATCTGCCCCGGCGCAGGGCGTAGCGCTGAGCCTGCGGGCTTTGCGCAAGCGTTACGGCACGCGCGAGGTGCTGCGCGACACCGAATTGCACATCGAGTCTGGCCAGTTTGTCGCCATCGTCGGGCGCAGCGGCTGTGGCAAGAGCACGTTGCTGCGGCTGGTGGCGGGGCTAGAGAGCGCCAGCGGCGGTGCCATCACGCTGGACGCACAGCCACTGAACGGCTTGTCCGCCGATACGCGCATCATGTTTCAGGAGGCGCGCCTGCTGCCTTGGATGCGCGTCATCGACAACGTCGCCTTGGGCTTGCCCAAGGAACAACGTGCGGCCGCCAGCGCGGTGCTAGAGAAAGTCGGTCTTGGCGACCGCGAGAACGACTGGCCGGCGCGCCTGTCGGGCGGCCAGCGCCAGCGCGTGGCACTGGCCCGGGCGCTGGTACACCAGCCGCGCCTGCTGCTGCTGGACGAGCCGCTGGGCGCGCTCGATGCCTTGACCCGCATCGAAATGCACCGGCTTATCGAAGGCTTGTGGCTGTCCAGCGGCTTCACTGCGCTGCTGGTGACGCACGACGTGCAGGAGGCGGTGGCGCTGGCCGACCGGGTGATTCTGATTGAGGACGGGCGCATTGCGCTGGATGAAACCATCAGCTTGCCACGCCCACGTGCCCACGGTGACGCAGGCTTGGCCGCGCTGGAAAAACGCATTCTCGACCGCGTGCTGCAAAAGCCGCCACCAAACCAGCCCGCCACTGACACCGGCTGGCTCGGCACCCCGGCGCACGGTCTGCGCTGGGCTATTTAAATTTTCAACGGACTTTTCAAGGAGAAACTCATGTCCATTCAAGCCATCAACGTTCGCAACCAGTTCAAGGGCAAAGTCAAGGAAATCATCCGTGGCGATGTCGTCTCCGAGATTGATGTCGAAACGCCTTGGGGCATCGTCACCTCGGTCATCACCACCCGCTCGGTTGATCAGCTGCAGCTGGTCATCGGTAGCGATGTGGTGGCGCTGGTCAAGTCGACCGAAGTGTCGATTGCCAAGCTGTAGGCCAGCGCATTTCTACCAATTTTGAAAGGCCACCCACCATGGGCAAGAAACTCAGACTTGGCGCATTTTTACCCGGCGCGGGACAGCACGTGGCCGCTTGGCGCCACCCCGATGCGGCTGCAGATAGCGTGTTCGATTTTGCTTACTACAAGCGCTTGGCGCAGACCGCCGAGCGCGGCCTGTTCGACGCTTATTTTCTGGCCGACGGCCTGTCGGTGAACTTCGGCGGAGACCAAGCGGGTCGGCGCGACCGCAGCACGGGCTTTGAGCCGGTGACGCTGTTTTCGGCGCTCTCGACGGTGACGAGCCATATCGGTTTCATCGCCACGGCCTCTACCACCTACGAAGACCCCTATCTGCTGGCGCGCAAGTTCGCCTCGCTCGACCACCTGAGCGCCGGGCGCGCGGGCTGGAATGTGGTGACCTCGACCGACGATGCCACCGCGCGCAACTTTGGCCGCGAGCGCCAAGCGGCAGCCACTGACCGCTACGACCGGGCTGAGGAGTTTGTCGATACCGTGACCGCGCTGTGGGACAGTTGGGAGGACGATGCCTTTGTGCGCGACAAGGCCAGCGGCCAGTTTTTCGACCCCGCCAAGCTGCACCCGCCCCACCACCACGGCAAGCATTTCAAGGTGGAGGGCGCGCTCAACGTGTCGCGTTCGCCGCAGGGCTACCCGGTGATCGTGCAGGCCGGCCAGTCCGAGCCCGGCTTGCAACTGGCGGCGCGCACCGCCGAGGTGGTGTTCACCGCCCAGCAAAGCCTAGAAGATGCACAGGCGTTTTACCGCAACCTCAAAGGTCGAATGGCCCAATTTGGCCGCACGCCCGACCAGCTCAAAATCATGCCCGGCGTGTCGGTTTACGTAGCGCCAACCGAGGCCGAGGCGCAGGCCAAGCTGCAACAGCTCAACGCGCTAATCCACCCGCAGGCTGGACTGGGGCTGCTGTCGGGCTTGTCCGGTGGTGTCGATCTGTCGCCGTACCCGCTGGACGGCCCCTTCCCCGAGCTGCCCAAGACTGTCGGCTGGGTCAGTCGCCAGCAGATGATGGTTGACATCGCGCGCAAGCACGGTTTCAGCATCCGCCAGCTCTACGAGTGGGTGGCTACGGCGCGCGGCCATTGGACTTTGGTGGGCACGCCCACGCAAGTGGTGGATCAGCTGCAGTTGTGGTTTGAGAGCGGTGCGGCCGACGGCTTTAACGTATTGCCGCCGGTGTTGCCGGGCAGTCTGGACGATTTTGTTGATTTGGTGATTCCAGAGCTGCAGCGCCGTGGCTTGTTCCGCACCGCTTACGAGGGCACAACGCTGCGCGAAAACCTCGGGCTGGCGCGGCCAGACAACCAGCATCTGTTGCCGTCTAAGCTTGCCCGGGCGGCTTGAGCGCCGACCCAGCCGCTATAGGGATTTGAAATTATTAGTCAAATTGGCCTTTAGCCCAATAGATACGTGCGCTAGCAGCTATGAAAAACATAGTTGATGGCGCATTTTTTATGGCCCCGGTTTTTGTGCTTGCTCGCAGCGCACTTGTAGCAGCTCGCGCTCGGCCAGCGTGGCGCCAAAGCGCACGGCGCTCAAGCAGCCGCCCCAAACGCAGCCGGTGTCCAACCCCAGCAGGTTGGGCCGATTGAGCCAACCCAGCGTGGACCAGTGGCCAAAGGCGATCAGCGTGTCGGCACTGCGCCGCCCCGGCACCTCGAACCACGGCAACATTCCCGCCGGTGCAGCGTCGGCGCTGTCGCTGCTGCCAAAGTCCATCACGCCCTCGGGCGTGCAAAAGCGCAGCCGCGTCAGCGCGTTGACGATCACGCGCAGGCGCTCGCTGCCGGTCAGCGCATCGCTCCAGTGGTCGGGCGTGTTGCCGTACATCTGTTGCAAAAACTCCAAAATATCGGCGCTGCGCAGCGCGGCGTGGACTTCATCGGCCAGCGTCAAGGCTTCTTGGGCGCTCCACGCGGGCAGCACGCCGGCGTGCGCCATCAGCAGCGATTCGCCGGCCAGCCGGTGTTGGCGCGCTAATGGCTGCTGGCGCAGCCAGTCGAGCAGGGCGGGGCAGTCGGGCGCGTCCAGCACGCTGGCCAGCGTGTCGCGCCGCGATGGTTTGCGTACACCATAAGCGCTGGCCAGCAGGTGCAAGTCGTGGTTGCCCAGCAAACACTGCAGCGCGCCATCTGCCGCCATGCAGCGGCGCAACACCGCCGCTGAATTTGGCCCCCGGTTGACCAAATCACCCAGTAAATACACCGTATCGCGGCTAGCGGAAAAATCGATGACATCGAGCAAGCGCTCTAGCGCGCTGTCGCAGCCTTGTATGTCGCCAATACAGTAAAGTGCCATGCTGTTCTTTCTTGGGTTTTTAATCTATGGATTTTCTGTTGATCGCGCTGCTGACTCTATTGAATGGGGTGTTCGCGATGTCGGAGCTGGCTTTGGCCTCCAGCCGCAAATCACGCCTGACGGCCATGAGCGAGGGCGGCGACAAAGGCGCTACAGCGGCGTTGCTGTTGTTAGAAAATCCCACCCACTTTTTGTCCTCGGTGCAGGTCGGCATTACGTCGATTGGCATGTTGAACGGCATTTTGGGCGAGGCCGCCTTCAGCGCTGGTTTGGCCGCTTGGCTGATGACATGGGGCGCGCCTGAGGGTGTTGCCGATGTTTCGGCCACGGCGATTGTGATTACTTTGATTACGTTTATCACCATTGTGTTTGGTGAATTGGTGCCTAAACGCATTGGGCAACTCTATCCAGAATCCACCGCCCGCTGGGTGGCGCGCCCAATGGCCTGGGTGGCACGGGTGGCTAAACCGTTTGTCACATTACTGTCTTTCTCGACCCACGCGGTGTTGAAACTGCTGCGCATCGATAACTCGGCCGCGCGTGCCGTCACGGAAGAAGAAATTGTCGCCAGTTTGGCCGAAGGGCGCGATGCCGGCGTAATTGAGCACCACGAGCACCAAATGGTGCAAAACGTCTTCAGATTGGACGACCGTCCGCTGATATCGATCATGGTGCCGCGCAGTGATGTGCAATGGCTCGACGCCTGTTACAGCGTGGCGCAGTGCCTGCAATTGGCCAGCTCTGGCGGTGATAAGGGCGCGCATTCGTGGTATCCGGTCTGCCGCAGCTCGCTCGACGACGTGCTGGGCATTATCAGCGTCGCCCATTTGCTCGAATTAGGGCCGCAGACCGAGGGCACGATTGAGCCGCATGTATTGCCCGCGTCTTTTTTGCCAGAAACCCTGAGCGGCATGGAATTGTTAGAGCAGTTTCGGGCGCGCTCTGGGCGCATTGTGTTTGTGGTCGATGAATATGGTGTGGTGCAAGGCATCATGACGCCGCGCGATTTGCTCGAAGCCATTACCGGCGAATTGCAGCCCGGCGCTGACACCGACGCTTGGGCGGTGCAGCGCGAAGATGGCTCGTGGCTGTTGGATGGCTTGATGCCGGTGTCTGAATTAAAAGCGCGCCTGAACATTCGCGATTTACCCGAAGAGGAGCGTGGCCTCTACAACACCTTGGCCGGATTACTGATGTCTGAATCAGGCCATTTGCCGGTAGAGGCCGAGCGTATTGTTTGCGCCGGCTGGGTATTTGAGGTGATTGACCTTGACGGCAAGCGCATTGACAAAGTGCTGGCGCAGCCAGAGTCGGCTTTAGTGGCTGAACCTTGAATCAAAAAGTTCCATTGATAGCTTATGAAGCACAAGGTTATTTAAATGTAGAACTAGCGCGCAAGCTAAATCAAGACCCTATAATTGGGCATTCTTAACCAATTTTATTGAAACACCATGTCAATTTATAAAGAACTGCTAAAACAGCGCGAAGCCCTCGAACTGAAAATCAGCACCGCACGCCGTGAGGAAGTTGCTAACGCTATTGCCCAAGTGCGTACTCTGATTGACGAGTATGCATTGACCCAGCAAGAAGTATTTCCAACCTCTAACCGGGCGCGCAGTGCCACCAGCGGCACCAAAGTTGCGCCTAAATACCGCGATCCAGCGAGCGGCCAAACTTGGACTGGCCGTGGTAAAGCACCAAAATGGATTCAAGACCAAGACCGCACCTTATTCGCTATCAAAACCCCGGTTTGATTGGCAATTGACCCGCACCTGCGGGTATAAAAAAAGCCCGCTTTGGCGGGCTTTTTTTATGGCTTGCGGCGGTTACTGTTCAACAGCCGATGCCAAAATTTGGTGGAATGATTAAGTCCACAGCATTTAAATGGGTATAGCAAAAAATTGCGAAAAGCAGCGCTAGTTGTTGATTTGGCTAACTAGGCTAACTAGGTAGTCGTATTAATAACGACTGCTTGCCATCGCGCTTAGCCTTATCGTTCTGCGTGCAATGCGGTGGTGCCAGAATGGCCTTCTTGTTTCCTCGTTACAGGAGAGTCCACCATGGTTACGCCGTTGTCCCCGCCCATCCCACACGCTTTTGCTGCTACACGCCAACATTTTCTGACTGCGTCAGGAGCAAAGGGGCAGTTTTACTCCTTGCCTGTATTGGCGCAGCAGTTTCCTTCAGTAAAGCGTTTGCCGGTGTCGATACGCATCGTGTTGGAGTCGGTATTGCGCAACTGCGATGGCCGCAAAGTCACGGCAGAGCACGTCGCCCAACTCGCCCAGTGGCAGCCCCAGGCCGAGCGCACGGATGAAATCCCGTTTGTCGTCTCCCGCGTGGTGTTGCAAGACTTCACCGGCGTGCCGCTGCTGGTCGATTTGGCCGCTATGCGCAGCACCGCGCTGCGGCTGGGCCAAGACCCGGCCAAGATTGAGCCGCTGGTGCCGGTCGATTTGGTGGTCGATCACTCGATCATGGTTGACTCTTACGGACAGAAAGACTCGCTCGATATCAACATGAAGCTCGAATTTCAGCGCAACCGCGAGCGCTACGAGTTCATGAAATGGGGGATGCAGGCGTTTGACACCTTTGGCGTGGTGCCGCCGGGCTTTGGCATCGTCCACCAAGTCAACCTCGAATATTTGGCGCGTGGCGTACACAAAACTGCCGATGGCGTGTATTACCCCGACACCTTGGTCGGCACCGACAGCCACACCACCATGATCAACGGCATTGGCGTGGTCGGCTGGGGCGTGGGCGGCATCGAGGCCGAAGCCGCCATGCTGGGCCAGCCGGTGTATTTGCTGACCCCCGACGTCGTCGGCGTGGAACTGAGCGGCCAGCTGCGCGAAGGCGTCACCGCCACCGACTTGGTGCTGACGGTGACCGAGCTGCTGCGCCAACACAAAGTGGTGGGCAAGTTTGTCGAATTTTTCGGTGCCGGCACGCGCACGCTGGCGCTGCCGGATCGCGCCACCATCGCCAACATGGCACCCGAATACGGCGCGACGCTGGGTTTCTTCCCCGTCGATGAAAAAACCATTGACTACTTTCGCGGCACTGGCCGCACCGAAGCCGAAATCGAAGCCTTCGAGGCCTACTTCAAAGCGCAGGGCTTGTTTGGCGTGCCGCTGGCCGGCGAGGTCGATTACTCCGAAGTGGTGCAGCTCGATTTGGGCAGCGTTACCCCCAGCTTGGCTGGCCCCAAGCGGCCGCAAGACCGCATTGAGCTGGGCAATGTGGCGGCGCAGTTTCACTCGCTGTTCAGCAAACCGAATGCCGACAACGGCTTTAACCAAAGCGCCGAGCGCTTGATGCAGCGCCATGCGCTGGCGTGCGCTGGCACGGATGCGCCGGTGCATATCGGCCACGGCGACGTGTTGATTGCCGCCATCACCAGTTGCACCAATACCTCCAACCCCAGCGTGCTGCTGGCGGCGGGGCTGCTGGCTAAAAAGGCGGTCGAAGCCGGTTTGCGCGTGCAGCCGCACATCAAAACCTCGCTGGCACCGGGTTCGCGCATCGTCACCGAGTATTTGACCGAGACGGGTCTGCTGCCCTATCTGGAAAAGCTGGGCTTTGCGCTGGCCGGCTACGGCTGCACCACCTGCATCGGCAACGCCGGCGATTTGACGCCCGAGCTGAACGAGGCCATCACGCACAACGACCTTGTTTGCGCCGCCGTCCTGTCGGGCAACCGCAACTTTGAGGCGCGCATCCACCCCAACATCAAGGCCAACTTTTTGGCCAGCCCGCCGCTGGTGGTGGCCTACGCGCTTGCCGGTACGGTGCTGACCGACATCACCACCCAACCACTCGGCCACAACGCGCAGGGGCAAAGCGTTTATCTGAAAGACGTGTGGCCGACCAGCGACGACATTGCAGCGCTGATGCGTTTTGCCATGAACGGCAAAGCCTTCCGCGACAACTACGCCAAGGTCAAAACCGAGCCGGGCGCGCTGTGGCAAGGCATCCACGGCGTGGCCGGGCAAAGCTACACCTGGCCGACCAGCACCTACATTGCCGAGCCGCCTTACTTTGTTGATTTTGCTATCGAAGATGTAGCTGCTAGCGCTTATAAACAAAGGGCTACAGGCCAAAATGGTGCTTATTCTGTGCGCAGCGCGCGGATTATGGCGCTGTTTGGCGACTCGATCACTACCGACCACATCTCGCCGGCGGGGGCGATCAAAGACAGCTCGCCGGCGGGTCAGTGGCTGCTGCAGCATGGCATCCAAAAAGCCGACTTCAACAGCTACGGCGCGCGCCGTGGTCACCATGAAGTGATGGTGCGCGGCACCTTTGCCAACGTGCGCATCAAAAATCTGATGCTGGCGCCATTGGCCAGCGGCTCGCGCGAAGAGGGCGGCGTGACGCTGTTCCAAAACCCCGGCCCGTTGCAGAACGAAAAGCTCTACATCTACGACGCCGCCATGCACTATATGGAGCAAGGCACGCCGACGGTGGTGTTTGCCGGCGAGGAATACGGCACTGGGTCGAGTCGTGACTGGGCGGCCAAAGGCACGCAACTGCTGGGCATCAAAGCGGTGATTGCGCGCAGCTTTGAGCGCATCCACCGCTCCAACTTGGTCGGCATGGGCGTGCTGCCGTTGCAGTTTCAGGGGTCAGATTCGTGGGAGACGCTGGGTTTGACCGGCGAAGAAACCATTGACGTGCTGCCCGATGCCGCGCTGACACCGCAAAGCGATGCCACGCTGGTGATTCGCTACGCCGATGGCCGCCGCCGCGAAGTGCCACTGACGCTGCGCATCGACACGCCGATTGAGGTCGATTACTACCGCGCCGGCGGCATCCTGCCCTACGTGCTGCGCCAGTTGTTAAGTTAACAAGGGCACAATTCGCGCCTATGAAAAAGCAGGTTTTGGTGGCCGGTGGCGGCATTGGCGGGGTTGCGGCGGCGCTGGGCGCGGCGCGCGCCGGTTGGGACGTGCGCTTGTACGAGCGCGCCGAGGTGTTCAGCGAATTTGGTGCCGGCGTGCAGCTCAGCCCGAATGTGGTGCGCTGCTTGCAGGCGTGGGGTTTGCAGGTGCCGTTGCAGGCAGTGGCCTCGTTTCCCGAGCGGCTGCGCGTGCGCTGCGCCACCTCGGGCGACACGTTGGCGACGCTGCCGCTGGGCGCAGACATGGTGCAGCGCTACGGCGCGGCCTACGCCACCATCCACCGTGCCGACTTGCACGCGCTGCTGCTGGGCGCGCTGCACCAAGAGGCCAACGTGCAAATCAACCTAGCCCAAGCCATCTTGGGCTACAGCGAAACCGACAGCGCCGTGCTCATCCACACCAGCTTGGGCAAAGACATCGAGGGCGACGCGCTGATTGGCGCTGACGGCGTGCGCAGCAAAATCCGCGCGCAGCTGCTGGCCGATGGCGCGCCGCGTGTCAGCGGCCATTTGGCTTACCGCGCCCTGCTGCCGCAAAGCGCCCTGCCCGAGGCGCTGCGCAGCAACGAAGTCACCGCGTGGATGGGGCCGCGCCTGCACGCGGTGCAATACCCGGTGCGCGGCGGCGCGCTGCAAAACCTTGTCGTCATCATCGAAGGTGCGTCGCCCGGCGATTTGGACCACTGGGATCACGCCGCCAACGCCGCTGATTTGGAGCGCGCTTTGGCTGGCACTTGCAGCGCTTTGCAAGAGGTGGTGCGCCACGTTGCCAGCTGCGGCAACGACTGGCGGCTGTGGCCGCTGTCAGACCGTCCGCCGGTCGGCAGCGCGGCGCAAATGGCCAGCGGCTTGGTGGCGCTGCTGGGCGACGCCGCCCACCCGATGCGGCCGTATTTGGCGCAAGGCGCGGGCATGGCGATTGAGGACGCGGCGCAGTTGCAGCGGGCGCTGTCGATGCACGATTTGGAAGTAGCGCTGCGCCTGCGCCGCTACGCCCTCAACCGCTGGGAGCGCAACGCCCGCGTGCAAGCGCGTGCCGTGCGCAACGGGCGCATCTTCCACGCCACTGGCCCGGTGCGCTGGGGGCGCGACGCCGCGCTGCGCCTGCTGGGCGCGCGCCTGCTGGACGTGCCGTGGCTGTATCACGGCGGCGATTGGGTGTGACGGCGGGCGCAGCAGCGCTTATTTGTGCTCTTAATAAGTGAGCTGTTAGCGCACGTGTTTGTGAGGTTTGAAGGTTGTTTAAGCCTGAAACCTATTAAACACCAGCGCTAGCAGCTATTATTTTTGATGGTTCGCGGTGCTGGGGCTGGGGCTGTGTTGCAACAGCGGCGGCGCGGGCAACCAGCGCAGCGCGCAGGAGCCTAAAGCCAGCGCCGTCGCAATTGCCGTCATCACGGCTTGATACGGCTCGATGCCTTGGGACTGCGCCCACGATGCCACCCAGCCGGTGGCGCTTTGCATCAGGCCAACGCCCAAAAACATCGCCATCGTGAACACCGACAGCGCCCGCCCGGTCAGGTCGGGCGCGTAGGCCGAGCGCACGTCGGAATACTGCAACACCGAATAGCCCGACAGCGTGGCCACGCACAGCACCAGCGCCACGTTCAGCGCGGCGTAGTGCGGCGTCCAGCCCAGCGCCAAATACAGCAGCGACACCAGCAGTGACAGGTTGACCAGCCACACCCGCCGGCGCAGCGGCCCTGGGTCGAGCCGGCCAAACAGCGCCGGGCTGAACAGCGAAATCATCGACATCGCCAGCGCCGCGTTGCCGCTCTCGACCAGCGAGAAGCCGTGGCGCTGCATCAACAGCGGGCCAAGCCACAGACCGCGCAGCGCTAAAAACGAGGCATACGACACCATGCCCAGCAGCAAAATGCCCAGCGTGTGCGGCAGCGCAAACAGCGCGCCAAAACGGCGCACCGCCGTGCCCCAGCTCTCGCGCTGCGCTGCTGCGCCGGGCAAGGCGGGTTCGTGTACGCGCCGCCAAATGAGCAGCCACGCCAGCGCGGACATCACCGCCAGCACCACAAAACCGCCGCGCCAGCCAAAGCGCTGCACCAGCCACGCCAGCGGCGTGCCGGTAAACAGCAGCCCCAGCCCGCCCACGCCCATCCCAATGCCTGAGACAAAAGCAAAGCGCGCCGTCGGAAAGTGGCGCGCAATAAACACCGTGCAGGCCAAGAACGCTGGCGCGCAGCCGACGCCAATCAGCAACTGCCCCAGCAGCAGCCATTGGTAGTTGGGCGCGCCGGCCGACAGCAGCGCGCCGGCAATCGCCAGCGGAAAGGCCGTCAGCACGGTGCGGCGCAGGCCGTACAAATCCATGCCGATGCCCATAAAAAACTGCGTCACGCCAAATGCCAGCCCAAACACCCCGGCAAATGTGCCCAGCGACGAGGCCGATAAACCAAAGTCGCCTTGCAGTCCGGTGGCCATGATGGCAGTCACGGTGCGATACGCCTGACTCATGGCAAAGGCCGACAGCAGCGCCAGCAGCATCAGCCACAGGCTTAACGGGGTGTCCTCAAGGGAGGTGGGGTGGGAGCGGTTGGAGTCTGGCACGGCAACGGGAAGTAAACGCCGGGGCGCTGTGGTACTGGGTGCGCGCGACAACACCGCGCTAACGCGGCTGCTTTTTAGACCAGCGTATCGACGCTGGTCACTTCGCTGGCCGCATCCTTGCCCGGCACTTCGGGCGGCTGAAAGCAATCGCGGAAAGTGAAGACGATGGAGCTGAAAAACATCGCTGCCATCACCATAGCCAGCCCCATCATCAGCCCGCCAATCGCACTCGGCGCCGACTCAGCGCTGAACACGCCCAGCACCGCCAGCAGCGCCGAGACCACGCTGATCAGCACGCCACCGATGGCAAACACGCCAAACCACGCCAGCCCGTACACCACAAAGGCACCAAAGTTGCGCCCGCAGGCAACGATGCTGAAAAACAGGCTTTTTACCGGCGTTACGCCGTGCCAATGCACCAGCCCCGGCGCGTGCCAAAACAGCAGCGACAGCGGCAGATACAGCAGCATCGCCACCCACATGGCGCGCTGAAAGTCGCTGCTCTCGGCAATGTCGCGGGTGATGGGCGCGCCGCCCAGATAGACCTGCGCAAACTGGCCGCCATCAAACAGCGCCGAAATGCCCATCACCGCCATAAAGCCCGCCGCATACAGCGCGCCCAGCTGCAGCATGTGTACCAAGCGCTGTTGCCCGGTGCGAAACGCCACCAGCAGCACCTTGGGTGTCGGAAAGCGCCCTTGAATCGCCTCGGCGGAGGCCACCATCATCGCCAGCGTGGCCGAGGGCAGCAGCGCCAACGCCAGCGGCGTGCCCACCAGCGGCACCATGGAGGCCAGCGACATCGCGGCCATCGTCATAAAGAACAGCGCTGCCATCGCCATAGGCTGGCGCCAAAACACGCCAATGCCGGCCTTGACCCAGATGACGCCGGTGTGGGCAGGAACGATATTGAGTTTCATGTGTGCAGAGATGGTAGCGCGGCGGGTATTAAACCTGCACCGGCTGGGCGATGCGCTGGCGCAGCACCCGCTCAAAATGGCGCGGGTCGTGCGGCGTCAGCACTTGGGCCTCGCGCGGCAGGTGGTAGTCCCACAGGCGCGAAATCCAAAAGCGCAGCGCCCCGGCGCGCGCCATTGCCGGCAGCAGACTGCGCTCGGCTGCGCTCAAAGGGCGCACGCTTTGGTAGGCCGCCAGCATCGCGTCAAAGCGCGCTGCGTCGTGCGCGCCAGTTGCCCAGTCAATGCACCAGTCGTTAAGGCACACCGCCAAGTCGAACAAAAAGGTATCGACGCCGGCAAAGTAAAAGTCAAAAAACCCGGTGAGTTGCTCGCCGTCAAACATCACGTTGTCGCGGAACAAATCGGCGTGTACCGGCCCGCGTGGCAGCGCGGCGTAGGCGGGCGAAGCGGCAATGTGGTTTTGGTAGGCCAGCTCGGACTGGAGCAGCGCGGCTGGCTCGGCGTCCAAATGCGGCAGCACCACCGGCACGGTCTCGTTCCACCACGGCAGGCCGCGCAGATTGTGCTGCTGGCGCTCAAAGTCTTGGCCGGCCAAGTGCATTTTTGCCAGCATCGCGCCTACAGCCGCGCAGTGCGCCGCTTGCGGTGCCAGTTGGCTGCGCCCGTGCAGCTTGTTGACCACGGCGGCGGGCTTGCCGCAGACGCTGTGCAAAATCTCGCCGCGCGCGTCGGCCTGCGGGTCGGGCACCGGAATGCCGGCGTGTGCCAAATGGCGCATCAGGTGCAGATAAAACGGCAGCTGCTCGGCGCTCAGGCGCTCAAACAGCGTCAGCACAAACTCGCCCGCATCGGTGGTGACGAAATAGTTGGTGTTCTCAATGCCGCCCTCGATGCCGCGCAGCGCGCGCAGCTCGCCCAATTGCAAACGGGTTAGCAGCGCGCGCGCCTCTTTCGGTGAGACTTCGGTAAATACGGCCATGGCTCAGGACACAACAAAAATAAAGCTAAAAGGCCACGCCGCCGCCAACCGGCGTGCGCGGTGCAAAAGTCAACCGGGAGATTTAGAACTTCTTTAGATTCCAGACGCGCGTGCCGGTGTCGGTCTCGGCGCCATTGCGGGCGCGGTTGCGCACGCCGTCGGACGGCTGCACCTCGTACTCGGGCAGGTTGCCCACTTTGGGCTGCACGGTGATGCTTTGCGTCTGGCCGCCGACGCGCAGCTCGTCAATGCGGCTGCCCGCGTCTTCAACGAGGATGCGCTCGCTGGTTTGGTTTAGCCGGCCCGGGGCTTGTGAAGGTGCTACAGCTTGCTCTGGTTGTGATAGCTGCTTGCGCCCGGATTCATTGGGCTGGGGCGGGTTTTGACTGGTATTTTGGGCCAGTGCGGCACCGCCGGCCAAAGCCAGCGGTAAAAGAAGAAAAACAGGGAGTGAAACAAGGCGCATGGCGCGATTGTAGAGGGGTGTAAACAGCCAGCCGAGGGCGTGCGCAGCCCCGCGCCTCGCGCCTCGTGCCTTAAATCCCACCAAGAATGTCGCGCACCATGGTGATGGTGGCGCGTCGCTGCTTTTTGCTGCCTTGGTGCGCGGCTTGTTTCTCGGCCCACTGGCTGGCGACAAAGCCATTGCGGCCATAAAAACGTACCACCGCTTCGTCGTTATCGGCATCAACCACGGCAATGCGCGCTGCAGAAGCTGCGCCGCCGAGCAGCATTTGGTCCATCAGCAAACTCAAGATATCGCGCCCGATGCCGTGGCTTTGGTGCTGCACGGCCACCGCAAAGCGGCCGATTTTGATGGCGGGAAAGTGGCTCAAGCCGGCTTTGTCCTCTAGCCCCAGCTCCAGTTCTTCGGGCGATGTCAGCGCGATGGCGTCGTTGCTGAGGGTGAAGTAGCCCAGCACTTCATTCGGGACTTGGGCGTGCATCACCACCGAGGTTAGACCCAGTTTGGCGCGGTGAAAAAATGGCGCCGTCTCGGCCAAAAAGGCATCAAGGTGGGGTTTGCCACAGCTAAACGCTTGCAGCAGTGAGGGCGGTGTCTCGGTGACGGCCAGCAACCCGTAGCCGTCCAGCGGCAAGCCCATAGTCAGGCGACGCAGCGGTATTGGTGAAGAAACTCGGCGTTGCGGGCTTGCTCTGCGCGTGCTTTGGCCGCTTCCATGCGGTCGGCCAACTGCGGCGTCATTTCTAGCGCAAAGACGGAAAGCGCAAACGCACGCTCTGCCTGACGCGCGTCGTAGGCGCGCCGGGTCAGGCGCCGTGTAGCGACGCTGCCGGGTTTTCTGGCGGTGGTGTTGTGCATAAGTTGCCTTGCTCTTTGGTGAGTGAGTAGATGGTGCCAGCGTGCAAATTGTCAATTATCGCCGCCCTGCTTTGGTGCAGCCCCCATGCACAATTACGCCATGACCGAACAAAAAACCTTGGTGCTGATTGACGGCTCCAGCTATCTTTATCGCGCCTACCACGCCATGCCCGACCTGCGCGCCATTCCCGGCGACCCGACCAGCGCGGCCACCGGTGCCATTCGTGGCTTTATCAACATGGTGGGCGCGCTGCGCAAAGAGGTGAGCGCTGACTACGCCGTCTGCGTGTTTGACGCGCCGGGCGGCACCTTTCGTGACCAGATTTACCCCGCCTACAAAGCCCAGCGCAAGCCGATGGAGGACAACCTGCGCACGCAGATTGCGCCCATCCACGACGTCGTGCGGATGCTGGGCTGGACGGTGCTGTCCATCCCCGGTGTGGAGGCCGATGATGTGATTGGCACCCTGTCCACCGCCGCCGCACGCCAAGGCATCAAGGTGGTGATTTCCAGCGGCGACAAAGACCTGAGCCAGTTGGTCGATGCCCATGTCACCATCATCGACACCATGAACGGCAAAAAGCGCGACGTCGCCGGCGTGACCGCTGAATTTGGCGTGCCGCCGGCGCTGATGGTGGATTTTCAGGCGCTGGTCGGCGACACCGTGGACAACATTCCCGGCGTGCCCAAAGTCGGCGCTAAAACGGCGGCCAAGTGGCTGATGCAATACGGCTCGCTGGACGCCGTCGTTGCCAACGCGGCAGACATTAAAGGCGTGGTCGGCGAGAACCTGCGCAATGCGCTGGAGTGGCTGCCGACGGCGCGCCAGCTGGTCACCATCAAAACCGACTGCGATTTGAGCGCCTATGTGCCCGGCCTGCCAGCTATGGAAAGCATAGCTATCAGCGCACAGCAGACGGGCGCTTTGCGCGATTTTTATGAGCAATATGGCTTCAAGGGGCTGGCGCGGGCATTGGGCGGCGCGCCGGCTGCTGCCGCCACCGCAGCGCCACCCGTCGGCAAGAAAAAAGACGACGGCGGCACCAGCGATATGTTTGCCGAGCCTGAAACCGAGGCCCAACCCGCGCTGACCGACACCCCACCGCAGCCCGCCGTTACCTACGAAACCATCCTGACTTGGGAGGCCTTCGACGCTTGGTTGGCCTGCATCCAAGCCGCCGAGCTGGTCGCCATCGACACCGAAACCACCTCGCTGGACGCGATGCGCGCCGAGCTGGTTGGCCTGTCGCTGAGTGTCGAGCCGCAAAGCGCTGCCTACATTCCGCTGGCGCACGCCGGGCTGGACGCGCCCGCGCAACTGCCGCTGGCCGACGTGCTGGAGCGCCTCAAACCGTGGCTGCAAGATGCCAGCCGCGCCAAGCTGGGGCAGAACGTCAAATACGACCGCCATATCTTTGCCAACTACGGCATCGAAGTGCGCGGCTATGCGCACGACACCATGTTGCAAAGCTATGTGCTCGAAGTGCACCAGCCGCACGGCCTGACCAGCTTGGCGCTGCGCCACACCGGGCGCAGCGGCGTCAGCTACGAAGATTTGTGCGGCAAAGGCGTGCACCAAATCCCCTTTGCCCAAGTGCCGCTAGATAAAGCCGCGCAATACGCCTGCGAAGACGCCGACCAAACACTGGCCGTCCACCGCGTGCTGTGGCCGCAGCTGCAAGCCAACGACCAACTGCGCGGCATTTACGAGCTGGAAATCGCCAGCAGCGAGGCGCTGTTTCGCATCGAACGCAACGGCGTGTTGATTGACGCGCCGCTGCTGGCCACGCAAAGCCACGAGCTGGGAGAGCGCATCCTTGAGCTGGAAAACGAGGCGTATGCCATTGCCGGCCAGCCGTTCAACCTAGCGTCACCGAAGCAGCTGGGCGAAATTTTCTTCGACAAACTCGGGATGCCGGTCATCAAAAAGACCGCCACCGGCGCGCGCAGCACCAACGAAGAAGTGCTAGAAAAACTGGCCGAGGATTACCCGCTGCCCAAAAAACTGCTGGAGCACCGCAGCCTGTCCAAGCTGAAGGGCACCTACACCGACAAGCTGGCGCAGCTGGCCCATCCGCGCACTGGCCGCGTCCACACGCACTACGCCCAAGCCGTGGCCGTCACTGGCCGGCTGTCAAGCAACGAGCCGAATCTGCAAAACATCCCCATCCGCACGCCCGAAGGCCGGCGTATCCGCGCCGCTTTTGTCGCGCCGCCGGGGCGGGTGATTGCCAGCGCCGACTACTCGCAAATCGAGCTGCGCATCATGGCGCACCTGAGCGGCGATGCAGCGCTGCTGCAAGCCTTCCATGACGGGCTGGATGTCCACCGCGCCACCGCCGCCGAGGTGTTTGGCGTGGCGCTGGAGCAAGTCAGCAGCGAGCAGCGCCGCTACGCCAAGGTGATTAACTTTGGCCTGATTTACGGCATGGGCAGCTTTGGCCTGGCGAAAAATTTAGGGATTGAGACCAAAGCCGCCGCCGCCTACATCGACCGCTATTTTCAGCGCTACCCCGGCGTGAAACAGTACATGGACGACACCCGCGCACTGGCCAAAGCGCAGGGCTACGTCGAAACCGTTTTAGGCCGGCGCTTGTACCTGCCCGAAATCAACTCGCCCAACGGCCCGCGCCGCGCCGGCGCCGAGCGCGCCGCCATCAACGCGCCGATGCAGGGCACAGCAGCTGACCTGATCAAGCTGGCGATGGTCGCGGTACAAAAAGAGCTGGACGCGCAAAAACCCGACATCTTGATGGTGCTGCAAGTCCACGACGAGTTGGTGTTTGAGCTGCCCGAAGCAGATGTCGATTGGCTGCGCGCAGAGATTCCGCGCCTGATGGCCAGCGTGGCTGAACTCAAAGTGCCGCTGCTGGCCGAAGTCGGCGTCGGCCAGAACTGGGACGAGGCGCATTAAAACTTTTGTTGGGTTGCTGGTGCAATCCAACCTACGGCTACCGCGCTGGACACAACAAGGAGGCGTGTTTTGAACGATGCAAAAAACTGGTTAGGGGCTTTTCTACAGATCCGTGGCCTTGAGGAGCCCAGCGGTCAAATGTTGTTCCGGTATCGGGCGTCTTTGGCTGAATACCAGCAGCTTAAAAATTTGCTGTCTGCACAATTTGAGTGCTTGGGTGGTGCCTTTTGGCGCTTTTCCTCTGAAGCTGAATGTGCTGTGTTTGTGTTTTATGCGTCCGAATGGTGGCGGCGCGAATATGCCGGTGGCGCTTGGCGCTGGCACGATATTTTTCAGTCCCTTACGGCAGCGCCTTATCAAGTCGCGATTGCAGAGCGTTCGGTTGCTGTGGAGTGTGGACTGCATTTTTGGGGGCTGCGCCTCAGTGAAGATGGCCATAAATATCTGGGCGCTATTGTGGCCAATGGCGGTCTGCCTTTACAAATGGTGGCGCGGGGTGATGGTGTGCTGTCTCGGCTGTTGTTCAGTGCCACCCGCAAAGTCCAGCTTTTGGGTTGGGAGACGGCGCAGCTGGTGGGCTATTTCGAGAGCCATGCCGCAGACATGGTGAAGCATTTGCAGGCCACTGAGATTTACCGCCTTTTGGCCGAAATGGTAACCACGGTGATGGAGCTGCGCCGCGAATACCAGCTGGCTGGATTGGCCCATCCAGTAGCTGTGCTGGACGAAAAAGAGCCGCGCTGGCGTGAGCGTTTCCCTGTCCTGGTTGAAGACGGATCGGTGGAGCGGCTGCTCATTGGGCTGGTGCGTGAAGTAGCAAGCCAAACCAAACCGATAACGACTTATCCGGTCGTCGTGACACGCTCGTTGGTGTTGCAGCCCAATACGGCAGAAAACTATCGAATGCAGATGGAAGTGCAAATGCCAGCATCCATTTCTCTCGATGCTTTGGCGAGTGCGGTGAGTATCCCCCCTTCGCAGGTGCCCCTTGCGTTTGCTCTTCAGATAGCTGGTGAGCCACCCACTTTGTTGGGGCAAGGCCGTCAGTTGCTGGGCGCGCAAAACAGCGCCGTCTTGCTGACGGGAAAACCTCGGTGCTTTTTAGGTAAGCAGGCTTACCAAGAATTGATGTTGGCATTACGCAGTGCAGGTGCGGCTAGCTCTGTGCAAGCCTACGCCTCAGTTCCGGGTGGAGAGGCATTAGATGAAACCCAGCCTTGGTGTTTTGCCATGCAAAACGAAACGCTGGTGCTGGTCGGTGTGGGTTCTTGCAAAGTGGCCAATGACCAAGCGTACGTGCTGGTGCCTGAGAACTTTGTTTGCTCTGCCCGCGAAGGATCGACACTGGAATGGATCGGGTTAGTAGAGGATTTGCCGCAGCATCTGCTGCTGTACCAAATCAGGGGCGTGGTGGACGTTGTGGTGGACGACGCGTCCTACAGCATTCGCACCAACGTCAGCAATGCAGAGGATGAAATACTGGTGTGGAAAGGTAGTCGATTTGCCCAAAATATTGCATCACTGCCAATTTTCAAAGGGGTTCCTAAGCTTTACCAGCTCGATGCAGAAGGCAGCCAGCACGCTTTGGCCGACCAGCGTATTGAATGGACACAGCCCATGCGCAAAGGCGCTGTGGTGCCGTTTATCCAGCAACATCGAGGACCTGTAGATGCTTGGCTGCTGCTGGATGGCCAGCGCCAGCGGCGCTTTCGCATGGTGTTGATTGCGCCTACAGCAGAAATTAGCTATTGGTCAGGTGCCAGTGAAAACGAGGCAGCGATAGAGCTTCAGGATTGGGGTGTTGCAGCGCTGCATATAAATGCGGCGCTGTCCCCCGAAATTTCTGTGACCAAGGCAGCAGTCAAGTTGTCGATGTTTTCACAACAGCAGCCACCGGCATTCATATCGGTGACGGCGCAATGGCTCTCTGGCTGGCCGCAGTTGCAGCTTCAATTGCCTTTTCCGGCTGGAAGTGGTCGATTTTCTCGGTCAGATGGCAGCGTGTTGCCTGATAAGGCCAGCATTTCCCTTCAGCGCATCCACGATGTGCGCGTGCAGGTATTTGACCAAAATCCCAATGCACCCAAGCGCTACAAACTCCAAATGCAGCTTCAGGTTGATAGCGACCACAGCCAATCGGGCGGTTGGCAAGGTGACTACCCGCTGGTTGAAGTCAACGTCCCTTTGCTTGAAAGACAACATATTGGAGAGTTGCGCTTCTTTGAAATCGCGTCCACTTTGCAGGATGTGTTTTGTCAGAGCAGCCATTTAGATGCCCGCTTGCGCATCACTTTATGTGCTGGATCAGTTGCGGTTCGGTCATTGAGTTTGACCCGTTACGACTTGGAGCTTGAGCGCCAGCAGCAATTATTGACCGTGCCGGAAGGATCATTGATCAGCATGGATAGCGAGCAACTTGTGGCGCTGCAACTGTATGCCTTGCCGTTGCTGGAGCTTGAAGCAAAAGCATCTCCCATTGAGCCAATGCGATCTGAAGGTGTCCTAGTGGGCTGTTGGGATATGGCGCAGCTTGCGTCTGGTCATAGTCCGTGGCTGATTTACCCCGCGCAAAGTGCAAGCCTGCAAGTGCGTCCCATGCTCTGGCACATCACGCCTTTCGATATTTTGGGTACGTTTCAGGTGTTGGGCGATGCCTTGTGTCCTTTGGGTAAAGCGATGAGCTCTCCCATTGAAAAAAGCCGAGGCAGCGAGCTGGCCAAAGTGGTTTTGGCCATGTCTGAAGATTTTGAGCACCCTTCTTGGAAGCTGCTGGCGCAGCACTACCAGCAAACCAAGCATCTTCCTTTGAGTGCGCTGGATTACTGGCCGGTGATTAGCGCTCATCCAGACGCTTGTTTGGTTGCAATTCTCAAACTGGGTGGAGACGTTTCGGAGCTGATGGCCCGTATGCGCGATGAGCTGGGCGTGCTGTGGGAACTGACGTCTGAGCGCTGTTTGCGCACGGCATTACGACGATGGAATGTGTCGTTACAAAACGAAATGGAGGGCAAGGTACCAAGTCATTTATTGACGGGCATATTGAAAAGTGTTTTTGCCCAAATCGGACAGATAACGGATTCTCTGGCTTTACAAATTGAGCGATTGCTTTTCCGTGAGTTAGGGGTGCGCAGTGACAGGTTTGAACGCATGGCTGCTGACTCCAACAAAACGCCACAGTCTTTGCTGCAAGCTCTTTGGCATGGCGAAGACAGTTTGTTGCAGCGTATCCTGCTGCGCCACCACGCGCAGCAGGAGGTTTGGCCTGATTTCAAGATGGTCAGCAAATTAATTACACAGATCGAATCTCAAAAATCAGCCGCCGGTGTCGAATTTATTCTCCGCCTAGGCCGACAACTGGTTTGGAGTCCAGATGCGCCATCAGGCGCTGCAGCCATTGGCCCCAAACAGGATGTGGCCAATACCCCCTTACTGCTAGGAATTTTGTGCCAGATCACTGACGCCACGGCTTGGCTGCAATCAAGCGGCCACCTGACTGCGTTGCGACAAATCAAGGCATTTGATCCTGTCTGGTTTGATATGGGATTGCAGACTGGAAGCCTCTTGGTATTGAAAGCACAAGAGAACATTCCAGTGGCTCGCCGCTCCTGAACGCTGTCTTGACCAGCCACTGAAGCACGTTTTCCCATATTGAAATTCCCTGCACATGAAACCTGATTTTTTTTCGCTCCTGCTGCCTGAATTGAGTAATCGTGCAGCACGGTCAACCGTAGGTGTTTTGGGGTTTTCCAATCCGTCCTTGCGGCGTCACTTGTTGTCGTCTTTCTCGCAGGGGTATGGAGAGAAAGGAGGTTTTGTTGCCGCGCCAGTGTTTGAGGCCACCTATGGCTGGAAAACTGCCGGGGTGACGTTGGCACAGCTTTCTGGCAAGTTACTGCACCGTGCAGTGGTCAAAGCACTGGACAAGCCTTGGGGTGATTCGACCCAAGACTATCGCTTACCTGCTCAAGCCCAGCCCTACACCCATCAACTGGTGGCTTGGCAAGCGTTGTTGGGGCCGGGCTGCCAGTCAGTAGTGGTTACCAGTGGTACCGGGTCGGGCAAAACGGAGTGCTTCATGGTGCCCGTCTTGAGCAGCATTGCGCAAAGCAAAGAAGGCAAGGCTGCTGGCGCTGTGGATGGCGGCGGGATACAAGCTTTGTTTCTATACCCGCTCAACGCCTTGATCCAATCCCAACGCGAACGCTTGCGAGCTTGGACAGGGCCGTTTGCGGGAGACATTCGATTTTGTCTTTACAACGGCAATACGCCTGACCAAGCCAAAGCGATGGAGTATCGGGAGGCACCCAACGAGGTGCATGACCGCGCTACGTTGCGAGAAAACCCACCAGACATTTTGGTGACCAACCCCACCATGCTGGAGTACATGCTGGTGCGTGCGCAGGATGCGCCGATTTTGGAAAAATCAAAAGGCAAGTTGCGCTGGATCGTGCTCGACGAGGCCCATAACTACATTGGCTCTCAGGCGGCAGAGTTGGCATTGCTGCTGCGCCGGGTGTTGCACGCTTTTGGTACGTCGGCAGACCAAGTGCGTTTTGTCGCCACCTCTGCCACCATTGGGGCCAGCGACGAAGCAGGGCAGCGTCAGCTTCAAGAATTTTTGTCGCGTTTGGCCGGTGTAGCGGCCAACAAAGTGACGGTGGTGTCGGGCGAAAGAGCCATTCCCCCCATGCGGGCCCCAATCGATGCACGGGCTGGACAGCAAGCGCTGGAGCATTTGCGCCCCAGTGTCGATGGTCTAGGCGCCGTCATCGACCCGCAGGGCCTGTACCAGCGGCTGGAAGTACACTCAGTCGCACGCAAAATTCGGTCACTGTTTATTCCGGCAGAAGGCGGTCAAGGCTTTCAAACTTTATCGGCAGTGCAGGCCGCTATTGCTGGGCAAGACGGCGTAGCCAGTGAAGTGCAAGCCCTGCAATGGCTAGACACTTTGACTTCAGCTTTCTTGGGCGAAGGGCGCGAGGCATTACCTTTTTTGCCGCTGCGCTTGCACGCTTTTCACAATACCTTGCACGGTTTGTGGGCCTGCGCTGATTCGGCCTGCGCAGCCAAGCACGGTAGCGCTTTGGACGATCCGCAGTGGAGTTTTGGCGCGATCTACACCGAGGAGCGCGAACATTGCACCTGCGGCGCGCCGGTCTATCCCTTGGTGTCGTGCAACGACTGCAATCAGACGCACCTTAGCGCTTGCTTGGTTAGTAATGGGCTGGAGCAAAAACTGCAAGCGCCTCGGACGGAAACGATTGATGAATTCACCTTGGAGCGCGAGCCAGATGAAAGCCTAGAGGGTGCAGAAGACGGAACTGAAGTCGAAGATGGTGCAGGAGATTCAGAAAAACTAGCAGCAGATGAGTGGCACGACCTGCCTGATTTTGAAACCCCCATGCTGATCGTCAACAACCACGCCAGCCCCGCGCTAATGTGGTTGCACAAACGCACGCTGCACATCATGCATGAACCCTCAGAGGAGACGATCTCGCTGCGCGTGCAGGACGTCAATGAGCAAAAGGTGTTGAAGTGCCCGGATTGTGATGGGCATACAGGGTTCCGTGTGCCCAGACTGGGCGCTCCGTTCCAGTTGGGCAACATCATTCCGACTTTGCTGGAGTTTTGCCCGGACGGTGATCTGCCCTTGGATATGCCGCGCCGGGGTCGGCGCATGATTACTTTTACCGACAGTCGCCAAGGTACTGCCCGTATAGCGGCGAAGTTGCAGCAGGACGCTGAACGCAATGCGCTGCGCTCGGCGGTGTATCGCAAGCTGGTTTCTGGCGGTGCATCTGCTGTGGAGGAGCGTAAGCAACTACAGAAAACCATTGAGCAGTTTCGGGTGCATTTACCCCCAGAAGGCAGTCCGCTGCATCAATTAATCCTCTCGCAAATCCAAGAGAAAGAAGCCCAATTGCAAAGTTTGCAAGCTGGCAAGGCTGTAGCCCACGATGACATGGTTGCTTGGCTTGCCACCCAGTCGGCAGATATCAGCCGCTGGATTCATGGTTACTACGCTGAATCGGATGTGATCTTCAAAGGAAGTAAAGGGACAGAAATTTTGGCGCGGATGCTGCTATGCCGTGAGTTTGGACGGCGCCCAAAGTATCCAAATAACCTCGAAACGATGGGCTTGGTTTGTATTCAGTATCCCAAGTTGTTGCTTCTTAAAGTTCGCAGGCCAGCAGTCGAAAGGGCGGGATTCGCACTCGATGAGTGGCGCAGTTTTCTAAAAATTGCATTAGATTTTTTTGTTCGCCAGTATTGGGCTTTGCAACTGCCATCAAGTTGGCAGCGCTGGGGAGCCGAGCGAGTTTTTCCCAAGCAAATACTCCCACCCTCTTCTTTGGAAAAAGCGACTAAAAAACAAATCAAGTGGCCCAAAGTTTCAAAAACGACCCGCCAAAATCGTTTGGTCAGAATTTTGGCCTATGTCCTACGACTCAATCCTTCCCTAGAAGCCAGCCGAGACCGCATTGATGCGCTGCTGCTGGCCGCTTGGGAAGACTTGACCATGACCACCGATCTATTGCAACTGGGTGCTGACCAAGGGCGTTACCTCGATATGGCGGATATGGCTTTCCAGTCTTTTACGCAGGGTTGGGTTTGTCCCGTTACGCGCAGGGTGCTGGACGTCACGTTGCGTGGAGTAACCCCCTATCTGCCTGAAAAACCGGGGTATGAGGGCGTGGTGCAGTGCCGCCCCATCACGCTTCCGGTGTGTGATGTCATCACCCAAACCTTCCCCCATGACGATGCACGGGTGGCGGCAGCCAGAGCGTGGGTGCAGTCACTTCCTGCTCTACAGGACGCGGTGGCAGAAGGCATCTGGTCTAACCTCAACGACCGGGTGGTCGAGGGGGCGGGCTATTTCCGCGTGGTTGAGCATTCGGCGCAGCAAAGCGGCAAGCGGCTGACGCATTACGAGAGCTTGTTCAAGCGCGGGCAGATCAATCTGATGAGCTGCTCCACCACGATGGAAATGGGGGTGGACATTGGCGGTATCAACATGGTGGCCATGAACAACGTTCCGCCCCATCCTGCTAATTACCTGCAACGCGCTGGGCGTGCGGGGCGCAGGGCCGAGACGCGCTCTGTGGCCTTGACCGTATGCAAAAACAATCCACACGATCAGCATGTATTTCAGCACCCGACTTGGCCGTTTACGACCCAACTGCGCACGCCGGGTATCTCGCTATCGAGTCCGTTGATCGTTCAGCGCCACATCAACTCCATGTTGCTGGCCTATTTTTTGCGCATGGAAAGCAGAGGGGGCAAGCTCAACAAGTTGGTGCTTGAGTGGTGGATGCTGCCCCGTGGCGAAAGCCGACAAGAGCGCTTTGTGGCTTGGTGCGAATGTTTTGATGCGGCCAAACACCCCGACCTACACGCCGGGCTGGTAGCTTTGACAGCCCGCACCATTTTTGAAGGGCGCAGCGTTGCTGTTTTGGTGGCTGAAGCAGGGTGCAATGTGGCTGCCCATGCCAGCCGATGGCTTGAGGAATTTGACGCCATCCATGTGCAAATGGCGCAGTTCAGCGCCAAAGAGGCAGAAGACAAGCTGCCCATGCGTGCCATGCAAGTGCAGTTAAAGCGGCTCGAAGGTGAGTATCTGCTGCGCGAACTGGCCACCAGTGGCGTTCTGCCGGGCTATGGCTTTCCAACCGACATCACCACGTTTGAGACGCTGAATAAAGATTCTTGGGAAATTCAGCGCCAGCGCGACACCCTAGAAAAAGCAGAGAGCGGGCGTGAGGACAACAAATTCCAGCGCCGCGAATTGCCCAGCCGCGACACCGTGACGGCACTGCGCGAATACGCGCCGGGGGCCAGTGTGGTGATTGACGGTCTGGTGTATCAATCTGCCGGCATCACGCTGAACTGGCACGCACCGGCCACGCTTGATCAAATCAATGAGCTGCAAAATATTCGCCAAGCGTGGCGTTGCGGGCATTGCGGAACTAGCGGCACTTTTGTATTGGCACAGCGGCTAAAGCAGTGCCCAGAATGCGGCAGTGAGTTGAAAGAAGGCAGTCAACACGCCTTGCAATACTTGGAGCCAGCCGGTTTCAGCGTGGACATTGCTGCCGAAACGCACAACGACATCACGTTACAAGAATACGTCCCTGTAGAGCTGCCTTGGATTACGGCCCAAGGTGACTGGACACCGCTGCCCAATCCGAGTGCGGGACATTTTCGTTCGACGCACTTGGGGTCGGTGTTTCACTACTCTTCAGGGGCGCTTAGGTCTGGTTATGCACTGTGTCTGGAGTGTGGCCGCACCGCCCCGATGGGCAACGATGAAGACCCCCAGTATGGTTCACCCAAAATTTTCACAAAACCTCACAACCGTTTGCGTGGCGGAAAAATCGATGGCCGACGCGAATGCGATGGCAGCGACAACCCCTTCAAAATCAAGCAAGGACTCCACTTTGGCCGTGAATACACGACCGATGTTCTTGAGCTGGTGCTGCAAGACGCCGATGGTCAGCCTTTGACAGACCGTGTGGTTGGTTTCACTTTGGCTGTCGCCTTGCGCCGCGCTATTGCAGAAAGGCTGGGCGTAGAAGAAAGCGAACTGGGGTGCGATACCAAGATGCTGCGCGACAACGGCCAGCGCACTGCCCGAGCCCTTCAGGTATATGACGTGCGATCTGCTGGTTATTCCAGCTTAGTTTCACCCGATTTACCGCAGCTACTGCGCGCTACCCGGTCGATACTGCAATGCTCCGCTGATTGCCAAGGTGCTTGTCAAATGTGCCTGTTGACTTTTGATACGCGCTTTCGCGCCATCCATTTAGATCGCCAAAAAGCGCTGGATTTTCTGACCGATGAATGGCTAGATTCTGTCGCCGAAGTCGGCGTCGGCCAGAACTGGGACGAGGCGCATTAAAGGCGCGTTCAATGTGCATTCAATAAATTGATAGCTGCTAGCGCACGGTTTTAAAGGTTTTCAGGTGCTTTTGTGGCTGAATCTGTTTAAATGCGTGCGGTTGCAGCTATCAAAATAATTTCTGTGTTCTCTCCCTCTTTGTCTTGGTGGACGCCTGCGGTGCGCATGGGGCTGTCCATTTCTGTGGCTACCGGGCTGTACGGCCTCTCGTTTGGCGCGCTGGCCGTGGCCGCCGGCCTGAGCGTGGCGCAGACGACGGTGCTCAGTTTGCTGATGTTTACCGGCGGCTCGCAGTTTGCTTTTATTGGCGTGATTGCGGGCGGCGGCGCGGCCTCGGCGGCGGTGGGCGCTGCCACTTTGCTGGGCGTGCGCAACGCGGTTTACGGTATGCAGATGAACCGGCTGCTGGCACCCAGCGGCTGGCGCAAATGGCTGGCGGCGCACGTCACCATCGATGAATCCGCCGCCACCGCCGTCGGCCAAAGCGCGCCGGACGAGCAGCAGCGCGGCTTTTGGACGGCGGGCATTGGCGTGTTTGTGCTGTGGAATGTATTTACGCTGCTGGGCGCGTGGCTGGGCGACGCGCTGGGCGACCCGCGCCGCTGGGGCTTGGACGGCGCGGCGGTGGCGGCGTTTTTGGGCTTGCTGTGGCCGCGCCTGAAACAGCGCGAACCGGTGGCGCTGGCGGTGTTGTGCGGCGTCGTCACTGCCGTGGCGGTGCCGCTGGTGCCGCCGGGTTTGCCGATTTTGCTGGCCGCCGCTGTGGGCGCTGCTTGGGGCTGGTGGATACACGCGCCGGATGCCGCACCGGATGCCGCGCCATGACGCTGTGGATGGCCATTTTGCTGGCTGGCGGCGCCGCCTATCTGACCAAATGGGCGGGTTACGCCGTGCCCGCCCGCTGGTTGCAGCACCCGCGCATGGCCCGCGTGGCCGGGGCCATCACCGTGGCTCTGCTGGCGGCGCTGACGGTGATGAACACCTTTGCCAGCGGCACGCAGTTGGCCATCGACGCGCGCTTGGCAGCGTTGGTCGTGGCCGCGCTGGCGCTGTGGGCGCGGTGGCCGTTTTTGCTGGTGGTGGTGCTGGGCGCGGCAGCGGCGGCGCTGGTGCGATACAGCATCGGCCTAGAATAAAAAAATTGACTATCTACCGCTATGAATACCTATATCCCCCATCGCACCAATGCCACTTTCCCTATCGGCTTTGCGCCGCTACAAGGCACCTCGAAAGACTGCGAAGAATGCGGCAACGGGGCGCGCTTGGACTTCGGTTTTGAATACGCCTACCAACCGATTGTGGATATCCAGCGCCGCACCATCTTTGCCCACGAAGCCTTGGTGCGCGGCCCGCAGGGCCAGAGCGCGGCCAGCGTGTTGGCGCAGGTCAACGACAACAACCGCTACCGCTTTGACCAAGCCTGTCGCGTCAAAGCCATCAAAGGTGCCAGCGCGCTGGGCATGACGGAAAACCTGTCGATCAACTTTTTGCCCAACGCCATCTACAAGCCCGAGCTGTGCATCCGCACCACGCTGGCGGCGGCCAATGCGCACGGTTTTCCGCTGGAGCGCATCATTTTTGAAGTGACTGAGGGCGAGCGCGTCGAAGACGGCCCGTGGTTTGCCGAAATTTTGCGCGAGTACAAACGCTGTGGCTTCAAAACCGCCATCGATGACTTTGGTGCCGGTTATGCGGGACTGTCGCTGCTGGCCGATTTTCAGCCGGACTTGATCAAGCTGGACATGGGCTTGCTGCGCAATTTGGACACCGACTGCAACCGCCGCAGCATCGTCGGCCACTTGGTGCGCATGTGCGAAGAAATGCACATCCAAGTGATTGCCGAAGGCGTTGAGACCACCGGCGAGCGCGATGCCTTGCGCGACGCGGGCATCTCTTTGATGCAGGGCTATTTGTTTGCGCGCCCGGCGTTTCAGGCAGCGGCTGCGGTGGAGTCGGTGGTGTTTGGCGGCTAGGCTGTCGGCTTTGTTTTGTTATTGATCCACATTGATCCTCAACCACCATGACCTCTACTGAAGCCACTGCACACGCCCCATCCGCCGCATCCGAGCAAACCATGCAATGGAGCGATCAGTTTCTCGTCGGCTTTGCGCCAATGGACGCTGTGCATGAGGAGTTTGTCGGCCAGCTCGCGCGCCTGCAAACGGCCACTGATGCCGAGCTGCCCGAGGGTTTGGCCGATTTCTCAAAGCACTGCGCGGCGCACTTTGCGGCGGAAGACAATTGGATGCGCGAGACCGAGTTTCCGCCGCGCGACTGCCATATTGATGAGCACGCCGCCGTGCTGCACTCGCTGCAAGAAGTAGAGGCGTGGCTGGCGGGCGGCGATGTGGCAATTTGCCGCAAACTGATTGCCGAACTAGCCGACTGGTTTCCTAAGCACACCGCACACCTCGACTCGGCACTGGCGCATTGGATGAGCAAGCGCAACTTTGGCGGCAAGCCGGTGGTGCTGCGGCGCGATGTGACGCTGCGTTGATTGGCGCTTGCGCTTGTTTTTGAATTGGAGTTTTCGCTATGAGCACCCCCTACACCCCGCCCGCAGTTTGGCAATGGAACAAAGAAAACGGCGGCAAATTTGCCAGCATCAACCGGCCTATTTCTGGTGCGACGCACGAGAAAGAGCTGCCCCGTGGTCGCCATCCGTTGCAGCTGTATTCGCTGGCCACGCCCAATGGCGTCAAGGTGACGGTGATGCTCGAAGAGCTGCTGGCGCTGGGTTTTAGCGGTGCGCAGTACGACGCTTGGCTGATTCCCATCAACGACGGCGCGCAGTTTGGCAGCGGCTTTGTCGCCGTCAACCCGAACTCCAAAATTCCGGCGCTGCTCGATTGCAGCGATGCCCATCAGCCGGTGCGCGTGTTTGAGTCCGGTGCCATCCTGCTGTATCTGGCAGAAAAATTTGGAGCGTTTGTGCCCGCCAGCGGTGCCGCGCGCGCCGAGTGCTTGTCGTGGCTGTTTTGGCAAATGGGCAGTGCGCCGTTTTTGGGTGGCGGCTTTGGCCATTTTTATGCTTACGCGCCCGAGAAGTTCGAGTACCCCATCGACCGCTACACGATGGAAGTCAAGCGCCAGTTGGATGTGTTGGACAAGCAATTGGCCGCGCACGAATACATAGCCGGCAGCGACTACAGCGTTGCCGATATGGCGATTTGGCCGTGGTATGGCCAGCTGGTGGTGGGCGAGTTGTACGGCGCCGGCGAGTTTTTGCAGGTACACGAATACACCCACGTCGTGCGCTGGGCGCAGCAGATCGCGCAGCGCCCGGCGGTGCAGCGCGGCCGCAAAGTCAACCGCACTTGGGGCGAGCTGGCCGACCAGTTGCACGAGCGCCATGAGGCCAGCGATTTTGAGACCAAAACGCAAGACAAACTAGCGCCGTCCGCCTGAGGTTTTATGAGCGCGCCCAAAACGCTGCTGATCGTTTACCACTCGCTGACCGGTGGCACGCGGCAGATGGCCGAGGCGGCGCGCTCTGGTGCGGCTGCCGAGGCCAGCGTCACCGTGCGCCTGCTGCACGCCAGCAAGGCCAGCGCCGCCGATGTGCTGGCCGCCGATGGTTATCTGTTCGCTACGCCCGAAAATTTGGCGGCCATCAGCGGGCAGTTGAAAGATTTTTTTGATCGCAGCTATTACGCCGCACTCGACCAGCTCAATGGCCGGCCCTACGCCAGCTTGGTGTGCGCCGGCAGCGACGGCAGCAATGCGGCGCGGCAGATCGCGCGCATTGCCACCGGCTGGCGTTTGAAGGCCGTGGCCGAGCCGCTGATCGTCTGCACCCACGCGCAAACCGCCGAGGCCATCTTGGCACCCAAGCACATTGGCGCAGAAGACTTGGCGCGCTGCCACGCTTTGGGCGAGGCACTAGCGGCAGGGTTGGTGCTGGGTGTTTTTTGATTTTTTGATAGCTGTCAGCGCTTTACCAGTAAGCGTTACAAGGTGATTTGACTGTTATTTTCATCCTATGCGTTGTGCTGGCCGCTGTACTTGTTCTGCGGGGTTCAGCACGAATGCGCCGCAGCCCCTAGACTGTGGCGTCCATTTTTTTAGCGCCCACGCGCCCCTTCAGGAGAAACCGCCATGCCGTTTGAAGACCTCCGATCCGATGTCCATTCCCTGCTGCCGGGGCGCAGCACCGAAGCGGGTGCCACCCGGCGCACGGCTTTGCAGGCCGTTTTGGGCGTGGGTTATGCCGCCGCTGCCGCGCCGCTGATGGCGCAAACGGCCATCGCCACACCCAGCGACGGGCTGGACGTGGGCACGGTGCATTACGAGGTCAACGGCTTTCAGGTGCCGGCCTACCGCGCCGCACCCGCCGGCAAGACCGGCCTGCCGGTGGTGCTGGTGATTCAGGAGATTTTTGGCGTACACGCCTACATCGCCGATGTCTGCCGCCGTCTGGCGCGCGCCGGTTATCTGGCCATTGCCCCCGAGATGTACGCGCGCCAAGGCGACCCGGCCAAGTACCCCGACATTGCCAAGTTGATGGCCGAGGTGGTGGCCAAGGTGCCCGATGCGCAGGTCATGGCCGATTTGGACGGCGCGGTGGCGTGGGCCACGGCGCACGGCGGCGACGCGGCGCGTGTCGGCATCACCGGCTTTTGCTGGGGCGGGCGCACCACTTGGTTGTATGCGGCGCACGGCCCGGTCAAGGCCGGGGTGGCGTGGTATGGGCGGCTGGTGGGCAACGCCAGCACGCTGACGCCGCGGCAGCCGGTGGACATTGCGCCCACCTTGAAAGCACCGGTGCTGGGCCTGTATGGCGAAAAGGATGGCGGCATTCCCCTTGACACCATTGATAAGATGAAAGCTGCTTTGGCCAGTGGTTCTGCCGCCGCCAAAGCCAGTCAGTTTGTGGTCTATCCCGATGCGCCCCACGCCTTCCATGCCGACTACCGCCCCAGCTACCGCGCAGAGGCGGCTGAAGACGGCTGGAAGCAGGCGCTGGCTTGGTTGAAGGCACACGGCGTGGGTTGACCTGCGCCACGCACGCATCGGCTGCACCGCTACAGCCGCCCCGCCAAGGCCGGGCGGCTTTTTTGGTGCCGAGGCAAATGCATGGGTCGGGCAACTTCAAGGTATTTATTTTTAATAAAAAAGGCCTCTAGGCCATACAGGGTAAGCGCAACCAGCTATGACATTAATAGCAATTATTTTGGCCACATTGGCCTCGGGGATTGGCAGCGTGTGGCTGGCGGCGTTTTTGTTGCGCGGTCGTCGGGGCGGGGCCGACAGCGTGGGGCCGCAGCATTTGCTCAGTTTGGCGGCGGGCGCGTTGCTGGCCACGGCCTTCATGCATTTGCTGCCCGAGGCGTTTGAGAGCCAAGCCAGCGCGCACGAGTTGTTTGCCACCTTGCTGGTCGGCGTGGTGTTTTTCTTCTTGCTCGAAAAAGCCGAGCTGTGGCACCACGGCCATGAGCATGGCGATGCCCATGCGCACAGCCACGCGCATGGCCACGGCCACGGCCACGACAACCACGCTCACCCCGCTGGCGGCACGCGTCTGGGCGGCTGGACGGTGTTGACCGGCGATAGCGTGCATTGCTTTGGCGACGGCGTGCTGATTGCCTCGGCCTTTGTCGCCGATATGCGTTTGGGCTTGATTGCCGCTGCCTCAGTGCTGGCGCACGAGGTGCCGCACCACATGGGCGATTTGGTGGTGATGCTCAACAGCAGCGCCAACCGCAACATGGCGCTGGTCAAGGTGTCGCTGGCCGGGGCGGTGACGGCGCTGGGCGGTTTGGCGGGCTACTTTTTACTGGAGCAGTTGCACGACTGGCTGCCGTACTTTTTGGTGGTGGCATCGAGCAGCTTTGTTTATGTGGCGCTGGCCGATTTGATTCCGCAGCTGCAACGGCGCTTGTCGGCGCGTGAAACCGCCGTGCAGATTGCCATGCTGCTCACCGGCATGGGCGTGGTGATGCTGGTCAGCAGTCTGGCGCACGGTGGACATTGATAAGCGCTTGTATGGCTGGCACACAAGAATATGCTGTGGCCTTAACTGGAGGAAATTAACCATGAAAGCGCTTGTTTTTACGGGGGCGGTGCTAGCGGGCTTGCTGGCCAGTGGTGCAGCGTGGGCAGATACCGACTGCCACGCGCCGGTGCAAGACTGGCAGCCGCGTGAGGTGTTGCGCCAGCAGCTAGAGCAGCAAGGCTGGCAGGTGCAGCGCATCAAGGTGGACGACGGCTGCTATGAGGTGCGCGGCATCAACGCCGAGGGCAACCGCTTCAAAGCCCAATACGCGCCCGACTCGCTGCGCCTGCAAAAAATCAAAATCAAAAATGGCCACCGTGACGACCGTGATGGCCGTGGTGAGCAGCGCCACAGGCAAGATCGCGGCCAAGGGTCAGATGCCCCCTAAAACCGTTCAGCAGACATTCATCCGGTCAACGCCAGAATGACCGCACGTAATCATTTTTGGAGGTGTTGGTAATGAAAAAATGGACTTACTCTATTTGTTTGGCAGGCGTTTTGGCCTTGCCCGGCGTGCTGCAGGCGCGTCCGGTGACGTTGACGACCCAGTTGCAAAACTATTCGGGCGATGGCGCGTATTTGGCTATTTATGTCACCGATGCGGCTGGCAAATACCAAAAAACGCTGTGGGTCGCCGGCAAAAAAACCAAGTACTACAAAAACCTGCGCGACTGGGCGCGCGGCAGCGGTATGCGCGCCAGCGAGTTTGACGGCGTCAGCGGTGCCAGCGTCGGCAGCGGAAAAACGCTGAAAGTCACCGTGGAGTTGGCCGATGCGCTGATTGATGCCGGCTACGAAATCCGCATTGACACGGCGGTAGAAGACGAGCGCGACAACCCCAATGAGCTGCGCGTGCCCCTGACCAGCGCCAACAAGGCCAAGCCCACTGCGGGGCGCGGCTACGTCAAAGCCTTCAGCTTCGATATGTGAGCGCGTAGCGGTGCGCAAACTCCATTCACTGCTCGGATTGTGGGCGGCCTTGCTGGCCGTGGTGTTGGCCCTCAGCGGCGCGGTGTTGGCGCTAGAGCCGGTGCTAGACCGCTGGAGCAACGCCGCGCCGGCAGGTGGCCAAATCAACGTCGCCGCGCTGGCTGGCCGGGTGGCGCAGCATTACCCGGGGGTGGAGCAAATTCAGCGCTCTGCGAATGGCGCTGTCATCGTTTATTACAACCAAGACGGCCAGACCGGCGTGGAGCGCGTCGATCCGCAGACCGGCCAAGGCATCGCCCCCCACGTGGGCGCGCTGCTGCCGCGCTGGGTCAAAAATTTGCACCGCTCGTGGCTGCTGGGCACCCCCGGGCGCGTAGCGTCGGGCGTGCTGGCGCTGGTGATGCTGGTGCTGTCGGTGACGGGCGCGGTGTTGCTCGTCAAGCGCGTGGGCGGATGGCGGCATTTGGCCGATCCGCTGCGCGGCGATTTTGTCCAGCGCTGGCACACCCAAGTTGGGCGCGTGGTGCTGCTGGGGCTGCTGCTGTCGGCGCTGACCGGCGTGTATTTGTCAGCAGCGACGTTTGCCTTGTTTCCTGATGGGATGCAGGACGAGCCAGATTTTCCGGCGCAAGTGGCGGGCGGTGTCGCCATGCCAATCAGCGCTTTGCCGGTGCTGCTGGCCACCGATGTCAATGATTTACGCGAATTGGTCTATCCCAGCCCGGGCGACGCGGCAGGCGTTTATTCGCTGGCGACGAGTCAAGGCGAGGGCTATATCGACCCCAGCACCGGCGCATTTTTGACCTACCTGCCGCACGATGGCTTTCGCACAACCTATGAGCTGATATACCAACTCCACACCGGCGAAGGCCTGTGGTGGCTGGGCTTGCTGCTGGCGCTGTGCGCGCTGAGCGTGCCGTTTTTGAGCGCCACTGGCGCATTGACTTGGTGGCAGCGGCGCCAGTCGATGCCGCGCTTGGTCGGCAACAGTGCCGCCAGCGCAGCCGACACGGTGATTTTGGTCGGCAGCGAAAACAACAGCACGTGGGGTTTTGCCAACACGCTGCACGACGCTTTGCGCCAAGCGGGCTTGCGCGTACACACCGCCGCGCTGAACCAATGGAGCGGTGACTACCCGCAAGCCCAGCGCCTGTTCGTCCTCACCGCCACCTATGGCGATGGGGATGCACCGAGTTCGGCCAACCAATTTTTGGCGCGTTTGGAAAAAGCCAAGCCCCAGCTGTCCGCCGGTGCCGGTTTTGCCGTGCTGGGTTTTGGCGACCGGCAGTTTCCGCAGTTTTGCAAATTTGCCTACGACGTGGACGCGGCGCTGCTGGCGCAAGGCGGACGGCGCTTGTTGGACATCGACACCATCGACCGCCAATCGGGCCAAGCCTTCACGCGCTGGGGCAATGCGGTCGGGCAGTTGATGGGGCAAGAACTGAACTTGGTCCACACGCCCAAGCGCCCGCGCACCGAGGCGTTTGTGCTGATAGCGCGCGCCGACTACGGCCAGGCCGTGCAAGCACCGACCAGCGTGCTGCGCTTTGCGGCCGTGCCGCCGGTGGGTTTCGCCGCCCGCGTGGCACAGTTTTTTGGCGCTCAGGCGCTGCCGCAGTTTGAAGTCGGTGACTTGCTCGGCGTGGTGCCACCGGGCAGCGCGGTGCCCCGGTTTTATTCGCTGGCCAGCCAGTCAAGCGATGGCTTTGTAGAGATTTGCGTGCGCAAACTGCCCGGCGGTTTGTGCTCGGAGTTTCTGCACAGCTTGCCGCAGGGCGGGCGCATGGAGGCGTTTATCCAGCTGCACCCCGACTTTCGGCCAGCAGCGGGCAAAGCGCCGGTGATTTTGATTGGATCGGGCACCGGCATCGGGCCATTGGCGGGGTTTATCCGCAACAACACCGGCAAGCACCCGATGTATTTGTATTGGGGCGGGCGCGACCCGGCGTCTGACTTTTTGTACCAACCCGAACTCGACAGCTATCTCGCCGATGGCCGCCTGACCGGTCTGCACGCGGCTTTTTCACGCATCCAAGACGGCGCTTATGTGCAAGACCGCGTGCTCGGCAACGCACCGCAATTGCGCGAGTTGCTGGCAAAAGACGGCCAAGTGCTGGTGTGCGGCAGCCGGGCAATGGCGAAAAACATTGCGCAGGCGATTGACGAAGTGCTCTCGCCGCTGCATCTGAGCGTGGCCACATTGAAAGCGCAAGGACGTTACCGTGAAGATGTCTTCTGAAGTGTTGCAGCGCCATTCGCTCAACGGCGAAACCATGGGCACCCGCTACAGCGCGGTGTTTTTTGCGCCGGCTGGCATCGATGTGGGCGCTATCGGCGCAGCGCTGTTGGCCGCTGTGGATCAGGTGGATCGGCAAATGTCCACATGGAAGCCCGATTCCGACCTGAACCGCCTGAGCGCCGCGCCGCTGCAGCAGTGGCACCGCGTGCCGGCGGAGCTGCTGGCGGTGCTGGACGCGGCGCTGCACGTTGGCCGTGCCTCGGGTGGCGCGTTTGATATCGGCGTGGGTGCATTGGTCAACGCTTGGGGCTTTGGCGCAACCAATTCACAGCCGGATGCGCAGCAGATTCGCGCCCTCGGTCAGCGCAGCCACCGCCCGGCCAGTGAGGCGCTAGACATCGACTTGGCTAACCAACGCGTGCGCAAGCAAGCCGCGCTAGCGCTGGATTTATCGGGCATTGCCAAGGGTTACGGCGTGGACGCTTTGGCGCACTGCCTCGATGGCTTTGGCATCACGCGCTATTTGGTCGGCATTGATGGCGAAATGCGCGCCAAAGGCAGCAAGCCCGATGCCCAAGCGTGGACGGTGGCGATAGAAAAACCGGTGCGCCACCAGCGCGAAGTGATGGGCGTGATGGAGTTGACCGATGCGGCGATTGCCACCTCGGGCGACTACCGCCATTGGTTTGAGGTGGCCGGTCAGCACTACGCCCACACCATGCACCCGGTGCGCGGGCGGCCGCTGGACGAGCGCGGCAACCGACTCGCCTCGGTGACGGTGGTGATGCCGTCTTGCATGTTGGCCGACGCTTGGGCGACTGCGCTGCTGGTGCTGGGTGAGTCGGCTGCCAAGCAATTGGCGCAGCAGCAGCGGATGACGGCGCTGCTGGTGTTGCGTGATTCCGACGGTGAGTTTGAGCAAATCTCCATCGTTGATGGCGTGTTGCAGCTTTAGTCGCCCGTTGTTTTTATAGTGTTCTAGGCCTCTAGCCCTTTAAACACGGGCGCTAGCAGCTATCAATTTTTTAAGCCCCAATCGCAAACACCGCTGGCGTGTTCTTGTCCGGCCCACCGGGTTTACCCCGCCACTGCTGCACGCTTTGGCTGCGCGTGGTGCTGCTCGCCAGCGTTAAACCGCTGCTGACCGACAGGCGCGTGTTCGGGTGCAGCGTCTGTAATAAAGCTTGCAGCAGCGCGGCGTTGCGGTACGGCGTTTCAATAAACAGCTGCGTCTGATGGGTTTTCAGCGCCAACGCTTCTAGCGAGCGAATGCGCTGGGCGCGCTCGTCGCTGTCCTGCGGCAAATAGCCGACGAAGGCGAAGTTTTGGCCATTCAGGCCGCTGGCGGCCAAAGCCAGCAGCAGCGACACGGGTCCCACCAGCGGCACCACCGTAATCCCCAGCGCGTGCGCGGCGCGTACCACCGAGCTGCCGGGGTCAGCGACGGCGGGCATACCGGCCTCGCTGACCAAGCCGATGTCGTGTCCGGCCAGCGCGGCGGCCAGCAGCGGGCGCGCATCAAACGCGGCTGAGCCTTTGCCGCCGTGGTCGCCTTTTTTGTGTACTTCGCGCGGCAGCTCGGTGATGGTTTGCTCTTGTAGCGGTGCGGCCAGTGGGTGCAGCGCATCGACCCGCTTTAAATAAGCGCGGGCGCTTTTGGCGTTTTCGCACACCCAGTGCGTTAGGCGCGCTGCGGTGACGAGGGTGGCGCCCGGCAGGCTGTCCTGCAACGGCATTTGCACATCGCAGCCAAAGTCCAGTGGCGCGGGCACCAAATACAGCGTGCCGCGTGTTTTGTTGGTGGATGTATTCATGGCAGCACCAAGCCCGCAGCGCGCAGCAGGCGGCAGGTGCGAATCAGCGGCAGGCCAATCAGCGCCGTCGGGTCGTCGCTGTCGATGGCGTCGAGCAGGCTGATGCCCAAGCCTTCGCTCTTGGCGCTGCCGGCGCAGTCGTAGGGCTGCTCGGCGCGCAGGTAGCGTTCGATTTCTGCGTCCGACAGCTCACGAAATCTCACCACCACCGGCGCTAAGTCCACCTGCTCAAAACCGGTTTCGGGGCAGACCACGGCGACGGCGGTTTGAAAGATGACGCTGTGGCCGCGCATTTGGCGCAGTTGTGCCGTAGCGCGTTCGTGCGTGCCGGGCTTGCCCAGCGGCTGGCCGGCCAAGTCGGCCACTTGGTCGGAGCCGATGACGATAGCGCCGGGGTTTTGCGCAGCGACGGCATGGGCTTTGGCCAGCGCCAAGCGCAAAGCCAAGTCGCGCGGGGCTTCGTTGGGGAGCGGAGTTTCGTCCACATCCGGGGCAAAAACGGTGAAAGCTAGCTGCAAGCGCTGCAGCAATTGGCGCCGATACGGCGAGGTTGAACCCAAAATCAGGGTGCGTGGTGGGAGGGCGGATTCATGCATGGCGTGATTCTCTTACACTGCGCGCATGACCAAGGACTACTCCCCCGACCGGCTTGATATCAAAACTTTTGCGCAAGCTAGCGCGCATTTGCAAGGCAGCGATACGCTCTTAAAATATGAGCGCCTAGCGCAGGAAGCACAAGGGCTGCAGCCCGATTTGACAGTTAATTGGCAAATTCAAGGCGAATTGCGCGCCGGCGCGACCGATGCCGAAGACCAAGCCGCCGAGCCGTGGCTGCACCTCACCGTGCAAGCCACGCTGCCGATGCTGTGCCAACGTTGCCTAACGCCGGTCGATGTGCCGCTGGAAGTGGACCGCTGGTTTCGCTTTGTCGCCGACGAAGCCACCGCCGAGCTGCTGGACGACGATGCCGAAGAAGACCTGCTGGCCATCAGCCGCGAATTCAATCTGCGCGAGCTGATTGAAGACGAATTGCTGATGAGCCTGCCGGTGGTTGCCAGCCATGACGACTGCCCCGTCGCCGTGGTGATGGCGTCGAGCAGCGAAGACTTTGACGCGGCAGAAGAAGAAAAACCCAATCCGTTTGCTTCGCTGTCAAACTTTAAAGCAGACAAGCCCAGCCACTAAATTGGCTTGAGATATAATCGAAGGCTTCGCGCGAATCTCCTTGTGTCTTTCGAATGGGCTGATCGCGTTTTTACCAACCCTTTTTCAGACCAGGAGCCAATCATGGCTGTTCAGCAAAACAAAAAGTCCCCATCACGCCGCGGTATGCACCGCTCGCACAACGCGATCACCGTGCCCGGTATCGCAGTCGAGCCAACCACCGGCGAAATTCACCTGCGCCACCACATCAGCCCTAACGGCTTTTACCGTGGTCGCCAAGTGCTGAAGAACAAGGCTGAAGCCTGACACCTGTCAGAAGCTTCGACCGCCGAGGCCCGTAGCTACCTTGTCCGTAGCGCGGGTCTTTTTTTATGCCTTGCGCGTTTGCGTTCTTCCTTCGTTTTTTCGTTCCTCTTTCATGATTACTCTGGCTGTTGATTGCATGGGTGGCGACCACGGCCCCCGTGTCACGTTGGCGGCGTGCCGCCAGTTTTTGGACGACCATGCCGACGCACATTTGCTGCTGGTTGGCTTGCCCGAGGCGCTGCAAGGCTTTGTCCATCAGCGCGTTACTTTGGTGCCAGCCAGCCAAGTGGTGACGATGGACGACCCGGTAGAAATCGCCCTGCGGCGCAAAAAAGACTCGTCGATGCGCGTCGCCATCGAGCAGGTCAAAAGCGGTAAAGCCGCCGCTGCCGTGTCGGCGGGCAACACCGGCGCGCTGATGGCGATTGCCCGCTACGTGCTCAAAACGCTGGACGGTATCGACCGCCCGGCCATTGCTGGCCAATTGCCCAATGCCAAAGGCGGCTCCACCACCGTGCTGGACTTGGGGGCCAACGTCAACAGCACCGCGCAGCATCTACTTGAATTTGCCGTGCTCGGCTCGGCGCTGGATTCGGTGCTCAAGGGCAACGCTAATCCCACGGTTGGCTTGCTCAATATTGGCGAAGAGGCCATCAAAGGCAACGACGTGATTAAGAAAGCCGGCGAGTTGCTGCGCCAAGCCGGTCAGTCGGGCTTCATCAACTTTGTCGGCAACGTCGAAGGCAATGACATCTTCAAAGGCACGGCCGATATCGTGATCTGCGATGGCTTTGTCGGCAACGTCGCCCTGAAAGCCAGCGAAGGCTTGGCCGGCATGGTCGGCGGCTTTTTGAAGCAAGAGTTTTCGCGCAACCCGTTGACCAAAATCGCTGCCATCGTCGCTTATCCGGTGCTATCTGCGTTTAAAAGACGGGTTGACCATCGGCGCTATAACGGTGCGGCGCTGCTGGGCTTGCGCGGGCTGGTGTTTAAAAGCCACGGCTCGGCGGACGATGTGGCCTTTGGGCAGGCGATGGGCCGCGCGTATGATGCAGCCCGCAACAACCTGCTGGACCGCGTTCGCACCCGCATCGACCGTGCAGCGCCTTTTTTGCTGCCGCCTGAAGCCCCTGTCAACAGCGGCGCGACGCCAGCGTCAATCTGATGAAACGCTATTCACGTATTACTGGCACTGGCAGCCATTTGCCGGTGCGCCGGGTGACCAATGCCGACTTAGTGGCCGACTTGGCGGCGCGCGGTGTTGAGTCCTCGGACGAATGGATTGTCGAGCGCACCGGCATTGCGGCGCGCCACTTTGCCGCCGACGATGTCGCTTGCAGCGATATGGCGCTGGACGCGGCGCGCAAAGCCTTGCAAGCCGCCGGGCGCGTGCCGCAAGACATCGACCTGATCATCGTCGCCACCTCGACGCCGGACATGGTGTTTCCGTCCACGGCGGCGATTTTGCAAAACAAGCTGGGTGCCAATGGCTGCGCGGCGTTTGACGTGCAGGCGGTGTGCAGCGGTTTCATTTACGCCCTGACGGTGGCCGACGCGATGATCCGCGCCGGCGCGGCGACGCGGGCGCTGGTGGTGGGTTCCGAGATTTTCAGCCGCTTGTTGGACTTCACCGACCGGGGCACCTGCGTGCTGTTTGGCGACGGTGCCGGCGCGGTGGTGCTCGAAGCGTCTGACACGCCCGGCATTTTGGCCAGCGACCTGCACGCCGATGGCAAATACGTCGATATTTTGTGCGTGCCCGGCCAAGTCTCGGGCGGCCAAATCACCGGCAAGCCTTTGCTGACGATGGACGGCCAAGCGGTGTTCAAGCTGGCGGTTGGTTTGCTCGAAAGCGCCGCCCGCGCCACGCTGGACAAAGCCGGCTTGACCGAGGCCGACATCGATTGGCTGGTGCCGCACCAAGCCAACATCCGCATCATGCAAAGCACGGCGCGCAAGCTCAAATTGTCGATGGACAAAGTGGTGGTGACGGTGCAGCAGCACGGCAACACCTCGGCGGCGTCGATTCCGCTGGCGCTAGACCATGCGGTGCGCTCGGGCCAAGTCAAACCCGGTGAAACGCTGCTGCTCGAAGGCGTCGGCGGTGGTTTCACGTGGGGTGCGGTGCTCCTTAAACTGTAGCTGCTAGCGCACGTGTTTAAAGGGCTAGAGCCCTATTTCATTCATATTTTTAATAATTCGCATGAAATCTTTTGCTTTTGTCTTTCCGGGTCAAGGCTCCCAAGCCGTGGGCATGTTGAACGGTTGGGGCGACCACCCCGCCGTGGTGCAGGCGCTGCAAGAAGCCTCTGACGCGCTGGGCGAAGACGTGGCGCGCCTGATCCAAGACGGCCCCAAAGAACAACTGGCGCTGACCACCAACACCCAGCCGGTGATGTTGGTGGCTGGCGTGGCCGCGTGGCGCGTTTGGCGCGCTGAAGGCGGCGCGCTGCCGGCGGCAGTGGCCGGGCATTCGCTGGGCGAGTATTCGGCGCTGGTGGCGTCCGGCGTGTTGACGCTGGCGCAAGCTGCGCCGCTGGTGCGCCTGCGCGCTGCCGCCATGCAAGAGGCCGTGCCGGTCGGAACCGGCGCAATGGCAGCGATTTTGGGGCTGGATGCTGCAAAAGTGATAGCTGGTTGCGCAGAGGTGACGGGCGCTATGGCCGGAAATGGCATTGAAGTCGTCGAGGCGGTGAATTTCAATGACCCAGCGCAAACCGTGATTGCTGGCAGCAAAGCCGCCGTCGAAAAAGCCTGCGAAGTGCTCAAAGCCGCCGGTGCCAAGCGCGCCCTGCCGCTGCCGGTGTCGGCGCCATTCCATTCCAGCCTGATGAAGCCCGCCGCTGAAAAGTTGCGTGTGGCGCTGGCCAGTACGGTGTTGGCCGCGCCGCAAATTCCGGTACTCAACAATGTCGATGTGCTGGTGCAGCAAGATGCTGACGCCATCCGCGACGCGCTGTACCGCCAAGCCTTTGGCCCGGTGCGCTGGGTCGAATGCGTGCAGGCGCTCAAGGCGCGCGGCATCACCCACGTGATTGAATGCGGCCCTGGCAAAGTGCTGGCCGGCTTGGTGCGGCGCATTGACGCAGAACTGACCGGCGCGGCGTTGTACGACCCGGCTACCCTCAACGAAGTCAAGGAGCTGTTGGCATGAGCGAATCCACTGCAAAAGCGCCCGTAGCGCTGGTTACCGGCGCGTCGCGCGGTATTGGCGCGGCGATTGCGCTGGAACTGGCCACGCGCGGCTACCAAGTGATTGGCACTGCCACCACCGACGACGGCGCGGCGCGCATTACGCAGGCGCTGTCGGCCTACGCTGGCTGCCAAGGCGCTAGCTTGGATGTGAACGACGGCGCTGCGGTCAATGCGCTGGTGGAGCGCATCGTCAAGGAGCAGGGCGGCCTGCAAGTGCTGGTGAACAACGCCGGCATCACCCGCGACACCTTGGCCATGCGCATGAAGGACGACGACTGGGATGCCGTCATCGACACTAATCTGAAAGCGGTGTTTCGCGTCAGCCGCGCCGCCATCAAGCCGATGATGAAGCAGCGCTTTGGCCGCATCATCAACATCACTAGCGTGGTTGGCGCTTCGGGCAACCCCGGTCAAGTCAATTACGCGGCAGCCAAGGCGGGCGTGGCTGGCATGGCACGCGCGTTGGCGCGCGAGCTGGGCAGCAGGGGCATCACCGTTAACTGTGTGGCACCCGGTTTCATTGACACGGATATGACTGCCAATTTGCCCGAAGTGCAGCAGCAAGCGCTGCAAAGCCAGATTCCGCTCGGTCATTTGGGCAAGCCGGCCGACATTGCGCACGCTGTGGCCTACCTCGCTTCGCCTGAGGCGGGCTACGTGACCGGGCAGGAGTTGCACGTCAATGGCGGCATGTACATGTAATTAGCGGCAGTAGCCACAAATAGCGACAGTTCACGCCGGTTTATCCGAACGGCCAGCAGCTTTAAAGTCCATCTTTGAAGCGGCTAGAATCGCGGATTCATTCAACAACCCCCAGAGAAAAATCATGAGCGATATCGAAGCACGCGTTAAAAAAATCATTGCCGAGCAGCTTGGCGTCGAAGAGTCCCAAGTCACCAATGAAAAGGCTTTCGTTGCCGACCTCGGCGCCGACTCGCTCGATACCGTGGAATTGGTGATGGCACTGGAAGACGAGTTTGGCATTGAGATTCCGGACGAAGATGCCGAGAAAATCACCACGGTGCAAAACGCCATCGACTACGCCACCACCCACCCTAAGGCCTGAGCGGCGCACTGCGTCTTCTCTTTTCGGGTTCAGTACAAGGTTTTATTGCATGAGTCGTCGTCGTGTTGTCGTGACTGGTTTGGGCTGTGTGACTCCCGTGGGCAACACGGTAGAAGAGGCCTGGGCCAACATCCTCGCCGGTCAATCTGGCATTGATCTCATCACGAAGTTCGACACGTCGGATTTCTCTTGCAAGATTGCCGGTGAGGTCAAAGGGTTTGACTTGGGGTCCTACATGAGCGCTAAAGAGGCGCGCACGATGGACTCGTTCATTCATTTTGGCGTCGCTGCGGCCGCGCAAGCGGTGGCCGATGCTGGCCTGCCGACGGGCGATGCGCTGGACGAAGAGTTCGCCACGCGCATTGGCTGCGTCATCGGCTCGGGCATTGGCGGTCTGCCGCTGATTGAAAACACCCACGCTGAGTACGTCAGCCGGGGCGCTCGGCGCATCACGCCGTTTTTTGTTCCTGCGTCCATCATCAACATGGTGGCCGGACAGGTGTCGATGCGCTTTGGCTTCAAAGGCCCTAATTTATCGGTAGTTACCGCCTGCACTACCGGCCTGCACTGCATTGGTGAGGCCGGTCGCATGATCGAATACGGCGACGCCGATGTGGTCGTGGCCGGTGGCACCGAGGCCACGGTCTCGCCACTGGGCGTAGGCGGCTTTGCTGCCATGCGCGCCCTGTCCACGCGCAACGATGACCCTAAAAATGCCTCGCGCCCGTGGGACAAAGACCGTGATGGTTTTGTGCTGGGCGAAGGCGCTGGCGTGATGGTGCTGGAAGAGTACGAACACGCCAAAGCCCGAGGTGCCAAAATTTACGCTGAATTGCTCGGTTTTGGTATGAGCGCTGACGCCGGTCACATGACCGCGCCCAGCATGGACGGCCCGCGCCGCGCCATGCTGAACGCTCTGCGCAATGCCGGCATCAACGCCGATCAGGTCGAGTATCTCAACGCCCACGGCACTTCAACTCCGCTGGGCGACCTGAACGAAACCAATGCCATCAAGGCTGCGCTGGGCGATCACGCTTACAAAACCGTGATCAGCTCGACCAAGTCGATGACTGGGCATTTGCTGGGCGGCGCTGGCGGTATTGAGAGTATCTTTACCGTGCTGGCGCTCTACCACCAAAAAGTGCCGCCGACCATCAACTTGGACAACCAAGACCCCGAGTGCGATTTGGACTTCTGTGCCAACACTGCGCGCGATATGAGGATGGACATCGCTGTCAAAAACAACTTTGGGTTTGGCGGCACCAACGGCTCGCTGGTTTTTAAGCGCGTTTGACCTTGAGTAACCACGCTGCACCGCCGGTACGTTACCCGGTAGTGCGCAGCTGCTGGCTGGGGGTGGCTTTGGCAATTTATGCCGTGGCCGGTGCTGCGGCGCTAACTGCTTGGGCAGTTTTTGGTGCTGGTGACCAGTTCGTCGCAGTCGCTTTGTCTGCCGTGCTGTGGTTGGTGTGCAGTTTGTTGGCGCTTTGGTTTTGGCGCACTGCACCGTCTGGCACGTTGGTTTGGAGCGGCAGCGATTGGGTACTCGAATCGCTCCAAGGACAGGCGCTTTGCACGCCCTCTTCCCGTTTACACGTTCACCTCGATTTACAACACCGCCTGTGGCTGCGTTTGCAGCCTGAGTTCTCTCAGGCTGGATCGGCGCTGTGGCTTTGGATAGAACGCAGCAGTCAGCCAGCCCTCTGGGACGAGGTGCGCCGTGCGGTATATTCGCCGGTTCGCTCTGGCAGCGCCAACGCCAGCAACATCACGCCGCACAGCGAATCGTCGGCGTGACCACTTTTGACGCATGACTGCACCTCCTCCTTCAGACGATTTCCCCACTCCTTTGTCCGCGCAACCCACGCTGCCGATAGATATTGATTTCCAATTGGTTGAGCGCACCGTCGCTGGCGATCAGCGGGCGTATGAGCTGCTGGTCATCAAGTACCAGCGGCGCATTGAGCGGCTGATTGGACGTATGGTGCGTGATACCGATTTGGTACAAGACATTGCGCAAGAGACCTTTATTCGTGCCTATCGCGCCTTGCACCAGTTTCGCGGTGAGGCGCAGTTCTATACCTGGCTGTACCGCATTGCCGTCAACACTGCTAAAAAAGCGCTGCTTGACATGAAGCGCAATCCGGTGATTTATGAAGGCGCAATGCGCGGCGGTGACCCAGACGATGAAACTTCCCGCTTTGAGCGCGAACTAATCAGCGACGAAACTCCTGAAACTGTATTGGCGGCGCAAGAAATTGCCCAAGCCGTCAATGCGGCAATGGCAGCTTTGCCCGAAGATTTGCGCCAGGCAGTGACGCTGCGCGAAATCGAAGGGCTGAGCTACGAAGAAATCGCTACGGCGATGGAGTGCCCGATTGGTACGGTGCGCTCGCGTATCTTTCGGGCGCGTGAGGCGATTTCAGCGCGGGTGCGCCCACTGCTAGAAAATCAGGCGGGCAAGCGTTGGTAATTTGATGGGTTTTGACAGATAGACAGGTCAACAGGTGGCAGTATGGATACAAAACTGACTCAGCACGAACAGTTATCGGCTTTGGCCGACGGGCAATTGGACGACGCAGCGTTTGAGCAGGCAATGCAGTTTGCCCATGAAGAGGAGGGGCGTGCTTCGTGGCAGCTCTACCATTTGGTGGGTGATGTGCTGCGTTCGCCTGAGCTGGCGCATCATGCCGCAGACAATGGTGCCTTTTTGCAGCGTCTGCAGCAGCGCTTGGCTGATGAGCCGGCGCTTGGGCGACCGGTGCAAGCGAGTCAGCAAGCCGCTGTACCGTTACAGCTGCCGGTGGTACCAGAGGCAGCCAATGCCTCGGTTTTTCAATGGAAGATGGTTGCCGGCTTGGCTTCGATGGCGGCGGTGGTAGTGGTTGGCTGGAGCTCTTGGAGCAGCTTGCAAAGCGTGCCCGGTGGTGCTGCTGCTATGGCGGTGTTGTCTAGTGCGCCTGTGGTCGCGTCTGCCACTGCGCCTGTAGCCGCACCGCCCGCGCTGACCTTGGCGCAGGCCAACACAGCACCTGCCTCACAACCACAACTGCCCGGCGAGCAAGTCATGCTGCGTGACCCGCGTTTGGATGAGTTGCTGGCTGCGCACCAGCAATTTGGTAACACAACGGCGCTGCAAATGCCGGCGCGTTTTTTGCGCAACGCGACTTTTGAAGCGCCCGCCCGTTGAATCTTGAGTCAATGGAACTTGGCGTGCGGCGCTCGATTCATAGCCTTTCCTTCTCTTTTAAAAGCATTATGAAAAAAATGGATTGGAAAACTCTGCATTCTTGCGTTTTGGCGGGCGTACTGGTTGCGACTTCCAGCGTGGCGCTGGTGGCACCCACCGTGGTGCATGCGCAGCCGGCATCGGTGCGCGGCTTGCCCGACTTCACTGATTTGGTCGAGCAAGTGGGGCCTTCGGTGGTCAATATTCGCACGATAGAGAAAATCTCCAGCCCCAGCTTGGGTGGTGCCGATAGTGCGATGGACGAAGAAATGCGCGAGTTTTTCAAGCGCTTTGGTATTCCGATTCCTAATGCACCGCGCCAGCCGCAGCGTCCACCACAGCGCCAGCAGCCTGAAGAGCAGCCGCGCGGTGTTGGCTCGGGTTTTATCTTGAGTGCTGATGGCTTTGTCATGACCAATGCCCACGTGGTTGAAGGTGCGGACGAGGTGCTGGTGACGCTGACCGACTCGCGCGAATTCAAAGCCAAGATCATTGGCATGGACAAGCGCACCGATGTGGCTGTTGTCAAAATTCAGGCCACTGGTTTGCCTGCAGTGAAAATTGGCGAGGTCAGTCGTCTTAAAGTGGGCGAATGGGTGATGGCGATTGGCTCGCCGTTTGGTCTGGAGAACACCGTGACCGCCGGCATTGTCAGCGCCAAGCAGCGCGATACCGGTGAGTACCTGCCCTTCATCCAAACTGATGTGGCCATCAACCCCGGCAACTCGGGCGGGCCGCTGATCAACATGCGCGGCGAAGTGGTCGGCATCAATAGCCAGATTTACTCGCGCTCGGGTGGTTTCATGGGCATTTCGTTTGCTATTCCGATTGATGAAGCCATGCAAGTGAGTGAGCAGCTGCGCACCGCTGGCCGTGTCACGCGCGGACGCATTGGTGTGCAGATTGGCCCAGTTGCCAAAGACATTGCAGAGTCACTCGGCTTGGGTAAAACCCAAGGTGCATTGGTTTCGGGGGTTGAGGCTGGCTCGCCAGCTGACAAAGCTGGCATTGAAGCGGGTGACGTAATTACCAAGTTTGATGGCAAGACCATCGACAAAGTCTCTGACCTGCCGCGCATGGTGGGGGGTACCAAGCCCGGCAGCAAGAGCACCATTACGGTGTTTCGCCGTGGCAGCGTCCGCGATTTGTCAATCACCATTGCCGAGATTGAGCCAGAAGAGCCAGTGCGCAAAGCCGCTGGCAAACAAGCTCCGTCCAAGGCATCAGTAGCGGCGCAGCAGCTGGGGCTGTCGGTGGCCGAGCTGACCGAGGCGCAAAAGAAAGAGCTGAAACTCAAAGGCGGTGTGCGCATTGAGGCCGCTAGCGATGCTGCTGCGCGCGCTGGTTTGCGCGAAGGCGATGTGATTTTGGCGATTGCCAACACCGAGGTAGCTAACTTGAAGGAGTTTGATGCCGCTGTCGCCAAAGCCGACAAAAACAAGCCGCTCAACGTGCTGTTTCGTCGGGGCGAGTGGGCGCAATACGCCCTGATTCGACCCGCGCGCTGATAGGCTGTACGATAGAAACTTGTTTTTGCCTACAATCAAAAGCTAATCAGGGCGCGTCAGCATACGATGCGCCCTTTTTTCTTGCGCCCACTGCGACCCTTTCACACTTGACGTCTTCCCTTGATGAATCACATCAGAAACTTTTCCATCATTGCGCACATTGACCACGGTAAATCCACCTTGGCCGATCGACTCATCCAGCGTTGTGGCGGCCTTGCTGAGCGCCAGATGCAAGCCCAGGTTCTGGACTCGATGGACATCGAAAAAGAGCGCGGCATCACCATCAAGGCGCAAACTGCCGCGCTGCAATACAAAGCGCAAGATGGCCAGATTTACAACCTCAACCTGATCGATACCCCCGGTCACGTGGACTTTTCTTATGAAGTCAGCCGTTCGCTGTCGGCCTGCGAAGGCGCGCTGCTGGTGGTCGATGCCTCGCAAGGCGTTGAGGCGCAAACCGTGGCCAACTGCTACACCGCGCTCGAATTAGGCGTCGAGGTGCTGCCCGTCCTGAACAAAATGGACTTGCCCAACGCCGACCCCGACAACGCCCGTGCCGAAATCGAAGACGTGATTGGCATCGATGCCACCGATGCCATTCCCTGCTCGGCCAAGAGCGGCATGGGGGTTGATGAGATTTTGGAAGCCATCGTTGCCAAAATTCCGCCGCCCAAGGGCGACCCAGTGGCACCGCTGCGCGCGATGATCATCGACAGCTGGTTCGACCCTTACGTTGGCGTGGTGATGCTGGTGCGCGTGGTCGATGGCCGCTTGCTCAAGGGTGAGCGCTTCAAGATGATGGCCTCGGGCGCGGTTTACAACGCTGACAACATTGGCGTGTTCACCCCCGCCAACGAGCCGCGCACCTCGCTGAACGCGGGCGAAGTCGGCTACATCATTGCCGGCATCAAAGAGCTGCAAGCCGCCAAAGTTGGCGACACCGTCACGCTAGAGAAAAAGCTGCCCAACAACGCCGGCCCCGCCACCCAAGCGTTACCCGGCTTTAAAGAAATTCAACCGCAGGTGTTTGCCGGCCTGTACCCGACGGAAGCCAGCGAATACGACCAGCTGCGCGACGCGCTGGAAAAGCTCAAGCTCAACGATGCTTCGTTGCAGTACGAGCCGGAAGTGTCGCAAGCGCTGGGCTTTGGTTTTCGCTGCGGCTTTTTGGGATTGCTGCACATGGAAATTGTGCAAGAGCGCCTAGAACGCGAATTTGACCAAGACCTGATCACCACCGCGCCCAGCGTGGTGTATCAAGTAGTGCGCGCTGATGGCGAAGTGGCGATGATCGAGAACCCGTCCAAGATGCCCGACCAAGGGCGTTTAGACGAGATTCGCGAACCCATCGTCACCGTACACCTGTATATGCCGCAAGACTACGTGGGTCCGGTGATGACGCTGGCCAACCAAAAGCGCGGTGTGCAGATGAACATGGCCTACCACGGTCGTCAAGTCATGCTGACCTATGAGATGCCGCTGGGCGAGATCGTGCTGGACTTTTTTGACAAGCTCAAATCGGTTTCGCGCGGCTATGCCTCGATGGATTACGAGTTCAAAGAGTACCGCGCGTCGGACGTGGTGAAGGTCGATATTTTGCTGAATGGCGAAAAAGTCGATGCGCTGTCGATCATCGTCCACCGCAGCCAATCGCAATACCGCGGCCGCGCGGTGGTCGCCAAAATGCGCGAAATCATCAGCCGCCAGATGTTTGACGTGGCGATTCAGGCGGCGATTGGTGGCAACGTGATTGCCCGTGAAAGCATCAAAGCGCTGCGCAAAAACGTGCTGGCCAAGTGCTATGGCGGTGACGTGAGCCGCAAGCGCAAGCTGCTGGAAAAGCAAAAAGCCGGTAAAAAACGCATGAAGCAAATCGGCTCGGTCGAAGTGCCGCAAGAGGCGTTTTTGGCGATTTTGCAGGTGGAAGACTGATGCAGATAGTGCAGGCTTTCACCGCGCTGCTGCTGGCAGCGTTTGCCGGCTACATCGGCGCTTGGTACTTTGGCGTGGTCGAGGGCAACTTTGCGCTGCTGCTGTTCTTGGCCACCTTTGTCACCGGCTGTTATTGGCTGGCCGAGCGCTTGTACTTTCTGCCCCAGCGCCGCCGCGTGGCACAAGCGATGCACGAAGCTGCTGCCGCACGCCGCGCCGAACTCGACCGCATGGGCATCGCCAAAGTCGACTTGGACGTGCAAGAAGCCCAAAGCCATGCGCTGATGCAGCCGTGGTGGCTGGACTGGACGGCGGGGCTGTTTCCGGTGATTGCCGTCGTCTTTGTGCTGCGCTCGTTTTTGTTTGAACCGTTCAAAATCCCGTCCGGCTCGATGATTCCAACGCTGTGGATCGGCGATCTGATTTTGGTGAACAAATTTACCTACGGCGTGCGCCTGCCAGTGTTGCAAACCAAAGTCACTGACGGCACACCGCCGGCGCGCGGCGATGTGATGGTGTTTCGCTACCCGCCCCAGCCGAACTTGGACTACATCAAGCGCGTGGTCGGCCTGCCGGGCGACGAGGTCGCCTATTTGAACAAGCGCCTGAGCATCAATGGCAAGCCGGTGGAGACCCAAGCCATACCAGACTTTTTTGACGAAAGCACGATGCGCTACTCCAAGCAGTTTGAAGAAAAAGTGGGCGATCAGCCGCACCGCCTGTTGATCAACACCGATGCGCCTGCCTTTATCCAAGGTGCTAGCGACTTCCCCTACCGCGAAAACTGCCGCTACAGCGTTGAAGGCGTGGTCTGCAAAGTGCCCGCAGGACACTATTTTCTGATGGGTGACAACCGCGATAATTCGCTCGATTCGCGCTATTGGGGCTTTGTCCCTGAAGCCAACATCGTCGGCAAAGCCTTTTTTGTTTGGATGAATTTTGGCAACCTCAAGCGCATTGGCCCTTTCCATTGAAGCCTGAGTTATTCAGCCGCTGTCATTCTGTTAACTCCTTATAGAGAGAGCATAAATATGCACCGCACCGTTGTTCGTTCACGCCAGCGCGGCATGTCGTTTATTGGCCTGATTTTTATCGGCTTGATGGCCGTTTCGGTGTTCGCCATTGGCGGGCAGTCACTGCCGATTTTTCTGGAATACCAAGCCATCCAAAAAGCGGTCAACAGGGCCGCGCTTGAAGGCACAACGGTGCCTGAGATCCGTGCCTCTTTTGACCGCGCTGGCAGCATCGACGATATTTCATCAATCAAGGGCGAGGACTTGGAAGTGACCAAAAACGGTGACAAGGTCGTGGTGTCGTTCAAGTATTCGCGCGAAGTGCCACTGGCCGGCCCCGCTTTCTTGGTCTATCGCTTGCAAGGGCAGAGCAAATAAGTGCATCCCGATCTTCTTGCACTGCAGTCGCGTCTGCAGCACCGTTTTTCTGACCCCGGACTGCTGCAGCGCGCCGTCACGCACCGCAGCTTTAGCGCTGACCACAATGAGCGCCTCGAATTTTTAGGCGATTCGGTGCTGAGTTTGGCTGTCGCCAGCTTGCTATACCAGCGCCTGAGCGCCCAGCCCGAGGGCGACCTGTCGCGCGTGCGCGCCAACATGGTCAAGCAAGAGACGCTGCACCAACTGGCGCTGGGCCTGCAAGTGGCGCTGGTGCTGCGCTTGGGCGAGGGCGAAGCGCGCTCGGGCGGAAACAAGCGCCCATCTATCTTGGCCGACGCGGTCGAGGCGCTGATTGGCGCGGTCTATCTTGACGCCGGTTACATCACCGCCGAGGCGCTGGTACACCGCTTGTTTGCTGCGGTTGAAATCAACCCGCAAATGCAAGCCGCTGCCAAAGATGCCAAAACTGCGCTGCAAGAGTGGCTGCAGGGGCGAAAAATGAAATTGCCCACCTACCGCGTCGTCGCCACCGAAGGCGCAGCGCACCGACAGAGCTTCGATGTCGAATGTCTGATCCCTGAATTAGCGCTGGCTGAGCGCGGCACCGGTGGCTCGCGCCGCGCGGGCGAACAAGCCGCCGCCGCCGCCATGCTGACCACCTTGAAAGCTAAAAAATGATGAACGATGCTACTAAAAAAGTAGCTGCTAGCGCAGACCACATAAGCCCTGAAGCCGAAAAAAGCCTGCAATCTCTGCTCGCTGGCACCGAAGTCTCTACCGTCACTGCAGAGCTTGGCCCGCAGCGCTGCGGCGTGATCGCCATCGTTGGCAAGCCCAACGTCGGCAAATCGACGCTGCTCAACGCCTTGGTTGGGCAAAAAATCAGCATTACCTCGCGCAAAGCGCAGACCACGCGCCACCGCATCACTGGCATCCGCACCATCGAGCAGACGCAGTTTGTGTTTGTCGATACGCCCGGTTTTCAGACCCGCCACGCGACGGCGTTGAACAAGTCGCTGAACAAAACCGTGATGGGCGTGATTGGCGACGTGGATTTGATTTTGTTCGTGGTCGAGGCTGGCAGCTTCACGCTGGCCGACGCCAAGGTGCTGAGCCTGTTCAAGCCCGGCATTCCGACGCTGTTGATTGCCAACAAGTTTGACAACATCCACCGCCGCGCCGAGATTGCGCCGTGGCTCAAAAGTATGCAGGAGCGCCACCCGTTTGCCGAGTTCGTGCCGATGTCGGCCAAGAACAAAAACGACGTGCAGCGCTTGTTTGGCATTTGCGCCAAATACCTGCCCGAAGCGCCGTGGTGGTACGAGGCCGACGAGCTGACCGACCGCAGCGAAAAATTCTTGGCCGCTGAGACGGTGCGCGAAAAGCTGTTTCGCTTTACTGGCGACGAGTTGCCCTACACCTCGACCGTCATCATCGACCAGTACGGCGAAGAAAAAAGCAAGAACCACAAGCGCTTGGTGCGCATTGCCGCCACCATCGTCGTCGAGCGCGACAGCCACAAGGCGATGGTGATTGGCGATAAGGGCGAGCGCCTCAAACGCATCGGCATGGAAACCCGCCAAGAGCTGGAAAAGCTGATGGACTGCAAAGTGTTCATTGAGATTTGGGTCAAAGTGCGCTCGGGCTGGGCGGACGACGAAGCGCGCGTGCGCTCGTATGGCTACGAGTGATGTAAAACGCCGCGTTACCCATGAGCCAGCGTTGGTGCTGCACCGCTACGACTGGAGCGAGAGCAGCCTGATTCTGGAAGTGTTCACGCGCCAGCACGGCCGCGTGGCACTGGTCGCCAAAGGGGCGAAAAAACCCAGCTCCAACTTTCGCCCGGTGCTGTTGCCGCTGCAGCCGCTCAGCCTGACGTGGACGCAAAGCAGCGCCACCGGTGCCAGCGACATCCACACGCTCAAAGGCGCGGAATGGGTCGGCGGCCACATCATGCCCACGGGCGATGCGCTGCTGGCTGGCATCTACCTGAACGAGCTGCTGCTGCGCCTGCTGGCGCGCGAAGACCCGCACCCTGCGCTGTTTGACACCTATCGCGGCGTGGTGCGCGCGCTGGCCAGCGCGCACGGCGAGGCGCTCGAACCGGTGCTGCGCGCGTTTGAATTGCTGCTGCTGCAAAGCCTCGGGCTGCTGCCAGCGCTGCACGCGCAAACCCTGACCTTTCAACCGCTGCAAGCGAATGCACGTTATGCGCTGACGGCTGACGCCGGCCTCTACGCCACCGGCCCGCGCGAGCGCGCCAGTCTGAGCGGCGCGCAGTGGCAGGCGCTGCAACAAGCGCTCGACAGCGCGCAGCCCTTCAATGCCCTGCTGCACGCCTGCGCGCCAACGCCTGTAGCCGTCGCCCTGAAGCCGCAACTGCGCGCGCTGCTGCAATACCATTGCGGCAGCCCCCTGCTGCGCACCCGCCAGCTGATGATGGAACTGCAAAATCTATGACTATTTCTACCGCTTCCGCTGCTACAGCCTCCGCCCCCGTCCATCCCCGCACCGCCCTGTCGGTCAACGTCAACAAAGTCGCGCTGGTACGCAACACGCGCCATTTGGGCATTCCCAGCGTGCTGCGCGCGGCAGAACTCTGTCTGCAAGCCGGCGCCCAAGGCATCACCGTCCACCCGCGCCCGGACGAGCGCCATATCCGCGCCGCCGACGTGACCGACTTGGCCGCGCTGCTCCAAAAATGGCCGGGGCGCGAATACAACATCGAGGGCAACCCGTCGCAAAACCTGATGGACTTCATCCGCGCCGTGCGCCCGCAGCAGGCCACCTTTGTGCCCGACAGCGAAGACCAGTTCACCAGCGACCACGGCTGGACGTTTCCGCAAGACGCTGCCCGCTTAGCGCCGCTGATCGCCGAATGCCAAGCGCTGGGCGTGCGCGTCAGCCTGTTTATGGACCCCATCCCTGAGCAAATGGCGCTGGCCAAAGCCGCAGGCGCTGACCGCGTCGAGCTGTACACCGAACCGTATGCCGCCGCGTGGGGCACGCCGCAGCAAGCGCAGCAAATCGAAATTTACCGCGCCGCCGCCCAAGCTGCGCTGGATGCTGGCCTCGGTGTCAACGCCGGCCACGACCTGAGCCGCGACAACCTGACTGACTTTGTGCGCGGCGTGCCCGGCGTGCTGGAAGTGTCCATCGGCCACGCGCTGATTTCGGACGCGCTGGAGCTGGGCTATGGC
>JBHCAP010000037.1:0-19229 GCA_041798325.1 Giesbergeria sp.
AGCCTATGACAGCGATGCCATCGTGCAGGAGGCGATGGACAAAGGCATGGAGGTGGTCATTCCACCCAAAACTAACCGCAAAGAAAAACGAGCGTTTGATGCGCTGAAGTACCGGGCGCGCCATTTGGTGGAGAACCTGTGTCAAAGCATGAAAGTCTACCGCAGAGTGGCAACGCGCTACGAGAAGCTCGATAGCCGCTTTCTCAGCATTGTGTATTTGGTTGGCGCCATGAAATGGCTCCATTAACTTCAATAACTGATGTTACGCAGCCGCCCCCTGCTAGGCTTACCGCATGACGAAACCTGATCTGGATTTATACACAGACTACTTGCTCAGCACGTTCGGTGCAGCAACTGCGACAGGCCTGTCCGCCATGGTTGAAGGAGAGGTCAGCCATGACCAAGTCACGCGGTTTCTGTCAGCGCAGGAGTACACCTCCAAAGACCTGTGGCAAAGCGTCAAGCGCATCGTGCGTTCGCTAGAAAGTGACGATGGTGTGCTCATCTTCGATGACACCATCCAGGAGAAAGCTTGGAGCGATGAGAGCGAGCTGATGTGCTGGCACTTTGATCACTGCAGCGGCCCAGCGGTCAAAGGCATCAACCTGCTCAATGCCCTGTACCACTGCAACAGCGCCTCCATCCCGGTGGCCTTTGAGTTGGTCAAAAAACCGATTCAATACAGCTGCCTGAGCACAAAAAAGGTTAAGCGTAAAAGCGAGAAAACCAAAAACGAGTTGATGCGCGCCATGATTGAAGTGTGCGTGGATAACGCATTGAAGTTTCGCTTTGTGCTGATGGACAGCTGGTACGCCGCAGAGGAGAACTTTGACTTCATCCGCAGCAAAGGCCGGCACTTTATCGCTGCGCTCAAGGACAACCGGCTGATTGCCCTGAGCCAAGAGGACAAGAAAAAGAAGCGTTTTGTACGCGTAGATGAGCTGCAGATGCCAGAGCGCTGCGCCGTGCGGGGGTGGCTAAAAGGGCACGACAAAGAAGTGCTGATAGCGCGCCAAGTCTTTAAAAACAAGGACGACAGCACGGGGGTCTTGCATCTGGTCTGCAGCGACTTGGGCGCTGACTATGACGCCATCACCACGACCTATAAAAAACGCTGGCAAGTGGAGGTGTTTCACAAGTCCTTGAAGTCCAACGCCAACTTGGCCAAGTCTCCCACGCGCACCGTGCGAACCCAAAGCAACCATGTCTTCATGGCCATTTACGCCATCTTCAAGTTGCAGTGCTTGAGCCTTGCAAACAAGACCAATCCGTTTGCGCTGTGTCGCAGGTTGCTGATCAATGCATCTCGTAGTGCCTATGCCCAACTACAGGCGCTGCAAGCGGCTGCGCAACATCAGGTTTTCAGATAGTGCGATGAATGCCCTCTAGCCTGCGCCTTCGCACCACTTTTCACGCCCTTTTCGGGCCATCTGCACCGCTTTCGCGGCCCCTTGCCCGTTTTCAGGCGCACTCATCCCTGGGCCGCCAGCAATTGATGGTGCACCATCCACAGGTTCGATAGCGCAAACAGCGTCTTGAGCTGCAATGTGTTCTTCTTCAATCCCCGGTAGCGCACCTTGGTGTAGCCAAACTGGCGCTTGATCACCCGAAACGGGTGCTCCACCTTGGCACGGATGGCGGCCTTGATCTTCTCCACCTGCTCTATCAGTGCGTCAATGGGGTTGTTTTCTTTGTCCAGCGCCCTGCGTTTGCCTGGGCGCATCGCTATGTGCCACCTCACGCCCGCCTTGGCATCGGGGCGCTTGTCCACTCCCTGATAGCCCGCGTCACCAAACCCGTCTTTTTTCTCTCCGTGCAGCAAGCTATTGCCCTCTACAACGTCGGCCACGTTGCCCGAAGTGCCGATGACGGTGTGCACCAGTCCTGAGTCCGCATCTACCCCAATGTGGGCCTTCATGCCAAAGTGCCATTCGTTGCCTTTTTGGCTCGAGTGCATCTCCGGGTCGCGCTTTTTGTCCTTGTTCTTGGTGGAACTGGGCGCGGCAATCAAGGTGGCGTCTACCGCTGTGCCCGCTTTCAGCAGTAGGCCCTTTGCTGCCAGCAGTTCGTTGACGGTGGCCAGCATCTGATCGGCCAGTTTGTGGCGCTCAAGACGGTGGCGAAAGCGCAAGATGGTGCTCTCATCGGGCATTCGCCCATGGGCATCGAGCCGTGCAAACTCCCGGTAGATCGGGGTGTCAAAGAAGGCCTCTTCCATCGCCAGGTCCGACAAGGTGAACCACTGCTGCATGCAGTGGATGCGCAGCATGCTCTCCAGTGCAAAGGGTGGGCGTCCATTCCTGCCTTCTGGGTAGTACTGGGCAATGAGTTCAACCAATGCCGCCCAAGGAACCACCAGATCCATCTGGGCCAGCAGTTTCTGCTTGCGCGTCTTCTTGAGGGTCAGGTTCAGGTTAAGGCTGCTTTGCTTCATGGGCTGCGAGGATGCCATTGCATGCTGACGTGTACCAAACAACGGGGGAGGTTTTGCAGGATTTCCCTAGTAGGGGGCGGCTGCGTAACATCAGTGAAAACGTCGGCCTTGTAGCACTCATGAATCCGAGTTATTCAGGACATCCCTAGCGCAAGTGGCGATGTGTTCCAATCGCACAACAGAGGCATACTTTGATTGTTATTGGTATTTTTTGATAAAATTTCTCGCCTAGAGAGGAAGATTCGAATCCCTCACGCGAATCTTTCTTGCTATGCCCGCTACCCTGCCTTGGCTCCAGCCTCACGATCCATTTCCTGCACCCCACACTGCGTGGGGTCATGACACGCCAGCGCCTGGCCTACTGGCTGTGGGCGGCTCGCTCGATGTCGCACATTTGCTGAGTGCTTATCGCCAAGGAATTTTTCCGTGGTTCAGTGCAGGCCAACCGGTACTGTGGTGGTCGCCTGACCCGCGCATGGTGTTGCAGCCCGAGGCCTTTCGGCTGCACCGCTCGCTACGCAAAACTTTGCAAAAATTTCGAGCGGATCCGCGCTGCACGATTCGCATTGACCACGGCTTTGGCGCGGTAATGCGTGCCTGCGCCGACACTGCGCGCCAGCACCAAGATGGCACCTGGATCTTGCCGGAGATGGTGGCGGCTTATGAGGCCTTCCACGCAGCCGGTCACGCGCACAGCGTCGAGACGTGGGTGAACGGCCAATTGGTCGGCGGCTTGTATTGCATCGCCCTCGGACGTGCCGTATTTGGTGAGTCGATGTTTGCCCACGCCACCGACGCATCCAAAATTGCCCTTGCAGCTTTGATTTGCCTGTGCCGGCAAGCGGGTGTCACGCTGATTGATTGTCAACAAAACACGCTGCATTTGGCTTCGTTGGGTGCCTACGAAATTTCTCGCGCGCAATTTCTACAACATGTGCAGCAAGCCCAGACGGAGCCAGAAATCCACTGGCAGTTTGAGCCTCGGCTGTGGAATCAGCTGCTGACAGAGCCCGCATTGACGGTATGACGCAACTCAATGACCTTCCTTTGCAAGCACTGCAGTTCTATGCCACTGCAACATATGACTGCAGTTATTTACCTGCACAACAGGCGCGCTCGCAAGTAGCAACGCCGGCGCATCTGGTGCGCAGCGAGGCCTATTCCGCGCTAGTCGTTCAAGGCTTTCGGCGCAGCGGGCTGTTCACTTATCGCCCCTATTGCGACGGCTGCAACGCCTGCCAGCCGCTGCGCGTGCTGGCGCAAGAGTTTGTGCCCGAGCGCAGCCAACGCCGCGCCGCCAAGCGCCACGCTAACCTGCAAGTGCGCGTGCTTCAGCCGAGCTTTGTGCCCGAGCATTACCAGCTCTATCTGCGCTACCAAAGTGGTCGCCACAGTGGCGGTGGCATGGACCACGACAGCGTGGATCAATACAGCCAGTTTTTGCTGCAAAGCCACGTCGATTCTCGGCTGGTAGAGTTTCGCCTACCAGTTCACGGCGACGGCGTTGAGGGCACGCTGAAAATGGTCTCGCTGATTGATGTGCTCAGCGACGGTCTGTCTGCCGTCTATACCTTCTACGAGCCAGAGCCGCATTGCAGCTATGGCACCTATAACGTGCTGTGGCAAATCGAACAAGTACGCCAAATGGGCTTGGCTTATGCGTACTTGGGTTACTGGATAGAAGCCAGTCCCAAAATGAACTACAAAGCGCTATTTTTGCCGCACGAACTGCGCATCCAAGGGCAATGGCAGCGCGTAGAACGCCGCACCGAGGCCTCCTGAGCACGGTTCAATTTCACAAGGTAAAATTGGAGCCGTTCCTCAAATTTCACCCCATGAAAAAAATCGATCCTGCAATACCCGTCAAGCCCAGTGTTCAGGTCATCGAGCGCATGTTTGCACTAATAGATGTGCTCGCATCGCGTGAAGAAGCTATTTCATTGAAAGAAATCAGCGAAAAGACCGGACTGCATCCGTCCACCACCCACCGCATCCTAAATGACTTGGCCACTGGCCGCTTTGTTGATCGGCCCGAGTCAGGCAGCTACCGCTTGGGGATGCGCTTGCTGGAGCTAGGTAACTTGGTCAAAGGGCGCTTGAATGTGCGCGATGCGGCACTGGTGCCGATGCGCGAGCTGCATAAATTAATCCAGCAACCGGTCAATTTGAGCCTTCGCCAAGGTGATGAAATTATTTATGTCGAACGCGCCTACAGTGAGCGCTCGGGTATGCAAGTGGTGCGTGCGATTGGCGGGCGCGCTCCACTGCATTTGACTTCCACCGGCAAACTGTTTTTAGCGGCGGACGATCCGCAGCGCGTGCGCACCTACGCCACCCGTACCGGTCTGCCCGGGCAAACGCGCAACAGCATCACGCAACTGCTATCGCTGGAGCGCGAACTGGCCAAAGCGCGCCAATATGGCACTGCGCGCGATAACGAAGAGCTGGAATTGGGCGTGCGCTGCATTGCTGCTGGTGTCTATGACGACCAAGGCAAGCTGGTAGCCGGACTGTCGATTTCAGCGCCAGCCGACCGTTTGGAAGAAGAGTGGCTGCCCAAGTTGCAGTCCACCGCTAACAGTATTTCTGTAGCGCTAGGCTACAAAGGCACGCCGGCTGGTTTTTAAAAATCACCCGCCACGGGCGGTGATGTGCTGCGCGGAGGAGCGTAGCTCGGGTGTTGATTCCACCCACTGGCGCACACGCTCGGCATCACCTAGGCGGCTGAATTTTCCGGCGGAATCCAAAAACACCATGATCAGCTTGCGCCCTGCCACCTCGGCTTGCATCACCAAGCAGCGCCCAGCCTCTGAGATATAGCCTGTTTTTTGCAGGCCAATGTCCCAAGACGGGTTGTGTACCAAGCGGTTGGTATTGTTGTATTGCAAAGTTCGCTTGCCGACAGCGACTTCATAGCCGGGCGAGGTCGAAAATTCACGCAACACCGGATCGCTGTGCGCCACGTTGACCAAAATCGCCAAATCGTGTGCGCTGGACTGGTTATTGCTCGACAAGCCAGTCGGCTCGACGTAGCGGGTATCGCGCATACCCAAAGCACGCGCTTTGGCATTCATTTGCGCGACAAACAGCGACAAACCACCGGGGTAGGTGCGGCCTAGTGCATTGGCGGCGCGGTTTTCGCTGGACATCAGCGCCAAATGCAGCATTTCGCGGCGCGTCAGCGTGGTGCCGACCATCAAGCGCGAGCTGCTGCCTTTTTCGGTATCAATATCGTCTTGGGTGATAGTGATCAGCTGATCCATAGGTAGGCGCGATTGGCTAATTAATAAGCCGGTCATCAATTTGGTGAGTGAGGCAATCGGTAGCACCGCATGGTCGTTTTTACTCAGCAAAATTTCTTTGGTGTCTTGGTCAATGATCAAAGCGACGCTGGATTTGAGGTCGAGCGGATCGCTCAAGGCGTGCAAACCGGCCATTTCGCCAAACGACTGCCGCGCCGGCGCCACATAAGCCGTCCGCACCGGCGCACGTGCCGAAACAGCAGCCATGCGCGCCACCTTCTTGCCAGACGAAGCTGCGACCGTACGCGACGCCTTGGCCGAAGATGCCGCTGCCACGCGCGATTTAGCACTCGAATTTTTCGTTACGGTGGCTTTGTTTTTATTCTTAGCCACTGGTGAAGCCTTGGTGCGGGACGCAGCCACCTGCTTCCTCGGCACCGCTTTGGCTGTTGAGCGTTTCGCGCTGACTGCACTGACCTGCTGTTTTTTGGCTGGTGATTTTTTGCGCTCTGCGGCATGGACAGTGGGTGTCGCTAAGGCAATCCCCAGCGCTACCGTGCCCAGCATCTTTAACAACGAGCGCAACGCAGTGCGGTAGGGGCGATGCATCGAAATATCTCCAAACAAAATTTTTGCCAGTGCAGTAAAGCGAAAAGTCTTGCAATATCAATAACTTGCACGACTCTTCAATAATCTAGGTGAGATTATAAGTTGGCAATCCATTCAGAGATACATCTTTTGACAGGCTTTAGCCCTGCGCAGCTACCCGCTCGGCCTTGCTGTGCAGTTTATTAAGCGCATGCAGGTAGGCTTTGGCCGAGGCCACCACGATGTCTGGATCAGCGCCGACGCCGTTTACCACCCGACCACTGTTTTGCAAACGCACCGTGACTTCGCCTTGGCTTTCGGTTGAGCCGCTGATGGCGTTGACCGAATACAGCACCATTTCGGCACCGCTTTGGGCGTGCGCCTCAATCGCTTTGAGCGACGCATCCACCGGGCCATTGCCTTCGGCTTCGCTGCTCACTTCTTTACCGTTGACGGTGAACACCACGCGTGCGTGCGGACGTTCGCCGGTTTCGCTGTGCTGGGACAGCGAGACAAAGCTGTATTGCTCTGTTGCGGTACTCAAGCTCTCGTCGTTGACCAGCGCCAAGATGTCTTCGTCAAAAATCTCACTTTTACGGTCGGCCAGCTCTTTGAAACGGGTAAATGCGGCGTTGGTTTCGACTTCGCTGTCCAAGTTGACGCCCAACTCTTGCAGGCGCTGCTTGAAGGCGTTGCGGCCACTCAATTTGCCCAGCACGATTTTGTTGGCGCTCCAGCCGACATCTTCAGCGCGCATGATTTCGTAGGTGTCACGCGCTTTGAGCACGCCGTCTTGGTGGATGCCGCTGGCGTGGGCAAAGGCATTGGCGCCCACCACGGCCTTGTTCGGCTGCACCACAAAGCCGGTGATTTGGCTGACCATGCGACTAGCCGCAACGATGTGCAGCGGGTCGATGTTCAGGTCCAAGTTGAAATAATCGCGCCGGGTTTTGACAGCCATGACGATTTCTTCTAACGCGCAGTTACCGGCACGCTCGCCCAAACCGTTGATGGTGCACTCGACTTGGCGCGCACCGCCAATTTTGACGCCGGCCAGCGAGTTAGCCACCGCCATGCCGAGGTCGTTGTGGCAATGCACTGACCAAATCGCCTTATCGCTGTTGGGCACGCGCTCGCGCAGCGTCTTGATGAAGTTGCCGTACAGCTCGGGAATCGCAAAGCCGACGGTATCGGGCACGTTGATGGTGCTGGCACCTTCGGCAATCACCGTTTCGATCACGCGGCACAAAAAATCCATATCGCTGCGGTAGCCATCCTCGGGGCTGAACTCGATGTCAGCGCACAAATTGCGGGCAAAGCGCACCGATTGCTTGGCTTGCTCCAACACCTGCTCGGGCGTCATGCGCAGTTTTTTCTCCATGTGCAAAGCCGAGGTGGCAATGAAAGTGTGAATGCGTGCGCGGTTAGCGCCCTTCAAAGCTTCAGCCGCGCGCGAAATATCGCGGTCGTTGGCACGTGAGAGTGAGCAAATGGTCGAATCTTTGATTGAATTGGCAATCAGTTGCACTGCATCAAAGTCGCCATTTGAGCTGGCTGCAAAACCCGCTTCGATCACATCCACCTTCAGGCGCTCTAATTGGCGTGCAATGCGCAATTTTTCGTCTTTGGTCATGGAAGCACCAGGCGACTGCTCGCCATCGCGCAAGGTGGTGTCAAAAATGATCAATTGGTCAGCCATGTCTTTACTCCTGATTCCTGATTAAGGTGGGGTTAGCTAAGTTTCGGTGAGGTCTGCAAAGTGAAAGTTTCGCTGGCGAAAACAAAAAGGCCCGTTGCAGGTGCATACGGGCCTTTAAAGAAAAAGAGTGCGCGCGCGCTCTAAGTCCTCCGCCCGAAGGGAGGTAGCAGTAGCGCGGTTGCAAAATTTTTCATGTCGTGCAATGTAGCACAGCTGCGCGGCTATTTATGCAAGCCACGCTCATCGGGCTCGTCGGTCGAGGTGCTGATCACGCTGGTTTGCTGACCCTTGGCTTTGCGCCACGCATAGACACCATAGCCGCTGAAACCATACAACACGAACACGCTGAACAACACAATTGGTGGATGGATGTTGATGATGGCAATGCCCAGCGCAATCAAGACGATGACAAAAAACGGCACGCTTTTTTTCACGCGCACATCTTTGAAGCTGTAAAACGGCACATTGGTCACCATCGTCAGGCCGGCGTACAGCGTCAGGGCAAACATGAGCCAGCTGATGTGCTCCCAGCCCAGCCACGACAGCGCGGCCAAATCAGCGGCGCGATGTATGCCCAGCTCGGCCATCAACCAGATAAAGCCCGCCACCAAAGCCGCCGCTGCCGGCGACGGCAAACCCTGAAAATAGCGCTTATCGACCACCGTGGTGTTGACGTTAAAACGCGCCAAACGCAGCGCTGCGCAGGCGCAATAGACAAACGCCGCCATCCAGCCCCAGCGTCCCAAGTCTTTTAGCGCCCAGATATACGCAATCAGCGCCGGCGCGGCACCAAAAGACACCATGTCGGACAGCGAATCCATCTGCTCGCCAAACGCGCTTTGGGTGTTGGTCATGCGTGCGACGCGGCCATCGAGGCTGTCGAGCACCATGGCGCAAAAAATGCCAATTCCCGCCAAGTCAAAGCGCCCATTCATCGCCATGACCACGGCATAAAAACCACCGAACAAGGCTGCCAGCGTGATTGCATTGGGCAAGACATAAATGCCCTTGCGGCGTTTGCGCGGTACCACGCCCATGTCCGGGTGAGGCTTGTTATCGTTATGCATCAAATCGACCTCCAGCGCAGGTAGGGCGTGCGCTTGCAGCTATTAAAACGATAGTATTTGGTAGTTTCATACACCGTGCAAGTGTAATGGTGTGTACCAAAAGCAAAGGCCACCGAAGTGGCCTTTTTGAGAACACCTGCCCGAAGGCAGCGCTATCAGTTGCGGGTCTGATCGACCAGCTTGTTCTTGCTGATCCAAGGCATCATGGCGCGCAGTTGGCCGCCCACTTTTTCGATGGCGTGGTCAGCATTCATGCGCCGGCGCGCCGTCATGCTGGGGTAATTGGTCTTGCCTTCTTGGATGAACATTTTGGCGTACTCACCCGACTGGATGCGCTTCAAGGCGTTGCGCATAGCGGCGCGCGACTGCTCGTTGATGACTTCGGTGCCGGTCACGTACTCGCCGTACTCGGCGTTGTTCGAGATCGAGTAGTTCATGTTGGCGATGCCGCCTTCGTACATCAGGTCAACGATCAACTTCAGCTCGTGCAGGCACTCGAAGTAGGCCATCTCGGGGGCGTAGCCAGCTTCGGTCAGGGTCTCAAAGCCCATCTTCACCAGCTCGACCGCGCCGCCGCACAGCACGGCTTGCTCGCCGAACAAGTCGGTTTCGGTTTCTTCTTTGAAGTCGGTTTCGATGATGCCGCCTTTGCCGCCGCCGTTGGCAGCCGCGTAGGACAGGGCCAAATCACGCGCTTTGCCGGACTTGTCTTGGTACACCGCGATCAAAGTGGGCACGCCACCGCCTTTGAGGTATTCCGAGCGCACGGTGTGGCCAGGGCCCTTAGGCGCAACCATCACCACGTCCAAGTCAGCGCGCGGCACGACTTGGTTGTAGTGGACGTTAAAACCGTGGGCAAAGGCCAGCGTGGCGCCTTGCTTCATGTTGGGGGCGACGTTGTTGTTGTAGACGTCGGGGATGTTCTCGTCGGGCAACAGCATCATGACCAAGTCAGCCGCTTTGACGGCCTCATCGACTTCCAGCACGTTCAGGCCAGCCTTGGCGACTTTGTCCCACGAGGCTCCGCCTTTGCGCAGACCGACGACGACTGTGACGCCGCTTTCGTTCAGGTTTTGCGCGTGGGCGTGGCCTTGGCTGCCGTAACCAATGATGGCGACGGTTTTGCCCTTGATCAGGCTCAGGTCACAGTCTTTGTCGTAGAAAACTTTCATTTTTTGCTCCAGTGCGTATGCGTTGTTGATTTAGGGAAATTAATTATTTGCGTAAAAGGTTGCGCAAAAAGGCTTGATTGTCTTACACCCGCAGGATGCGCTCGCCGCGGCCAATGCCGCTGGCACCGGTGCGCACGGTCTCTAAGATTGCGGTGCGATCCAAGGCCTGTAGAAAAGCGTCGTTTTTGGCTTGGTCGCCCGTCACTTCGACGGTGTAACTCTTGTCGGTCACGTCGATGATGCGGCCACGGAAAATGTCGGCCATGCGCTTCATTTCTTCGCGCTCTTTGCCGACGGCACGCACTTTGACCATCATCAGCTCGCGCTCGGTGTAAGCGCCTTCGGTCAGGTCAACCACCTTGACCACTTCGATCAGGCGGTTGAGGTGCTTGGTGATTTGCTCAATCACTTCATCCGAGCCAGTGGTTTGAATCGTCATGCGCGACAGCGACGGGTCTTCGGTCGGTGCCACGGTGAGCGACTCGATGTTGTAACCCCGTGCCGAAAACAGCCCAACCACGCGCGAGAGCGCGCCGGCTTCGTTTTCCAGCAGAACAGCAATGATGTGTTTCATAAGTCCAGATTCCTCATTTCGCTGCCCTCGCCCGCGCACGGTAATGCGCGGGTTTGGCAGGCAATAGATTCGTCAAAATTGGTTAAAAATGCCACCGATACTATTTAAATGATAGCTGCTAGCGCCCGTGTTTATTGGGCTAGAGGCCAATTTCACTTAAATTTAAAGGTCTTCGGAGCCGAGCAGCATCTCGGTCAAACCCTTGCCGGCCTGAATCATCGGGAAGACGTTTTCGGTCGGATCGGTGCGGAAGTCGAGAAACACGGTGCGTTTTTCTTCCATGCTCAGGCGGCGCGCTTCGCGCAGCGCCGGCTCGACGTCTTCGGGGCGCTCAATCAACATGCCGACGTGGCCATAGGCCTCGGCCAGCTTGACGAAGTCGGGCAGCGCGTCCATGTAGCTGTGGCTGTAGCGACCCGAGTATTCAATCTCTTGCCACTGGCGCACCATGCCCAAAAAGCGGTTGTTGAGCGCGCAAATGACGATGGGCGTGTTGTATTGGAAGCAGGTGGACAGCTCTTGGATGTTCATCTGCACCGAGCCTTCGCCGGTGATGCAAAACACCTCAGCGTCGGGCTTGGCCAGCTTGATGCCCATCGCGTAGGGAATGCCCACGCCCATGGTGCCCAAACCGCCCGAGTTGATCCAGCGGCGCGGCTCGTCAAAGCGGTAGTACTGCGCCGCCCACATTTGGTGCTGACCGACGTCGGAGGTGACGTAGGCGTCGGCCTCTTTGGTCATCTTCCACAGTGTCTCGACCACGTACTGCGGCTTGATCACGTCGGCGCTGCCCATGTCGTACTTCAGGCAATCGCGGCTGCGCCAGGCTTCAATTTGCTCCCACCACGCGGCCAGCACGCTGCCTTCGACGCGGGTTGTTGTCTCGCGGATCATGCTGATCAGCTCGGTCAGCACTTCTTTGACATCGCCGACGATAGGGATATCGACCTTGACGCGCTTGGAGATGCTCGACGGGTCAATGTCGATGTGAATGATCTTGCGGTCGTTTTGCGCAAAGTGCTTGGGGTTGCCAATCACGCGGTCGTCAAAACGCGCGCCGACGGCCAGCAGCACGTCGCAGTGCTGCATGGCGTTGTTGGCTTCGACGGTGCCGTGCATACCGGGCATACCGAGGTATTTGCGGTCGCTGGCCGGATAGGCACCCAAGCCCATCAGCGTGTTGGTGACCGGGTAGCCCAGCATGTCCACCAGCGTGCGCAGCTCTTCGGTGGCATTGCCCAGTAAAACGCCGCCGCCGGTGTAGATGTAAGGGCGCTTGGCGGTGAGCAGCAATTGCAGCGCCTTGCGGATTTGTCCGCCGTGGCCTTTGCGCACCGGGTTGTACGAGCGCATTTCGACCGTTTTGGGGTAGCCCGAGTAAGTCGCCTTTTGGAAAGATACGTCTTTGGGGATATCGACCACCACCGGGCCGGGGCGACCGGTGCGGGCAATGTGAAAAGCTTTTTTCATCGTCAGCGCTAAGTCGCGCGGGTCTTTGACGAGGAAGTTGTGTTTGACGATGGGGCGCGTAATGCCGACGGTGTCGCACTCTTGAAAAGCGTCCAGACCAATGGCCGCCGTGGGCACTTGGCCGGTGATGATCACCATTGGGATGCTGTCCATATAGGCAGTAGCAATACCGGTGATGGCATTGGTTACGCCGGGACCGGAGGTGACCAACGCTACGCCGACATCGCCCGTGGCGCGTGCATAGCCATCGGCGGCGTGTACCGCAGCTTGCTCGTGGCGCACCAGCACGTGTTGCATGGTGTTTTGCTTGTAGAGCGCGTCGTAAATGTAGAGAACCGCACCGCCGGGATAGCCCCAGATGTATTGCACACCCTCAGCTTGCAAGGCCTTGACGAGAATTTCACCGCCCATGAGCTCTTGGGATTCGGCGGGGGATTGTGCTGCGGCCGCTGCCGCTGCTAAGGCGTTTTCAGCCTGATTGATTTCCATGATGAACCTTTGTGATTTTCTCTAACGAAAAACCTTGGGTGCTCCTTGCGCAAACTCTCGTGAAGTCGGCTCGGAACTTGAGGCCAAGGACATGGGCGAGAAGATGACTGCGCCGGACCGTGACCCGTTTGCCTTTGAAATTGCAAGCGCTATTATTGCACCGCAGCATAACAATGTTGGGGGTTATCAAATAAAAAATACACCTAATGCGATAATGCCTCTCCCCCTTTACGTCCCCTCCAGCCTGAAAACTCTTGGCTACCGAACAAGAACTCTCCGATTTTCTCAAAAGCGTCGAAAAGCGTGCCTTTAAGCGCTCGCTGTATCACGTGCGCAATGAAGAATCGGCTCTGGATATCGTGCAAGACAGCATGATGAAGTTGTCCACGCATTACGGCGACAAACCGGCCAACGAGCTGCCGATGCTGTTTCACCGTATTCTGTCGAACTGCACGCTGGATTGGTTTCGGCGCCAAAAAACGCACAACGCGCTGTTCTCGCATATGGGTGATTTTGAAAAATCAGGTGACGAAGGCGGCGAGTTCGATCTGCTAGAAGCTTGGAGCGGCCCTGACAATGGCGAGCGCGCCCAAAGCGCCGAAGACTTGGCGCGGCGCGCACAAACGCTGCAAAGTATTGAAATAGAGATACAACAACTGCCAGCCCGTCAACGGGAGGCGTTTTTAATGCGTTACTGGGAAGAGATGGACGTTGCTGAAACAGCCGCCGCTATGGGCTGCTCCGAAGGCAGCGTCAAAACCCACTGCTTTCGTGCCGTTCAGGCCCTGAGCAAAGCACTCAAGGCCAAAGGAATATCACTATGAACACCCCCTACTCCAGCGCCACCGATTTAGCCGCCGAACACTTTGCCCGCCGCGTCACTGCGCGCCTGAACGAAGGCGCGGCAAATTTACCCTACGACATTTCCGAGCGCCTGCGTGCCTCGCGCGAGCAAGCCATTGCCCAGCGCAAAAAAACCGTCGCAGTACACATCACAGCGGCGGCTACGGCCAGCACCAGCTCCAGCTCTAGCATGACCTTGGGCTGGTGGAGTAGCGAGGGCGGCAACTGGTGGCGGGCTTTGTTGTCTGCGGTGCCAGTCGTGGCCTTGGTGGCTGGCTTGGTGGTGCTCAATGCGTCCGAAGACGAATCTGGTGCGTTGGAAGTGGCGGAAGTCGATGCCGCTTTGCTAACCGATGATTTGCCGCCAGCCGCTTATGCCGATCCCGGATTTGTGCAGTTTCTTAAAATGGGGGCAACACAAAGCAATTGATTGCACTACGCGCCTGCGCCAATATCTTCGTTGACCTATGAGCACCCCCATCCCTGAATCCCGCCGCACGACGCCAGCCTTTGCGCTGGCGTTGGCCTTGCTGGGCGGCTTGACTTGGGGCAGTTTTCAAGCATGGCAACAACTGCGTATGGCGCCCGGCACCGTGCTGCCAGCAGAGGCATTAACCGCCTCGTTGGCAGCACGTAACCATGACCTGTCAGCAGACAAAAATCCAAGCCCGGCACCAGGGCCAGTTTGGACGCAGTTAGATGCAGCGCAAAAGCAGGCACTGGCACCTTTGGCGTCGCGCTGGGCTATTTTGAGTGAGCTGCAAAAGCGCTATTGGTTAGCCATTGCCAAAAACTTCCCCCATCTACCTGACGCCGAGCAGCAGCGCCTACACACCCGCATGACTGCCTGGGCCAGCCTCAGCGCTCAACAGCGCAGCCAAGCACGGCTCAATTACGCCAGTACCAGCAAGCTCTCGTCTGACAGCAAGCGTGCCCAGTGGGAGGCCTATCAAGCATTAAGCGATGATGAAAAAAACCAGTTGGCCGCAGCCGCTGCACGTCGCACTATGGGTGCCGCCGCTGCCGTACGCCCAGTGGCACCGCGCAAACTGGTCAAAGTGCCTGCGGCCAATGCCGTCACCAACAATGCTGCCAATCCCCCCAAGATTCCGGCGATTGAGCACTGGCATACTTCGCCAGCCGCCGAGGCCAAGCCGATCGTGGTAGAAACCGCGCCGGTCAACGTACCGGTGGCCGTGCCCGAGCCTTTACCGCCCTTGCCACCACTGCTCTCGCCGCCGATGACAACGCCCGCCGAGGTGACAGCTCCCCTCCCGCCAAATGCAGCCGCCCAATACTCGCACTGAGGCTTGGGCTTGCACTTGCTCTCTTTCTGTTCTGACCGCATTTTTTTCTGCTTCCACTCTTGCATGTCTGCTCAACCCCTGCCTGCGTCCCTGTCTAGCCCCCACCCCCTTGACGCACTGCAAGCCCCCGCTTTGATGCGGCGCATGGCCTGCTGGCTGTACGAAGGCATCTTGATGTTTGGCGTGGTGTTTATTGCCAGCTTTTTGTTCAGCACCCTGAGCCAAACGCGCAACGCTCTGGACAACCGCCATGCACAGCAAGCCTTCCTGTTCATCGTGTTTGGCATTTACTTTGCTTGGTTTTGGGCGAAGGGACAAACGCTGGCCATGAAGACTTGGCATATCCGTGTGGTCGATGCCGCTGGCCTGCCGCTGACGCAAGCGCGTGCATGGAAGCGCTATGTGCTGAGTTGGCTGTGGTTTTTGCCACCACTGGCGGCGGTGATGCCGTTTTCGCTGTCAGTGGCAGAAATCAGCGTGCTGCTGATTGGCTGGGTAGCGGTCTGGGCAATTTTGAGCCGCTTTCATCCGCAGCAGCAGTTTTGGCACGACGCATGGGCGGGCACGCGGCTGGTGCATTTCGAGCACGCCAAGCCCGTCAAAAAGACTAAAAAATAATTGCGTTATGCCTGCGCCACATTCTTTGCAAGAAGCCACCAACGCCCAAAAAAGCCGCACCGGTCTGCACCGCCTGTGGCACGCCACGCGCTATTCGCTGGACGGCTTGCGCGCCGGTTGGGGGCAAGCTGCCTTTCGCCAAGAAGCGCTGGCCGCGCTGGTGCTGCTGCCGCTATCGCTGTGGCTGGGCCAAAGCTGGGTCGAAGTAGCGCTGCTGGCCGGCGCGGTGGTGCTGGTGCTGGTGGTCGAGCTGCTCAACAGCGGTGTCGAAGCGGCGATTGACCGCATCGGCCCCGAGTGGCATTTGCTGTCCAAGCAGGCCAAAGACATGGGCAGCGCGGCTGTCTTACTGAGTGTGTTGCTCTGCGCCGGAATCTGGGGCGCAGCGCTTTTTCAAAGGTTTTTTCATGGCTGACCCCAATTTTTCTATCTGCGTCTATTGCGGCTCACGCCCCGGCGAGAACCCACTGTTTGCCGAAATCGCCCGCGCTGTCGGCGGCTGGATTGGCGCGCACGGCGGTCAGTTGGTTTATGGCGGCGGCCGCAGCGGCCTGATGGGCATCGTGGCCGACGCGACCCAAGCGGCCGGTGGGCGCGTGGTTGGCGTGATTCCGCAAACGCTGGTCGATAAAGAACACGCGCGCACCGCCTGCGATGAGCTGCACATCGTGCAAACCATGCACGAGCGCAAAGCCATGATGGCCGACCGCAGCAGCGCTTTTTTGGCGCTGCCGGGCGGCATTGGTACCTTTGAGGAGCTGTTTGAAGTTTGGACTTGGCGCCAACTGGGCTACCACGACAAGCCGATTGGCCTGCTCAACGTGGCCGGCTATTACGATGCGCTGCTGGAATTTTTGCGCACTAGCGTCGCCAGCGGCCTGATGAACCCGTGGCAAATGGGCTTGATGGACACCGATACCCATCCCCAGCAACTGCTGGCGCGCTTGGTGCAGCCGACCAACGGCGAACACAGCACATCAAAATTGATAGCTGCTAGCGCATATATTTAAAGGGCTAGAGGCCTAAAACAGCCTCAATTTGGCACCGTGGGTTGGTTAAATCGCATCCTCGTCCAAGTCGCCGGTGCGGATACGCACCACGCGCTCAATGGCGGTGATGAAAATCTTGCCGTCCCCAATCTTGCCGGTACGCGCCACATTCACGATGGCATCGACGCAGCGGTCAAGGTCTTCGGTCTTGACCACCACTTCGACTTTGACCTTGGGCAAAAAGTCCACCACGTACTCCGCGCCACGGTACAGCTCGGTGTGGCCTTTTTGGCGGCCAAAGCCTTTGACTTCCGTCACCGTCAGGCCAGTGACGCCGCATTCGGCCAAGGCCTCGCGGACTTCTTCGAGTTTGAACGGCTTGATGACGGCGGTAATCATTTTCATGGGACAAAAACTCCTAGGGAAAAATAAAAAAGGCAACAGGGCGCAAGCACCGCGCGCGTGCTTAGGCGCGAAAACGGTTGGTCACCGGATAGCGCCAATCTTTGCCAAAGCTGCGCCGCGTCAGGCGCGGCCCCAGCGGCGCTTGGCGGCGCTTGTATTCGTTGATTTGAATCAGCCGCGTCACGCGCTCGACATCAGCGGCGGCAAAACCATCGGCCACCAGCGACGCAATCGACTCGTTGTTTTCCATATAGCGCGTGACGATGGCGTCCAGCACCTCGTAAGGCGGCAGGCTGTCTTGGTCGGTTTGGTCGGGGCGCAGTTCGGCACTGGGCGGGCGGGTGATGATGCGCTCTGGGATAGGGTTCAGCCCGCTGCCATACGGGTCGTGGGCGTTGCGCCAGCGCGCCAGCGCGTACACCGTGGTTTTGAGCACATCTTTAATGACAGCGAAACCGCCGGCCATGTCGCCGTACAGCGTGCAATAACCGGTGGCCAGCTCGCTCTTGTTGCCGGTGGTCAGCACCACCGAACCAAATTTGTTTGACAGCGCCATCAACAGCGTGCCGCGAATACGCGCTTGCAGATTCTCTTCGGTGGTGTCTTCGGCGCGGCCAGCAAAGTCAGCGGCCAGTGCCAGCTTGAAGGCCTCAAACGCCGGCGCAATGGCGATTTCGTCGCAGCGCACGCCGACGCGCGCCGCCATGTCGCGCGCATCAATGCCGCTGATGTCTGCCGTGTAGGGCGAGGGCATCATCACCGCGCGCACCTTGTCCGCGCCCAGCGCATCGACCGCAATCGCCAACACCAGCGCCGAATCCATGCCGCCCGACAAGCCCAGCAGCACGCCCGGAAAGCCGTTTTTGCCGACATAGTCGCGCACCGCCAGCACCAGCGCGTCCCACAACTGCGCTTCGGGCGTGGCTTCGGGGGCAATCTCTGCTTCTATTTTGAGAGCTGCTTGCGCCCGTGTTATATGGGTTAGAGCCAGTTTTGATATAAAACTAGGTGCCCGGCCAGCCAGCGTGCCATCGGCGCTGAGTGCGAACGAGCCGCCATCGAACACCAGCTCATCTTGTCCGCCGACCAAGTGCGCATAGACCAGCGGCAGACCGGTTTGCTGCACGCGCGCGCGCATCGCCTGCTCGCGTTCAGCGCCCTTGCCGGCGTGAAACGGCGAAGCATTGATGACCGCCAGCAGCTCAGCGCCCGCCCCAGCACAGCTTTGCGCCGGCGCGTCGTGCCAAGCGTCTTCGCAAATCAGCAAGCCGACGCGCACGCCGCCGACTTCGAACACGCAGGGCGATTGGCCGGGGCTGAAATGGCGCTGCTCGTCAAACACGCCGTCGTTGGGCAGCAGCTGTTTGGCGTAGGTCTGCTCAATCACGCCGTGGCGCAGCACGCTGGCAGCGTTAAAGCACGTTGCTGCGCTGCGCTGCGGATGCCCGAGCACCACCACCAAGCCCTTCAACCCTGCACAGGCCGCGGCCACGGCTTTCACGGCATCATCACAGGCCGCTAAAAAGGCGGGGCGCAACAACAAATCTTCTGCCGCGTAGCCACACAGCGCTAGCTCGGGCGTGAGCAGCAATTGCGCGCCAGCCGCGTGCGCTTCTTGGGCGGCGGTGATGATTTTTTGCGTATTTCCGGGCAAGTCGCCCACCACAAAATTAAGCTGCGCAGTGCAAATGGAGAGTGTCATGGATTGGAAACCGGATGGAGCAGCGCCTTGCCAACGGGGCATTGCAGGAGCGGACGTGGCTGAGGGCGCAATTATCACCCGCGTCTTTGATTCCCTGTGGGGCGTTGATGCAGCAGCGTGGAACAGTTTGTTGGTCTGCCAGTCGCAGCCGACGCCGTTTATGCGCCACGAATATTTAACGGCGCTGGAAAGCAGCGGCAGCGCCACGCCCGACACCGGCTGGACGCTGCACGCCGTCACGCTGTGGCAGGACGGCGCGCTGATTGCCGCCTGCCCGCTGTACCTGAAAGACCATTCGTATGGCGAATATGTCTTTGACTGGGCATGGGCGCGCGCTTATGCCGAGCACGGTTTGCACTACTACCCCAAAGCGCTTGTCGCCGTGCCCTTCACTCCGGTGCCCGGCACGCGCTTGATGGCGCGCGATGCACAGGCGCGCGCCGCTTTGGTGCAGGCGCTGCGCACCTGGTGCGAGGGCGCGGGCGTGTCGTCGCTGCACCTGCTGTTTGGCAGCGACGAGGACATTGCGGCCAGCGCCAGCGCCGGATTGATGCTGCGCCACACGGTGCAATTCCACTGGAATAACGCCGCCTACGCCAGCTTTGACGACTTTCTAGCCAGCCTGAACCA
>JBHCAP010000038.1:0-56841 GCA_041798325.1 Giesbergeria sp.
ACCAGCGCAAAGACCTGCTGCACCAGTTCAGTACACGGCTGGTAAGACAAAACGCTGCCATCTTTGTCGGCGACGTGGCCAGCAGCAAGCTGGTCAAAACCAAGATGGCCAAGAGCACGCTGGATGCGGGCTGGTCAATGCTAAAGACGATGTTGGAATACAAGAGCCATCAGGCCGGTGTTGTCTTTGAGGTAGTCAACGAAAGTTACTCAACCCAAACTTGCTCGTGCTGCGGAGTTATTCCCGCCAGCAGTCCGAAAGGTAGAGCAGGTTTGCGAATAAGAGAATGGGTTTGCAGCGAATGTGGAACGGTACACGACCGGGACGTAAACGCAGCCAAGAACATTCTCGCGGCGGGACATTGCCGTCTGGCAGCAGGAATCTCCGGGGCTTAGCCTGGAGAGGATGTCAACATGTCTTATTCATGTTGCGTTAAGGCGCAATCCGTAAAGTAGCAGTTGTCCCCCATAACGACGACATCACAGGAGTACAACATGAGCAATTCATCCAAAGGCTATCAATTCACTCTCAGCGGCAATACGGTAACGGCAGTGTACGAAGTCGAGCGTGGCCGCGTGAAATTTGAGCATATGGACTGGAACGAAACTTGGGCCTTCGATGGCTCGGACGTGATCCAGACTGAGACCAAATTCGGCAAAGTAGAGACCAGCGTTTACACCGATGCCAACCAAGACGGCGTTTTTCAGAAAGGCTTTGAGTTGGAAGTCTTGACCGGCGAGAACCTGCGTGCACTCGAAACCTACAAGTTCAGCTTGGCAAATGGTAGTAACGCCACGGGCGACTTTGTCGCTGAAGGTGACACCCTCACCGGCATGATGGAGTTGGGTCGTCGAGGCTGGAAAGTAGATCGTATCGATGCCAATGAAACCCTGCGGGTGGTGGAAGTCAACGGCGACAACCTGATCCTCAAAACCAAGACCCAATGGAACGGTGAAATCGACTTCAGTGTGTTCCGGGACGATGACAATGACGGTCTATGGACTGAAATTGCCGATGGAGAAACCTTGAGCGCCTACGTGTCGATAGACGGTAAAGTCGATTTGGTAGGCATCGTAGACGCAGGGCTGTTGCAGGCCGCTGATGCTTTGATGGCGTAAGAAAACGGTGGCTGAAAAATGTGCCTAAGCGCTTCATAAACCCTCCAGCTTGACCATAAAAAAACCGGGATGCCTCAACAAGCATCCCGGTTTTTTATTAGGCGGGCAGTGTTTACTGCTTAGCGTTGATGTTCAAGAACTCCAGCACCAGTTTGCGCTCGTTCTCGTCCAAGCCGGCGCGGGGGAACATGCTTTCGGTGATGCCCAGCCATTGCTTTTGCGTGAACTGCGCTGGGTCGCGCGGGCCGTGGCAGACGGTGCAGCGCTGGTAGAAGATTTTTTCGCCGGGCGTCATCGAGGCGGTGGCTTTTTCTTTCAACGCATAGGCGCGGTCCAAGCCGTAGAACTTGTCGTCAAAGGAGACTTTGCTCTTTTTGATGACGGGCGCATCAAAGGCGCGGGTGGGCGACTCGGGGTCGGTGCATTTGCGCAGGCTGGCCAAGCAGGTGTTGGCCGAGGTGGCTTGGCTCAGGCCGCTGGAGCGCTGGCTGCTGGTCAAGAAGTTGACCAAGCCGTTGTTGCAGCGCCCTTTGCTATCGAGCTGCGGCCAGCCGCCTTCGTAGATGCTGACCACGCCGGGCATGATTTTGTGGGACAGCACCGCGCCGACGATGAGCGAGCCGCGCTCGTTGTACAGCTCGACCAAGTCGCCGTCTTTGATGCCGCGCTCTTTGGCGTCGTCGGCGTTGATGACCAGCGGCTCGCGGCCATGCACGGTGTAGAGCTTGCGCAGCGGCTCGGCGTTGCCCATTTGCGAGTGCAGGCGGTAGAACGGGTGCGGGCTGACGACGTGCAGTTGGCCTTTTTTGGCGTTACCCAAATACTCTTTTGGCTCCAAAAACTTGGGCATGGGCGGGCAGTCGTCGATTTTCATCTTCTCGATGGTCGCCGAGTACATCTCTATCTTGCCGGTGGGTGTGTGCAGCGGGTTTTTGATGGGGTCAGCGCGAAAATCGCCGTGGCGAACCCATTTGTGCGCATCTGCGGGCACCTCGATGGGTGCCATGCCGTCTTGCCAGAATTTATCGAACGGCGTTTTGGCCGCTGCCGAGCTGGCTTCGTAGCCTTCTTTGACGTAGTCCATCGGCGTCTTGCCTTCGGTGAAGGCGTATTCGACACCGCACAGCGCAGACAGGCGCCGGAAGATTTCAAAGTCGTCCAGTGCCTCGCCTTGCGGGGCGATGACTTGCTTCATGGCATAGATTTTGTCGATGCTGTAGGTGCCGCTCGACGACAGGTCATTGCGCTCTAGCGTGGTAGTCGCCGGCAGCACGATGTCGGCCCAGCGGGTGGACGCCGTCCACCAGCAGTCTTGCACCACCACGGTGTCCACCACTGGCAACGCGCGAATCAGCTCATTCAAGTCTTGCTGGTGCGACATGAGGTTGTTGCCGGCGTTGTAGATCAGCCCAACGTGTTCGGGGAAGGTGTACTCGCTGCCGTTGTAGGTGAACTTTTTGCCGGGGTTGAGCAGCATTTCGTTAATGCGCGAAGCTGGGCAGATTTTTTTGACCGGGTTGCGCCCTTGCGACAGGCCGCGTGGCGCGGTACCGCCCGATTGCGGCATTCCGCCGCCGCCGTAGTGCCAGCTAAAGCCCACGCCTTGGCCGGGCAGGCCAAAGTTGCCCAAGATGCAAGAGAAGTTGACGATGGCCCAGTAGGCCATTTCGCCGTGCTGCGCGCGCTGGATGGCCCAAGAGCCAGCAAACTGCGTGCGCTTGGAGGCAAACAGCTCGGCCAGTTCGCGGATTTTGGCGGCGGGAATGCCGGTGATGGCGGCGGCCCATTCAGGCGTTTTGGCGGGGGAGCCGTCGCTGTCTTTGCCGACCAGGTAGTTCAGGAAGCGATCAAAGCCGACGGTGTATTTGTCGATGAAGGCTTGGTTGTGTTTGCCGGTGGTGTAGAGGTGGTGGCTCATCGCCAAGAACAGCGCGGTGTCGGTGTTCGGGATGATTTTGACCCACTCCGAACCCATTTTTTCGTCGGTGGTGGTGACCTGCGGGTTGATAGAGATGAACTTGACGCCGGCTTTTTTTGATGGCATCCCAGTGGTCGTACATGTCGTGGTCGGCGACGGTGTATTCGATGCGGTTGTTTTTGTTCGGGTCGCAGCCGATGAGCACAAACACTTCGGTGTTGTCGCGCACTTGCTCCCACGCGGTTTGGGCCGAATAGACCTCCATGTCTCCGACGACGAACGGCATGATGATTTGCGCCGCGCCGCCCGAGTAGTCGCCGGTGGTGACGGACGAGCCGCCCAGCAGGTTAAAAAACCGCCCTTGCAGCACGTTGGGCCGAAAGATGCCGGCGTGCGACCAGCCGCCGTAGGAGCTGCTGAAGACGCCTTCGTTGCCGTGTTTTTCGATGGTGTCGAGAATGGCTTTGCTAGTCAGGCCCAATGCGGTTTCCCAGCTCACTTGAACAAACTCGTCTTTGCCGCGCAGCTCGGGCTTGCGGTTGCCCTGAAGCCCTTCGAGGTAGGACTTGCGCACCATTGGGGCGGTGATGCGGGTTTTGTCGTAAGTGCGCGCCAGCACCCCTAAGGTGAGCATTTCGGTCGGGCGCTTGTCGGCCTTGGTTGGCGTGATTTGGGTGATCTTGCCGTTTTTGACGTTGGCGACGAACGGGCCGTAGTGCGTGGCGTGGCTGACAGTGCCGGTAAAGGTTTTGTAGTTGATGCCAGCGCCTGCTGCTGGCGTTTGTGCAAAGGCGTTGGACAGGGGGCTCCAAGGAAACAAGCTGGTGGCTACTCCAGCGGTGCCGGCAACGCTTGTGGCGCCTAATAGTTTGCGACGGGTGATTTGCATGGTGATGCTTCCTTGGGCGCTAGAAGTCGGTCAATGGTTAATGCGCGCCCTGCTCAGGTAACCATTTGAAAACTGCCAGAGTTTAGCCCTCTGCACACCACTGTTGTTAGTTGACTAGATTAAGGGGGTCTATAGATGCATCAATGGCTATGTCGCTGAGCAGGGCGCTCGAACGCAGCTTTGTTTTTGTAGGTTTGCTGCTGCGCAGATCGTCGCCAAGCTCTAAGCGTCAGCCCTTTTGCACCATCTTGATGATGCTGGAGAAGTCCAGCGCGCCGTTGCCGGCCAAGCTGTGCGCCGCATACAGGTTGCGCGCCAAGCCGCCCAGCGGGGTGCTGGCTTTGACTTGGGTGGCGTTCTCTTGCGACAGGCCGAGGTCTTTCAGCATCAAATCGGTGCCAAAGCCGCCGGCGTAGCCTTTGCTGGCTGGCACGTTGTCTTGCACGCCGGGGCAGGGGTTGTACTTCTCCAGCGCCCAGTTGCCGCCCGAACTGCGGCGCATGATTTCCGACAGCACTTTCGGATCCAGCCCGTTGGCCACGCCCAAGGCAATCGCTTCTGACGTGCCGGCCATCAAAATGCCCAGCAGCATGTTGTTGCAGATTTTGGCCGTTTGGCCCGCGCCGACGCTGCCGGCGTGGAAGATGTTGGCACCCATTTTTTCGAGCAGCGGACGCGCGCGCTCCAACTGTTCGGCGCTGGAGCCGACCATGAAGGTCAGCGTGCCCGCAATCGCGCCGCCGGTGCCGCCGGACACCGGCGCGTCGATGAAATCAATGCCCGCCGCTTCAGCCGCCTTGGCGACTTTTTGACTGGTGGCGCTGGCGATGGTGGACGAGTCAATCACCAGCGCGCCCTTGGCGATGTGCGACAGCAAACCCTCTTGGCCGTTGCTGCCGAGGAACAAACCTTCGACATGCTGGCTGGCCGGCAGCATGGTGACGATGGCTTCTGCGCCTTGCACGGCTTCTTGCGCGCTGGCAGCAATCGCCAAACCGTCGGCTGCGCTTTTGTCGCAGGCGGCTTGGGACAGGTCAAACGCGGCGACGCTGTGGCCGGCTTTTTGCAGGTTCAGCGCCATTGGGCCGCCCATGTGGCCGAGGCCGATAAATGCGATTTTCATGTGTTGTCTCCGGTGGGTGGAATCAAAATAAGGGTCAAAACAGCCTCTAGCCCAATAGATACGGGCGCTAGCAGCTATCTTTTTAGATAAATAAAGAGCGCTTAACGAATGCTGTCCAGCGCGTCGCTCTCCAGCATTCGGCGGGCGACGATGACGCGCATGATTTCATTCGTGCCTTCCAAAATCTGGTGGACACGCGCATCGCGCAGCAGGCGCTCTAGCGGGTATTCGCGGATATAGCCGTAGCCGCCGTGCAGTTGCAGCGCTTCGTTGCAGACGTTAAAGCCCACGTCCGTCGCAAAGCGTTTGGCCATCGCGCAATAGGTGCTGGCATTCGGATCGCCCGCGTCCAGTTTGCTGGCGGCCAACCTCACCATTTGGCGCGCGGCGACCAGCTCGGTCGCCATGTCGGCCAGCTTGAATTGCAGCGCCTGAAAGCTGGCAATCGGTTTGCCAAACTGTTTGCGGTCTTGCATGTATTGCTGCGCGTGGCCGAGCGCGCCTTGCGCCGCGCCGATGGAGCAGGTGGCGATGTTGATGCGCCCGCCGTCCAAGCCCTTCATGGCAATTTTGAAACCTTCGCCCTCTTTGCCCAGCAGGTGATCCGCCGGGATGCGCACGTTGTCAAAACTGATGGTGCGGGTCGGCTGGCTGTTCCAGCCCATTTTTTCTTCTTTTTTGCCGTAGCTGATGCCGGCTGCGTCGGCTGGCACGACAAAAGCGCTGATGCCGCTCGCGCCCGAATTGGCGTCGCCGGTGCGCGCCATCAGCACCAGCACATCGGTCGCGCCCGCACCCGAGATAAAGGCTTTGCTGCCGTTGATGACGTAGGCGTCGCCGTCGCGTTCAGCGCGGGTTTTCAGCGAGCCAGCGTCTGAGCCAGCGCCGGCTTCGGTCAGGCAGTAGGAGGCCAGCTTTTCGCCGGTGCTCAAGAGCGGCCCCCAGTGCTCGCGCACCGCGTCGGTCGCCCAAGTGCCGAGCATCCAAGTGGCCATGTTGTGGATGGTGATAAATGCCGTGGTCGATGGATCGACGGCGGCCATTTCTTCAAACACCATCGTCGCGTCAAGGCGGGGCAGCGCCAAACCGCCGGCGTTTTCCGGCGCGTACAGGCCGCAAAAGCCTAATTCACCGGCTTTGGCAATGGCTTCTTTGGGGAAGATGCTTTCTGCATCCCAGTGCGCGGCGTGCGGAGCCAGTTCGGCCAGCGCAAACGCGCGCGCCGTGGCGGCAAACGCCTGTTGTTCTTCGGAGAGGTCGAAATTCATACGCGGTGTATCTCCCAAGCGAGCACTTTGAACCTGTAAATGCTCTGTTTTTAATAGCTACTAGCGCCCGTGTTTAAAGGGCTAGAGGCTGTTTTGACTTAAATAAACGCCCCTTTCAGCAACGAAAGGGGCGTTTTTGGTGCCGAAGCAGATTACTTCAGGCTGATGGTGGTGTTGACACCTTGGCTGACCGTGCTGTCGTCAAACCAGCGCGCCGTGACGGTTTTGGTCTGGGTGTAGAACATGACGACTTGCTTGCCGTAAGGGCCCAAATCGCCCAGCTTGGAAGCGCGCGAACCGGTGAACGAGAACAACGGCACGGGTACTGGGATTGGCACGTTGATGCCGATTTGGCCGACGTCGATTTCTTCTTGGAACTTGCGTGCCGCTGCGCCCGACTGCGTGAAGATGGCGGTGCCGTTGCCGTTCGGGTTCTCGTTGATGAATTCGATGGCTTGGTCGATATCGTCCGCAGCCACCAGTGCCAGCACCGGGCCAAAGATTTCTTCGTCGTACACGGCCATGCCGGGTTTGACGCCCGAGAAAATTGTTGGGCCGACAAAGTTGCCCTTTTCAAAGCCGGGCACATTGGGCTTGCGGCCATCGAGTTCGAGCTTGGCACCGTCGGCAATGCCGCGCTCAATCAAGCCTTCGACGCGGGCCAGCGCCGCGCACGAAATCACCGGGCCGACGTCGGTGCCTTTTTCAGTGCCGGCGTTGATTTTGAGTGTCTGCGCCTTGGCAACCAGCTCAGGAATCCATTTTTGCGTCTCGCCGACCAGCATCACCACCGGCAGCGCCATGCAGCGCTGACCGGCTGCGCCAAAAGCGGCACCGGCAATGGCGTTGAGGGTTTGCTCTTTGTTGGCGTCAGGCATGACGATGGCGTGGTTTTTCGCGCCCATCATGCATTGCGCACGCTTGCCGGCCAGCGTGGCGCGGTTGTAAACGTGGGTGCCGACCTTGGTCGAGCCGACAAACGACACCGCCTTGATGTCTTTGTGGTCGCAAATCGCGTTGACTGCGTCTTCACCACCGTGGATGACGTTCAGCACGCCCGCAGGGATGCCCGCTTCCATCGCCAGCTCGCACAGGCGCATGGTGACCATCGGGTCTTGCTCGGACGGCTTGAGCACGAAGGTGTTGCCGGTAGCAATCGCCATCGGGAACATCCACAGCGGAATCATCGCCGGGAAGTTGAACGGCGTAATGCCGGCGCACACGCCCAGCGGTTGCAGGATGGTGTAGGTGTCCACGCCGCCCGCGACGTTGTTGGCCAGCTCGCCCAATTGCAGGTTGCCGATGCTGGCCGCGTGCTCGACCACTTCGAGGCCACGGAACACGTCGCCTTCCGCGTCGGGCAGGGTTTTGCCTTGCTCGGCGGTGAGCAGCGCGGCCAGTTCGCCCATGTTTTCGCGAATCAGCTGTTGCAGCTTCAAGAAGATGCGGGCGCGGGTGCCGATGGGGGTTTTCTTCCAAGTCTTGAAGGCTTCTTTGCCCGAAGCCACGGCGGCGTCGATTTCAGCCGGGGTCGCAAACGGCACGCGCGCCAGCACTTCTTGCGTGGCTGGGTTGACCACATCGCGCCACTGGGTGGTGGTGGACTCGACAAACTTGCCGTCAATCAGCAGTTTGACGGTGGGGATGGACTGGGTAGCGGTGGATGCGTTCAAGGAAGTCTCCTGAGACAAAAAAGGAATAAAGCAAGCGATGAAATCGGGTTGCTGGCCACGGATGTTAGCTGTGCATAATTGTTTGAACAATAGGGAATAGTGCAATTGACATCTGCAAAATTGCACATATAAATTTACCCAAAAAGGACGGTGACGCTGATGGACTGGGACAACCTGCGGTATTTTTTAGAGCTGGCGCGCACCGGCACCTTGGTCGGCGCGGCGCGGCGCTTGGGCGTGGAGCACACCACGGTGTCGCGCCGCATCCAAGCATTGGAAAAACAAATTGGCGACACGCTGTTTGCCCGCGAAGCCGGCGGCCACCGCCTGACCGAAGCCGGCCGCCACCTGCTGCCCGGCGTCGAGGCGATGGAAACGGCGGTGCTGGGGGTGGAGAGGCTGATGCCCGCGCCCGGCAGCGGGCCATCGGGCGTGGTGCGCGTCGGCGCGACCGAAGGTTTTGGCACGCTGATCTTGGCGCACCACTTGGCCGGCTTGACGCAAAAACACCCGCATTTGTCCATCGACCTGCTGGCACTGCCGCGCATGTTGCACCTGAGCCGCCGCGAGGCCGACATCGTTATCTCGCTAGAGCGCCCGACACGCGGCTCGGTCATCGTCACCAAACTGGCCGATTACACGCTGCATTTATATGGCCAGCGCGAATATCTGGCGCGCCGCCCATTAGTGCAAAGCCGCGAAGATTTGTGCCACCACGCGTTTATCAGTTATGTGGACGATTTATTGTTTACCAAAGAATTGCAGTTTCTCGACCAGCTGTACCAACCCGAGCGGTTTGCTTTTCGCAGCACCAGTATTACGGCGCAATATGAAGCGGTGCGGGCGGGTGCTGGTTTGGCGGTGCTGCCGGCGTTTATGGCGGACAGCGATCCGGTATTGGCACGGGTATTGCCGCAAGAGGCGCGGTTTACCCGGACTTTTTGGATGTCGATGCCGGCGGAAGGCAAGCATTTAGCGCGAATGCAGGCGGTGTGGGGGTTTTTGAAAGAGACGGTGTTGGGGGAGGCGGGGAGGTTGGGGGTGAAATATTAATTAAAAACAAAACGGCTTGAAATTTTGATGCTTGCTCGTATATTTTCCCCATGCAATTGACCGACATGAGAAAGCTCAGTCCTGCGGCGCGACAAGAGCGGTGTATGCAAGTGATCAAACTGCGCAATCAGGGCAGGACTTACGAAGACATAGCCCGTGGCAGCCAGGACTGTCGCGCACCGTGGTTTCACCGTTTCGTCTGCAACTTAGAAAACGCCGCCGCCATGCTCGACTGCGGCGCTGGCTCGTTGTTGCGGCGCGGCTGCTGGCGGCCCGCGCCTTCAAAGCGATTCGCTTGCCCCTCACGTGACTGGGACGGCGCGCTGCCCAGTTTCATCGTCAGGCTGATGCGCTTGCGCAGCACATCGACTTCCAGCACCTGCACTTTGACGATGTCGCCGGTTTTGACCACCTCGCGCGCGTCGCTGACGAACTTGTGTGCCAACTGGCTGACGTGTACCAAGCCGTCTTGGTGGACGCCCAAGTCAATAAACGCACCAAACTGCGCCACGTTGCTCACCGTGCCCTCCAGCGTCATGCCTTCCTTCAAATCCTTGATGTCTTCGACGCCGTCGTTAAACCTCGCTACCTTGAAGTCCGGGCGCGGGTCGCGGCCGGGTTTTTCCAGCTCAGTCAGGATGTCTTTGACGGTGATGACGCCGAATTTCTCGTTCGCCAGCAGCTCGGGCTTGAGGGTTTTGAGCATGTCGGCGCGGCCCATCAGCTCGGCCACCGGCCGGCCGGTGGCTTGCATGATTTTTTCGACCACCGGGTAGGTTTCGGGGTGTACGCCGGTCATGTCCAGCGGATTGTCACCACCGCGAATGCGCAAAAATCCGGCGCTTTGCTCAAAGGTCTTGGCACCCAGTCCGGCCACTTCCATCAACTGTTTGCGGGTTTTGAAAGCGCCATTCGCCTCGCGCCAGCGCACCACCGCTTTGGCGACGCTGCCCGAAAGACCCGACACCCGCGACAGCAGCGGCGCGCTGGCGGTGTTCAAGTCCACGCCGACGGCATTGACGCAATCCTCGACCACCGTGCCCAGCGTGCGCGCCAGTTCGCTTTGGTTGACGTCGTGCTGGTACTGGCCGACACCGATGCTTTTCGGGTCAATTTTCACCAGCTCGGCCAGCGGGTCTTGCAGGCGGCGGGCGATGCTGGCGGCGCCGCGCAGGCTGACATCAACATCCGGCATTTCCTGGCTGGCGTATTCGCTGGCCGAATAGACAGACGCGCCGGCTTCGCTGACTACTATCTTTTCAATAGCTGCTAGCGCTTTACCTGATTGGGCTGCAGCCGTTTTAGCCATTAATTTGATTAAATCAGCGGCCAGTTTGTCGGTTTCGCGGCTGGCGGTGCCGTTGCCAATCGCCAGCAGTTGTACGCCGTGTTTTTGGCTGAGTTGGGCCAGCGTGTGCAACGCGCCGTCCCAGTCCTTGCGCGGCTCGTGCGGAAACACCGTGGCGGTATCGACCAGCTTGCCGGTGGCATCGACCACCGCCACCTTAACGCCGGTGCGAATGCCCGGGTCCAGCCCCATCACCACGCGCGGGCCGGCCGGGGCGGCCAGCAGCAGGTCGCGCAGGTTGTCGGCAAAGACTTTGATGGCAACCTTTTCCGCGTCTTCGCGCAGGCGCGAGAACAGGTCGCGCTCAGTGGACAGGCTCAGCTTGACGCGCCACGTCCAGGCGACGCATTTGCGCAGCAAATCGTCCGCCGCGCGGCCTTGGTGGCTCCAGCGCAGGTGCTGGGCAATTTTGGCTTCGGCGAGGCTGGGTTTGCCCGGCTCGGGTTCGATGGGCAGCACCAGCTTGGCGTCCAGCATTTCCAGCGCCCGGCCGCGAAACACCGCCAGCGCGCGGTGCGAGGGGATGCGGCCCATCGGCTCGTCGTAGTCAAAGTAATCGCGAAATTTCGACACTTCCGGGTCGTTTTCGTTTTTGCTATCAACCTTTTTGCTGCGCAGCAAGCCCTCCGCCCACAGCCATGCGCGCAGGTGTTGCACCAGCACGGCGTCTTCGGCCCAGCGCTCGGACAGGATGTCGCGCACGCCGTCCAGCACGGCGGGCACGGTGGAGAAGTCCGCGCCAATTTTGCCGTCGTCCAGCACTTCGGCCGGGCGGGTGAAGGCGGCGGCCTCCAAAACGGGGTCGAGGCTCGGGTCGGAAAACAGCTTGTCGGCCAACGGCTCGATGCCGGCCTCGCGCGCCATCTGGCCTTTGGTGCGGCGCTTTTGTTTGAACGGCAGGTAGATGTCTTCCAGCTCCTGCTTGGTCGGCGCGGCGGCGATGGACAAGCGCAATGCGTCGGTCAGCTTGCCTTGCTCGTCAATGGCCTTGAGGATGGCGACGCGCCGGTCGGCCAGTTCGCGCAGATAGGACAGGCGCGCTTCGAGCTCGCGCAACTGGATGTCGTCCAGACCATTGGTGGCCTCTTTGCGGTAGCGCGCGATGAACGGCACCGTGGCGCCGCTGTCGAGCAGTTCGACGGCGGCTTGCACCTGCGCGGCGGTGACACGGATTTCGGCGGCAATTTGCCCAATGATTTTTTGCATGGCGGTGGCGGCTCGGAATGGCTGGGGTGGCTAAAAGCCGGCAAGTTTGCCACAAGCGCGGTATTTACTATTTATTTAATAGCTGCTAGCGCCCGTATCTATTGGTCTAGAGGCCAATTTGACCCTTAATCCTTGCCGGTACGCACCCGCAGCGTGCTGCTGACGGCTGCCAGCGCCGCAAAACCAGCGGCCAGCCACATCGCCCACATTTCTCCCTGCCCGCTGCTGGGTGGCCAGATGCCGAAGATGGCCGCCAGCAAAATTGCGCCCAAGGTCTGGCCAGTCAGCCGCGCGGTGCCCAGCATTCCGCTGGCCGCGCCGCTGCGCTCCAGTGGCGCGGTGGTGACGATGGTGTGGTTGTTGGGCGACTGAAACAGCGCAAACCCCGCGCCGCACAGCGCCATGCGCCACACCATGTCAAGGTCGGACGGCTGCGCCGGCAGCAGCGCCAGCAGCGCCGCGCCGCTGGCAAAAATCGCCAGCCCCACGCCGCCCAGCAGCCCGTCGGGGTAGCGGCCAATCAAGCGCCCGGCCAGCGGCGCGACCAGCACAATCGCCACTGGCCACGCGCTGATCAACAGGCCGGCTTGCAGCGGAGTGCGGCCAAAGCTCTCCAACAGCAAAAACGGCAGCGCGACATAGGCCAGCGTTTGCGCGGCAAAAGCGCCCACCGACGCGCCCATAGACAGCGCAAACACCGGAATGCGCAGCAAATCCAGCGGAAACAGCGGCACCGGCTGGCGCGCTTGGCGGCGCAAATACACCCAACCGACCAGCGCGCCAGCGGCCAGCAGCGCCAGCCCAACGCCCATGTCAGCGTTGGCGCTATCCGTACCCGCAGAGCTGCGCACGCTCAGGCGCTCGCCGCCGAGAAAAATCAGCACAAACATCAGCGTGTTCAGCAGCAAGTCGATGCCCGCTGGGCGGGAGCGCTGGCTGGCGGCTGGGTTGACCGGGTTGAACGGCAGCGCGCGCCGCCCCAGCCACAGCGTGAACGCGCCCAGCGGCAAATTCAGCGCAAACAGCCACGGCCAGGAGGCCACCGACAAAATCGCCGCCGCCACCGTCGGCCCGGCCATCACCGAAAACGCCACCACCATCGAGTTAATGCCCATGCCGCGCCCGAGTTGCGCACGCGGATAAATCAAGCGCACCATCGCTGCGTTCACGCTCATGATGCCGGCCGCGCCCAAGCCTTGCACCGCGCGCGCGGCAATCAACGTCTCCAGCGAGTCGGCCAGCATCGCGCCGACCGAGGACAGCGCAAACACCGCCATCCCCACCAAATACACGCGCCGGTAGCCAATGCGCTCGCCCAGCGAGGCCAGCGGCAGCAGCAAAATCAGCGTGCAAATTTGGTAGGCGTTGACCACCCAAATCGACTGCGCCGCCGTGGCTTGCAGCTGGCGCGCCATCGCCGGCAGCGCCAAGTTGACGATGCTGCCGTCGAGCACCGCCAGCGTGATACCCAGCACGATGACCAGCATCGCCCGGCCGCGCGCTGGCTGGGGCAAGCCGTCGGGCGCAGGCGACGGCGGCGGCAGTGATGTGCTGCTGGAGGCCATCAGGTGCCTTGCTGCGCCAGTCCATGCGCGCGCTGGCCGCCCAAGGTAATCCACGTCAGCGCCACGCCAATCAGTGCGCCAGTGGCCATGCCAATCACCATCGGCAGCGGCTTGCCGTTGGCAAACAGGCCAATCACGCCCATCGCCATAGCCCCCATCAGCATTTGCAGCGTGCCCAGCAGGGCAGACGCAGTGCCAGCAATGGCACCGTGCTTTTCTAGCGCCAACACCGAGGTGGTTGGAATCACCAGCCCCATAAACGCGCTAGAGACAAAGTACAGCCCCATCAGCACCCACATGCTGTCGCCGCCGCTGACGTAGTACGCCAGCAGCAACACCATCACCACGCCAGCCGCGCTGGCGGCACCTTTGACAATGCGCACCAGTCCAAAGCGCTCGCCCAACGCGCCGGTGAACTGCGCCGCGCCAATAAACGCCACCGAGTTAAAGGAGAACGTCAGGCTGTACATGGTCGGTGTCAGGCCGTAGTGGTCGATAAAAATAAACGGCGAGCTGGCCAGATAGACAAAAAACCCGGCCATCGAGCAGCTGCCAATCATCACCAGCCCCAAGTAATGCCCGTCGCGCAGCAGCAGGCCATAGCTGCGCAGCGCGCTGCCCAAGCTGCTGTCAACACGCTGCGCCGGCGGGCGGGTTTCGTCCAGCTTGGTGTAAACCAGCACCAGCCCGGCCAGCGCCGCCAGCGTCACCATCCAAAACACGCCGCGCCAGCCGGTGATGGCAATCACCCCACTGCCCACCAGCGGTGCCAAGATGGGCGAGACGCTGAACACCAGCATCAGCAGCGACATCAGCCGCGCCGCCTCGTTGCCGGTGTGCAGGTCGCGCACCACGGCGCGCGGAATCGCCATGCCCGCCGCCGCGCCAAAGCCCTGCAAAAAGCGCAGGGCGACCAGCGTTTCAATATTGCTGGCCAGCGCGCAGCCGATGCTCGCTATGGTGAATACGCCCAGCCCAAAATACAGCGGCACTTTGCGCCCCAGCATGTCGGACACCGGGCCATAGAGCAGCTGGCCAGCGCCGAGCGACAAAAAGAAGGCCGTCAGGCTCCACTGCACCGCGCCGACCGATGCGCCTAGGTTGGCACCAATGGCCGGCAGCGCCGGTAAATACATGTCAATGGCAAACGGGCCAATGGCCGAGAGCAAGCCCAAAATCAGGGCTAATCGAAGATATTGAGAAAAAAGCATAGCCGCCAATTGTCGCCATCTGGCCGCATCCGCGCTGGCTGCCGTCAGGAAACATGGGCACGCGCAGGGCGGCAGCGCCGGCCAAAACCGGCCTGGATGCCATCCGTGCATGGGTTGTGTTTTGGTTGTCTTTGCATGACTTGGGCAAGTTTCCCGTCAGCTTTCAGGGCCAGCGTGCTGATTTGGTGGCGCGGTTGCTGGTGCTGGTGGTCAGGCGGGCGCGTTGTCTTGGCGCGTCACCGTCAGGTGCAGGCCAGCAGCGCCAGCAATTGCTATTTAAATAATAGCTGCTAGCGCCCGTATCCATTGGGCTAGAGGACATTTTGGCTTGTATTTACGCCACCTTGCTGGCCAGCGGGATGACTTGCGCGCCGACACGCAGGCGGTCGAGGTAGTCGGCCCATGTCTGCATCATGGCGCGGCGCTGCTCCATGTATTCGGCTCGGTCGTAGGTGTCGGTCAGTGCGCCCCTCTTGCCGTGCGCCATCTGTGCCTCAACTGTCTCGGCGCTTATGCCCGCCATGCGCTCGGCCATCATGGTTCGCGCCATTGCTGTTGACGTGAGGCAACAAAAAAGCCCCGCTCCTATAAAAGAGGGGGCTTTTGACGTGGCGTGAAGTGCCTTGATATGAAAATTTGGCGCGGCGTGAGGGATTCGAACCCCCGACAGTCCGGGTAGAAGCCGGATACTCTATCCAACTGAGTTAACGCCGCGAGCCGCTGATTCTACGGTTGATTGATGCCACCTCTGGTCGCTTTGGTGGCTCTGCCCAATAGCTGATAAAAAAGATAGCTGCTAGCGCCCGTATCTATTGGGCTAGAGGCCAATTTAATTCAAAACTCTAGCGTCATTCAGTTTCTTCAAAAATCAACGCCGGCGTGGCCATGATGCGGGCGGTGTCGGACAACTCGCCAATCAGCCGGTGGGCAAAGTAGCTGCTTTGGGTGTCTGGCTCCAGCGCGGCGACCACCAAAGATGCCGAGGGCTGGTTCAGCGGCACGTAGTAGCTGCCGGCGGGCACGTCGATGGCGCTGCGCACCAAGGCCACTTGCACCCGCTGAGGGGTGCTTTGGCCGTTCAGGGTGGCCAGCGCTTCTTGCGGCGTGACCGCAGAGGCGCCGGTTTGCTGGTAGCTGTCGGCCAGCAACGTGCCTTGCTCGGCGACGCGCAGCACCTGCACGCCCAGCAGACTCAAACGCTCGACAGCCGTGCTGGCACTCGCTGCCAACCAGTAGCCGCACGGGCGCGGACGTGACTCCAGCGCGCGCAGCTTGAGGGTGGAGTTCCAGTCCACCTGCACTATCTTGTCCGCGCCAGTCTCTGGGTCGAGCAAGGTGATGTCGCGCTGCTCGGGGGTGCCGGCGGCGTCAACGATGACTTGATCGCGGCAGGCCTGCGCGCTGGTGTCGCGCACCACAAACGAGCGCACTTGCTCCAGACTGTCGGCGCGCTCAATGGTGCTGTTGAGCGCGCTGGTGATGGCGGTGACATGGGTGTGTACGCGCCGCTGGATGTGGGCGTGACCCAAACCAATGCCGCGCGATTCGATGGCGAAGCTGACGGTGTTTTTCAGGCCGTTGACGTTGCGCGCACTCTCGGGGCGCGCATCGCCCATAGCCAACTGCACGTCATTGGGTTCGTCGGACAGCGTGTAGAGCCAGTCGCTGCTGAGGTTTTGCGTTTTCAGCGCCCGCACCATCGGCTGGTAGTACCACTCTTGCGCGGCCTTGGTCAGAAAGGCCGGCATGTTGGGCGCAGTGGCGTATTGCAGCAAGGCGTCGTAAGACTGCAGTGCGTTGAATTTTGCTAGGTACGGCCCGGCCACGGTGTATTCGTGCGCATCGAGCACGGCAATGGGGCGGTAATCACGCACCAAAGCGGCCAGCGCGCGGGCTTCGGGGGTCGTGAGCACCAAATGGTCGCGGTCCAAGTCGGTGCCGTTGGCGCTGGCGTGGGTGCCAGCCTCGGCGCCATCTGGGTTGGCGCGCGGCACGACGATGACGTTCAGGCGCTCGGTCAGGGCAGAAAGTTTGCCTTGGGTGAGCTCTTGCGCCACCACCAGCAAAGCTTCGCTGCTGGCCGGCTCGTCGCCGTGTTGTTGGCCAATCAGCACCACGGTGGGGCGCTGGGTGGCATCTAAGTTGTCGGGGGTCGTGCCCACGGCGCGGGTGACGACCAAGGCTTCAATCGGTGTGCCGTTTTGCGAGCGGCCAATCTCTAGCACCGTCGCGCGCGCGGCGTTGGTGGCGGGCGCTTGGGTCAAATTGTGCAGCCACTGGCTCAGTTCGGCGTTGGTGGTGAAGCTGCGCCGCTCAGGTGCCAGCCCCGGTGTGCTGTAGCGAATGCCGGGGTCTGCAAAGCGCGCAGCCACAGCGCCGCTGTAGGGCAGCTCGCCAATTTCACGCGTTGGCACCGGGATGGTGGTGGCGCTAGAAGGGTTCTCTAGCGGCGCAGGCGCCGCTGTAGTCACCGCCTCTGGTGCGCTAGCAGGCTTGACCCAAGGTGGTACGCCACCCAAGGGGCGCTGCTTTGGCGGCAGTGGCGCGCGGGCAGCCGACCACGGTGGCAACGGCGTACTGGCGCAGGCCGACAGCAGCGCCGCAGCGACCAGTGCCGCTGCTACAGGCCAGCCGGTCTGGCGCTGGGTGGATACATCAGTGGAGGTGGCAGGTGCGCGCGCGTGAAGCGCTGCGCCAAAGTACGAAGGCAGGGTCATGGTTTGTGATCAGCGGGTGGTACTGGGGCGTAGGAAGCGAGAAAAACGAAGGGCTATCGTCACACGAAAAACGCCCTAAAGACAGTCTTCTTTTATCGGTGCAGTGGACTATTAAATTGATAGCTATCACCGCACGTGTTTAAAGGGCTAGAGGCTGTTTTGATACAAAAATAAGCCCTTGAAGGGCTTATTTTTAGGGTTTTTAACGGCTAAAAGAGCCGCCACGTGACCCACCTGAGCCGCGCGAGCTACCGCCACCGCCACCGCCGCCGCTGCGGTAGCCACCGCCACCACCGCCGCCGCCGCGGCGACCGCGTTCGAGCATGCTATCTACGCTGGTGCGCATCGGGTCGGGTTGACCCGAAGGGCCAGAGCCTCGGCTGGACGGCATGCTGTGGCCGCCGTGGGTGCCAAGATGGGCGTTGTCGCGCAAAGGCTGGGCATCGTTGAAACGGTTGCCACCGCCGCCGGCGGGACGGCCACCGCGTGCGGGGCCTTGGTTGCTGCGTGGGCCAGCACTGTGGCCAGCACCGGCACTGGGGCCGTTGCGCGGCGCGCTGCTGCGTCCACCGCCGCCGCCACCGCCGCCACCGGCGGGGCGGCCGCTATTGCCACCACCGCCGCCGCCGCTGGGACGGCCACCGCGCTCGCCGGCTGCGCCCTTACCGGCGCGCATGCGTTCCATCATTTCGCCGCGTGCGGCTTTGGCAGCGGCCTGCATCACGTCGCGGCTTGGCGGCTTGCCCGCGCCGCCCCAAATGGTTTGGCGACCCATCGCAATCGGCTCGGCGCGTTCGCCGTCTTCGGGGCCAAAGCCGTCGATGATTTGCACCGGAATCGTTTGCTTGGTAAAGCGCTCGATGTCCATCATGAAGCCCTCTTCGTCCAAGCAGACCAAGCTGACGGCTTCGCCGCTGGCACCGGCGCGGCCAGTGCGGCCAATGCGGTGCACGTAGTCTTCAGAGACGTTGGGGATTTCGTAGTTAACGACGTGCGGCAGCTCGTCAATGTCGATGCCGCGTGCCGCGATGTCGGTGGCAACCAAGGCGCGCACTTGGCCGCTTTTAAAGCCGGCCAGCGCTTGCGTGCGGGCGCTTTGGCTCTTGTTGCCGTGCAACGCCATCGCTTCGACGCCGTTTTTGGTCAAAAACTCGGCCACGTTGTTGGCACCAAACTTGGTGCGGGTGAACACCAGCACTTGGCTCCAGTTGTGCTCTTGGATGATGTGCAGCAGCACTTGCTTTTTCTTGCCGCGCCCGACCGGATGGATCACTTGGGTGATGCGCTGCACGGTGGTGTTGCTGGGCGTGACTTGGATGCTTTGCGGGTTCTTCAGCAGCGTCGCCGCCAAGTCGCGAATCTCGTCGCTGAAAGTGGCCGAAAACAGCAGGCTTTGCTTTTCCTTGGGCACCAGCGCCAAAATTTTCTTCACGTCGTGAATAAAGCCCATGTCCAGCATACGGTCGGCTTCGTCCAGCACCAGCACTTCGACCGTGGACAGATCCAAAAAGCCTTGCTGTTGCAGGTCGAGCAAACGGCCAGGGGTGGCCACCAAAATATCGACGCCGCGCTTGATGCGGTCGATTTGCGGGTTCATGCCGACGCCGCCAAAGACGACGGTGGAGTTCATGTCGAGGTATTTGCCGTATTGGCGCACCGACTCTTCGACCTGAGCGGCCAATTCGCGCGTCGGGGTCAGCACCAAAGCGCGCAGGCCTTTGCCGCCAAATTTGTTTTTCGGCGCTGCGTGCAGCGACAGGCGGTGCAACAGCGGCAGCGTGAACGCTGCCGTTTTGCCGGTGCCGGTTTGCGCGCCAGCCAGCAAGTCTTGGCCGGCCAGCACGGCGGGAATCGCCTGTGCTTGGATCGGCGTGGGGGATTCGTAGCCTTGCTCGCGCACGGCCTTCATGATGGCCGGAGCCAAGTTCAGTTCGTCAAATGTCATGTGTGAAATGCGCCCATCCGGGCGCTGGGTGTCGGCCTGTCGAGGCAACCCGTGTTGGGTTGCCGAGCCAGTGTCAGGCTGATCTGGTTCAAATGAAGGAGCCAGCAAGGTGTTTTGCATCGTCCCCAGCAGAGCGCTGTATTGCGCACAACTGGAGCGCGCAACAGCGGGCATTGTCGCATGAGCGGATAATCACGGTTTGCGCCCAGCGCCGCTGCGGCGCTTTTGCTTGTCGATTTTTTGAGGTTTGATTACTACCGATGGCCCAATACGTCTATTCCATGAACCGTGTCAGCAAGACGGTGCCCCCAAAGCGCCAGCTGCTGAAAGATATTTCGCTCTCGTTTTTTCCGGGCGCCAAAATTGGCGTGCTGGGTCTCAATGGCTCGGGCAAGTCCACGCTGCTCAAAATCATGGCTGGGGTGGATAAAGAGTTTGAGGGCGAAGCCATTCCCATGGCCGGCCTGACGATTGGCTATTTGGAGCAAGAACCCAAGCTCAACGACGAGCACACCGTGCGCGAATCGGTCGAGGAAGCCATGGGCGCAGTGTTTGCCGCCAAAGCACGCCTCGAAGAGGTCTATATCGCTTATGGCGAAGAAGATGCCGACTTTGACGCACTGGCCGCCGAGCAGGCTGAACTAGAAGCCATCATCGCCACCGCTGGCACCGACTCCGAGCACCAACTCGAAATCGCTGCCGACGCGCTGCGCCTGCCACCGTGGGATGCCAAAATTCAAATGCTCTCGGGCGGTGAAAAGCGCCGCGTTGCGCTGTGCCGCCTGCTGCTGTCCAAGCCCGACATGCTGCTGCTGGACGAGCCAACCAACCACTTGGATGCCGAGTCGGTCGATTGGCTGGAGCAGTTTTTGCAGCGTTTTCCGGGCACCGTGGTGGCAATTACCCACGATCGCTACTTCCTAGATAACGCCGCCGAGTGGATTTTGGAGATGGACCGCGGTCGCGGCATTCCATGGAAGGGCAACTACAGCACGTGGCTGGAGCAAAAAGGCGAGCGCTTAGCGCAAGAGCAAAAGGGCGAAGAAGCCCACGCCAAGGCGCTCAAGAAAGAGCTGGAATGGTCACGCCAAAACCCCAAAGCGCGCCAAGCCAAGAGCAAATCACGCCTTGCCCGCTTTGAGGAGTTGAGCGACATCGAATACCAAAAGCGCAACGAGACACTAGAAATTTTCATTCCGGTGGCCGAGCGTTTGGGCCATCAGGTGTTTGAGTTCCACAACGTCAGCAAGTCGTTTGGCGACCGCTTGCTGATTGACAACCTGAGCTTCACCATTCCGGCCGGTGCCATCGTCGGCATCATCGGCCCCAACGGTGCCGGTAAATCGACGCTGTTCAAGCTGCTGGCGGGCAAAGAGCAGCCCGATAGCGGCACGGTGGTGGTCGGCTCAACGGTCAACATGGCCTTTGTTGACCAGCACCGCGATGTGTTGGCGAACGAGAAAACGGTGTGGGAAGACGTCTCCGGCGGCCTTGACATCCTGAACGTCGGCAAATTCCAGATGGCCAGCCGCGCTTATTGCGGCCGCTTTAACTTCAACGGTGCTGACCAACAAAAGAAGGTTGGCATGTTGTCGGGCGGCGAGCGCGGTCGTCTGCACTTGGCCAAAACGCTGATTGCCGGCGGCAACGTGCTGCTGCTGGACGAGCCATCGAACGACTTGGACGTGGAAACCCTGCGCGCCTTAGAAGACGCTTTGCTGGAATTTGCCGGCAGCGTGCTGGTTATCAGCCACGACCGCTGGTTTCTTGACCGCATCGCCACGCACATCTTGGCGGCTGAGGGCGATAGCCAGTGGACGTTCTTTGACGGCAATTACCAAGAGTACGAAGCCGATAAGAAAAAGCGCTTGGGTGACGAAGGCGCACGGCCACACCGTATGCGCTTTAAGGCGCTCAAGTAAAGCGAACGGCCCACCCGCTCGCTGCTCGTTGCTGGGAAGTGCTCCGCTATGTCCACGTTGCCATCCGCGCCGGTTATCAGAAACGTCTTTCGCGCTTGCGTCGTCACTGCCGTGCGCGAAAGCGAGGCGCTGATGGCGCAGCTGATAGCGGCCACGCGCACCGCCTTGACCAGCGAGGAAGCAGAAACGCGCAACGTCACCCAGCGCGATACCGCTAGCGACGCGCTGCGCCTGCTGTCCCAGCACGAGGCCGCGCTGGTCAAGGCCTACCCAATGGCCTTGCTCGAAATTTTTGCCGAAGGGCCGGCGGGCACCAAAACCCGCCCAGCCGACCCGACTGGCATGGATTTTGGCGAGCTGTCGCTGGTGGACGACGCGCAAGTGCAAGCTCAGGTGGAGCTGTCGCGCGCCCAGCAAGTGGCGCTGCACACCACCGACGCAGCGCTGTCCGAGCTAAACGGCTTGGTCAGCGCCGCCCAAGGTTTACCGCGCGTGCAACCCGAGCGCAACCCGCTGCGCCCTGAAAACTACATCCGCGCGCTGCAGCAGGTAATGACTGAAATCGCCGTGCCCAGCAACGTGCGCGAAGCGTGGATGCAGCACATGCGCAACTTCCTCGGCGCCGAGCTGGTCGGCTCCTACCAGCGCGCCGCGCAAGCTTTGCGTGAGCATGGCATTGAGCCAGTGGGCTACGGCAGGGCACCCGCGCCGGGTGCGCGTTCAACGCCACCCAGCGGCGCCTCTGGTTACGGCGCTGCTTACGCTGACGGCATGTATGGCGCCCCTTCGGCGTATGGTGCGCCCTCTGTTTACGGTTCGCCGCAATCGGCCTATGGCTCTGTGGGTATGGGGGGCGCAGTGGATGCCGGCGTACAAGAGGCGCTGCTCACCGTCGGCATCTTGCGCCAGATGCTGGCTGGGGGCGGCGACCCTTATGCCGCAGTACACATGCTGCCACTGGCCAGCGGACACGCTGTACCTACCAGCAGCTACCACGCTGGCCTGCCGGCGCATACAGCCCACACCAGCTACAACGACTACCCCGTGGCCGCCACCGAGGCCTTGGAAGACATCGCTCAGTTAGAGCGCTTGGTTGGCCGGCTCGCCCAGAGTCAGCCCGAACAGGCCTCGCGCAGCGCCTTGCTGGGCACGCAGCGCAGTAAATATGGCGCTGGCTACGCAGGTGCTGTAGGCATCGCAGGCGGCGCAAGTGGCGCAGACCCCGCCGCCGCCAGCAGGGAAGTGGTGGCGCGCATGGTGGAGAACATTGCGCAAGACTCGCGCCTGCTGCCTGCGGTGCAGCGCGCCGTGCAAGATTTGGAGCCGGCGATTTGCCAGCTGGTGCAGCACGACCCCCGGTTTTTCAGCGACAGCGAGCACCCGGCGCGCCGCCTGCTCGATGAGCTGACCCAGCGCAGCTTGGCATTTGCCGCAGAAGATGCGCCGGGTTTTAGCCGCTTTATGCGCTTGACCAACGAGGTCGTTAGCCACTTGAGCAGCTGCGCCATCACCAGCGCTGCGCCTTTTGAGACCGTACTGAAAGCCTTGCAGACGGCTTGGGATGCGCAAGAGAAAAAAGTCCAAGCACTGCGCCAAGCGCAAGAAGAGCAGCTACTCAAAACCGAGCAGCGCCAAATGTTGACGGCAAAAATTGCCGCCGGCATCCGCGCCCTCTCAGGTGCCGAGCAGGTGCCCGAAGATGTGATGGACTTTGCCGCCGGCGCTTGGGCAGAGGTAGTGGCGCTGGCGCAGATCGACAACACCGATAAAAACACCGACGACCCCGGCGGCTATGTCGCGCTGGTGTCCGACCTGTTTTGGAGCGTGCAGCCTGACTTGGCGCGCGCCGACATTCCCCGGCTGCGCGCGCTGGTGCCGGGGCTGCTGCAAACCCTGCGCACGGGGATGCAAAGCATCGACTATCCACTGGCCAAGAGCAATGCGCTGTTGGCGCGGCTGCTGAATTTGCACCGCTCCTTTTTGGTGGCACCAAAGCCGGCTACGCCATCAGCTCGTCCCGTGCGGCCAGCGCTGCCGCAAGAGGCACCGCTGTTACCCGACTCACCCCCAGTGCAAACCCCTGCGCCCACGCTGGCAGCGGCTGAAGCTGCCCAGACAACCGGCGCGCCGCTAGACAGCGCGGCTATGGCGTTGCCCTTGAGCTTTGAGGAGCAGTTTGTTGTTGGGGCGTGGATTGAGTTGACCACCAACCGGCGCAAAGTGCGCACCCAATTGACTTGGGCCAGTCCACACAACACCTTGTTTTTGTTCACCGCCGCCGATGGCAGTACCCAATCGATGACGCGTCGTATGCGCGACAAGCTGGCCGCTGATGGCACGTTGCGCGTCATCTCGGCGCAGCCGGTAGTTGGGCGGGCACTGGATGCGCTGGATACACCGGCCAAGCCAAACCCATCGGCGCGCCGCCAGCAACCAACCAGCGATTAACTTCAACCGACATCTGCTGCGCACGGCAGCCGCAGCCCTTGCGCCGTGGTGATGCTGCGCGCCATCTGCACCGCGCGCAGTGTGGCGCGGGCGGTGGCTTCGGCGGCCATCGTTGCCAACAACAACATTCCCGGATTTTTGCCCGATGCGCCGGTGCCCAGCGTAAACAGCGTGTCGCCGTCGAGCTGCGTGTGTACCGGGTTAATCGTGCGCGCCAAGCCATCGTGCGCTGCCACCGCCAAGCGCTGCGCTTGCGCTTTGCTGATGACGGCATCGGTGGCAATCACGCCAATGGTGGTGTTGGTGCCCGGCAGCACCGACTGGGCCAACTCGCCGCGCAGCAAGGCGCGCCGGGTGTTCAGCAGCTGCAAACCGTCGGCAGTGCGCGCACCGGCCAGCACTTGGCCACTGTCCGGGTCAATCACATCGCCGACGGCGTTGCAGGCAATCAGCGCGCCGACGGTAACGCCATCGACCGTCACCGAGGCCGTGCCGACGCCGCCCTTCATCGCCCGCGCCATGCCAAACAGCTTGCCGACGCTGGCTCCCGTGCCCGCGCCAACGTTGCCCTCCGCTGGGTCAGCGCGGGATGCTGCCATGCAGGCCGCATAACCCGCCGCCGCATCGGGGCGCACGCGCATATCGCCGACCATCAAATCAAACAGCACCGCCGCCGGCACCAGCGGCAAGCGGCCTACGCCAACATCCAAGCCAACGCCTTGCTCTTCTAGCCAGCGCACCGCGCCCGTCGCCGCGTCCAACCCCCAAGCACTGCCGCCGGCGAGCACGATGGCGTGGATTTTTTCGACCAAGTTGCAGGGGTCGAGCAAATCGGTTTCGCGCGTGCCGGGCGCTGCGCCGCGCACATCCACCCCGCCGACCGCGCCAGCGCGGGCGATGACGACCGTGCAACCGGTGGGGCGGCGGTGGTCAGTGAAGTGGCCGACCTCAATGCCCGCCACGCGGGTGATGGAGCCTGGATCGGTCATTGATGAGGATTGCATGTGGGGTCATGGCGCAAATGGAACGAAGGCGCCACCATAACCGAAGCGTCCGGGGCGCTATCGCATGCGGGGCCTGCGCAACCGTGGTGCCAGCAGAACTATTAAAAGAAGAGCTGCTACCGCAATTTCAGCAAGGGTTTCAGGCTAAAACAAGCCTGGAATCCTTGTATATCAAGCGGCAACAGCTATCAATTTCAATGCTGTGGCGCTTAGCGCACCGCTTCGATCTGCGTGACGATGAGTGCGCCGTTCACGTCTGCGACACGAAAGCGCACCTTGTCGCCCACCTTGAGTGCGCGCCCCAAGGCCGGGTCTTGGAGGGCAAAGACCATGGTCATCGGCGGCATGCCAAGGTTCTTGATCTCGCCGTGGCGCAAGGTGACCTTGCCGGTGCGCGCATCCCAGCGCGTGACTTCGCCTTCGCTCAGCTCCTGACTGTCGGCGGCGGTGGGCGTGGATGGCGTTGCTGCGCTGGCCGGTGCGCCGTGGCCGCCATGACCGCCGTGATCGGTGGCTTGTGCATTCGCCTGGCCCCAGGCCAGCGCCAGGCTCAGCGTAGTCAGGGCGCTCAGGTGCCAGACGCTGTGGCGGAGAAAGCGCGATTGCAGGCTCTGCGCGGCCTGAACGAAGGTGGTGCGGTTTGCGTGGGTCATGTTCTATCTCCTGCTGGGGGTTTAGCGGTAGCTGGTGAAGACACGGGTCGAGACATCGCTGCCCACCAGGTTTTTGGTGACCAGCAGCACGTCATACGGGTCTTTGCGGCCGCCGTATTCGGGACCGTCCATGCCGGGGCTGCCCACGGGCATGCCGGGCACGGCAATGCCGAGGGCCTTGGGCTTTTCCTTGAGCAGCTTTCTCACATCGGCGGCGGGCACATGGCCTTCGATCAAGTAGCCGCCGACCAATGCGGTGTGGCAAGAGCCCAGACGCTGTGGCAGGCCCAGTTGAGCGCGCACGCCGTTGTTGCCTACCTCGTGGACTTTGACGGCAAAGCCGCTTTGCTCCATCAACACAATCCAGTCTTTGCAGCAGCCGCAGCTGGGGTCTTTCCAGACTTCCATGGGTGTCTTGCTGGCCACGGCGGTGGCCAGCGCGGGGATGCTGGTCAGGCTGGCGGCCAAGGCGGCCAGCAGCTTTAAGGATTGGCGGCGGTTGGTGGGTTGTGGCATGGTTTTCTCCTGAGTCAAGGTTGTTACGGTGCGGGTGTGACGGTGATGGTGCCGCGCATGCCGGCCTGAAAGTGGCCGGCGATCAGGCAGGCAAAGTCAAAGTTGCCGGCGCGGTTGAACTGCCACAGCAGTTCGCCGGTCTGGCCGGGATTCACATGGGCCATGTAGGGCTCTTCGTGCTCCATGCTGGGGAACTTGAGCATCATCTGCGCGTGCTCTTCCAGCGTGGTGGGTGTGCCCAGCACCACTTCGTGCAGGATCTGGCCCTGGTTTTCGACGCGCAGGCGCAAGGTTTCGTCCTGCTTGATGGTGAGGTGGTCGGGGGTAAAGCGCATGTCGTCCGTCATGCGTAGCGTGATGGTGCGCTGCACAGCTTGGGCGTCGCCAGCAATGCCCCAGATTTTTTGCTCTTTCACGGCGGGCGCGCTGACCTTGCCGTGGTCTGCATCTCCATGAGCAAAAGTGGCGCTAGCGCCCATCAACAGGGCGCTAATAGCTATGAGTTTGATAGTTTTCATGGTGCTGTCTCGGTGAAATAGGGTGAAGGCTCAGTGGTGGCTGTGCGCATTGCCGCTGGGCTTGCGCACGCTGGGTGCGCCGGGGGCTTGGCCGGGCGCGGTCTGGCGCGGCGCCGGGGCGGTGGCGGCGGCGTCTCCCGTCCATTCGTAGGCCACGGTGCCGGGCGGGTGTTTGAACGTGCCGGGGTCTTTGTAGTCGTTGGCGCCCAGACCACGCCGCACCTTGAGGGTGGTGAACATCCCGCCCATCTCCAGCGGGCCGAAGGGGCCGGTGCCAGTCATCATGGGGAAGGTGTTGTCGGGCAGCGGCATCTCCATGGCGCCCATATCGGCCATGCCGCGCTCGCCCATCACCATGTAGTCGGGCACGATTTTCTGGATCTTGCTGACCAAGCCTTTGTGGTCCACGCCGATCATGGTCGGCACGCTGTGGCCCATAGCACCCATGGTGTGATGGCTCTTGTGGCAGTGCAGGGCCCAGTCGCCGAGTTCGTCAGCGATGAACTCCACTTGGCGCATCTGGCCCACGGCGACGTCGGTCGTCACCTCAGGCCAGCGCGCGCCCTTGGGCACGGGACCGCCGTCGGTGCCGGTGACCTCGAACTCGTGGCCGTGTACGTGGATGGGGTGGTTGGTCATGGTCAGGTTGCCGACGCGCAGGCGCACACGGTCGCCCTGCTTTGCCACCAGCGGGCTGATGGCGGGGAACACGCGGCTGTTGAAGGTCCAGATGTTGAAGTCCGTCATCTCGTTGACCTGAGGCGTCATGCTGCCGGGCTCAACCGAGTAGGCGCTGAGCAGGAAGGCGTAGTCGCGCTGCACGTTGGCGATCAGCGGGTGGTGCGTCTTGGGATGGGTAATCCACAGGCCCATCATCCCCATGGCCAGCTGCACCATTTCGTCGGCATGCGGGTGGTACATGAAGGTGCCGGGGCGGCGCGCCTCGAACTCATAGACGAAGGTCTTGCCCGGCGGGATGTGCGGCTGGGTCAGGCCTGCCACGCCGTCCATGCCGTTGGGCAAGCGCTGGCCGTGCCAGTGAACGCTGGTGTGTTCGGGCAGGCGGTTGGTAACGAAGATGCGCACCTTGTCGCCTTCGACCACCTCGATGGTCGGGCCGGGGCTTTGGCCGTTGTAGCCCCACATGTTGACCGAAAAGCCCGGCGCCACTTCGCGCACCACGGGCTCGGCCACCAGATGGAATTCCTTGACGCCGTGGTTCATGCGCCACGGCGTGGTCCAGCCGTTGAGCGTGACCACGGGCTGGTAAGGCCGGCCATTGGGCGGCACCAGCGGGGCTGCGGTATCGGCTGAGGACTGGGTGACGGGTTCGGGCAGCGCAGCCAAGGCGACGCGGCTGACGGAAGCGGCAGCCACGGCTGTGGCCGCGCCGGTGAAGAAGTTACGGCGGTTCATGTCAATGGCCTTGTGCGTTGGATGTGGCGGCAGCGCCGGGGGCGAGGCCTTGCAGTGCGCCGGGCGAGGTGCCCGTGAGCGCCAGTTGCAGATCGGTGTCGGCCAGCCAGAAGTCGCGCTGGGCCTGAGTGGCTGTGGCGACGGCCTGGGTGGCGCTGCGGGCCTCGGCCAGCAGTTCCCAGACGCTGGCCAGCATGCCGTTGTAGCGCAGCACCGTCTCTTCTTGGATAAAGCGGGCGAGCGGCAGCACCTCGGTCTGCTGCTGGTACGCTAAGTCCCAGGCCGTGCGGTAGTTGTGCCAAGCGCTGCGCGCCTCGCTGCGGGCGCGCACGGCGCTGTCTTGCAGCAGGGCGGCGCTTTGCTGCACTTCGGCGCGGGCTCTAGCGCTGGCGGCACCGCCCCAGTCGAACAGGGGAATCGGCAGCTCCAGTTCCCAGCCGCGCGTGACCTCGCTGTGGCCGGTGGCCTTTTCGGTCGCGGTGTTGCGGCTGTAGGTCAGGCCGATGTCACCAAACACGCTGCCCACGCCCGTCCAACCCTGGCGCTCGGCGACATGGTCCAGATCGCGGCGCAGCGCGCGCAGGTCCAAGCGTTCGCGCAGGGCCGTGGCCTCGATGTCCTGGCTGCTTTGCAGCGCCGAGGCTTGGGCGGGCAGCGGCGGCAGCTGCTCGGTCAGGGGGTACTGCGTCTGCGTGCCCCACAGGCCCATAAGGCGTGTGAGTTGCTCGCGCTCCAGCGTGGCCGTGAGGCGTGCGCGCGCCAGCTGGGCCGCGGCCTCTTGCTGCACGCCGAGTTCGCGCGCCTGCTGCAGGCGGCTCCAGTTGCCGACGCGGGCCATGCGCCGGGCCAGCTCGCCACCGGCTTCAGCCGCCTCGACCATGCGCTCCTGCGCTGCCAGCACCTGTTGCGCGGCCACGGCGCGCAGCCAGGCGCGGCGCGTGTCGGCGGCCAAGCGTAATACGTCCTGGCCCGCAGCCAACGTGGCCTGCTCCATCTGCAGCCCTTGCCAGCGCGTGCGCCAGGGCAGGGTCAGCAGATCGAGCAGGCTGAAGCCCAGTTGGCGCTCGATTTCACGCTCATGGCCATTGGCGAAGCGGCCCAGTGTCAGGTGCGGGTTGAGCAGTGTCAGTGCCTGCACGCGCTGCGCATCCTGCACGCCGAGCGCGGCTAGGCGTGCCTGCAGGCCGGGGTTGTTGAGCAGCGCAATGCGCACGGCGGTGTCGCTGCCCACGGGCTGGCGCAGCCATTCGTCGATCTGGGCTTGGGCTTCGGCGCGGGCCATTGGGTCGGACGCAGGCAGTTGGGCGGCTGCGGGGACGCGCCCAGCCGTGACGGCCTGCACGTCGCCACGAAGGCTGTCGGGCGATACGCTGGCGCAGCCGGCCAGCACCAAGGCGGCGGCCATCGCACTCAGGGTTTGCAGCGGGCGCTTCATGGCTGGACTCCGGGGCGTGGAACCGGTGGGTGCTGGTGCAGCTTGGGCTGCGCGGCAGCAGGTGTGTCCGCAGCGCGCGCCTGTGCGGCTTCCCAGACCAGAATGTCGGCGTGGCCGCGCGGGAAGGCGGCGACGGCCTCATGGGCACTGCGCCAGTCGGTTTTCGCGGTTTCGATGCCGCCGCTGGTGGGCAGGGGCCGGTGTGGCAGCAGCACCGTGGCGGCAGCGGGGTCGGTGGCGGAACGTAGCGCCGCTGAGGTTGGGGTTTGGGCCCCCACGGGAAGGGCGGCAGCCGTGCAGGCCGCCAGAACAAAAGAGGACAAGGTGTGCGCTGGGCGCATAGAAATCTCCGGAACGGGACGGGACAGCGGCCGCGGTATCACCGTATCCGGCACGCAAAATGCCGGTGTGCACGAACAGCGGACGCACTTAGGGCGTCACGGCTCAGGAGATGGGTGGTTTGATGGCCAGCGCAGCGGAAGCGCTGGCAAAGCGCGTGCAGCCCAGAGGACGCAGCGCAGAGGGCTGGAGCGGCAGCGGCTGCGCCAGCAGGTCGAGGGTGAACAGAACCGAGTGGCAAATATCACAGGCAGAACAGGTCGGGCCAGTCACGTGGTCGCAATCGGTGGCAGCTGCCTCGGCTGCAGCCACAGGGCAGTGAATGGCTGCAGCAGGCAGGGCCACGGGGGCGATTTCCATGGCCATAACGTCGCCCAGCAGGCCCCGCAGGACCAGAAGCATTACCAAAATGAAAGGCAGACTACGGCGCATGGGCAGAATGATACCGGCGCGGCAAGGGAAGTTCCCTATATGCCAGCTTCTAGGTCGCCAAATAGCGCGCTGGCCGCAACAAGCGCAGCCCGTTGGCCACCACCAGCAAGCTAGCGCCCATGTCGGCAAACACCGCCATCCACATCGTGGCCTCTCCGGTCAGCGCCAAGCCAAAAAACACCAGTTTGATACCCAGCGCCAGCGTGATGTTTTGCAGCAGCACCACGTGCGTGCGCCGCGACAAACGCACCGTTTCGGCGATGCGGCGCAGGTCGTCGTTCATGATGACCACGTCGGCGGTTTCTAACGCCACATCGGTGCCGGCGCCGCCCATCGCAAAGCCGATGTCGGCCTTAGCCAGCGCCGGGGCGTCGTTGATGCCGTCGCCGACCATCGCGGCCATGCCGTATTTTTTTTGTAGCGCGGCCATCGCCGTCAGCTTGTCGGCGGGCAGCAGGCTGGCTTGCACTTCGTCGATGCCGGCCTCGCGCGCTGCGGCTTGGGCGGGGGCCGCGTGGTCGCCGCTCAGCAGCGCGGTGGCGATGCCCAGCGCGTGCAGCTCAGCCACGGCCTGCGCGGCTTCGGGGCGCACGGTGTCGGCCACGGCAAAGGCGGCGCGCACGGCGTGCTCGTCGGCCAACAGGGTCACGCTGTGGCCTTGGGCTTCGTAGATGGCGGCGCAGTCCTCAACCGCAGGTGTCCACAGGCCGCGCTCTTGCATCAGCCGGCGGTTGCCCAGTTGCCACGTGCTGCCGGCGATGCGCGCCTGTACGCCGCGTCCGGGCAGGGCGGTGAAAGCGTCTATCGCCAGCGCGGGGCTGGGCGTGGCAGCGACTAAGGGCACCAGCCCCGCCGCGATGGCGATAGAGACCGGGTGGTCAGAACGCCCCGCCAGCGCAGCGGCCAGCGCGTAGCACTGCACCTCAGTCGGCGCCGGCGGCGCAGCTTCAGCCGGTGCGATCAGCCCATGCCCCACCAGCACCGGGCGTCCCCAAGTCACCGTGCCAGTCTTGTCCAAAGCGACGACGCGGATGCCGCGCGCCTGCTCCAGCCACTGACCACCTTTGATAACGATGCCGCGCCGCGCTGCCGCTGCCAGCGCGCTGACGACAGTCACTGGCGTGGACAGCACCAAGGCGCAGGGGCAGGCAATCACCAGCAGCACCAGCGCGCGGTACACGGCGTCCAGCCACGTCCATTGCAGCAGCAGCGGCGCGCCCAGCGCGACCAGCAGCGCCAGCACAAAGATGGTCGGCGTGTAAATGGCGGCAAAGCGGTCCACCAAACGCTGTGTTGGTGCGCGCACTGCTTGGGCTTGTTCGACGGCGTGGATGATGCGGTCCAGCGAGGTTTGACCGGCAGCAGCCGTGACGCGCAATTGCAGCTCCGACTGCGCGTTGAGCGTGCCGGCGTACAGCTTGTCGCCCGGTGCTTTGTCTACCGCCAAACTCTCGCCGCTCAAGCTGGACTCGTCCACCGCGCTGTGGCCGGTGGTGACCACGCCATCCAGCGGCACGCGGCCACCGGGGCGCACGCGCAGGGTGCTGCCCAGCGCCACTTGCGCTACTGGCACGCTGTGCCACTGGCCGTCAGCCGCCTGCACGTCGGCTTGGTCGGGGCTGAGCGCCAGCAGCGCGCCAATGGCGTTGCGCGCACGGCCGACGGCTGCTTCTTCGATGCGCTCGGCCAGTGCATACAGCGCCATCACCATCGCAGCTTCTGGCCACTGGCCGATGACAAAGGCGCCGGTAACAGCCACCGCCATCAGCGCATTCACGCCCAATTGCCCGCGCAGCAGTGCGCGCACGCCCGTGCGGTAAATGCCTAGGCCAGCCAACACAATTGCCGCTGCTGCCAGTGCCATGCCCGCGCCTTGCCACAGCGGCGTATCAGGGCCAAGCAGGTGCAGCAGCTCCGCGCCGGTGGCGGCGAGCAGGGCGGCAGCCATGCGGCGCGGGCCGGGCAGGCCGCTGTGGTCGTGGCCGGCGTGGTCGCCATGGTCGTCGTGCTCGTCGGCGGAAGTGGCGCTGTCGGCCGTACTGCAGGTGCTGCCGCAGCACGAAAGATTCAGCTGCGGGCCGCCGATGGCGGTGGTTGTGGCTACGACTGCAGGCGCGTCATGGCTGTGGGCGTGAGCGCTGTGGTCACTGGGGGCGTGCTTGTCTGACATACATATTCCGATGAAAGATCGATAAACGGTCGATGGAAGGGGCAGAAACCCATCTGCCATGCCATCATTGGAATCCTTAAAGTCACTTGAAGGTCAAGCCATGTCTGCTGATAGCCCTGCCCTGCGTATTGGTGATGCCGCCCGGCGCTCGGGCATCAGCGCCGCCAATATTCGCTATTACGAGAAGGAAATGCTGCTCAGCCCTTGCAGCAGAAGCGCTAACAGCTATCGTTTGTATAGTGAAAGCGACATCCATCGGCTGCGCTTTATCCGCCTGTGCCGGGCGATGGACATGTCGCTGGACGAGGTGCGCACGCTGTTGGCACTAGAGGGCGATGTACCACTGGACGCACACACCGCCTGCCACACACTAGACCAGCACTTGGAACATGTGCGCACCCGGCTGCAAGAGTTGCAGACGCTGGAGCGCGATTTGCGTGCGCTGCGCAGCCGCTGCGATGGCCAAGATGCGCATTGCCACGTCATCGACGCCCTGCACGCGCAGGCCGATGTGCAGCCAGCGGCGCTAGGGCGCGCTGCGCCAGCCAAACGCCACGTATAAAATACTATGAAAACAATAGCTGCAAGCGCACGTCAGCAAAGGGCTGGAGGCCATTTTGGCTCTAAATTTAATAGAATGAAACCATGATGACGCACCTGCCCGCCTCTGGCGCGCCCCACCACCGCCTGTGGCGCACGCCGCTGCGCTGGGCGCTGGCGTGGGGACGCATTATTTATTTGGGCGCGGTCGTGCTGGTGCTGGTGTTGTCGCCGTCGAGCTACACCCGCACCGCCCGGCGCAGCCTGATGCGCCACATCTACCACGACACAGCGCCCAATTTGCTGGGCTTTACGGTGCTGGCGGCGCTGCTGTGCTTGGTGATTACGCACATCGTCGTCGTCACTGCGCTCAGTTACGGCCTGTCGCGTTACGCGCTGGAGATGGTGATTCGGGTGCTGGTGCTAGAGCTGATTCCGCTGACAGCGACGCTGTTTGTCGCCATGCGCTGCACCATTCCGCACGGCGCGCAGCTGGCCCAACTGCGCCAGTCGGGCTACTTGGCGGCGCTGCGCCGTGCGGGGGGCGACCCGGTGCGCATGGAGCTGCTGCCGCGCGTAGTGGCCGGGGTGTTTGCCAGCATTACGCTGGCGGCGCTGTCGTGCGTGGTGGCGCTGGTCATGGCTTACCTGAGCGTGTATGGCTTTAACTTGGCGGGCCTGCCTTCGTACACGCGCATGTTTGGCCACGTGTTTGCGCCGGCGGTGACGCTGGTGTTTGTGCTCAAAACGCTGTTCTCTAGCATGGCGGTGGCACTGATTCCGGCCACGGCGGGTCTGTATGACACCGGCGAACGCGCGCGGCCTGACTCGGAGCTGGGCGGCCTAGCGCGGATGTTTGCGGTGCTGCTGCTGATTGAAGTGGTCTCGCTGGTCGGCAATTACTATTGACGCGCCATGACTGAATCAACTTCACCAAATTCTCCTTGCCCCGCTGCTGCGCCGTTGCCGCCGCCCGAGACGCTGCGCCCCGTCGCGCATTTGCAGCTCAAAGCGATGGCGCTGCTGCTGTTTACGCTGGCGCTGATTGTCGGCTCGGGCGTGTATTTGCTGTACGCGCGCGGCGCGTTTGAGCCGACGCAAAAGTTGGTGCTGACGGTGGACGACTCCGAAGGCGTGGTCGTTGGCATGGACATGACGTTTTCTGGCTTTCCGATTGGCCGGGTGCGCCGCATTGAGCTGACCGAGGGCGGCAGCGCCCACATCATCGTGGACGTGCCGCGCAAAGACGCGCACTGGCTGCGCGAGTCGAGCATCTTCACGCTGGTGCGCGGCTTGGTCGGCGGCACCAGCATCAAGGCCTACAGCGGCATCCTGACCGACCCGGTGCTGCCACCCAACGCCGTGCGCCCAGTGCTGCGCGGCGACGCGACGGCGGAGATTCCGGTGCTGGTTGGCTCGGCGCGCGAGCTGATCAACAACCTGAACACGCTGACCGGCCCCGACTCGCCGCTGGGCGCAACGCTGGACAACGTGCAGGTGTTGACCGAGCGGCTAAAAAACCCCGGTGGCCTGTTGCAGGTGCTGATGGGCAGCGAGGCCGATGCCAAAAAGCTCGCCCTCACGCTGGACCGCACCAACGCGCTGTTGGCACGCATCGACGGCATGGCCGCCAAAGCCGACGCGCAGGTGTTTGGTGCCGGCGGCGTGATGCCCGAGGTGCGCGCCACCGTGGTGCAGCTCAACGGCTTGCTGGCCGACACGCGCGGCAGTCTGAAAAAAGTCGATGCGGTACTGGCTGAAGCGCAAGCCGTGGGTGCCAACGTGCGCGAGGGCACGGCCGACTTGGGCTCCCTGCGCGCCGAGGTCGAAAGCAATCTGACGCAAATTGAAAGCTTGGTCAACGACATCAACCGCAAATGGCCGTTTGCCCGCGAACATGGAGTGAAGCTGCCATGAAGCTGCGCCCCTATTTTTTAGCGGCTGCGCTGGGCTTGGCGCTGCTGGGTGGCTGCGCCAACCATCCCCCGGTGCCGGACTGGCAAATGACCGCTGACAGCGCCGCGCAACGTGCGGTCTCGGCCTTTTTGCAAGGCAACCAGCGCTTAGAAAAACTCGAATTTGAGCGCGCCCGTGCTGCCACTGCCCGCACGGGCGACCCGGTGCTGCTGGCGCGCATGGAGCTGCTGCGCTGCGCCGCCCAAGTCGCCAGCCTGCACATCGAACCCTGCGCCGCGTTTGAGGCGCTGCGCGCCGATACGGGGATGGCCGAGCAGGCTTATGCCGACTATCTGGCTGGCCGCTTGGATGCCAGCCACAGTGCGCTGCTGCCTATCGCGCAGCAAAGCGTTGCCACCGCTGCCAACCCCGCCGCTGCGCTGCAGGCCATCACCGACCCGCTCTCGCGCATCGTTGCTGCCAGCGTGCTGCTGCAAACCGGCCGCGCTGATCCGGCAGTGATGGCGCTGGCGGTGGACACGGCAAGCGCCCAAGGCTGGCGCAGGCCGCTGTTGGCGTGGCTGCTACTGCAAACCAAAAGCGCGCAAGCCGCTGGTGACACGGAAGAAGTCGCCCGCTTGCAGCGGCGCATCGCCATTGTCGAATCCGGCGGAAGCAAACCTTGACCAGTCCCATCGCCAAAACCGCGTTGACCCAAACGTGGATAGCACTCGCCGTGCGCGAAATTGAGCGCAGTGGCCCGCTAGACGACGCCGACGCGCTGGCCCAAGCCATGCGCCTGCACCCCCAACCCCAACAGCGGCAAGAACGCTTGCGCGAGCGCGCTTGGTTGCTGGGTCAGCGCTTGGGGCTGGACACGCACCTTGCCCACTGGCGCGACGCGGCTTGGTTGCTGGGCGCGGTGCTGACGGTGGCGGTGCTGCTGTTGGCCAACGGCATCGTCTTTGCCATGCTGAGTGATGCGCGCAGCATCAACGCGGGCAGTGCGTTTGTGGCGGCGCTGGGCATCCACGCGCTGACTTTGCTGCTGTGGCTGGCGGGTGTGTTGCTGCTGTTGCTGAACGTGCGCTTGCCGGGCGCGGGTGCCAGCTTGTCGCTGGGGCGGTTGCTGCTGCAGCTGCTGGCGCGCTGGCCGTGGGGGGCGCAACTGCAAAAGCCCCATGCGCTGGCGCTGGTCAGCGGTGCCAAGCAGCTGCTGCGCGCGTCGCGCTTGGCACCGTGGGCGTTTGGGCTGGTCAGCCACGTGGTTTGGACGGCCTCATTTGTGCTGGTGCTGCTGGGGCTGCTGCTGGCGTTTGCCCTGCGCCAATACCAGTTGACGTGGGAGAGCACCATCCTCAGTCCTGCGTTTTTTGATGCTTTTGTGCGGATTACCGGCTGGTTGCCCAGCTTGCTGGGTTTTTCGCTGCCACAAGGTGTAGCGGCTTTGTCGGTAGATGCCGTCAGCGGACAACTGGCGATTCCCGCCCGCACAGGTGCGCTGTGGCTGCTGGGTTGCGTGCTGGTGTATGGCCTGCTGCCGCGTGCCTTGTGCGCCGCCTTGTGCTGGGCTGTGTGGCAGCGGCGCAAAAGCCGCGTGGTTCTGGACACGGCTGACCCGTATTTCCGCCAGTTGCTGGCGCGCTTTGCCGCGTTGCAGCCGTCGCGCATTAGCGATGTGGAGCACGTCCAGCCCAACGCCGCACCAAACCCCCCGCGACCCGCACTGCCCGCTGGCAGCTATCAGCCGGTGCTGGCGCTGGTCGGCTTTGAGCTGACCCCAACAGCTGACTGGCCGCCGCAGCCGCTGGCTGCGCAGGCCGCGCTGATCGAGTGCATTGCCGGCAGCATCGAAGAGCGCAGTAGCGTCTTAGCCGCTTTGGCGCAACTGCGCCCGCAGGCGTTGGTGCTGGTGTGTGATGCCAGCGCCACCCCCGACCGGGGCACCGAGCGGTTTTTGCGCGATGCCGCCCGCCACGCCGAGCACTGCGCGCTGTGGCTGCATGGCCAAAGCGACACGCCGCCCCAGCGCTGGCACGACTGGCTCGACACGCTGCAATGGCCGCAACTGGCCCGCCTGCACCACACCGCCGAAGTTGAAATTTGGGTTGAAAAGAACTATGGCCACACCGATTGACATTGCCGTGGTCGGCCACACCAACGTCGGCAAAACCTCGCTGCTGCGCACGCTGGTGCGGCGGCGCGATTTTGGGGTGGTATCCGACAGCCCCGGCACCACGCGCCATGTCGAAAGCATTGACCTGCACATCGACGGCGCCAGCGCGGTGCGCTACCACGACACGCCGGGCTTGGAAGACTCCGCCGCGCTGCTGCACTACCTCAAAACCCTGCTGCCCGATGCCACGCCAGTCGAGCGCGTGCGCGCCTTTCTGCGCGGCCCCGAAGCGCAAGCCGCCTTCGAGCAAGAGGCCAAAGTGCTGCGCACGCTGCTGGCGTGCGACGCCGCCATCTACGTCATCGACTGCCGCCAAGCGGTGCTGCCCAAATACCGCTACGAGATTGAAATCCTCGCCGCCTGCGCCAAGCCGGTGATGCCGGTGCTCAATTTCAGCAACGACCCGGCCAGCCACGCCGCGCAGTGGCGCGAGACGTTGACGGCCTACCACCTGCACACCTGCGTGCAGTTCGACGCGGTGGCGCCGTTCATGGGCGCTGAGCGCCAGTTGTACGAAGACTTGGGCGTGCTGCTGCGCGAGCGCCGCGCGCAGCTGCAAGACATCATCGATGAGTTGGATTGGCAAAGCCTAGAGCGCCGCCGCACCGCACGCGAGCTGGTGGCCAGCCTGCTGGTCAGCGCTGCGGCCATGCGCCGCGATTTGTCGCCCGCCGATGTGCAAGACGGCGAGCGCAAAGCCGCGTTGCTGCGCCGCTTTAAAAAAGACGTGGCTGCGCAAGTCGCTGCCTGCGTGCAAGCGCTGCTGGCGGTGTACGGCTTTGACAAAAACGATGCCCAAGTTGATGTCGCGCCGTGGACTGAGGGGCGCTGGGAGGCCGACCTGTTCAGCGCCGACACTTTGAGAGACGCCAGCCAAAAGCTGGGCACCGGCGCTGCTGTCGGTGCGGCGGTGGGTTTGGTGGCCGATGTGGCGCTGGCCGGCTTGTCGCTGGGCACCGGCACGGCGCTGGGAGCGGCAGTGGGCGGTTTGGCCAGCCAAGGCTGGAGCCAAGTGCCACGCAAAATCGCCAACCGGATGCGCGGCGTTGAAGAACTGACGCTAGAAAACGCCGTGCTGCTGGTGCTGGCGGACAGCATGGTGCGGCTGTGCGCCGCGCTGGAGCAGCGTGGCCACGCAGCATGGCTGAAGATGCATGTGGCACCAGCGGCAGTACTGACGCGCCAAGGCGAAGAGTCAGAAAAGGGCGATGAAAGTGACCTGCACGCGCTGGTTGCCAGCTTGGCTGCGGCGCGCAGCCACCCGCAATGGGAGAACCCTCCGACGGCCCAGGTCAGCACCGATGCCCGCCGCAGCGCCTTGGTCGAGCGCACGGGCCAGCGGCTGCGGGTGCTACTGCAGCCAGCTCAGTGCAGTTAATGACTGATGTTACGCACGCCCCAATGAAGAAAGGCATTTTCCAAAGCTGCTCTTCATTGGGGAAAAGCACTTTTGCTGCGTAACATCAGTTAATGACTAGAAACAAAACGACTTGAAATATTGATGCTTGCTCGTATATTTTCGCCATGCAATTGACCGACATGAGAAAGCTCAGTCCTGCGGCGCGGCAAAAAGCGAGCCTGTTGTGCAAGCAGCCTCCCGGAGCGTCCCCGCAACTTGGGGACGCCAGCCTTAATGGGCTACGCAAAAACAGTGCAGGTGCTTCGCGGCCTGTCTTGCTATAAGCCGACCAAAAGGCTCAAGCAAGACAAGATCACCAAGGAGTATCAGGAGAAGCTTGTTGACCCCTCCTACTACATGGATGCGGCACTTCCCGTGCTTATGGACATCACAGTGCTGCAGTCGCCCGAAGGGGTGAGCCCCCGTCAGATCGCCATGGTGGTCATGGGCCTGCGCCTTGGCTATGCGCATTACAGCGACTGGAACCTGCTGGTGGACTTCACCGGTATCAAGTTTCTGGGCAAGGGTGCATGGAAGTGCAAAAAACATGGGCCTGAGCGCCGTCGTCAGTGGCGCAAGTGCCATGCGATGAAACGATTGTCAGCTTCACGGGTGATGGCGCCTATGACACACAGTCTGTTTACGAAGCCGTGATGCAGCGCAGCTCCATATTCCACCGCGCAACTGAGCTTGGTCGTCCTCAGACAATGGCCGTGGCATAGCTGCGCCTGGGGGTAACACGTCTCAAAATAGCTTTATGCAACAGCGCCACTACATGAAGCCAAAAGCAAAAAACCCTGTATCTAGATTGATAGCAGGGTTTTGTTACGGTGTATGGGGTGGCTGATGGGGCTCGAACCCACGACAACAGGAATCACAATCCTGGACTCTACCAACTGAGCTACAGCCACCGAATATTCAAATTGTAGCGTACAAAAACATTTAATTTAGAAGTTTGTATTAATTTTTTCATCTGTCGCGGTGGAGCGCTCAAGAATCCAGTGTTGCGATGACCGGTTGAATCCGCCCAGTACGCCAGCAACCTGCATTAAGACGTACTCGCCAAACATGGCCTGCGACAATAAGCAATTGTCGCCCATACACAGGCGCTGCAATCGCTATCTCCTGAAAAGGCGGGTGAAATGGGTGCTTTACCGCAGACGCAACCCCCTCTTTAGGGTAAATAAAAGCCCACTGCACGGTTACACTTACTTCAACTTATTCGCCTGTATTCGTGTCCCATCCCACGCCCACCCAACCCATTCACCTGCACGATTTAGATCTGGAAACAGCGATCGCGTTGGTCGAGCAGGCCGACGGCGTTGCAGCTCCTCCACCGGATCCCTCGCCCACGGTCTATTTACAAAGCCTGATTGATGGCTTGTGTGAATTGTCGCTGCGCGATCCATTGACTGGACTGGCCAATCGGCGCCACTTTCGTTCAGTGCTGGAGCGCGAAATCGACCGCGTCACACGCTCTGGCGAGGCGGCACTGTTGCTGATGCTGGATATCGACCATTTCAAGCAAGTCAACGACACCTACGGCCATTTGGCCGGTGACCGGGTGTTACAAGCCGTGGCACAAACCCTGAATGCCTGTGTGCGCCCGATGGACACCTTGGCGCGTTACGGCGGTGAAGAATTTGCCGTCGTACTGCCTGCCTGCCAAGGACCGTTTGGTCAAGCTTTGGCCGAGCGCATTCGCCGTGCGATTGAAACCACCGTTGTACAAGTAGCCCCGCATAAAAACCTGTGCGTCACCGTCAGTATTGGCGGCGCTTTTGCGCTGCAATGGGTGCGCTCGACCACCACGCTTTGGACCGACCGCGCCGATTACCAGCTCTATCAAGCTAAAACCACTGGACGCAACCGTGTGTGCATTGAGGCACAGCCCAATAGCACCGTCAGCGCCGAAGAAAAGAGCCTGCTGTTTGGCCCGCTCTATTCACCCGCAGACTGGGGCGATTTGCCGCCTTTACCTAGCCCCGATGGCGCCTACTGAAAGCGATGACATGAGCGACGCGTCGTCCCTGCCCCTTACCCTCTCAGCGACTGCAGCAGTTGCTGCTGTGCCTGCCACTGCTACAGTCAATGCGGCCACTGCTGCCTCTTCAGTGCTGCCAACGGCTCCCGTTCCGAGCGGCCCGAGTGCGCGCATCATTGCCATCACCAGCGGCAAAGGCGGCGTAGGGAAAACTTTTGTTTCTGCCAACCTCGCTGCCGCATTGACGCGGCGTGGCCAGCGCGTGCTAGTGCTGGATGCGGACTTGGGCTTGGCCAATCTTGACGTGATTTTGAATTTGCACCCCAAAATCACTTTGCACGATGTCTTTACCGGTAAAGCCAAGCTCAAAGACGCTATCGTTTCAGCGCCCGGTGGTTTTTCAGTGCTGCTGGCCGGTTCGGGCATGGTCGAGTACTCGCGCCTGACGCCGGAAGTGCGCAACGAATTTTTAAACGTCATCCAGCTGCTGACGCCGCACTACGACGTGATCTTGCTCGACACCGGTGCCGGTATTTCTGACGTCGTGCTGTTTTCTATCTCGCTGGCGTCTGAGGTGCTGATTGTTGCTACGCCAGAGCCGACTTCGCTGACCGATGCCTACGCCGCCATCAAAGTGCTGACGGTGCAGCAAAAGCGCCAACACGTGCGCATGGTGGTCAACCAAGCCGCGCGCCCCGGCGATGGCCGTGCCATTACGGGTCAATTGCAGCAAGTGCTTGACCGCTTTGTCGCCACCGAATCGGGCCGCCCGATGCGCTTGATCCACATGGGCGATATTCCTGCCGATCCCGCTGTGCGCGATGCCATCATGCGCCGCCAACTGCTGCTGCTGCACACTCCCGGCTGTCCGGCAGCGCTGGCGATTTCGCAGCTGGCCAACAAAATCGAAGAATCGCTGCTAGTGCGTGCGCCCTGATTGAATGCGCTGCTGAGCACCCAGTAGGGGCGCTAAGTACGCGCAACGCAAGCATTTTGTTGAGGCTGATGCCAGCATTCTTTTGTATTTAAAAAGTGAGCTTAAACCGCTTGTGTTCTGTAGGCGTGTAGAGTGAACCCGTTTACTTGTTTACACAGCGACCTCTCTTTTTCTTACCCCCGAAAGGCCTTTCATGCCCCCGCGCTCTTTTGCTTCCGCTCCTCGTCCTCGACGCACCCGCACTGTCAGCGCTGCTAGGGAGCCACGCACGCCGCGCCACTTCGCCATCATTGGCGCTGGCATGGCCGGTATTGCTTGCGCCCGCACGCTGGTCAAGGCCGGCCACCAAGTCACGGTGTTTGAAAAAGCCGAGCAAGTCGGTGGCCGCACCGCCACGCATGACACCCCGCACGGCAACTTTGATGCCGGCACGCAGTATTTCACCGTGCGCGACGACCGCTTTGCCCAAGCGCTGGCCACCGTGCCCGGCGTTTGCCGCCCGTGGAGCGCTAACTCGGTGCGCGTGCTCGACGCTACCGGCCAAGTGGCCTCGCCCAGCCAGCCGCCCAATGAAGCGCACTGGGTTGCCTGCCCCGGCATGGATGCCTTAGCCAAAACTTGGGCGCAGCCGTTGCAGCAAGACGGCCAGCTGCACACCAACGCCAAAGTCGTTTGCATCGAGCGCGATCGCCTGCAGCCCAGCGGCTGGCAACTGAGCACCGAAAACGCCGCCGGCGAGCAGCAAGTCCACGCCGGCTTTGACGCGGTGCTGCTGGCGCTGCCCGCCCCGGCCGCGCGTGCGCTGCTGGTGTCGTCTGACCTGCACACGCCCATCATGGAAACGATGGCCGGCGCCACGATGGCCGCCTGCTGGTCGCTGATGCTGGCTTTTCCGCAAGCGGTGCGCCCCGGTTTGACCACGCTTGGCCCGCAGTGGAACGCGGCGCGCAGCACCCACCACCGCATTGCGTGGCTGGCGCGCGAGTCGTCCAAGCCCCAGCGCAACAGCTTGGAGCGCTGGACGGTGCAGGCCAGCCCGGCTTGGTCGGAAGAGCACCTCGAAGACAACCCGACGCGCGTGCAAGACAAGCTGCTCAAAGCCTTTGCCGACGTGACCGGCATCCGCGCCACGCCCGGTTTTGTGCAAGTGCGCCGCTGGCGCTACGCCCAAACCCTGCAATCGCTGGGCCAAAGCCATCTGTGGGACGCTGACAGCAATTTGGGCGCTTGCGGCGACTGGTGTTTGGGCCACCGCTTGGAAGACGCCTTCATCTCTGGCCTAGAAATGGCGCTGGCCGTCGCCTAACACCAGCTAAAAACGGATGGGCTTGGGCTACATTGGCCGTTTTGCGCCGTCACCGACCGGCCCGCTGCACGCAGGCTCGTTGGTGGCGGCGCTGGCCAGTTGGCTCGATGCCCGCGCTTTTAACCAAGGCCAAGGCGGGCGTTGGCTGGTGCGCATCGAAGACGTCGATGCCCCGCGCTGCACCGCTGGCGCTGGCGAGCACATCTTGGCGCAGCTGGCCACTTGCGCTCTGCTGCCCGACGCGCCGCCGCTGTGGCAATCCACCCGCGCTGCGGCGTACCAAACCGCGTTAGAACAACTACAAGCCGCTGCACTGGCTTATCCCTGCGCCTGCACGCGCAAAGACATTGCCGCCGTCCACGCCGCGCAAGGCCACGCGCACCAGCGCCACGTCGAGCAGCCCTACCCCGGCACCTGCCGCAGCGGTCTGCATGGGCGCACGGCACGGGCTGAGCGCGCTTGGCGCTTCAACACCACCGATTTTTGGCCAAAATACAAGTCAAATTGGCCTCTAGCCCTTTATCCACGTGCGCTAGCAGCTATCAAAAAAGACAATTGTCCAGCACTGCACTGGCACGACCGCCGCTTGGGCGCGCAGCAGCAAAACGTCTGCAACACCGTGGGCGACTTTGTGCTGCGCCGCGCGGATGGCCTGTGGGCGTATCAACTGGCGGTGGTGGTGGACGACGCCGCCCAAGGCATCACCCACGTGGTGCGCGGCGAAGACTTGGCCGACAACACGCCGCGCCAAATCTTGTTGCAGCACGCGCTCGGTGTTGCCACGCCGCGCTACTTGCACACGCCGTTGGTGCGCGGAGCAGATGGCGAAAAGCTGTCCAAACAACATGGCGCAGCGGCGCTTGATCTATCGCAACCTTTAGTTGCATTGGGCGCTGCGGCCGCCACACTGGGCCTGCCGCGTTTACCATGCATGGCCGATATTTTGCTGCCGGATGCCTTGGCGCTGTGGGTCAACGCATGGCGGCATCTCTACAATCACCCGCTGTGACTGAATCTGCTCTGCCCCCCTCCTCCGCCCCCGAATCTTCTTCCATTGCTCCTGCCGCTCGCGGCGTTGGCATGGTGCCGGCCGGCGTGGCGCACCCCAAAGCCATCAAAAGCTTTGTGCGCCGCGCTGGCCGCACCACCACTGGCCAAGCCAAAGCGTTTGAAGACCTCGGGCCGCGTTTTATCTTGCCCTACACCGGCGATACCGGCCAACAGCTCGATGCGCCCGCCGCGTTTGGCCGCACCGCGCCGCTGATCTTGGAAATTGGCTTTGGCATGGGCGAGGCCACCGCCCACATTGCCAACGTGCGCCCCGACGACAACTTTTTGTGCTGCGAAGTCCACGAGCCGGGCGTGGGCGCACTGCTCAAGCGCTTGGGCGAACAAGGCCAAACCAACGTGCGCATCCTCGCGCACGACGCGGTCGAAGTGATTGACCACATGCTGGCACCGGCCAGCTTGGATGGCGTACACATCTTTTTCCCCGACCCGTGGCACAAAAAAAAGCACAACAAACGCCGCCTCATCCAAGCGCCGTTGATCGCCAAGCTGGCCGCGCGCCTCAAACCCGGCGGCTACCTGCACTGCGCCACCGACTGGCAACCCTACGCCGAGCAAATTTTGCAAGTGCTCTCAGACGAGCCGTTGCTGCACAACAGCGTCAACCGCACGCAAAGTGCCGATGGCTACGCTCCGCAGCCCGACTACCGCCCGCTGACCAAGTTTGAAAACCGAGGCCTGCGCCTCGGCCACGGCGTGTGGGACGTGGTTTTTGTGCGCTCTGCTTGAGACTTGCTCCCCGCGCCGAATGCAAAACACCTTTGCCATGAAACCCATCTTGCAAAATTTGGTCGAGATGACCGGTCACCGCGACTATTTGCGGCTGGAGGTCTCGGTGTTGTCCACGCTGCAGCAGCTGTCGGGCATTTTGGAGGTGCGTGCGCTGGAGGTTTTTATGCTCGGCGGCGTGCGCTACATGCGTCCGCGCACTTGGATGCGCAATGGGCAATGGACCTCCACCGAAACCGAAGTCGCCACCGACCCGCAGCGCCAAGTGCTCAGCGAGCTGCCCGAGCTGCACGCCTGCATCCAAGAGCGCCACACCCACGCCACCGCCACCGGCGATAAAAAACGCCACACGCTGTGGCTGCCGGTGTGGATGCACGACCAAGTCGGCACCTGCTTAGAAGTGATCCAGTCGCGCCCGTTTTCAGCGCACCGGCTCGAAGTGCTCACGGCCATCTTCAACGTCTATCAAAACTACCAAAGCCTGCTCGACTACAGCGAGCGCGACGCGCTGACTGGCCTGCTCAACCGCAAAACCTTTGACGACCAGTTTGCCCGCCACGCAGGCACAGAAGCCAACGCCTGCATGGGCAGCAGCGTCTCCAACGCCACGCCCGGCGGCCAGTTGCAGCAGTGGTTGGCGGTGGTCGATATTGACCACTTCAAACAGGTCAACGACCGCTTTGGCCACCTGTATGGCGACGAAGTGCTGATTTTGATGGCTAACATTTTGCGCAGCTCTTTTCGCAGCCACGACCGGATTTTTCGCTTTGGCGGCGAAGAATTCGTGGTGCTGCTGCGCTCGACCACGCTGGAGACGGCGCACAAGGTCTTCAACCGCTTTCGCCAAGCGGTGGAGGACTACCACTTTCCGCAGGTTGGCCGCATTACGGTGAGCGTGGGTTTTGTTTCAACCGCCGCTAATCCGCCGGTTGAAATTCTCGGCCAAGCCGACCAAGCGCTGTATTTCGCCAAAGAAAATGGCCGCAACCAAGTGCGCTTTTACGACGAGCTGATTGCCAGCGGCGACTTAAAAGCGCGCATCAGCAACGACGATATCGAGCTGTTTTAAGCGGCCATTTGTTTTTTTGATAGCTGCTAGCGCACGCCAACAGTGGCTTTGAGCATCAAAAGTATCTGAAAGCCTTTAAACACGTGCGCTAGCAGCTATCAAATTAAAGATCAATCCAACAAGGCATCCGGCGCAGATGCGCTCAGTTGGTGCTGCAAATGCCCCAGCGCCCGGTGGTCTTCGACACCAATGCGGCGAATCACTTCGACCTCTGACAGCCCCGCGCGCAGCCACGTGACGATGGCGGTGTTGCGCATCACCTGCGGGCCGACGCGCTGCAGCGGCCATTTTTGAACGTCGCCCGGCAGCGCGGCGTGGGCTTCGTGGATGACTTTGGAGGCCACGTGAAACAGCGCCCGAATCGACAACGGCCCGCCTTTGCGCGAGTGAAACAAATGCCCTGACAGCGCCGGGTCGTGCGCCCGGCGACATTGCTGCCACTGCACCAGCGCTGTGCCCACAGAGGCTGGCAAGTCCAGTTGGCGGTGTTGGGCTTTGCGCGCGCCGTCAATTTGTAGGCGCACTGGCACGCTGGCCGATGCGGCAGCTATGGGCTGGCCTTTGGCGTCGAGCAGGCTGTCGTCTTGCAGCGTGCGCACCTCTTCGGGCGCTAATGCCAGCTCGTACAGCAGCAACAAAATTGCCCGATCGCGCGCGCCTTGCAGGCTGTCGTCCGCTGGAAAATGCGCCGGCAGCCGCGCCCACAGCGCCGGCGACAGGCAATGCCCCAGCTGATCGACGGCGCGCGGGCGCTCGGCCCAGTGCAGCTGCATCACCGGATTGCTGCGCAGCCAGCCTTGCTGCACGGCAAAGGTGTAAACGCGGTCGAGCACGCGCCAATAGCGCCGCCGCGTCACTTCGCTGAGTTGGCGATCGGGCTGGTGCCCGGCGCGCTGGCCGGCGCGTATGCGCAAAAAACGCGCCACATCTTCGCCCTGCGCCTCGTGCCATTGGCAGGGCGCGGGCAGGTCGTGGCGGTGCAGGACGGCGCGCGCTAGCCCATCGCCAGCTTCCGCCCCCGACGGCGACAGGCACTTGAGCCACGCATTCCAAATGTCCTCATACACCCCCTGCGGCTCGGGGTTGAGGGACTGAAACGGCTTGCTGCTCTCGTCGGCCAGCCACAGTTGAAACAGCAGCGTGCCGGTAGGCAGTGGCGGAATGGTTGGTGTTGTCATGGCATCAATGTAACTTACAGGTTTTAAATCTAAAAATAAAGGCGCTCTGAATAACCAAAGTTAATCAAAACGCCTGCCTCGTATCTTTAAGGCGCTAAACGCTCACGCACCCAAACATCGCCCGCTTGGCGGTAGTGCAAACGGTCGTGCAAACGACTTTTGCGCCCTTGCCAAAACTCCCAAGTTTGCGGCCGCAGCAGAAAACCACCCCAATGCGGTGGACGTGGCAGATTCAGCAAAAACTGCGCGCCATATTTAGCCGCATTGGCCACCAACACACTGCGCCCCGAAATCACCTGGCTTTGCGGACTGGCCCACGCGCCAATGCGCGAATCCAGCGGGCGGCTTTTGAAATACGCATCGCTTTCTTCATCACTGACGCGCTCAACCACGCCCTCGATGCGTACCACGCGCTCTAGCTCCACCCAGTGAAATTGCAGCGCCGCAAACGGATTGCCCGCCAGCTCGTGGCCTTTGCGGCTGGCGTAGTTGGTGTACCAAACAATGCCGCGCGCGTCGCAATCTTTGATCAGCACCACGCGCGTGCTGGGGCGCAAATCGCTGCCGACGGTGGCCAGCGTCATGGCGTTGGGTTCAGGAATTTGGGCGCTGATGGCTTCTTGCAGCCATTGCTGAAACTGCTGCAGCGGCTGCGCGTGCGAGGCGCTTTCGTTCAACTCAGCGCGTTCGTAGCTTTTGCGCAAATCGGCCAGTGCAGAGGGGGTAGCGGAGGTAGTAGTCATGCCTTCATTGTGCCGCTCAACTCTACAATCGTGGGTTTTCCCCAATTCACCACTATTTACGGAGTTTTCCCAAATGTCTTTCAGCAATTCTGACGACGGCCAAGAGCGTTTTGCCTTGGGTTTTTTGTTTGCCTTGATTACGTTGCTTTTGTCCACCGTCATCGGCGTGGTGGTTTACCAAAACGGTATGCCCTCGGCGCCAGCGCCCAGCACCACAGCGGTTGATAACCCGCTGGCCGTTGACGTTGCGGCTGCGGCTGCGGTTGACAACGATGCTGCTGCCAGCGTGCGCGTTGAAGACGGCGTTGTGAAGTTCTACTTTGGCTCGGGCATGGCGCAAATCGCCGACGGCGCTAACGAAGCGCTGGCCGACATCGTCGCGGGTGTCGCCACCGGCAAAAAAGCCATCATTTCTGGTTTTCATGACGACACTGGCAGCAGCGCCATCAACGCCGAATTGGCCAAACAGCGCGCCTTTGCGGTGCGCGATGCTTTGCTCGCTTTGGGCGTCACTGAGGCGCAAATCGAGCTGAACAAGCCCGAGCAAATGCAAGCCAGCGGCACCAACGCCCAAGCCCGCCGCGTTGAGGTGGTGCTGTCCGCCGACTGATTGCAACGCAACACAAAATAACCCGGTTCGCCGGTTTTTTTTGCGCCCGGCAGCTCTTGGCAGCTGTCAGCAGCGTTCAGCGCCAACGATGGGCTTTTTTCTATGCCACTGTAAAAAAGATAGCTGCTAGCGCTTGTATTTAAACGGTTTCAAAGTTAAAACACTCTCAAACCCTTTAAAAACGTGCGCTACTAGCTATCATAAAAATAACGCTGACCAGCGCCAGCGACAATCCAGCGACTGAATAGATAATTGCACTGCTCTTTTTTACCCACTTAACTTCCCCAATCACCATGCGTATTGCCAGCTTGTTGAGCGCTGCGGCGCTGTTTGCGCTGCTTGCTGCGTGCGGCGACTCCAGCAGCCGCCCACCGGTGGTGGCCATCACCAGCCAAGCGGCACCGGCCAGCGTTAAGGCAGCGCAGACCAATGCGCCCAAGCCCCGGGTTGCTTTGATTATGAAAACGCTGACCAATCCGTTTTTTGTCGCAATGGAGCAGGGCGCGCGGCGGGCAGAGCAAGAAGTGGCGCTAGATTTGCACGTCAAAACTGCGACGCAAGAGACCTCGATTGAGCAGCAAATTGGGCTGGTCGAGCAAGAAATCCAAGCCCACGCCAAAGCCATTGTGATTGCGCCGGGCGACTCGACGCGCTTGGTGCCGGTGCTGAAAAAAGCGCAAGACGCGGGCATTCACATCGTCAACGTGGACAACCGCCTCAGCGCCGAAGCGATGGCGGCGGCTGGTATGCGCCCCGTGCCGTTTATCAGCGTCAACAACGAGGCGGGCGCTTACCAGTCGGCCAAATTTATCGCCGACCAAGTGCGCCAGCCCACCGAGGCCGCCATCATCGAGGGCATTCGCAGCGCCAACAACGCCCAGCAGCGCCAGCGCGGCGCTGAACGGGCATTCCAAGAAAATCCCCTTCTTCGCATCGTCGCCAGCGAAACTGCCCATTGGAAAATTGACGAGGGCTACGAAGTGGCGCAGCGCATTTTTACCGCCCATCCAGCCGTTGGCGTGGTGTTTTGCGCCAACGACATGATGGCCATTGGTGCAATGAAATATCTGCAAGAAACTGGCAAAACCAAAGTCTTGGTCGCCAGTTTTGATGCGCTGGAGGAGGCCAAAGCGGCCATCAAACTTGGCCAGCTGGCTGCCACGGTCGATCAACAAGCAGCCCAGCAGGGCTATCAGGGCGTGATGGCCGCGCTGCAGCTGCTTCAAGGCCAGTCGCCGCCTTTGGAGCTGCAGGTGCAAACCCAACTGGTCACGGCCAAATCACTGCAATCACTGCAATCAGTGCAAACGCCCCAATGAATTGGCTTGCCAAAATACAACAAGGCATTAGGCGCTGGCAGAAGAACTTTGTTTTGCAGCTGTCGGGTATTTTGCTGGCCATGAGCTTGTTGCCATTGCTGGCGTATTACGTGGTCTCGTATCGGGTAACGCAGCAATCGATTTTGGACACCGCCACCCACCACAACCTAGAAGCCTTGAGCCATCAGCGCGATTATTTGATGCTGCAAATGGAGCAAATCGAGGCAATGGCGGCCAACTTAGGCCAAGTCGAAGAAATCAGCCGCTCGCTGGCGGCGGTCAATCGCTTGGCCGACAATTCAAGCGCGTCGATGTACGAACAGCTAGTCACCAAGGCGCGCATGGGGTATTTACTGAGCAATTACCGCAACCTCAATGGGCTGGTATCCATTGACTTGTTTGCGCTCAATGGCACCAATTACCACCTCGGTAATTCACTGAGCATGGATATCCAGCGCACTGACTTGCGCGACCAGCTGATGGAGCGCACCTTCAAAGCCAAAGAAGCCGTGGTTTGGCACGGTGTGGTCGATAACGTCCATCAACACTCCAGCGCCACCAAGGTGCTCGCGGCCAGCAAAATGCTGCTGCACCCTGATACGGCCTCGCAGTCCACGCCTGAGCCAATCGGAATGCTGCTGATTAATTATTCCACCGATTATTTGTACGGGTATTTAAGCAACGTTGATTTGGGCAAAGACGCTTATTTTTTGGTAATTGATGACCAACAGCGGCTGATTTATCACCCCGATAAAAATCAAATTGGCATTGCCGTGGCGGCTGATTTTGCACAGCTGCTGGTGGGCGAGTCGGGTTCTTTTATTCAGCGCTTGGGCAATATGGATGTGTTACTGAGCTACACCCAGATTCCCAATAAACACTGGTTTGTCATCAGCATCGTCCCCCAAGATGCTTTGCTCGCGCCAATGGGTCGCATCAAGCAAGTGGGCAGCACCATGCTGGTACTCAATATGGTGCTGATTGCGGCATTTGTGCGGCTGTTTGCGGTGCGCATCGTCAACCCGATTGGCGCTATTTCGGCTGGATTTGAGCGATTTCAGCAAGGCTTGTTAGCGCCGCATTGGCGCATGGAAAAACCCCGTTCATTGGCGCAAATTGGTGATTTGGTCAGTTGGTTCAATGTGTTTTTGGACAGCATGGAAAAGCGCGCCGAGGCCGATACGCGGCTGCGCATTGCGGCCACAGCATTCGAGGCGCAAGAGGGCATGTTGGTGACCGATGAGCGCGGCATTATTTTGCAAGTCAATAGCGCCTTTACCGCCATCACCGGCTACACCGCCCAAGAAGTCATCGGCCACAGCCCGCGCCCACTCAGCGCCATGCACCACAACGTCGATTTTTATCGGGCGCTGCACCAAACCATTGGGCGCGCGGATGCGTGGCAAGGCGAGACCTGGAACCAGCGCAAAGGCGGCGAGCCATATCCGGCGTGGTTGACCATTACGGCGGTGCGCAACTCAGACAACGAGGTATCGCACTACGTTGCCACCTTGACCGACATCACCCAGCGCAAAGCGGCAGAAAAGGAAATCGAAAATCTGGCGTTTTATGACTCGCTGACCCATTTGCCCAACCGCCGCTTGCTGATGGAGCGGCTCAAACAAGCGCAGCTGACCAGTTTGCACAGTGGGCGCTGCGCCGCGCTGATGATGCTGGACTTGGACAACTTTAAGACCGTCAACGACACGCTGGGGCACAACATGGGCGACTTGTTGCTGCTCAAGGCCGGTCAGCGCCTGACGGAATGCATTCGCAAAGGCGACACCGTCGCACGCCTAGGCGGCGATGAGTTTGTGGTGCTGCTAGAAAACCTCAGCAGCGACACCGCCAGCGCCGCCGCCCAAGCCGAGAGCACAGGCCACAAAATTTTGCGCAGTTTGGGCAAGGTCTATAACTTAAACGGTGCCCGCTGCCACAACACGCCCAGCATTGGCATCACGTTGTTTTCTAACGGGCCTTGCGCCTTAGAAGAGCTGCTCAAGCAAGCCGACATTGCTCTCTACCAAGCCAAAGAGGCTGGGCGCAATACCTTGCGGTTTTTTGACACTGCTATGCACGCGGCCATCATGCAGCGCGCGCAGCTAGAGTCGAGCTTGCGCGAGGCGCTGGCACGCAAGCAGTTTTTGCTGCATTTTCAGCCGCAGTTGGACACGCAGCGCCGCGTCATTGGTGCTGAAGTGTTGGTGCGCTGGCAGCACCCTGAGCGCGGCATGGTGTCGCCGGCGGAATTTATTCCACTGCTTGAAGAAACTGGCTTGATCATTCCACTGGGGCTGTGGGTGTTGGAGACGGCGTGTTTTCAGCTCAAGCGCTGGCAAGGCCATCGCGCCACCGATCATTTGTCGCTAGCGGTTAACGTCAGTCCGCGCCAATTTCACCAAGCCACGTTTGCCCAGGAGGTGCTGCAAGTGCTCGACCGCACCGACGCGCGCCCCAGTCGGCTGAAACTGGAGCTGACCGAGAGCCTATTGGTCGAAGATGTCGAAGGGGTGATTGCCAAAATGGCGCTGCTGAAAAACGAGGGCGTGCGCTTCTCGCTCGACGACTTTGGCACCGGCTATTCATCGCTGGCGCACTTGAAGCGCCTGCCGCTCGATCAGCTCAAAATTGACCAATCGTTTGTGCGTGACGTGCTGATCGATGCCAACGACGCCACCATAGCGCGCACCGTGATTGCGCTGGGCCAAAGCATGAGGCTGGATGTGATTGCCGAAGGGGTGGAAACCCAAGGACAGCACGCGTTTTTGCTGGAGCAAGGCTGCGATGCGTTTCAAGGCTATTTGTTCAGCCGTCCACTGCCCATTGATGCATTTGAGCGGTATTTAATACAAAAAAGCCCTGAAACCCTTATGTAGCGTGCGGTTTAAGCTATCAAAATAGCTTAAAAATTAACGCAGACCGCCACCAGCAGCGCCTTCAGCGCGCTCGATTAGCTCAATCTTGTAGCCATCGGGGTCGGTGACAAACGCAATCACGGTGCTGCCGCCCATGACGGGGCCGGCCTCGCGCGTGACATTGCCGCCGGCGGCTTTGATTTTTGCGCAGGCCGCCGCCGCATCGGGCACGCCCAAAGCAATGTGGCCGTAGGCGTTGCCGTGGTCGTAGCTGTCGGTGCCCCAGTTGTAGGTCAGCTCAATTTCTGCCTGAGCCGGGTTGCCGCCGTCAAAGCCCAAAAACGCCAGCGAATACTGGTACTCAGGGTTTTCAGACTGGCGCAGCAGCGTCATGCCCAGCACTTGGGTATAAAAATCAATCGAGCGTTGCAGGTTGCCGACGCGCAGCATGGTGTGTAGAAATTTCATGGCGCAGATTGTGCCGGGAGTTGGGCCATCAAGCTGCGTCTGGGCGCTATGGCCTATTTCTGATTTCTGCCCAGCTTGCGGCGCAGTGGTGTGCGGGGCAAAACACGGGCGCGCAGCGCTGGGGCGGCTGGCGGGATTGGGCGTATTGGCTGGCGCAGCAAAGTTTGAGCGCTGGCCAGCTCTGCGCGCACCGCTTGCAGTTGTTCCGCATGGGCAGCGTTTGCGGCTTGCAATGCATCTGCCGCAGTGACCGCCGCCAACTCTGCTTGATTTTGCAGCAGTGCAGTTTTTTTCGCCTCTTCTTGCGCCAGCAGTGCTGCTTTACGCGCCTCTTGTCGGGCGCGGTCCACTTCTTCCAGCCAGCGCCGTTCATTGGCGATATGGCGCGCCTCGATAGTGCTGCGCTCATCGCGCGCTTGCGCTTGCGTTGTTTCCAATTGCTGTTGCAGCGCAGCCAATTGCTCGCGGCTGCGCTGGGCAGCGTCGCTCAAAGCATTTCGCGCATCAGACAGCTCTTGCTCGCGCTGCGCCAACGCGGCTTGCTGGATTTTGGCGCGCTCGTTGCTTTCGTGCAGTTGCTGGGTCGATAGCGTCAGCGCGGTCTCCATCGCCTGTAGGCGTTCATCCAAAGCCAGTTCACGCGCTTGCAGTTGCGCGTGGGCAGTTGCCAATGTTTGCGCAGCGGCGTCTTGTTCCGTTTGTCGCGCAGACCAAGCCTGCGCCGCGTGTTCGTCTGCCGCGCTGCTGGCCGCCGCCCACAGTGCCTGCGCCGCTTGCATTACCAGTGCAGGCACGGCGTTTTCAGACGACATCGGCACAGCACCGCCCAAACGCTGCCCTAAACCAGCAAACCACTGCTCCAGCATCGGACTGACGGTATTGGGCGAGCCACGCCCCAAACGCAGCCGAATGCGTTCAATGGTTGGGCGCGCGCCCTCTTGCAGCAGCGCATCAGCGGCTTGGGCGACATCTTCGTATTGAATGCCCCGGGAAGTGCGGTATTGCATGGAGTTTTCCTTGTTTACCCACGATAAGGAAAGGTTATCGTGGGCTATTTATTCTTAATGTAATATATCATACATATTACATAAGATAAATTATAAACAGCTTCATACAATTCAAAAATGACTTTTCCAGCTCCTTTTTTGTTGCCTACCCACCCGGCAGCGCCAGCAGCGCCCGCCCTGCTGCCCAGCGCGCTGAGCGATCTCAGCCGCGATGCGGTGAGCGAGCTGCTGCGCGAGGGCGAGTCGCAAAACACTTTGGCCAGCTACCACTCGGCGCTGCGTTACTGGACGGCGTGGTATGGCCTGCGCTATGGCGGTGCCATCCAACTGCCGCTGCCGGTGGCCTGCGTGTTGCAATTTGTCGTCGATCACGCCCAGCGCATGACGGCGCGCGGGCTGGCGCACGAATTGCCGCTAGACATCGACCAAGCGCTAGTGGCTGGTGGCTACAAAAGCAAGCTCGGCGCGATGGCGCACAACACGTTGCTGCACCGGGTGGCAGTGATGTCCAAAGCCCACCAACTGCGCCAGCTGGCCAACCCGTGCCAAGACGCACAGGTACGCGAGCTGCTGTCGCGCACGCGCAAGGCCTACGCCAAGCGCGGCGCGCTGCCACGCAAAAAAGCCGCGCTGACCAAAGACCCGCTGCAAGCACTGCTCGCCACTTGCGACGACTCGCTGCGCGGCAAGCGTGACCGGGCGTTGTTGTTGTTTGCGTGGGCCAGCGGCGGGCGGCGCCGCTCTGAAGTGGTGCGCGCCGAGATGCAGTCGCTGCGCTGCGTCGGCGAGGCGCAATACCTCTACACCTTGGTGCATTCCAAAGCCAACCAGTCCGGCACCGACCGGCCTGAAAACTACAAACCGGTGCTGGGCGCAGCCGGGCAAGCGCTGAAAGCTTGGCTAGATGCCAGTGGCATCACCGAAGGATTTATTTTTCAGCGGATTTTGAAGGGCGGAAAATTGGCTGGCGCGCTTGCGCCAGCGGCGGTGCGCGACATCGTGCAAACGCGCGCGGCTTTGGCAGGGGTGGCGGGGGATTTTTCTGCGCACTCGTTGCGCTCAGGCTTTGTCACCGAGGCCGGGCGGCAAAACGTCTCGCTGGCCGACACCATGGCGCTGACCGGCCACCAAAGCATTCCGACGGTGATGGGCTACTTCCGCGCTGAAGCCGCCATCTTGAACAAAGGCGCGCGTTTGTTGGACGACGAGCCTTTTTGAGGTTAAAGCAGAGCCGTCTTATTGCACGCTGCTGAACATCGCTTGGCGACTTTCAGCGGCGCGCTCGACTTGCTTGGCGATGTTGCCGCAGACCAAATCGCACAGCGCGTACACCGTCGGATCGGCGATGCGGTAATAGACGCTGGTGCCCCGGCTCTCGCGGGCGACAAAGCCGTGCTGGGTCATCAGTGACAGATGGCGCGAGATGTTGGCAGCCGTAAAGCCGCACAGCTGCGCCAGCTCGCCGACGTTGTGCTCGCCGTGGCGCAAAAAATTCAGGATGCGCAGGCGCGTTGGCTCGGCCAGCGTCTGGAAATAAGCGGCCACTTGTTGCAGCGCTTCAGGAGGTAAGTTTTTCATAGCCAGTATTGTCCTTGTGAGCAATGGTCAGTGCGCCAAACAAAGGCTGTAGTGGGCGTAGGGCTTGTAGCTCGCCTGCGCAGTACGCAATAATACCTTCATTGACTAATTAGCTGATTGGCTAAATAATTCAGCAAGTTTTGATTTTTTCCCGTCCCCTGTTCATAAAGGAGTTGCCCATGACCTCTTGGCAAGTTGTCCGATTCGTTGCTGGCACTTTCATTCTTTTGTCGCTGGCGCTGGGTATTCCAGAGAGCCCGATTTTTGTCAGCCAGTGGTTTTTGGCGTTCACCGCGTTTGTCGGCTTGAACGTGATGCAAAGCGGCCTGACCAAGTGGTGCCTGATGGAAACCATGCTGCGCAAAATCGGCATCAAGCCCGGCTGCTAAAGCCATCCCACCCTGTGGTTCCCTGTGTGGAATCTGCTTAATCAAGAAAGAAGCTGAAAAATGAAAGCTAACGTTGGAACTATCGATCGCGTGTTGCGCGCTGTGGTCGGCTTGGTGCTGATCGGCTTGGCCGCTACCGACACCATCGGCGTGTGGGGCTGGATTGGCGTGGTGCCGTTGCTGACCAGCCTGTTGCGCTTCTGCCCGGCGTATACGCTGATTGGCGTCAATACCTGCCCGATGAAGAAGTAAATATCAATTAAAACAGCCTCTAGCCCTTTAAACACGGGCGCTAGTAGCTATCAAAAAAACCTGCCTCTGCAGGTTTTTTGTTGTTTGCGCTAATGGTTTAAGCCGCGACTTGGTGCCCCGGCAGCCCCAGTTTGCGCAGCAACTGCACATCGGCCTCGGCGTCGGGGTTGCCCGTCACCAACAGCTTATCGCCATAAAAGATGGAATTAGCGCCGGCCATAAAACACAGCGCCTGCACCGCTTCGCCCATTTGCTGGCGACCGGCCGACAAACGCACCCGCGCCGTCGGCATGGTGATGCGGGCGACGGCAATCACGCGGACAAAATCGAACGGATCGACCGGCTCGCTATCGGCCAGCGGCGTGCCGGGCACGCGCACCAAGCTGTTGATGGGCACCGATTCGGGGTAGGGGTTGAGGTTGGCCAACTGCGCAATCAGTCCGGCGCGGTGCACGGGCGCTTCGCCCATACCGATGATGCCGCCGCAGCAAACGCTGATGCCAGCGGCGCGCACGTGTTGCAGCGTGTCGAGCCGGTCTTGGTAGGCGCGGGTGCTGACGACGTCGGTGTAGTACTCGGGCGCGGTGTCGAGGTTGTGGTTGTAGTAATCCAGCCCAGCGTCTTTCAACGCCAGCGCTTGGTGCGCGGCCAGCATCCCCAGCGTGGCGCAGGTTTGCATCCCCAAGCCTTTGACGGCGGATACCAGCGCCGACATTTTTTCGATATCGCGGTCTTTCGGCGCGCGCCACGCCGCGCCCATGCAAAAGCGCGTCGCGCCGGCGTCTTTGGCGGCTTGGGCGGCGCGCACTACCTCATCGACGGCGAGCATTTTTTCAGCCTTGACGCCGGTATCAAACTCCGCTGATTGCGGGCAATAGCCGCAGTTTTCCGGGCAGCCGCCGGTTTTGACCGACAGCAGCGTTGCTAGCTCAATGTCGCCTTCCGGCCAATGGGCGCGGTGGACGGTTTGGGCTTGGAACAGCAAATCCAGCAGCGGCTTGTCCAGCAGCGCTTGGATGGCTTCGATGCTCCATGTGTTGGAAGCTGGCGCGATAGGCGCAGCAGGCTGGTGCCATTGGACGGCTTGATCGGTGGTGGCTTGCATAAAGAATCTTCCTTTCAAAATTAAATGGCTTTGCGGCTACTGCAGCAGCAGGTTCGAGGGCGAATACTGGTCTGTCAACACCCGTACTCCTGTCGCCACTGGCTGCACCTGAAAACGCGGCAGCAACTGCTTGGACGACAGCCCCAGCAGCGCCAGCCTGTCATCCCACTGCACGGCGTGACGCTGCACGTCGTTCAGTGTCGGCAGGCTTTGTTGCACAAATGAAATTCAGCGCGGCATGACCCCAGCCCCAGACGCACTCATCCCACAGCTACCACCGCAACAGTTTCAGGCCGGCTCAGCTGGCTGAACCGGTTCAGCAAGGCCACCCGTATGTGCAGCTCCA
>JBHCAP010000039.1:0-9647 GCA_041798325.1 Giesbergeria sp.
CTCTTCCATTTCGGTGCCGCCCAAGTCGGCTTCAAGCTGCTTGACCCAGCGCTGTGCGCCTTGACGCGTCGCCGCAGTCACCGCCCACAGCGTGCGCGAGCGGTGCTCAAAGGTGCTGCCAAAGCGCGACAGGCTAAAGCGCTCGTTCTCGTTCAATTGGGTGACGATGGATTCCAGCGCTCTGCGCGCCGCAGCAATGCTGTCGCCGCACATCGAGCCAGAACAATCGACCAAAATTTTGAGCCGCAGCGGCGTGCTGCGCGCCGACACGCGCGGCTTGAGCGCCAGCTTGACGGCGGTTTGTCCCGCAGTAAACGGGTCGGCCAGCGCCTGCCCAAAGCTGTCGTGCGCCACCGGGCCGAGCAGCAGCACCACGTCGCGGTCTAGCCACGAATCGCGCGACAAACTGACGCGCACGCCCGGCGCACCGGCGGCAGCTTGGATCGGCCCGACGCTGATCGGGTGCGACGGCGAGGCCACCCGCGCTGTCGCCAAACTGCCAAAAATATCCACAGTCACTTCCAGCGGATAGGCTGCCAGCCAGTCCGCCTTGGCCACCTGCTGCGGCTGCAAGCCGGCGGAGTACGGATCGCCATAGCGCGGCGCAATCACCGTTGGCAGCATCAAACGCAGCGAGCCTTGCTCCACCGACATCGACTGGGCGTAGCGAATGCGGATGCTGCACTGCTCGCCCGGTGCCAAATTGCCCAAATTCAGCGTGTGGTTGCCATCGCAGTTGCGCTCTAGCAGGATGGCGGCATCGCCTTCGGACAAGGCGTTTTCGTACTTGGCTTCGGCTTGCGGGCGGGCGTGGACTTGGCCGCTCAGGGGCTTGCCGCCCAAATCGACCTCGACCCCCATCAGCACCGCGCCCCACGGCAGCGGGAAGGTGTAAACCGCCTCAATGTGCTTTTTTCCGGGGTTGCGGTAGCGCTGCTCGATGGTCATGGTCAGCAGCGCATCGTGTAGCTGACCGCTGGCGCTGACACTTTCCAGAATCAGTGGTTCGCCAGTGTGGCTGGTCAACAACATGGGGTCGAGTGCAGTCATGGGTGTTTCCTTGGGGATGCGGTGGTGGGGGATTCGGGGGGTGTGTCGGTGGCGTTATCAGCGGCTGCTGGCTGCATCACTTGCGCGTGGGCTTGCATGACCAGCCGCGCAAATTGGCGCAACTGTTCGGGGTTGAGCTGGGCGCGGCTGGGGTCGATGACCAGCTCAACCCCGTCGGCAATCAGCAGGTGCGAGCAGACCAATACATCACCAAAGCGACGTGCGCGGGCGGGCGTGGTGTCGGCTTCTGGGGCGTGCAGCAGCTCGCGGATGCGCTCCAGCCCGAGGCCTTGGGCGCTCCAGCGTTTGATGAGCAGCAGTTGTTCGAGGTGCGCCGTCTGGTAGCGCGCCGCGCGGGTTTCGCCGTGTGGCTTATCCACCAACCCGAGCGAGATGTAGTAGCGCACCGTGCGCACTGGCATGTCGGCCAGCACGCACAGCTCTTGCAGGGCAAAGCTGGTTGGCGCGTCAGTCGGATAAGCCGCGCCCACCGAAGGCTCGGAAGGGGTGTTTTTATTCATACAGTTCATAGTAGCACTATCACTGTATGAATTGAAATGTATTTTGGGCTGAGGGGTGTCTTTGCGACGTGCGTAAAAATAAAAAAGCCCGCTAACTGTGGGGTAGCGGGCTTTTGTTTGCCTATGCGGCTTGTGGGTGGTGGGTTCTGAGAGATTCGAACTCTCGACCTACGGATTAAGAGTCCGCTGCTCTACCAACTGAGCTAAGAACCCCACGCTGAAAACGGTGCTGCGTTTTTGCAGAGTCGCAAATTATGCCCTAGGTTTTTGACTGACTTGGCTGAAAACTCGAAAAAACTGCGCCAAAAATCAATGCATCGCGTTGCGGCTGGCCAGTTCGACGAACAGGCCGCTTTGGTCTAAAGCGCCCAAGCCGTGGTCAATGCTTTGGGCATACAGGTGTTCTAGCAAGCTGCTAACCGGCGCATCAAAACCAATGTCTGCTGCCGTCGCCAAGGCGTTGCGCAGGTCTTTGAGTTGCACCGCCATGCGTCCGCGCGGAGCAAAGTCGCGCTCGACCATGCGCTGTCCATGCACTTGCAATATGCGGCTGTCGGCAAAGCCGCCGCTGATGGCTTGGCGCACTTTGGCCATGTCAGCACCGCCTTTGGCGGCAAACAGCAGCGCCTCGGCGACGGCGCCAATGGTGATGCCGACAATCATTTGGTTGGCCAGTTTGGCCAGTTGGCCGGCACCGTGCGGGCCAACGTGGGTGGCGCGGCCCAGCGCTGCAAACACCGCCAGCGCCCGTTGAAAATCGGCGGGTTTGCCGCCGACCATGATGGCCAGCGTGCCGGCCTCGGCACCCACGGTGCCGCCCGAGACTGGCGCGTCCAAGTGCGATACGCCGATTTCGCCCAAGCGGGCAGCGTGGTCGCGCGCTTCGCTGGGTTGGATCGAGGCCATCTCGATATACAAGCTGCCGCTGCGCAACGCCGGCGCAACGCCTTGGCCAAACAACACCTCGCTGACGACCGGGCCGTTTTCTAGCAGGCTGATGGTGATGTCGGCTGGGCGCACCGCGTCTGCCGCTTGGCTGTGAACGCTGGCACCGGCGGCGGCCAGCGGCTCGGCCTTGGCGCGGGTGCGGTTCCAGACATGGACGCGGTGGCCGGCGGCGCACAGGCGCTGCGCCATCGGAAAACCCATCATGCCGGTGCCCAGCACGGCAATAGAGATGGCCGAAGCGGCAGCAGTGTCAGAGAGAGAAGCAGTCATGGGCAGCAGCTTGAGGAATGGAGACAGCGTCCATCATGGGCATTTTCTGCTGCGACTGCCTGTCAGTGAGCTTGCAATTGCGCTGACGCGCCCTCGCTTTCAGACAGGCCGCCATATTGACAGCGATTGAAAGCGATGAAATTGAATGAAATCGAGGCAAGCACGCCCTGCGCGCGGATGTCTTTGAAGCGGCTGTCGCCGCAGCCAGTTTCTACAATGGCGCTATGCCTGCACACGACCTCTTTTCTGGCGCTGACCCTAGCGCATCCTCCTCGCCCCTGCTGGCACACCTCAACCCCGAGCAACTCGCCGCCGTCACGCTGCCCGCTGGCCACGCGCTGATCTTGGCCGGCGCTGGCTCGGGCAAAACGCGCGTGCTGACCACGCGCATTGCGTGGCTGCTGCAAAACGGCCTCACCACGCCCGGCGGCATTTTGGCGGTGACGTTTACCAACAAAGCCGCCAAAGAAATGGTGGCGCGCCTGTCGGCGATGCTGCCGGTCAGCGTGCGCGGGATGTGGATTGGCACCTTCCACGGCCTGTGCAACCGTCTGCTGCGCGCGCACCACCAAGCGGCGGGTTTGCCGCAGACCTTCCAGATTTTGGACACGCAAGATCAGCTCTCCGCCGTCAAGCGCCTGTGCAAGCAGCACAACATCGACACCGAACGTTTTGTGCCGAAAAAGCTGCAATATTTCATTGCCGGCTGCAAAGAAGAAGGCAAACGTCCCGCCGATGTGCTGGTGGCCGACCACGACACCGACGGGCGCAAACAAGTCGAGCTGTACCAACTCTACGAAGAGCAATGCCAGCGCGAAGGCGTGGTCGATTTTGGCGAGCTGATGCTGCGCAGCTACGAGCTGCTGCGCGACCACGACGCGATTCGCACCCACTACCAGCGCCGCTTTGCCCACATCTTGGTGGACGAGTTTCAGGACACCAACAAGCTGCAATATGCGTGGCTGAAGCAATTGGCGGGTGATGCGGTCGAGGGCCGTTTTCAGGCGCGTGGCAGCGTGATTGCCGTCGGTGACGACGACCAAAGCATCTACGCCTTTCGCGGTGCGCGCGTCGGCAACATGGCGGACTTTGTGCGCGAGTTTGACGTGCAGCGGCAAATCAAGCTGGAGCAAAACTACCGCAGCTACAGCCACATCTTGGACACCGCCAACGCCCTCATCAGCCACAACCGCGAGCGCTTGGGCAAAAACCTGCGCACCGAACAAGGTGCGGGCGAGCCAGTGCGCGTGTTTGAAGCGCCCAGCGATTTGCTCGAAGCGCGCTGGATGGTCGATGAAATTCGCCAGCTGGTGAAAAACGACGATTTGGCGCGGCAAGAAATCGCCGTGCTGTACCGCAGCAACGCGCAAAGCCGGGTGATTGAATCGACGCTGTTCAACGCCGCGATTCCTTACCGCGTTTATGGCGGCCTGCGCTTTTTTGAGCGCGCCGAAATCAAGCACGCGCTGGCCTATCTGCGCCTGCTGGAGAACCCGCAGGACGACACCAGCTTTATGCGCGTGGTCAATTTTCCGCCGCGTGGCATTGGCGCGCGCAGCTTGGAGGTGCTGCAAGACGCGGCGCGCAGCATTGGCTGCTCGCTGCACGATGCCGTGAGCAGCATCAGCGGCAAAGCGGGGGCGAATTTGGGCGCGTTTGTCGCCTCGATTGACGTGCTGCGCGAGCAAACCCAAGGCCTGACGCTGCGCGCCATCATCGAGCAAATGCTGCAAACCAGCGGCCTGCTGGCGCACTACCGCGCCGAGCGCGAAGGCGCTGACCGCGTCGAGAACTTGGAAGAGCTGATCAACGCCGCCGAGAGCTTTGTCACCCAAGAAGGCTTTGGCCGTGACGCTGTCGCCTTGCCGCTGGACGAGCACGGCGCCGCGCTGACGCAAAGCCCGGTCAGTCAGGGCTTGGACACGAGCACTCCCGCCGGCATCATCGACTTCGACACCGGCGAAACCCTGTCGCCGCTGGGCGCTTTCTTGACGCACGCCGCGCTAGAAGCCGGCGACAACCAAGCCCAAGCCGGCCAAGACGCGGTGCAGTTGATGACCGTCCACGCCAGCAAGGGGCTGGAGTTTGACGCGGTGTTTATCGGCGGGCTGGAAGACGGCCTGTTCCCGCACGAAAACGCCCTGCACGACCGGGGCGGCGTGGAAGAAGAGCGCCGCCTGATGTACGTCGCCATCACCCGCGCGCGCAAGCGCCTGTACCTGAGCCACGCGCAAACGCGGATGCTGCACGGCCAGACGCGCTCCAACATTAAGAGCCGCTTCTTTGACGAGCTGCCCGAAGAGCACCTGAAATGGATCACGCCCAAGTATTCGGGCTTTGGTCAATTTACTCCTAATTCAGGAGCTGCTAGCGCACGCCCCATAAGGGCTGGAGGCCAATTTGGCTTCAAATCGGAGGTGTTTGCCAGCCCACCGGTGCCGGTGCAAAAAGCCGCGCCAGCGCACGGTTTGCGCGTGGGCATCGCCGTCTTTCACGCCAAGTTTGGCGAAGGCAAAGTGCTGGCGCTGGAAGGCACCGGCGACGATGCCCGCGCCCACATTAATTTTCCGCGCCACGGAGCCAAGTGGCTGGCGCTGTCGGTGGCCAAGTTGACGGTGGTCGGTTAGGCGTTCGTTACACGGCTGTCACGCATCCGTCACCGCCGTGTCGCAATGGCTTCGTAGGCTAGGGGGAGTTTGCAACCCACCTCCCCACCATCTAGGAGCCACGATGACCCACCGCGAGACTGCGCGCCCCACAGCCGTCGATTTCAACAACGAAAACGCCAACACCTCGACCAACCCGAGCTTTGACGCGGTGCTGCGCGCGCGCCTGTCGCGCCGTGGCCTGTTGCGCGGCAGCGTCGGCGGCGTCGGCACGGCGCTGCTCGGTGGCTTGGGGCTGAGTGCCTGCGGCGGCAGCGGTGCCGATCCCATCACCCCACCAGCAGACGCCCCGTTGTTAGGTTTTGCCGCCGTAGCCAAAAGCTTGGCCGACAGCGTCAGCGTGCCGGTGGGCTACACCGCCAGCGTGCTGTATGCGCTGGGCGACCCGGTGCTGCCGGGCACCAGCGCTTATCAAAACGACGGCAGCGACGGGGACTTTGAGCGGCGCGGCGGCGACCACCACGACGGCATGGAATGGTTCGGTTTGAGTGCTGCCGGCCAGCGCAACGACAACGCCACCGAACGCGGTCTGCTGGCCATCAACCACGAGGCCACCACCGACGAAAAGCTCTCGTCCTTTTTTATCCACGCCAACGGCGGCACCGCCACCCTGCCGCGTCCCGCCGCCGAGATCGACAAAGAAGTCGCGCTGCACGGGATTGCCGTGATTGAAGTCACCCGCCGCAAAGACGGCTGGGGCTATCACCCGGATTCGGAGCACAACTTTCGCTTGACACCGCTGTCGCCGATGGAGCTGTCCGGCCCGGCACGTGGCAGCGCCCAACTGGTGACGAAATACGACCCCAGTGGCACCCGCACGCGCGGCACGCTCAACAACTGCGGCACCGGCAAAACGCCGTGGGGCACCTTTTTGACCGGCGAAGAAAACTGGTTTGGCTACTTCACCCGCGCCGCCACCGACGACGCGGTGCGTGGTGACCAGAGCGTCGTCGCCCTCAAGCGCTATGGCCGCAACCAAGGCGCGGCCTCGCGCCACGGCTGGGAAACCGGCGGCAGCGAAGACAAATACCAGCGCTGGGACATCAGCCAGCGCGGCACCTCGGCCAACGGCAGCGACGACTACCGCAACGAAATGAATGGCATGGGCTACATCGTTGAAATCGATGCCTACGACAAAACCCGTTTGCCGAAAAAGCGCACCGGTTTAGGGCGTTTTGCCCATGAAAGCGCCGCCTTTGGCCAAGTGGTAGTCGGCCAGCCGCTCACCGTCTACATGGGCGACGACTCGCGCGGCGAATACATCTACAAGTTTGTCTCCAGCGCCGTATGGCGGGCGCAAGACGCCAATGCCGCTGACCGAATGGCGGTCGGCGACCGGTATTTGGACGCTGGCACGCTGTACGCCGCGCGCTTTAACGCAGACGGCAGCGGCCAATGGCTGGAGCTGGCGCTGACCAACACCGCCGTGGCGGGCTACGCTGGCTACCGCTTTGCCGATGCCGCCGACGTTGCCATCCACACCCGCTTGGCCGCCGATGCGGTGGGTGCCACCAAAATGGACCGCCCTGAGTGGAACGCCGTCAACCCGGCCAATGGTGAAATTTATTTCACCCTGACGAATAACAGCAACCGCAGCCTCAATCCGAGCGGCAGCCAGTATTTGCCCGATGCTGCCAATCCGCGTGCCTACACCGACCTGAAGGGGGCGGCCCAGCAAAACGGCAACCCCAACGGCCATTTGGTGCGCCTCAAAGACAACGGCAGCAGCTTCCAGTGGGACGTGTACCTGTTTGGTGCCGAGGCTGGGGCGGATCAAGGCTTGGTCAATATTTCGGCACTGACGCACGAGCAGGATTTTTCCAGTCCCGATGGTTTGGTGTTCAGCAAGGCCACCGGCATCTGCTGGATTCAGACCGATGACGGTGCCTATACCGATGTCAGCAACTGCATGATGCTGGCCGCGCTGCCCGGGCGCGTCGGCGATGGCGGTGCCCGCACGCTGTCATATACCCGCGCTGACGGCAGTAAGTTGGATGTAGCCACGCAGGTTGGCAAGCCCGCCACGCCGGACACGCTCAAGCGCTTTCTGGTCGGCCCCAGAGGCAGCGAAATCACCGGCTTGGCCGAAACACCGGACGGCAAGGCGATTTTTGTCAACATCCAGCACCCCGGCGAATCGACCCGGATGGCCGATATTGCCAATCCCGCCCAGTACCAGAGCCAGTGGCCGGCCAACGCTGGCTACGGCGCCGGCCAGCGTCCGCGCTCGGCCACCATCGTCATTACCAAAGATGACGGCGGCAAGATTGGCACTTGAGGCCAGTAGCTTGGTGCGTTCAAGCCGCTTGCGGCCACGATGGAAATGTGGGGTAGGGCACCAAGCCGTGGCGCATCCGCGCCCGGTCGCACGCCTCGCTGCCGGCAGCAAATTCGCGGCACGGCGATGGCCGCCATTCGTAGATGCCGCAAGCCACCTTCTCGCCCAGCTTGCCCGTCAGCGCGGCGCAGCGCGGGCTGCGGTAGTCGGTGCCGCGCATCCGGCACAGGTGTTCGGTGATGGGTTCGGCAAGCCCCGACGGCACGCGCCCGCCGCAGCCTTCCAGCTCTTGCACAGCAAAGTCCACACGGAAACTGGCGCAGCACACGCCGCAAGTGAGGCAAGGGTCGGTCATAAAGCCTACGCTTGCCGACCCAGCAACAGGTATTCCATCAGCGCTTTTTGGGCGTGCATCCGGTTCTCGGCCTCGTCCCAGACCACCGATTGCGGGCCGTCGATGACGTCGGCTTCGACCTCTTCGCCCCGGTGCGCGGGCAGGCAGTGCATGAACAGCGCGTCCGGCTGCGCCACCGACATCATCTCGGCATCGACGCACCAGTCGGCAAACGCCTTTTTGCGCGCTTCGTTCTCGGCTTCGTAGCCCATGCTGGTCCAGACGTCGGTGGTGACAAGGTCAGCGCCCCGGCAAGCATCCAGCGGATTCTTGAAAAATTGATAGCTGCAAGCGCTGGTGCCTGCTGGTCCCATGGCCAATTTCTCGTCTATTTCATAGCCGCGCGGCGTGCTGACGTGGACTTTGAAGCCCAGCAACTGCGCCGCTTGCAACCACGTGTTGGCCATGTTGTTGCCGTCGCCCACCCACGCCACGGTTTTGCCGGCAATGCTGCCCCGGTGCTCGATGAAGGTGAAGATGTCGGCCAAGATTTGGCAGGGATGAAACTCGTTGGTCAGGCCGTTGATGACCGGCACGCGCGAGTCGGCGGCAAAGTCTTCAATCTTGGTCTGCTCAAAGGTGCGAATCATCACCAAATCGACCATGCGGCTGATCACTTTGGCGCTGTCGTTGATCGGCTCGGAGCGGCCCAGTTGGCTGCCCTCGGTGGTCAAGTGGACGACGCTGCCGCCGAGCTGGTACATGCCGGCCTCAAAGCTGACGCGGGTGCGGGTGCTGGCTTTTTCAAAAATCATCGCCAGCGTGCGGTCGGCCAGCGTGTGGTGCTTTTCGTAGGCTTTGAACTTCTTTTTAATCAGCGCCGCGCGCTCGAACAGGTAGGCGTATTCGTCAGCGCTCAGGTCGTTGAATTGCAGGTAGTGTTTCATGGCATCCGTCTCGGTTGCAGGTCGCGCGGCTTGCGCCCTCGGTTATTCGGCCAGCAGGTCTTTGACCAGCGGGGTCAGCAGGGCGACGATCTCGTCGGCCTCGGCAGTGGTCAAAATCAGCGGTGGCACCATGCGGATCACGCTCTCGGCGGTCACGCTGATCAGCAAACCAGCGTCAGCCGCGCGGCCAACCAGTGCGCCGCAGGGCTTGTTCAGCTCAATGCCAATCATCAAACCTTGGCCGCGAATTTCTTTCACGCCGGGCAGACTGCCCAGCTCGCGTTGCAGCGCAGCCATCAGGTGCGCGCCCACTTGGGCGGCGTTCTCCAGCAAGCCTTCTTCTTCCATGATGCGGATGGTTTCGACGCCGGCGCGCATCGCCAGCGGGTTGCCGCCAAAGGTGGAGCCGTGGTTGCCCGGCTGCAGCACGTTGGCCGCTTTGGGGCCGGCGACCACCGCGCCAATCGGCACGCCCGAGGCCAAGCCTTTGGCCAGCGGCATCACGTCGGGCACGATGCCCGCCCACTGGTGGGCAAACCATTTGCCGGTGCGCCCCATGCCGCATTGCACTTCGTCAATCATCATCAGCCAGTCGCGCTCGTCGCACAGTTGGCGCAGTTGGCGCAGGTACTC
>JBHCAP010000040.1:0-71211 GCA_041798325.1 Giesbergeria sp.
CCATGCGGCGCATTATCAAGAGCCTCTCGATGCCATGCAATGCAATTAATTCTCGCAGGCGTCTGCAAGGAATTAGGACGCCTGCGGCGTCCGCGCTCTCAACCCCGGGCTAAACCCCGAGGCTTCCCGCGCACTGGGTGAATAGCCCCTGCATTCGCCGCATATTGTGCGGCGAATAAGCCCGATAATCGCCGCATGTGGACAGAAAAAACACCCCGCCGCCGCACCTACCTCTGGCAGCGCCCCGATTGGCCGCAGTGGCGCTTTGACGCCGCTGCGCTGGCGGCGCCGCTGGCACAGGTACACCATGCGCAAGGCCATTTGGCGGGGCGCATGGCCGGTGTCGGGCTGGCGCAGCGCGACCAAGCCACGTTGCAAGCGTTGACGCAAGAGGTCATCACCAGCAGCGCCATCGAAGGCGAAGCGCTACAGCCCGACACCGTGCGCTCCTCGATTGCACGCCGCTTGGGGATTGATATTGGCGCATTGGCGCCGGCAGATCGGCAGGTGGATGGCGTGGTGGAAATGGTGCTGAACGCCACGCAGCACTTTGACCAGCCGCTGACGCCTGAGCGCTTATTTGGCTGGCACGCGGCGCTTTTTCCGACCGGCTACAGCGGGCGGGTGCGGATTCAGGTTGGCGCTTGGCGCAGCGATGCCGCCGGGGCGATGCAAGTCGTCTCCGGCCCGGTTGGGCGCGAGAAAGTGCATTACGAAGCACCGCCCGCCACCACGTTGCCCGCAGAAAACGCCGCCTTCTTGCAATGGTTTAACGCCGCCCCGACCGGCGACGCTTTGATTCACGCCGCGCTGGCGCATTTGTGGCTGGTCACGCTGCACCCGTTTGATGATGGCAATGGCCGCATCAGCCGCGCCGTCGGTGACATGGCACTGGCGCGGGCAGAAAGGAGCGGTCAGCGTTTCTACAGCCTCAGCGCCCAAATCCAGCGCGAGCGCAAGCAGTACTACGAGCAACTGGAGGCCACCCAGCACGGCACGCTGGACGTCACGCCGTGGCTGCAATGGTTTTTGGCCTGCCTGCTGCGCGCAGTGCAAGGCGCTGATGGCCTGCTGGCCGGCGTGCTGGGCAAAGCGCAGTTTTGGCAGCGCTGGGCCGGCACGCCGCTGAATGCGCGGCAAACTTTGGTGCTCAATCGTGTGCTGGACGGCATGGAGGGCAAGCTGAGCAACGCCAAATGGGCGGCGCTGGCGAAATGTTCTGCTGATACCGCCCTGCGCGACATCAACGACTTGCTAGAGCGCGGCGTGCTGCGCAAGCTCGACGGCGGCGGGCGCAGCACCGGGTATTTATTAGCCAAATAGCCCTCTAGCGCAGGTGTAGCAAGCGCTAGCAGCTATCAAAATTAATTAGCTCGCCGCCGCAGCCATGCGCAACCGGCGCGCCGCCTCTTCATCGCGCGCGTCGTCGATCTCGCGCAGCACGGCTTGCATATCGACATCGGCGTGCTGGCGCTGGTAGCGGCCGGTCAACGGCGTCTCGTTGCTGAGCAAGCCGGCTTGGTACAGGCTCCAGATTTCGGCGCCGTACTCGGTGGTCAGCAGCGCTGGGGCGAACTGGCCGAAGAAGTTGCGCAGATTGCCGACATCGCGCAGCAACATGCGCTGGGCGTGGTTGTTGCCGGCCGCGTCCACGGCTTGGGGCAGGTCGATGATCACCGGGAAATCGACGCTGTCGCCTTCACCTTCCACCGCGCCATGCGCCAGCAGGATGTTGAATTCGGACAAATCGCCGTGCACCACGCCGGCGCACAGCATTCGCACCACTTCGGCAATCAGCGTGGCGTGGTGTTGCAGCGCTTGCTCGGGCGTGAAAGAGACATCGTTCAGGCGCGGAGCGGCGTCGCCATGGGCGTCGGTGACCAGCTCCATCAGCAGCACGCCGTCGTGAAAGTTATAGGGCTGTGGCACGCGCACGCCGGCTGCGGCGAGGCGATACAGCGCATCCACCTCGGCGCTTTGCCACGCGGCTTCTTGCTCTTGCCGGCCAAACTTGCTGCCCTTGGCCATCGCCCGTGCCGAGCGCGAGTTTTTGACTTTGCGGTTTTCGGTGTAGTCCACCGCTTGGCGAAAGCTGCGGTGGGTGGCCTCTTTGTAAATTTTGGCGCAGCGCGTTTGGTCGCCACTGCGCACGACAAACACCATCGCCTCTTTGCCACTCATGAGCTGGCGCACTACGGTGTCGATGAGACCTTCTTCGATCAGGGACTGGAGTCGGGGAGGAGCTTTCATGGGGTGGGATGGTACGGCGCAGAGGGATTTGCCTGCGCTTTTTAGGTCAAATCGGCCTCTAGCCCAATAGATACGGGCGGTTGTAGCTATATTTTAATGAGTGATTTTATGTTCAACCCGTAGGTCGGGTTACGCCGCGCTAACCCGACCTACGGATTGCCAATGCATGGGCATTTAGGCCAGCACCGTCTGTTACTCCACTAGCACCCGGTTTCTTCCCTGCTGTTTGGCGCGGTACAGCAAGGTATCCGCAGCAGCAATCATGGCGTCGATGTTGTCCACCACGGCGGTGGAGACGCCAATGCTGATGGTGATGGAGACGGTTTCGCCGCAAAACTCAAACGTCTCTTTCGACAATGCGCAGCGGAAGGCGTCAAACAGCGCAAACGCCTCTTGCGGTACCAAGCCGGGGGCGATGACGCAGAACTCTTCGCCGCCAAAGCGCGCCACCACGTCGCTGGTGCGAAAGCCGGTTTTGAGCAGTTGGCCAATGCGCGCCAGCACTTCGTCGCCCGCGTCGTGGCCCCAGGTGTCGTTGATGCGCTTGAAGTGGTCGATGTCCAGCATTGCCACCGCCAGCGGCGTGCCGTGGCGGTGCGCGCCGGCAATCAGCGGCACGCCTAGGCGCAGCAGTTGGCGGCGGTTGTCGAGGCCGGTCAAAAAGTCGGTGGTGGCGGCTTGTTGGGCCGTGACCATTTTTTGGTAGGTCAGCGCGTTGGCCAAGGCGATGGAGATTTTGGCGGCGAAGACTTCCAGCAGTTTTTTATCGTTCTCGTCGGCCATGCCCAAGCCGCCGTACAGCAGCGCGGCGGTGGCGCGGGTCTCGCCGGTGTCCAGATAGAGGACGGTGTATTGCTCGGTCAGCTGGTTTTTTTGCTGGCGCAGCGCTTGGCGCACCACGTCGAGCAGCGCGGAGTGTTGGCACTGGCAGCCCAGAAGGCATTCGGTCACGCAGCCAGCGCACTCGCCGGTGCTGGCCAGCACGCGCAGGCCGTCGTCGTGTGCGCTGCTGTCGTGCAGTTTGTCTGGCTCGTATTGCACGCAGATGATGCCGTTGGGCTGGCAGCCCAAAAAGGCCGACAACTGGGTCAATACACCGGCGGCAAACTGCTGCAACGAATGCACTTGGAACAGCGTGCTGGTGCTGTCGATAATTTTTTCTAGCCCCTTGCGGGTTTTTTCGAGCGCGACGATGGTTTCGTAGGAGCGCAGCGCCGCCACCACGGTGGTGAACAGTTTTTGCGCTGTCAGCTCGCTTTTGGCTTTGTAGTCGTTGATGTCGTAATCGACGATGACTTGTTCTTCCGGCGCTTGGCCGGGCTGGCCGGTGCGCAAGATGATGCGCGTGGCCGTGTTGCCCAGCTCTTCGCGGATCACTGAGACCAGCCGCAAGCCCGCGTCGTCGGTTTCCATCACTACGTCCAGCAGCACCACGGCGATGTCGCTTTGGCTGCTCATCACTTGGCGCGCCTCGATGCCCGAGTGGGCGCTGAGCAGCTCGATGCCCCGGCCTTTGTAGTGCATCTTGCCCAAAATCAGGTGCGTGACGGCGTGGACTTCCACATCGTCATCGACCACCAAAATGCGCCAGTCGCGCAGCTGGGGCGTGGCGCTGGCCGGTGGGCTAGTCGGCTTGAGTTTGAGCGGCGTGGCATTCATACGCATGGTTCCAATGCTGGAGACATAAGGGGTGCAAAAAAGCTAGGCAAACACGGATGTCAGCGGTGCTGGCTTGGTCAATGGTGGCACGTCCGACAGGCTGCGCGGCAGGTGCATGACAAAGATAGTGCCTTCTCCCACATGGCTGTCAAACGCCAGTGTCCCTTTGAGCGATTGGGTGACGATGCTGTGCACGATGTGCAGCCCCAAGCCGCTGCCGCCACTGGCGCGGCGGGTGGTAAAAAACGGCTCGAAGACGCGCGCGTGCAGCTCGGGCGCAATGCCTTTGCCGTCGTCGCTGAAGGTCAGGCAAATGTGCTGGCCTTCCTCGGCTACGGCGATGACGACGTTGCCGGCTTGCTCGGGCGCAAAAGCGTGGGTCAGCGCATTCATCAGCAAATTGGTCAGCACCTGCGAAAACGCGCCCGGCAAGCTGTCCATCGTCAGCTCGGGCGGGCAGTCGATGTGGATGGTGACGTGGGATTTTTTCAGGTGCGGGCGCAGGCTCTGTAGCACTTCGTCGATGTAGCTGGCAACGCCAAAAACGCGGCGCTCGCCACCGGTTTGATCGACCGCGACTTGTTTAAAGCTTTGGATCAAGTCGGCGGCGCGCTGGCTGTTGAGCACCATCAGCTGCGTGGCTTGCGCGGCGGTGGCGAAGTAGTCGCTCAAGCCCTCCTCGCTCAGCTCGCCGGCTTGGTAGGCGCGGTCGGCTTTTTTGGTTTCCGTCTCTAAGTGGGTGGCTGCCGACAGCAGCACGCCAATCGGTGTGTTGACTTCGTGCGCTACGCCGGCGACCAAGCCGCCCAAGGCGGCGAGTTTTTCTACCTGCACCAGCTCGTTTTGCATTCGCTGCTGCTGCGCCAGTGCCAGCTCGGCCTGTTGCTTGGCGGCGATCAGCGCTTGGCGGGTGTGTTCGCGCTCGGTCACGTCGCGCAGGGTGACGGTAGCGAGGCGTGCGCCCGCCTCGCCGCTGTGCGACAGGCTGATTTCGACCAGCGCTTGGCTGCCGTCGCGCTTGAGGGCGGTCAGCGCCGCCCGCTCGTTCATCGCGCGGTTGCGCGGGCGGTTGATTTGATCAAAGTATTGGCTGCGCTTTGCTTGGTGGATTTCGCGGTAGTCCAGCGGAATCAATTGCTCGACCGCCATGCCCAGCAGCTCGTCATTGCGGTAGCCAAAAAACTGCTCTGCCATCTGGTTGGCGCGCACGATGCGGCCATCGGGTGCCACCGACAGCATCGCGTCTGGCGCGGTATCGAGCAGCAAATCGAGCTGCTGGCGGGTTTGGCGGATGGTGGCGTTGGCGGCGACCAAGCGGTTCAAAAAGCGCAGCAGCGCCCAAGTCGCTGCCACCATCGCCAACACCACCAGCGCGCCGCCGATGCGCGAAAACCGCGTCGCCTCGGCGTGGATGGCCTTGGCGGTGTGCAGCGTGGCTTGCGCGCGCACCACGGCGCGGCCATTGAGCTGCTCCAAGGCCTTGAGCGCGGCGCTGTCATCGGCCTGCACCATCGCATCAATCTCGGCTGACGATGCGCCGGCGGCCACCATTGGCTCCACCAGCCGGTATTTGCTGGCGTAGTCCTCAAAGGTGGTGCGCACTTGGTTCAGCGCGGCCTTGTCGCCCGGTTCGCGCAGCAGGTGGTCGAGGCGGTCAAACTGCGCCCGAAAGTTGACGATGTCGCTCTCGATGCGGGCTTGGTAGCGCGCTGGGTCGCGGCGCAGCACCAAGTTTTTGACGTTGTGGATAAAGCCGCCGTAGCCGATGTGGCGGTTGATTTCGGTTTGTGCTTCGCCAATGGCGGTGGCGCGGGTGTTGTGCTCTTCCCAAGCCACCTCGGCCGCGTGAAAGCGCGACAGGCTGAGCGCACCAAAGGCCACTGCCAGCCCAATCACCGCTGCGCCGCACAGCGTGATCAGCTGTGTCTGGCGCCGGTGCGCAGCGGTGCGGGTGTCAGAGGGGGGCGGCATGGCTGGGCGCGACAAAACTGCCCGATTTGCCGCCGTGCTTTTGCAGCACGCGCACGCCGTGGATGGACATGCCCCGGTCGGCGGCTTTGCACATGTCGTAAATCGTCAGCAGCGCCACTTGCACCGCTGTGAGGGCTTCCATCTCGACCCCGGTTTGGCCGATGGTTTCGACGGTTGCAGTGCAATATATGCCGCAAACGCCCGGCTGGTGGGCGCTAGCAGCTTCGAATTCAATAGCGACGCGGGTCAGCGCCAGCGGGTGGCACAGCGGAATCAGGTCGCTGGTTTTTTTAGCGCCTTGGATGCCGGCGATGCGGGCGATGCCGAGTACGTCGCCTTTTTTGGCGTTGCCGGCTTCGATCAGCGCCAGCGTGGCCGGCAGCATCTCGATGCGCCCGCCAGCGACGGCGACGCGGTGGGTGGCGGGCTTGGCGGCAACGTCCACCATGTGGGCTTGGCCGTGGGCGTCAAAGTGGGTGAGTGCGGACATGGGGCAGAGTCTTTGGTTTGGAGGTCAGCGCGCGCTGCGGTGGGAAACATTCGGGTTGACGGGGCATCATACGGCGATGCTTTGCTGCTGTTTTTTGCTTCTGGATGCTGCTCCGCTCAGGAATACCCTTTATGCTATTTTTTAAGCCAAATTGGCCTCTAGCCCAATGGATACGTGCGCTAGTAGCTATTTTTTTGATAGTGTTTTTGCTGTCGGGCGCGCCAGCTGGCGCGCAGCCGGGCTTGCCGACGCTGGGCGATGGCAGTGATTTGACGCTGGGCGATGAGCGCCGCCTGGGCGACCGCATCATCCGCGAGCTGTACCGCGACCCGGATTACATCGAGGATGCGGTGCTCGACGAGTACGTCAACCGCCTGTGGCAGTCGCTGCTGGCGGCAGCGCGCGCGCGCGGCGAGCTATCGCCCGAGTTGGACGCGCACTTTGCTTGGCAAGTGCTGCTGGGGCGCGACCGCACGGTCAATGCCTTTGCGCTGCCGGGTGGTTATTTGGGCGTGCATTTGGGGCTGATGGGCGTGGTTGGCAGCCGCGATGAGCTGGCCTCGGTGCTGGCGCACGAGTTGAGCCACGTCACGCAGCGCCACATCGCGCGCTTGATGGGCCACCAAGGGCGCAATACGCCGCTGATGCTGGGCGCGATGGTGCTGGGCGCGCTGGCGGCCAGCAAAAACCCAGCCGCGGCGCAGGCGTTGATGGTTGGCGGCCAAGCCTTGCTGGTGCAAAACCAGCTCAATTTTTCGCGCGACATGGAGAGGGAGGCCGACCGCATTGGCTACGGGCTGATGGCACCAGCGGGGTTTGCGCCGCAGGGTTTTGTCGGCATGTTTGACAAGCTGCAGCAGGCCAATCGCTTGAATGACAACGGCTCGTGGCCTTATTTGCGCAGCCACCCTTTGAACTCGCAGCGCATAGCCGATATGCAGTCGCGCCAGCCGCCGGGCAGCAGCGGCGCAGCGGCGCAGCCAAGCCGCGAAGACGCGATGCTGGCGGCGCGCGCACGGGTGTTGTCCAACCCCGGTGTCGATGTGCTGCGCCAATGGCTGGCCGAGCCGCAAGGCACGGCGTTTGCCACGCTGGAGCCGGTGCGCCAAGCCGCCGTGCTGTACGCCGCCGCGCTGTCGGCTAGCCAGTTGCGCGAGCCGACAGCGGCGCGCCAGCTGCTGGCGCGTTTGCTCGAATCGGTGCGCAGCGACGCGCCAGCGCTGCGCCAAGCGCAGTTGCTGGCGGCAGAGGTTGAGCTGGCCGCCGGTCAGGCCGAGGCGGCGCTGCGCGCGTTGCCCAGCAGCAGCGGGCGACCCGAGTTGCTGCTGCGCACCCGCGCGCTGCTGCAAACGCCGCAAGCGCGGTTAAAGGGCGATGCCGAAATGGCGCAAGTCGCTGGTCGGCTGCAAACCCGCGTCGCCACGCACCCGCAAGATGCGCCGGCGTGGCAGCTATTGGCGAGCGTTTGGCAAGCGCAGGGCCAAGCGCTGCGCGGCGTGCGCGCCGAGGCCGAGGCGCACGCGGCGCGTTATGACTACGCTGCCGCCGTTGACCGTTTCAAGGCTGGGCAAGATTTAGCGCGCAGCAGCCACGCGCCGGGTGACTTTGTCGAGGCGTCGATCATCGATACGCGCCTGCGCGCGCTGCAGTCACTTTTGCGCGAACAGGCGACTGAGCGCTGAATCGATCACCACGCCAATCACTGAATACAGCAGCGAGCCCAGCAGCGCTGCGCCAAAGCCGCGCACATGAAAGCCGTCCAGTACGCCGGCGGCTGACCAAAACATCAGCGCGTTGATGACGAACAAAAACAGCCCGACGGTGACGATGGTGACCGGCAGCGTCAGCAGCACCAGCACCGGGCGCAGCACCGCATTGAACAAGCCAATCACAAACGCCGCAATCAGTGCCGAGCCAAAGCTATCGACCTGCACGCCGCTGTACAGGTAAGCCACCAGCAGCAAGGCGCTGGCGCTGATGAACCATTGGAGGATGAGTTTCATTTTTTGCCAGCGCCCAGTGTCAGGCGTAGTGTTCTGGGTGCTTCTTGCGGTGGCGCAGCGACGACCACACCGAGGCACCGATGAAGCCGACACCAATCAGGCCAGTGATGACTTCAGAGACATGCACCGTGGTGCCCAGCAGCATGATGAAGGCCAGCGCGCCAATGGCGTAGTGCGCGCCGTGCTCCAGATAGATGTACTCGTTCAAGGTGCCTCGGTTGACCAGATACACGGTCATGGAGCGCACAAACATGGCACCAATTGCCAAGCCCAGCATGATGATGACCACGTCTTTGGTGATGGCAAAAGCGCCGATTACGCCGTCAAAAGAGAAGGAGGCGTCGAGCACTTCGAGGTACAAAAAGCTGGCAAAGCCCGAGCGCTGTATGGTTTTGACCGCTGCATCGCCCTCTTCTTCATTTTCAAACAGCGCGCCGACTGCATCGACGGCCAGATACAGCAACACGCCCAGCACGCCAGCGACGAAGACGCGCGACTGCTCGGCTTCAGGCACCCACCAGCGGGTGGAAAAAATGGCGCACAAAGCGATGAAAACACTGATTTCATTGAATTTGGCGATTTTCGTCAGGCGCTCTTCCAGCGCACCGAGCCAATGGGTTTCTTTGTTGCTGTCAAACAGAAAGTTCAGAAACACCAGCAGCAAGAACATGCCGCCAAACGACGAAATCACCGGATACGCCTCTGTGAGCACTTGGGAGTATTGGGTCGGCTCATTGAGCGCCATTTGTATCGTGTCCATCGTGCTGATGCCGCCAGAGAAGCTGACGATGACGATAGGAAAAACCAGCCGCATACCAAAAACGGCCACCAAGATACCAACCGTCAGAAAGGCTTGTCGCCAAAATTCCGACATGTCCTTGAGGACGCCAGCATTGACCACCGCGTTGTCAAACGACAGGCTCACTTCCAAGATGGCAAGCACCGTGACCAGCCACAGCGCAGTCCAAAGACCCATGCTGTGTTGGGTGCCCCACCAGCCGGCAATGCCGATGCACAGGGCGGTCACTAAGAAGGAAATTCTGAATTCTTTCATTGAATTTTTTAGCCTCGCGGCTGTGTAGGGGTCGATATGGGAAGGGGAAGCAAACGTCCTGACGGGACTGCTTGATAAGAGGTTTTAGCGCGAAGCGCAGCAGGGCGAAACATACACTAGAATTAAAAAATCGCCTGTTTCTTGGGCATCTTCTTGCTACAAAAAATCAGGATATGGGCTGATCACCCTTTCCCTCTCGCTTACGTCTCTCAACCTGAAGGAGTCTATTTAATGGCAATCAGTCTGCAAAAAGGCGGCAACGTCAACTTGTCCAAAGAAGCCCCTGGCATGAAAAAAATGCTGGTGGGTTTGGGTTGGAGTTTGCGCGCTACCGACGGCGACGCTTTCGATCTGGATGGCAGTGCGTTTTTGCTCGGTGCTGGAGACAAAGTGCGCTCGGACGCCGATTTTGTGTTTTACAACCAGAGCAAGTCCAGCGATGGCAGCGTGGTGCATTCGGGTGACAACCGCACCGGCGAAGGCGAGGGCGATGATGAAACCATCACCGTAGAGCTCGATAAAGTCCCTGCTGATGTGGAAAAAATTGCCGTGTGTGTGACGATCCACGACGCTGAGGCTAGGCGCCAAAACTTTGGCATGGTTTCTCGCGCTTATGTGCGCTGTGTCGATGCCGTCACCAACGCCGAGGTCGCGCGCTACGACCTCTCTGAAGACGCCTCTGTCGAGGCTGCGATGGTTTTTGGCGAAATCTACCGCCATAACGGCGAGTGGAAGTTCAAGGCGATGGGCCAAGGCTTTCAGGGTGGCTTGGGCCCGATGGCAAAAAACTTTGGCGTCAACGCCTAAATCAGGCGCCTTGGGGCGCTGAGATGCTGGTGTCTGGGCCAGGGCGCACTATTGGTGCTCCTGGCTCTTTTTTTGTGCGGAACGTGTTGCTGAAGAGCGTACCCAAGGCCTAGGCAATGGCTTGCCTCCCTTTTTTCCTTGGAGTTTTTTATATGTCTTTCTTTAATTCTCTTAAGCAGTCCCTTGCCGGGGCAGCCCAATCGGTAAATACCGAGCTCAAAAAATACCGCTCCAAAGACCTGATGCAGGCCATCGTGGCCAGTGCCACTTTGATGGCTTACGCGGACGGTGAAGTCTCGGCACCCGAGAAGCAAAAGCTGCTCGGCTACATGCGCAACTCCGAGCAGATGTCGGTGTTTGAGGCCGACAAAGTCATCGAGACGTTTAACCAGTATGTGGGTCGTTTTGACTTCGATGTGACCATCGCCACCGGCGAAGTGCTGCAAAAACTCGCTTTGTTCAAGAACAAACCCGAGGCGCAATTGATTGCCCGGGTGTGTCTGTCCATCGCCAATGTCGATGGCAAGTTTGACGATGCCGAGCGCAAGGCGATGGACAAAATTTGCCAAGCCTTGGGCATTGACAGCGCTACGGTTGTCTAAGTTTTTCGCTGAATTTTTCACCACGCAACAGGAGTACAACAATGGCAGTGAATTTGCAAAAAGGTCAAAAGATCTCGCTGAACAAAGAGGCCGGCAGTGCGCTGACCCAAGTCGTGATGGGGTTGGGCTGGGACGCCGCCAAAAAGAAGGGGTTTTTGGGTTTTGGCGGCGGCAGCCAAGACGTGGACTTGGATGCCTCGTGCCTGATGTTTGATGCCGGCGGTGCCTTGGTCGATGCGGTCTGGTTTCGCCAATTGCGCAGCAAAGACGGCAGCATTGAGCACACCGGTGACAACCGCACCGGCGACGGCGCTGGCGATGATGAGCAGATCAAGGTGGCGCTGGAGCGCGTGCCGGCGCAGGTCACGTCGCTGGTGTTTACCGTCAACTGCTTTACCGGCCAAGACTTCAGCCAAGTCGCCAATGCTTTTTGCCGCATTCTGGATGGCCGCAGCCAACAAGAAGTGGCGCGCTATGACCTGTCGGTGCAAGGCAACCACAACGCACAAATCATGGCCAAGCTGTATCGCCACAACGACGAGTGGAAGATGCACGCCATTGGCGAAAACGGCCAAGGCCGCACTTTTGAAGACCTGATGCCCCAGATCACGCCGCACCTGTAAGGCTGGCGATGCGCGCCATCCACATCACTGACATCGAAGCGGCGATCAACTACTGGCGCGCGCGCCAGCCGTCGCCCGATGGCATTGTGCTCAGCGCCCCGCTGCGGGCGTTGGCCGAGGTCTATGCCCGCTTGGTCTATACGCGCCAAGCGCAGGTGGCGGCGGCCAGCTTGTCGGCTGCCGCGCGCGCGGCGTGGGACGCTTGGTACGACACCACGCCCGATACGCCGTGCATTGCCATTTGCTCGACCAGCCAAGGCGATGACTGGTGCAAGGGCTGCGGGCGCAGCTTTGCCGAGGTGCAGCATTGGCTGGCGATGGACGCAGTCGAAAAACGCGCCACGTGGCAGCGCATCACCCAACAAGGCACCGCTTGGCGCTTTAACCGCTACGCCGAGCGCGCGCTGGCACCGGCCTAAAGCTTATTTAGGCACAAAATTGGCCTCTAGCCCAATAGATACGGGCGCTAGCAGCTATTAATTCGGGAGTGATTGCAGCAGGTTGCGCACGATGTGGTCAGCGTAGCGGCTGGCCACGCTGTCGATGAACTCGGCAAAGTCCACGTGCGCGGTGGCGTCGGCGCGGTCGGAGATGGTGCGCATGGCGGCAAACGCCACGCCGTAGTCCACGCAGACTTGCGCCACCGCCGCGCCTTCCATTTCGACCGCCAGCACGTCGTGGCCGGCGGCCAGCAGCGGCGCGCGCAGGGCGTTGGAGACCTCGGGGCAGTTGACGAAGCGGTCGCCGCTGGCCATCAGGCCGGTGTGCAGACGCGGCGGGTTGTTTTTAAGGCCAAATGGGCCGCTAAGGCTTTGCAGGTAAGCGCTAGCAGCTCCTGAAAGTAGAGCGGTCAATGCGCCGTCGCACGGCAAACAGGCGCTGGCGTAGCCCGGCACCAGCCAGCGCGCAAACAGCGGCGAAGCGTCCATGTCGTGCTGCACGTAGCTGTGCGCCACCACCACATCACCCACATGGACGCCGTCACCGACACCGCCGGCCACGCCGGTAAAGACGATGCGCGTGGCGCCAAAGCGCTCCAGCAGCGCCGTCGCCGTGGTCGCGGCTGCCACCTTGCCAATGCCCGACAGCGCCAACACCACCGGCTGGCCGTGCAACACGCCGCTGGTAAAGGTACGCCCGGCGTGTTGGCTGCGCTGGGCTTGTTCTAGCGAGGCCAGCAGCCCCGATTGTTCTTGCGCCAAGGCGCTGAGGATGGCAGTGGTCATGGCTGGTTTTTTATTTTTTATCGCGCAGCTCGCGGCGCAGGATTTTGCCGACGGCGGTTTTGGGCAATTCGGTGCGGAATTCGATGGTCTTGGGCTGTTTGTAGCCGGTCAAATGGGTTTTGCAGAAAGCGCGCACGTCGTCTTCGGTCAAATCAGGCGACTTTTTGACGATCACCAGTTTCACCGCTTCGCCGGTTTTTTCATCCGGCACACCGACGGCGGCGCACTCCATCACGCCGGGGCATTGGGCGACGACTTCTTCGATTTCGTTCGGGTAAACATTGAAGCCGCTGACCAGCACCATGTCTTTTTTGCGGTCGACAATTTTGAACAAACCACGCGCGTCCATGGTGCCGATGTCGCCGGTTTTGAAGTAGCCGTCCTCGGTCATTACTTTGGCGGTTTCGTCCGGGCGCTGCCAGTAGCCGGCCATCACCTGCGGGCCTTTGATGGCGATTTCGCCGGACTGGCCGAGGGTGGTCACTGGGCGGCCTTCGTCGTCGAGCAGCTTGAAGTAGGTGCTGGGCAGCGGCAGCCCAATGCTGCCGGTGAAGTCTTTCGAGTTGACCAAGTTGCAGCTGGCCGTGGGGCTGGTTTCTGACAGGCCGTAGCCTTCGCAGATGGCGCAGCCGGTTTTCTCCAGCCAGCGCTGGGCGACGGCTTGTTGCACTGCCATGCCGCCGCCAATCGACACCTTCAGGTGGCTCCAATCGACGGTGTGGAAGTCGGGGTGGTTGGCCAAGCCATTGAACAAGGTGTTGACCGCCGGAAAGCTGTGAAAGCGGTGGCGCGACAGCTCTTTCAGCACCGCCGGCAAGTCGCGCGGGTTGAGGATGAGGATGGTTTTGCCGCCGGTGCGCATGCTCAGCATCATGTTCACCGTGAAGGCGAAGATGTGATATAGCGGCAGCGCGCAGACGCTGGTGGGCTGCTCGCCGGCGGGCACGCTTTGCATCACTGGGTCGTTCCACGCCTCGGCTTGCAGCACGTTGGCCAAAATGTTGCGGTGCAAAAGTACCGCGCCTTTGCTCACGCCAGTGGTGCCGCCGGTGTATTGCAGCAGCGCAACGTCGTCGGGTTTGATCTCTGGCGGTTTGAAGCTATTGCGCTCGCCTTGGGCAATGGCTTGGTTAAAGCGCACGGCAGTTGGCAGGTGGTAGGCCGGCACCATGCGTTTGATGTTGCGCACCACGTAATTGACCAGTGCGCCTTTGAGGGTGCCCAGTTGGTCGCCGACGGCGCATAGCACCACGTGTTTCACGGCGGTGTTGGCCAAGCACTGCTGCAGCGTGCTGGCAAAGTTTTCAATCAGGATGATGGCTTTGGCACCGGAGTCTTTGAGCTGGTATTCCAACTCGCGCGGCGTGTACAGCGGGTTGACGTTGACCACCACCAAACCGGCGCGCAGCACGGCGGCCACGGCCACTGGGTACTGCGGGATGTTGGGCATCATCAGCGCGACGCGGTCGCCCTTGGCCAAGCCGATGCTTTGCAGGTAAGCCGCCATCGTGCGACTGAGCTGGTCGGTCTCGGCAAAGCTGATGTCTTTGCCCATAAAGCTATAGGCCACGCGGTCGCTGTATCGACGAAACGCCTCGTCCATCAGCGCTACCAACGAGGTGTATTGCGCGGCATCAATGTCGGTGGGCACCCCCTGCGGATAGGTCGCGAGCCAAGGGCGCTCTGTCATGTCGTGCATCCTTCAAGTCCTCCGTGTCTGCTATGAAAGACAGCGCGCCAGGTACTCGCTGGCGCGCTGTGCAGTGGCGCTCAGCAGCGCCGGCGTGGGGTGGGACGGTTCAAGCTATTCAATGGCCTTGACCATGTCTTCGACGACCTTCTTCGCGTCGCCAAACACCATCATGGTTTTGTCCATGTAGAACAGTTCGTTGTCTAAGCCGGCGTAGCCCGAAGCCATTGAGCGCTTGTTGACGATGATGGTTTTGGCTTTGTAGGCCTCCAAAATCGGCATACCGTAGATGGCGCTGCCCTTGGTGTGCGCGGCCGGGTTGACCACGTCGTTAGCACCCAAGATGATGGCCACGTCGGCTTGGCCAAATTCGCTGTTGATGTCTTCCATCTCAAACACTTGGTCGTAGGGCACTTCAGCCTCGGCCAGCAGCACGTTCATGTGGCCGGGCATGCGGCCAGCGACTGGGTGGATGGCGTATTTGACGGTGATGCCCTTTTCGGTCAGCTTGGCGGCCAGCTCTTTGACGGCGTGCTGTGCGCGCGCTACGGCCAAGCCGTAGCCGGGCACGATGACCACGGTTTCGGCATTGCCCAGCACGAAGGCGGCATCGTCGGCGCTGCCGCTTTTGACCGGGCGCTGGTCTTTAGCGGCACCGGCAGCAGCCGTAGTGGCCTCACCGCCAAAGCCGCCCAAGATGACGTTAAAGAACGAGCGATTCATCGCCTTGCACATGATGTAGCTCAGGATGGCGCCGGAGCTGCCGACCAGCGAGCCAGCAATGATCAGCATCGAGTTGTTCAGGCTAAAACCAATGCCCGCTGCTGCCCAGCCGGAGTAGCTGTTGAGCATCGACACCACCACCGGCATATCTGCGCCGCCAATCGGGATGATGATCAGCACGCCCAGCACAAAGCTCAGCGCCAGCATGACGAAGAAGGCCGTCCAGTTTTCGGTCAGCATGAACACCAAGCCAAAGCCAACCGTGGCCAAGCCCAGCACCAAGTTGATCAGGTGCTGGCCGCCAAACTGCACCGGCGCGCCCTGGAACAGGCGGAACTTGTATTTGCCCGACAGCTTGCCAAAGGCAATCACCGAGCCGCTGAAGGTAATCGCACCAATCGCTGCGCCAAGGAACAGCTCCAGTCGGTTGCCCGCCGGAATCGGCTCGCCCTTGGCGACGATGTGGAAGGCCCACGGCTCGGCGACGGCGGCCACGGCGATGAACACCGCTGCCAAGCCAATCATGCTGTGCATGAAGGCCACCAGCTCGGGCATCTTGGTCATCTCGACGCTGCGCGCCATGTACGCGCCCGCACCGCCGCCGACGACCAGCGCACCCAGCACGTAGGCCATGCCAGTACCAAACGGAATGTTCAGCAGTTGCGCTTGGCTGTAAATCAGCCCGACGGTGGTCAGCGCGGCAATCGCCATGCCGACCATGCCGAACAGGTTGCCGCGAATCGAGCTGGTCGGGTGCGACAGCCCTTTAAGCGCTTGGATAAAGCAAACGCTGGCGATCAGGTACAGCAGCGTGACAAGGTTCATGCTCATGCTTTATCTCCTGCAGCAGCCGGTGCGGCGACTTTCTTTTCTTTCTTGCGGAACATTTCCAACATCCGGCGGGTGACTAAAAATCCGCCAAAGACGTTGACGGCGGCCAGCGCAACGGCCAGCACGCCCATGCTTTTGCCCAGCGTGGTCTCGGTCAGCGCGGCGGCCAGCATGGCGCCAACGATGACGATGGCCGAGATGGCGTTGGTAACGGCCATCAGCGGCGTGTGCAGCGCGGGTGTCACCGTCCAAACAACGTGATAGCCCACATAAATGGCTAGCACGAAGATGATGAGATTCATGAGGGTGGGAGAGACTAAATCCATGACGACGTACCTCTTAACGGGAGAGAGCGATGGGGAACGCAGGAACGGGCAATTTGCCGTCTAGCTGGGCGGTGCTTTGGCGTGCCGCCAGAGCGAGTTGGTGTATCCAAGCCTGACCGGGGTGGCCTGCGGCTAAGAACTCTTGGTTGCTGCGCGTTGCTGGGCGCAGCAGGCGTTGGTCGATTACGGCCTGAACATCGATATAAGCGCCGCCTTGTGTGGCGTAGCGGTAGTGCAGGTGCGAATACGGCAGGCTGGGCACAGCGTTGTGGTTGCTCAGCCACTGCGCCAGCACCGGCTGGTTGGCTGCCATCCAGCCGTCTTGGCCGGCCCAGCGCTTAAAGCGCAGGCAGTCGATGCGCACGTGGCTGGTGAGCGTGCCTTTGCTGGTTTCGGCAGCGGTGGCGTCTTCAACCAGCACATCTCTTTGCTGGGGGCAGGTGTCAGTCCAGCGGGTTTCTGCACGGGGGTAGTTGGTACTGTTGGTTTGCACCTGTAGCACTGCCAGCCAAGGGTTGTTGGTGCCTGTGCCCGGCTTGCGTAGCCCGACGGTGCGGGTTTGCAAAGGTACGGTGGCTCCGACTTCGGGCAACAAAGTCAAGGCCTGATCGGAAGCGCCCAAATCGACCCATTCGCCCGGCGGCAGTACCAGCTGGGCGCGGCCTACGGTCAGCGACCCAAGTGGTGCAGGCGTGGTTTGCAGTGGCGCGCAGGCGGTGAGCGTGCCCAGTGCCGCTAACAGGCTTGCGCTGCAGAGCGCAGTGAAGCGCAGCGCGGGTCTCATTTACGCCGCACCGTGCCTTCGTGCGCCATCAGGCAGGCGGCGACGATGTCGTCTTCCAAGTCCATGTGCAAGGCGCCTTCCTTGTTGATGACCAACTTGAGGAAGTCGAGCACATTGCGCGCATACAGCGCCGAAGCGTCCGCCGCTACCAGTGCTGGCAGATTGGTCTCGCCCACCAGCGTCACGCCGTGTTTGATGACGGTTTGACCCGGCTCGGTCAGCGGGCAGTTGCCACCTTGGGGTGCCGCCAAGTCGATGATCACTGAGCCGGCCTTCATCGACTTGACCATGTCTTCGGTCACCAATACCGGCGCAGCGCGGCCGGGAATCAGGGCGGTGGTGATGACGATGTCGGCCAGTGCCACGCGCTTGGCGACTTCGGCTTTTTGCCGATCCAGCCAGCTTTGCGGCATAGCGCGGGCATAGCCACCGACGCCTTCGGCGGCGTCTTTTTCTTCTTGGGTTTCGTAGGGCACGTCAATGAACTTGCCACCCAGCGATTCGACTTGCTCTTTGACGCTGGGGCGCACGTCGGAGGCTTCGATCACCGCGCCCAAGCGCTTGGCGGTGGCAATCGCCTGCAGACCGGCCACGCCGACACCCAAAATCACCACGCGCGCGGCTTTTACGGTGCCGGCGGCGGTCATCAGCATCGGGAAAAAGCGCTGGTAGCGGTCGGCGGCCATCATCACTGCTTTGTAGCCGGCGATGTTGGCTTGGGAGGACAGTACGTCCATGCTTTGTGCGCGGGTGGTGCGCGGTGCAGCCTCTAAAGCGTAGGCGGTGACGCCGGCGCTGGCCAGCAGTTGCAGGCCAGCGGCATCAAACGGGTTGAGCATGCCGACCACGGTGCTGCCAGCGCGCAACTGATGCGCTTCGTCCGCGGTGGGGCAGCGCACTTTGAGCAGCAAGTCGGTAGCCCAAGCCTCGGCCTGCGACACGATCTCAGCGCCTGCCGCTTCGTAGGCGGCATCGGTGACGCTAGCGGCTATGCCAGCGCCGGATTGCACGCGCAAGGTGTGGCCTTGGGCTTTGAGTTTTTTGACCGTCTCTGGGGTCGCGGCCACTCGCGTTTCTCCCGGCATAGTTTCGCTAGGCACACCTATCAACATGTTTACTCCTCGCTGGGTATCAGTGGTATTACTTACTGACCCTAAGCTTACATGAAGAATTTTTCCGTCTGGAAAGTTTGTGGGTTGTCGCGGGAACTCTTCAGCTATTTTTTTTTATCCGCAAACAAAAAACCCGAGAGCGCTGCCGCTATCGGGTTTTTTAAGGGAGATTTTTTAGCGCTTTGTCGTTTTAGCGGGCGACTTGCGCCAGCGTCCCAGCGGCATATTGCGCGGCAATGTCGCTCAAGCTGTAGCCCTTGATTTTTGCGCCTTGGCCTTCGCAGCCGAATTCGAGGTAGCGCTGCTTACAAATCGCTTTGGCGGCTTCGCGGGCGGGCTTGAGCCATTCGCGCGCATCAAACTTGTCGGGGTTCTCGGCCAAGAATTTGCGCACCGCGCCGGTCATCGCCAAGCGGATGTCGGTATCGATGTTGATTTTGCGCACGCCAAATTTGATGGCCTTTTGGATTTCTTCCACCGGCACGCCGTAGGTCTGTTTCATGTTGCCGCCGTACTGGTTAATGATGGCCAGCAGGTCTTGTGGCACCGACGACGAGCCGTGCATCACCAAGTGGGTGTTGGGAATGCGCTCGTGGATGGCTTGTACGCGGTCAATCGCCAAAATGTCGCCGGTGGGCTTGCGCGAGAACTTGTAGGCACCGTGGCTGGTGCCAATGGCAATCGCCAGCGCGTCCAGTTGCGTGCGCTGGACGAAGTCGGCGGCTTGCTCGGGGTCGGTCAGCATTTGCTCGCGCGTCATGACGGCATCGGTGCCGTGGCCGTCTTCTTTGTCGCCCTGCATGGTTTCAAGCGAGCCCAAGCAGCCCAGTTCGCCCTCGACGGTGACGCCGACTTTGTGCGCTATATCGACCACTTTGCGCGTCACTTCGACGTTGTACTCGTAGCTGGCAATGGTCTTGCCATCGGCTTCGAGCGAGCCGTCCATCATCACCGACGAGAAGCCCAAGTCAATCGCACCTTGGCAGATGGCTGGGCTTTGGCCGTGGTCTTGGTGCATCACCAGCGGGATGTGGGGATAGGCTTCGACCGCCGCCAAAATCAGGTGCTTGATGAAAGATTCACCCGCATATTTGCGCGCGCCGGCGCTGGCTTGCAAGATCACGGGCGAGCCGGTTTCGTCAGCTGCGGCCATCACGGCCTGCACTTGCTCAAGGTTGTTGACATTGAAGGCGGGAATGCCATAGCCATTTTCAGCTGCGTGGTCGAGCAGTTCGCGCATGGAGACGAGAGACATGGGGTGATCCTTTCAGTAGGGATGTTGGGACAGGCGTTTGGTAGCCCTTGGAGAGTTGCTGGGGGGCTGTTTGATAGGCGGCGAGTTTACCCGTCACCACCGGTCTGGGCGCTGGCAAATTCGATGCGGTAGCAGGTGGTAAACCGTGTGGCGCTGGGCACTGGTGGCGGCGCTGGGCCAAATTGCGCACCATGCGCTTGCGCCACCCGAGCGATGATTTCGTGGCCTAGATGCAGGCTGTCTGCGGCGACCGTTGCCGCTGCGCTGCCGCTGCGCGCTCCGTCGTCACACACCTGCACCCAAGCTGCGCCGCTGGTGCTTTGGCCCAGTTGTAATTCAATGCAAGTGTGCGGTGGTGTGTGTTTAAGGGCGTTCTCTAGCAAATTGCGCAGTGCCAGCTCTAGCAACAGGGCGTGCCCTTGCACGACCAACTGCGCTGGCCCCGCCACCGCTATTTGGTCGCTGCGCTTCCAAGCGGCTTGTGCGTAGTCGGCGCACACGGTGCGTGCCAGTGCCGCCAGATCCACCGCAGTTGCCGTCTCGTGCATTTGCGCTCGGCTGGTCTGGGCCATAGCCAGCAATTGGTTCAATACATGGCCGGCGCGCAATGCATCTTGGCCAATGCGTGCCAGCGCTTCGGTTTGAGCCTCGGCGCTTAAACCACCGCGCAACGCGCTGGCCTGCAATGAAATAGAAGACAAAGGGGTGCGTAGCTCGTGCGCCACCTCATGGGCTAATCGGCGCTCGCGGGTGAGTGCAGCTTGCTGGCGATCAAGCAAAGTATTGATCGAAGCGACCACTGGCTCAAATTCACTCCAAGCGTGACCCGGAGCCAAGCGCTGAGCACTGCTGGCGTCTAGCGCAGCGACATCGTGCGACAGCGCATACAGTGGCCGTAAACCTCGGCGCAAGGCCAAGCCCAGTGCCAACGCCACCACCGGCAGCAGCCACAGGCCGGGTTCGATCATGTGGCCAGCAATATCGTGGGCCAAGTCGTCGCGCTCATCCAACTTGAGCAGCACCATGATCTTGCGGCTGCGCGCCGTATCCCACTGCGAAAAGCTGCGCCAAGTGGCTCTCTCTGCTCCCGCTGCGCCTAGTTGCAAATCGGCAAAACCTTCGCCCGCGCTGAACGGTGGTTGCGGTGCCGATCCGGTGTGTAGCAGCAAGCGCCCTTGCGCATCCCATTGCACGACGCTGATGGATTGTTGGTAGTCGTGCTTTTTCAGTCCCGGCAGGTCGCTAAGAGGGGTAATTTGCTGCGTATCTATTGCTTGCGCGGCACGCACATTGAGCAGCAAGGCGGCCACGCTGGCCAAGTGGCCGTCGGTGAGTTCATCGGCCTCTTCGATGCCGGTTTGGTAGCCGAGTACGACAAAACTAAGCCACACCAGCACCAGCGCGCCCAGCGACCACAGCAACAGGTGCTGGGTCAGCGAGGGCCGTTGGGACGTCTGAATGGGGACGCTGTTCATGGATTGCTATTTAGGGCGTACTGTCCCAAGGCATAAAGTAGCCGACACCGCGCATGGTCAGAATGCACTGGCTACCCAGCTTGCGGCGCAGGTGGTGGATGTGGACTTCAATGGCGTTACTGTCTATGGACGACTGCCAGTTGTACAGCCGCTCCTCGATTTGCTGGCGTGACAGCACCCGTCCGTGCGCTTCCAGCAGCACCAGCAACACCGAAAATTCGCGCGGCGACATATCGATCAGCTGCCCGCTCAGGCGCACCGTGCGCGCTGCCGGATCGGCTTCGATCTCGCCGTAGCGGATGGTGGGCGACGCCCGACCGGCGGCGCGGCGCAGCAGGGCGCGCAAACGGGCATCGAGCTCATCCACATCAAACGGCTTGGTCAGGTAGTCGTCAGCACCTTGGTCTAGCCCCGCAATGCGCTGATGGACTTGGTCGCGGGCGGTGACGATGAGCACGGGGGTCGATGGATCAGGCAGTGCTGCCATTGCCGCTCCGGTCGCAGGCGGACTCAGGCGCAAGCGATGCAGCAGCTCGCTGCCGTCGCCGTCGAGCAGCCCCAAGTCCAGCAGCACGGCATCAAAGTGCTCGGCGCGCAAGGCGCTCCAAGCGCTGGCTACGCTATCGCACACATCGACCGCATAACCGCGCTGGTGCAAGTTGCGGCACAGCCCGCTGGCAATGCCGGCATCGTCTTCGACTACAAGAATTCGCATAGCCGGCATTGTCGCTATCCAGCCGTATTGGCGCGACTGCGTTAAGACACGGTTAAGCGAGAGCACCTATGGTCTACGCCATGCTGCACTTGCGTCCACCCTTCTTTGTTTGTCGTTCCGGCTTCCTTGGTTTCGCACCTTCCTCTGATGCCATCTGGACGCTAGCCAGTTTGCTGTGCTTGCTGGCGTGGGATGCTTTGGGCTGGGATCGCGTGTGTGCCCATGCTTTTGGCGACAACAGCGGGTTTGCGCTGCGCGAGCACTGGTTTTTAGTGGAGGTGCTGCATGAAGGCGCGCGTCGCTTGGGGTGGTTGCTCGCGCTGCTGTTGGTTCTGGGTGTGTGGTGGCCGATAGGAATTTTGCGGCGCATCGATGCGAGTGAACGCCTGCAATGGGTAGCGAGCCTTTTGCTGGCTTTGGTAGTAGTGGGAGTGTTGAAGCATTTCAGCACCACCAGTTGTCCTTGGGATTTGGCCGAGTTTGGTGGCGTGGCGCGCTATGCCTCGCACTGGGCCTTGGGGGTGATGGACGGTGGCGTTGGGCGCTGCTTTCCTGCCGGTCACGCTTCAGCCGGTTTTGCTTTTATCGGGGGTTACTTTGCCCTGCGCCTACGTCAGCCGCAGGCTGCGCGTTGGTGTCTGGGTTGCGCCTTGGTGGCCGGTTTAATTTTGGGCGGCGCCCAGCAAGTGCGCGGTGCCCACTTTATGAGCCACACACTGTGGACTGGTTGGTTGTGCTGGACGAGCGCTTGGTGGTGCGATGCCATAGCCGGCGCACTGCGGCGCTGGCAGGCATTGCGCGCGCCGGTTGCCACTTAAAAATTTAAATCACGCGGCTGATTTTTAGCATATTGGTGCCGCCGGGTGCGCCCATCGGCTCGCCGCAGGTGATGGCGTAAACGTCGCCGCTTTGGACAATGTTGCGGGTTTTGAGATGGCCTTCGGCTTGCTCCAAAGCGGTGTCGCGGTCAGCGCTGGTGTCCATCAGCAGCGGGCGCACATTGCGGTACATCGCCATCTTGCGCTGAGTGGCCACTTTTGGCGTCAGGGCATAGATAGGAAGGTGGATGCGGTGGCGGCTCATCCATAACGCCGTAGCACCACTATCGGTCATGGCAACGATGGCTTTGGCTCCCAAGTGGTGCGCCGTGAACAGCGCACCCATTGCAATCGATTGGTCAATGCGGCCAAAGCTGCGCTCAGTGAAGTTGGCATCGTGCTGGCTGTCTTCGGCGGCTTCAGCTGCAGCGCAAATTTTGGCGACTTCTTCCACCGTCTCCAGTGGGTATTTGCCTGCCGCAGTTTCGGCACTGAGCATCACCGCATCGGTGCCGTCGAGCACTGCGTTGGCCACATCGCTGACTTCGGCGCGGGTCGGCACTGGATTGGTGATCATGCTTTCCATCATTTGCGTGGCGGTGATGACTACTTTGTCCATCTGGCGCGCCATGCGGATCATCTTTTTTTGCAGTGCAGGTACGGCTGCATTGCCAACCTCCACCGCCAAGTCGCCACGCGCCACCATGATGCCGTCGCTGACGCGCAAGATGGCTTCGAGGTGCGGAATCGCTTCGGCGCGCTCAATTTTGGCAATCAAGCCAGGCTTGTGTTTGTATTGCGCGGCAGCGACGTTGCACAGTTGGCGCGCCATCTCCATGTCGGTGGCGTTTTTCGGAAAACTCACGGCGACATAGTCGGCTTGGAAGTCCATCGCGGTGCGGATGTCGTCCATGTCCTTGGCGGTCAGCGCGGGTGCCGTCAGGCCGCCGCCTTGTTTGTTGATGCCCTTGTTGTTGGAGAGTTCGCCGCCAATGCGCACGGTGGTGTGGACTGCTTCGCCGCGCACAGATTCAACAGTCAGCACGATCAGGCCGTCATTGAGCAACAAGACATCGCCGGTTTTGACATCGCGCGGCAGCTCTTTGTAATCCAGACCCACACCGGCCAAGTCACCCAGCTCGGTACGTGAGGCATCAAGGATGAAGGGCTGGCCTTGTTCCAGTTGAACTTTGCCCTCGGCAAAGCGACCGACACGAATTTTGGGGCCTTGCAGGTCGGCCATGATGGCGACCTCGCGGCCCGCGCGCATCGAGGCGGCGCGCACAGCGGCGGCGCGGTCGATGTGGTCTTGCGCGCTGCCGTGGCTGAAGTTGAGCCGAACCACATTCACCCCAGCCAAAATCATTTTCTCCAGCAGCGCGGGGTCGCTGGAAGCAGGGCCCAGAGTGGCAACGATTTTGGTAGCACGGCGCAGCGACATGGAAAGCTCCTATAGAAGTCATTGGATAAGTGAATTTCCATTCTCACACGGAAGCAGCGCGAAAAAAAAGGCCGTCAATCGACGGCCTTGAGTGCAGTGCGGTGTGCTGACGCTCAGCGCGGCACGGCCAGCAGGCGTTGCACGTCGCGGTCGTTTGGCAGCGCGTAGTCATGGCCGCGCACGATGCGGCTGTCCTCGGTGCGCACCAGCTTCAGGCTGACATAGGTGTAGTTGGCGGCGGCCGAATAGGTACCCACCAGCACCATCGCCGCATTGTGGTTGCGCGCAATGTCTTTGATTTCGCGCGACAACAGCAACTCGCCCGCGCCTTCTTTGACGAAGACATCGCCGCGCAGCTTCAGCTCTTTGACGTTAAAGCCCAGAGCTGCCATGTGCGAAGCGTATTGCTCCGACAGCGTGCGCCCCAGCGGTGCCGAGCGGCTCATATCGTTGACATTGACCACGGTAGCCACCAGCACCGGGCCGGTGCCGAGCGAGGACATTTCAAAGCCTGCTGTCAGCGTGGCGACGGCATCGCGGCTGCTTTGGATGAATTGGCTAGACGCCGCCGCTTGGTAGGTCGGCTCGACGCGCACTTGAGGAGCGTTGTTGGCACAACCCGCCAGCAGCGCAGCAGCGGCGATTGCGGTAATCAAAGAGGAGGTCTTCATTGCGCTACGACTTTCATGTTGACGCTGCGGTAGCCGTTGCGCATAAACAGTGGCGCATCGACGTTTTCGAGGTAATACACGTCGGTTTTGCGGGCGATGTATTGGCCACCGTGGGTGACGGTGGTGGTCAAAATCATCTCGGTGTTGGTCGGGCCGCCGGTATAGACGCTGGCGGTGTAGTCGATTGCCGAGGTCACGCCCAGCGTGGCCAGCAACTTCACGTCAAGGTGCTGACCGTGCAAGCCGTAAGCCGCCATCAAGCCGCTGGCCAGCATGGTGAACTGGCCGGGAATGAAGTGGGGGCGGTCGCTGTTGTGGCGCACCACTTGGGTGTGGTACGTCACCTCCAGTAGCGACGGGTCGGGCACTTGGCGCACGCCAGCGCCGGTTTGCACCAGTTTGGTGATCAAAAATTCGCGAAACGCCGAGTCAAATTCGCTTGGGTTGGGCGGCAGAGAGACGTACAGCTGCGAATTTGGATCGACACCGGCTTTTTCCAGCGTTTCCAGCGTTTGTGCCACAACGTCGCGCGAGAGCAAGTCCCAATGGCCAGCAGAGCGCACTTTGGGCTGCACGGTTAGCTCAAAGTTCTCTGCCAGAGGAATGGGCGATTTGGTAGCGCAGCCAGCCAACACAGCGACTGCGCCGGCCAAGACGGCCAAGCTGATGGTTTTTGAAAACACGGTGGTTCCTTCCCTGCGAGCAGGCTTGGTGTGCAGAACAAATAACAACCCTACACACGGCTAAAAATAATTTTTAGACAGATTCTGCACAAAAACCAGAAAAACAGCGGCTAAAAAGTGTCAGTAATCGCTGTTTTGTGGTTTTTGTCACAGTCAGGCGCAGTCGCTGAAGCGCGCAATGGCTGGTAGGCGGGGTTTTATTGCGCGCTGGTGGTAGCGCGTTGTTGCAATATGTCAACGGCAGGTAAGGTTTTGCCTTCGAGCATTTCCAAAAATGCGCCGCCACCGGTCGAGATATAACCGACCTGCTTTTCAATACCGTATTTGGCAATCGCCGCCAGCGTGTCGCCGCCGCCGGCAATGCTGAAAGCGCTGGACTCAGCAATCGCATGGGCAATCGTGCGCGTGCCATTTTCAAACGCGGCAAATTCAAATACCCCGACCGGGCCATTCCACACAATGGTGCCGGCAGTCATTAATTGCTGCGCCAAAGCGCGTGCAGTATCGGGGCCAATATCCAAAATCAAATCATCGGCTTCGATGGCTGTGGCAGCTTTCACCGTGGCCGGTGCATCGGCGGCAAAGGTTTTGGCGGTGACTACGTCGGTGGGAATCGGCACCTCAGCGCCGCGTGCTTTCATGGCGTCGATCACGGCGCGCGCTTGTTCGACCAAATCAGGCTCGCACAGGCTTTTGCCAATTGGCAGGCCAGCGGCCAGCATGAAGGTGTTGGCAATGCCGCCGCCCACAATCAGCCGATCGACCTTGTCGGCCAAGCTTTTCAAAATGGTCAGCTTGGTCGATACCTTGGAGCCGGCGACGATGGCCGTCAGCGGGCGCTTAGGGTTGGCCAAGGCTTGGGTAATCGCGTCAATTTCAGCCGACAGCAGCGGGCCAGCGCAGGCGACCGGCGCGTATTGCGCAATGCCGTAGGTGGTGCCTTCGGCGCGGTGGGCGGTGCCAAACGCGTCGTTGACAAAAATATCGCACAGCGCGGCCAGCTGGCGTGCTAAGGCTTCGGTGTTTTTCTTTTCGCCGACGTTGACGCGGCAGTTTTCCAGCAGCACCACTTGGCCGGGCTGCACGTCCACGCCGCCGAGCCAGTTTGAGCGCAACGGCACCTCGCGCTCCAGCAGCTCTGACAGGCGCGCAGCAACGACCGCCAGCGAATCTTCGGGTTTGAATGCGCCTTCGGTCGGGCGCCCCAAGTGGCTGGTGACCATCACCGCCGCACCAGCGTCCAGCGCCATGCGGATGCAGGCCAGCGAGGCGCGGATGCGGGTGTCCTCAGTGATCTGGCCGGCTGCGTCGAGCGGCACGTTCAGGTCAGCGCGGATAAACACCCGCTGGCCACGGACTTTGTCTTGGGCGCACAGATCGGAAAAGCGAAGAATATTCATGGCAAAAAAGCTCTGGAAAATCGTGGAGGGGGCAGGGTCGCCATTGTAGGCAGGCCAGAGGTGGGATTGCCCAGACAGCTAATCAAAAATGATAGCTGCTAGCGCACGTGTTTAAAGGGCTAGAGGCCAAAAACACCATAAATTATGCGCAGCTCACCAGCCCAGCGCGATGTGCAGCGGCAAATACACCGCCATGCCGACCAAGATGGTGCCCAAAATGCTGCGCTGCCAAAAAAAATAAGCCGTGGCGCAGACGATGGCCGGCAGGCGTGCGTCTTGCAGCGTGTCGATCAGCTGGCCTTGCAGCATCAAAATTTCCGGCGCAATCACGGCGGTGAGTGCGGCCAGCGGCGCGTATTTCAGGCCACGGCGCAGCCAGTCGGGCATCGGGATTTCGCGCTCGGGCAGCATGAAAAAGGCGCGGGTGATGACGGTGATCAGCGCCAGCCCAACGATGGCCACCAGCGGCATCAGCCAATCCCAGCTTGTCCCGCTCACGCTTGGTCCTCGTTGGGCGGCGGGACGGGGGTGCAGACCGGTTTTTTGCGCCGATCAAAGCCCTCGACCACCAAGCCGGCGACCACCGCCGCAGCAATCGCCACCAAGATGTTGAGCTTGAGCGGCAGCGCAAACGCCGCAATGGCGACGCTGGCGGCAACCAGCATGGCGATCCACGTCGCGCGGTCAAAAATCAGCGACAGCAGCACGCCCAGCAGCGCCAGCACGCCAGCAAAGCCCAAGCCCCACGACAGCGGAATCTCGCTGGCCAGCAAGATGCCGGCAATGGAGGGCACTTGCCACGCCAGCCAATTGACGCTGGCGGCGCCCCAAAAGTAGGGCACTTGGTTTGGCTCGGGAATCGGCTTGGGGTAGCGCTTCATAAACGCGACAAAGATCACGTCGCCGCTGAAGTAGCCCAGCGTCAGGCGCTGGCGCAGCGGCAGGTGCTGAAAGTAGCTGCGCCACATGCTGCTGAAAATCACAAAGCGCAAATTGACGCAGGCCGCCGTCAGCCACACCACCCACAACGGGCCACCCACGGCCAGCAGCGGAATCACCGCCAATTGCGCGCTGCCGGCGTACACCAGCAGCGACATCACCAGCGCCATCGGCACCGACATGCCGCCCTTGACCATCGCTACGCCGGTCACCAAGCCCCAAGCGCCCATGCCCAAGCCGGCGCCGACCATGTCGGAGACGCCTTGGCGATAGTGGGGGTTGCGCAGCGTGGCGCGCAGTGTCGTCAACAATCAAGCGCCCAGCACGCTGCCCAGCGGCAGTTCAAAGCCGCGCAGAAAGTCGGCGGCGGCCAAGCGTTTGCCGCCGGCGCGTTGCAGCACCGTCAGGCGCAAAGCGGTGTTGTCGCCGCAGGCCACGGTGATGCCGGTGTCATTTATAGACAAAATGTGCCCGTAGCCCTTTAGATCCGTGCGCTGATAGCTATCAATTTCATAGTTCCACAGCTTAATCACTTCACTGCCCAGCGTGGTGCTGGCACCGGGGAAGGGGTCAAACGCGCGGATGCGCTGGCCAATCACGGCGGCGGGCAGCGACCAATCGATGTTGCTTTCGGCCTTCTCGATTTTGTGCGCGTAGGTGATGCCTTCCGTCGGCTGCACTACCGGCTGGCGCGTTCCTTGGGCGGCTTGGTGCAGCGCCTCGGCCACCATCGGGCCGCCCAGCGCGGCCAAGCGGTCGTGCAGGCTGGCGGTGGTGTCGGTGTCGGCAATCTCCAAGCTGCGCGTCAGCAGCATGTCGCCGGTGTCCAGCCCGGCATCCATTTGCATGATGGTCACGCCGGTTTGCGCGTCGCCGGCTTCAATCGCGCGGTGGATGGGGGCGGCACCGCGCCAGCGCGGCAGCAGGCTGGCGTGGATGTTCAGGCAGCCATAGCGCGGCAAGTCCAGCACCCACTGCGGCAGGATGAGGCCGTAAGCGGCGACCACCATCGCGTCGGCATCGGCTTGCAGCAGCGCTTGGCGGGCAGCGGCGGCATCATCAGGGAATTTGCCGTCGAGGCGCAGGCTGCGCGGTTGGGCGACGGCAATGCCATGCTCAAGTGCGCACTGTTTGACCGGCGAGGCTTGCAGCTTCATGCCGCGCCCGGCCGGGCGGTCGGGCTGGGTCAGCACCAGCGGCACGGTAAAACCCGCGCCCAGCAAATGCTGCAAAGCGACGCGGGCAAATTCGGGCGTGCCGGCAAAAACGATCTTCACTCAGCGGCCTCGCGCTGCAGCTTGATCATTTTGGTTTTGATGCGGTTGCGCTTGAGGGGCGACAGGTATTCGACAAACACCTTGCCCAGCAGGTGGTCCATCTCGTGCTGCAAGCACACGGCCAGCGTGTCCTCGGCCTTGATGGTGCGTGCCTCGCCGTGCTCGTCGAGCGCGCGCACGTTGACGGCAATGGCGCGTTCGACGCCGTCGTAAATGCCGGGCACCGATAGGCAGCCTTCGTCGCCGACTTGGGTTTCGGGGCTGGCCCAGACGATTTCGGGGTTGATGACCACCAACGGCTGGTTGCGCTCTTCGGAGGTGTCAATCACCACGATGCGCTCGTGTACGTTGACCTGCGTGGCGGCGAGGCCAATGCCTTGGGCGTCGTACATGGTGGCGAGCATGTCGGCAACGATGGCGCGCACACGATCGTCCACCGCTTGCACAGGACGCGCCACGGTGTGCAGGCGCTTATCGGGATAACAAAGAATGGGAAGAATGGCCATAACTAGACAAAAAAAGGTGTCGCTATTTTCGCCACTTTTATCTGGGCGCGTCCCGGTGGGCGAATAATCATTGCCCAATCAAGGGCTTGGGCCGAGAATCGCCGGTGATTTTCTAACGTATTTAGCCGCTATGCACCGGAATTTCGGCGCATATTGCGGCGCCAGTGAGGGGCGATTTAGCAATGCATTACACCAATCATCCGCCAGCGCATTGGGGCGCTACAACGCGAGCTGCCTTAGGCGCTATGACTTTGTTGGCCGCTGTGTGCGCCGGCATGGCACCCGCTGGGGCACAAACAGCCGCTGCTGCCGCCACCGCCAGTGAGCGTGCCGCCGCCCAGCCCGTGGCCGAGCAAGGCGTTCCCGTCGCCGAGCTGGCGCCCAACGCCCCAGACCACTACGTGGTCAAGCGCGGCGATACGCTGTGGGGCATTGCTGGGGTTTATTTGCGCCGTCCGTGGAGCTGGCCGCAGTTGTGGGGGATGAATAAACAAGCCATTGCCAATCCCCACCTGATTTACCCCGGCCAAACGCTGTATTTAGAGCGCCAAGACGGCTTTGCCCGTCTGCGCAGCGGCAGCGCCCGGCGTGCATCGGGCGAGCTAGAAACCGTGCGTCTGTCGCCGCGCACCCGCAGCGAGAGCGTCAGCGACATGGCCTTGCCCACGCTGAAACCGCACCTGATTGAGCCGTTCTTGGTCGAGCCGCTGGTCGTCGAAGCCGCCACCTTGGAGCAAGCGCCGCGCATCATTGCCACCGTGGATGACCGGGTGCTGATGACCACCGGCGACCGCGCCTACGCCCGGGGCGAAGCGGCCGATCCGCTGCGCGCCGAGCCGGGTGAGCCGCGCATTTACCGCATCGTGCGCCAAGCGGTGCCGCTAAAAGACCCGCTCACCAAAGAGGTGCTGGGCTACGAGGCGTTGTATGTCGGCAAGGCCGAATTGATCCGTGGCGAGGCGACGGAAGAAACTGCTGACGGCAAAGGTGGCATCGTCTCGGAATACGTGCCCGCCACGGTGGACATCATGTCGGCCAAAGAAGAAATTCGCGCCGGCGACCGCCTGCTGCCCGAGCCGGCGCGCGCCTTTATGAGCTACACGCCGCACGCGCCCAATATCGACGTCGATGCACGGGTAGTGTCCATCTATGGCAGCGGTGCTGTGGTCAATGCGGCACAAAACCAAGTCATTGCCATCAATTTGGGCGAGCAAGATGGAATGCAGGCCGGCGATGTGCTCAACCTGATGACCCAAGGCGCGCGTATCAAAGACACCACGGACTCGTCGCGCCCGATGATCAAACTACCCAGCGAAAGCAACGGCACGGCCATCGTCTTTCGTACCTTCGAGCGCGTCTCGTATGCGCTGATTTTGGATGTGCTGACCACCGTGCGCGTCGGCGACCGGCTGGTCAACCCGCAATAAACCAGCACTTACCCGCTGCCCCATGGAACGCGATGACCTGACGGCTTGGCTGCGCCTGACACTCACGCCCGGCGTTGGCAATGCGACAGCACGGCGTTTGTTGCAGACGTTTGGTTTGCCGCAGCAGATTTTTCAGCAAACCGGCGCGGCACTGCAACAGTGTGTCAGCCGCGCACAGGCGCAGGCGCTGTTGCAGCAGCCTGCTGGGCTGGCGGCACTGCTCGATACGACATGGCAATGGCTGCATGCCGCCCCAGCCGGCGGCCCTGCCCGCGCCTTGTTGGCGCTGGGCGATGCGCAATACCCTGCACTGCTGCTGGAGACTGAAGACCCGCCGCCCTTGCTGTATTTGCTCGGTGCGGCGCGTTTTTTGGCGCCGGGTGCGCAGCCATTTGCGCATGGCAGTTGTTTGGCGATGGTCGGCAGCCGCCACCCCACAGCACAGGGCGATGGCAATGCCCGCCAGTTCGCGCGGGCACTGCGCGCTAGTGGACTGACGATTGTCTCGGGGTTGGCGTTGGGCGTGGATGCTGCTGCCCATGAAGGCGCGTTGATGGATGCGCAAGACGGCGACAGCACGCCGGCCACGTTGGCCATCGTCGGCACGGGGCTAGACAGGGTCTATCCCAGTAGCCACCGTAGTTTGGCGCACCGCATTGCTGCCCACGGTCTGTTGGTCAGCGAATACCCGTTGGGTACACCACCGCTGCCGGGCAACTTTCCCAAGCGCAATCGCATCATTGCTGGCTTGTCGCAAGGCACGCTGGTGGTGGAAGCTGCGCTGGCCTCTGGTTCGCTGATCACGGCGCGCTTGGCGTCGGAACAGGGGCGTGAAGTGTTTGCCATTCCCGGCTCTATCCACGCGCCGCAGTCGCGCGGCTGCCATGCGCTGATCCGCCAAGGTGCCAAATTGGTGGAAACTGCGGAGGATGTGCTGGAAGAATTGCGCCTGTCCAGCCCGGTGCTGTTGACTGGCACGGACAGCAAAACGACTGCCCGCGCCAAGCGCCGACGACCATCTGCGCTGCCCGCACCCGAGCAGCAAAGTTTGGATATCCCCGAGACACCACTGCTAAAAGCCTTGGGCTACGAGCCCGCCGGACTCGATGCCCTGCAAGCGCGCACCGGTATGGCTACGGCCAATTTGCAAGTGGAATTGTTGGAGTTAGAGCTGGCCGGCGCTATCGCGCGCTTGCCGGGCGGCTTGTTTCAGCGGTTGGGGCGCGGCTGAGGTTTGCTGCCGCCTGCGCTGTCAGCCCCGTAAGCGCTCGGGGTTGGCACCCAGCTTGGCCAGCGCGTCGCGGGTGGCGCGCACGGTCAGGCCCTCTTCTTCCTGCGCAACCAGCAAGCCGGCTTGCAGATAAGCGCCCAAGCGGCGCAGTTGCAGTAAATAGGTGCTGCCGTCGATGGCCGCAAACAGGTGTAGCTGCTTGCGCTGGCTGTGCCAAGCGTATTGCACTTGGGCGCTAGCGCCGTTGTGATCGATGGTGAACCAAGTGCCCAGTGCCAGTTCGTTGGCCCACTGCAGCATGGCCTCATCAATGGGCGCATCGTTGTCGGCAATCACGTGGATGGATGAGGCATCGATGCCCAGCATCATCTCGATGCTGTCAGCGTCCAGCGGAAAGTCACCCATCACTTCGTCGTCAATGAAGTCTTCCAAGTTTTCTAAGCGCTTGGCCATGGCTTCGATGTGCTCTTGGGGAATGGCAGCTGTTTTGGACAGAAAGGCCTCGGCCAAGGTGTCGGTCAATATTTTGATCTGGGTATCTTGCGGCTCGCCAGAGACACCAATCATGACCAAGCCTTGGCGCAGGCGCTGTAGCAGCGCTGGCAAGCCTTGAATCACCTGCGTGCGATCGTTGCGACTGGGCTTGGCACTGGCTGCCCACACCAAGTCGGCGGCGGTGCGTTTGAAAACGACGGTGTCGGCGTGCTGCGCACCATCGCGCACCGCGGACAAGGCCAGCACTTCAGCCCAGAACTTGAACAAAAAATCGCGGATTTCATCGCGCACTGGCATGTCTTTGAGCATGGTGCGCAGCTCAATGGTGTACTGGATCGCCAGCGTTTCGCGCTGCTCAATTTGCTGGGCCACGCTGACCAGTTGCGAGGTGGATTTTTTCTCGGTGAGAAACGTCGCCAAGAATTTTTCAAACTCATCGAGCACCAACTGAAACACGCGCCGCCCGGTCTCGGGGTACTGCTCAATCACCTGCACCACGCGGCGGATTTCAGCCTCTAGGGCACCGCCGCTGATGGTAGTCGCATCAAAGCCCAGCACGCACGAGCCCATGCGGTCAATAAGTTGGCGCGCTGGGTGGTTGAGGTTGCTGAAAAACTCTGGCTCGGCCAGCGCCACGCGCAGCACCGGCACTTGCAGGCGGGCAAACCACACGCGCACCGCCGGCGGGATGTGGTCTTCCGCAAGAATGCTTTGAAACATCAGCGCCACCACTTCGATGATGGCTTTTTCGCTATCGGTGGATGCGGTTTGCTTGAATTTTTCTGAACGCTCGCGCACCACACCCGACAGCTGCACCACTGCCGCTGGGCTGTAGTCTTCGGCAAATGTGCCCCGCGTGCTGTAGTAGGTTTCGGCCTGCACCCGGTGCGCGGCCAATGCGTGTACTAGCGCGTTGGAGGCGGGCGCTGTGGGCGGCGCTGGCACACCTGTCATGCTGCTTACCGCTGCGATACCGGTGTCATGGCTGCCAGCCAGTGCGTTGGGCTGCACCAGAAAACGCCGCAGCTGCCCCATGACGCCATGCGCGCGCTGGCGAGCGCGGGCCAAGGGTGTCAGACCTGACGCTGAGGCAAAGGCGGGCGATGGTGCGCTGAACTGGCTGACTGCTGACCACTGACCGCGCTCTGGCATTGGTGCCATTGCGTTGTGCTGTGCAGACACCATGGCCGCCTGCGATTGCTCCAGCGCTTGCGATACCAAACTGCCCATGCCGGTGGTGGCAGTGGTGCCAGCCACTGCTCCGGTGATTGGGCCTTGCGGGCGCTGGACGCGCACGCGTAAATCTTGCTGCGCAGCGATGCCTTGTGCCTCCAGAAAATCGCTGCATTTTTGGTACAAGCTCTGAAGTAATTCGGCCAAGCTGCGTTGCACTGGCTCAGTGACCCATTGCAACTCTTGGCGGGTCAACGCCACCTCCATCCATTGCTCGACTAACAGTAGGCAGATGGCTTCAGTCCGCAAAATATCGGTGCTGCCCAGCTCGCCCTCCAATCCCTTAACGCGCAAACGCAGCGCGTCAAAAGTGGTACTGACTTGCTCGATCACCACCAAAGCGATGCGCGAGGCGATGATTTTGTTTTCCACCACATCGTCGCTGAGCAGCGAGAACCCCAGCTCTAACGGTGCTGTGTTTTTATGCACCACCGCGACCGGTGCCAACGCGGCTTTGAACGCTTGGACGCAGCCCTGCACCCACTCGGTGCGGTGCTTTTGGTATTGCGACCACGCATCGCGGCGCTCCTGCATTTCGCGCTGGGTGCCGGTTTGCGACATCAGCTCAGTCAAAAAGTCTTGAATAGCTTTGTTGACCTCTGCCATGCCACTGCACAGTCCCTCGACAAACTGCTGGCGCACCGCACTGGCCAAGTGGCGCTGCAACGGAGAAGGACTGTGGGCTGGGGCAGATGGGTGCATAAGAGACGGACGGATTAAGTACAGAAACTGCAGAAGCGCCCAGCGTAGCGATCAGACGGTTGCGCCAGCGTTTGGATCGTCAGAATCGACGATGTCGCCGTCTTTGGGTGTGGTTTTGATCAAGTCTTCGCGCTTGACACCCAGCCACATGGCAATCGAGGCGGCAACAAATACCGACGAGTAAATGCCAAACAAAATGCCCACCGTCAGCGCCAGCGCAAAGTAGTGCAGGCTAGGGCCACCAAAGAAGAACATCGACAACACCATCGCCTCGGTCGAAGCGTGGGTGATGATGGTGCGGCTCATGGTGCTGGTGATGGCGTGGTCAATCACCTCGGCCGTGTTCATCTTGCGGTAGCGCCTAAAGGCTTCGCGGATGCGGTCAAAAATCACCACCGATTCGTTGACTGAATAGCCCAGCACCGCCAGCACCGCCGCCAGCACCGAGAGCGAAAACTCCCACTGGAAGAAGGCAAAAAATCCCAGAATAATCACCACGTCGTGCAGGTTGGCAATGATGGCAGCGACGCCAAACTTCCACTCAAAGCGCATCGCCAAATAGACCACGATGCCGATGACCACCATGCCCAGCGCCATCAGGCCGCCATGCACCAGCTCCTCGCCCACTTGCGGGCCGACAAACTCGGTGCGGCGCATGGTGGCGTCAGGGTCAGCGGCTTTCAGCGCAGCAATGACTTGCTCGCTTTGCTGTGCCGAGGTCACGCCCTTTTGCACCGGCAGGCGAATCATCACGTCGCGCGAGGTGCCAAAGTTTTGCACCTGCACATCTGGGTAGCCCAGCGCCGAGACGGTTTCGCGTACCTTGGCCAATTCAGCCGGTTGGCTGTAGGCCACCTCCATCACCGTGCCGCCGGTAAATTCCACCGACAGGTGCAGGCCGCGCGTGAGCAGAAAGAACACCGCCAGCGCAAAGGTAATGAAGGAAATCGCGTTGAAAACCAACGCGTGCTTCATGAAAGGGATGTCTTTTTTGATGCGGAAGAATTCCATGGTCTTCCTCCTTTAAGGGGTCTTGGTCACAGCAGTGGTTGCGGTAGTGTCGGCGTCTGGCTTCCAGATTTGGCCAATCGACACGCTCTTGAGTTTTTTCTTGCCGCCGTACCACAGGTTGACCAGTCCACGCGAGAAGAACACCGCCGAGAACATGCTGGTCAAAATACCAATGCAGTGCACCACGGCAAAGCCGCGCACCGGCCCAGAGCCAAAGGCCAGCAAGGCCAAACCAACAATCAGCGTGGTGACGTTGGAGTCCAAAATGGTCGCCCAAGCGCGCTCGTAGCCGGCGTGGATCGCCATTTGCGGCGAGGCACCGGCGCGCAGCTCTTCGCGGATGCGCTCGTTGATCAGCACGTTGGAGTCAATCGCCACACCAATCGCCAGCGCCATCGCGGCAATGCCGGGCAGGGTCAGCGTCGCTTGCAGCATCGACAGGATCGACAGCAGCATCAACACGTTGACACCCAGTGCAATCGTCGAGAACACGCCAAACAGCATGTAGTACATGCACATGAAAGCTGCTACGGCCAGCATGCCCCAGACCACGCTGTCAATACCGCGCTCGATGTTGTCGGCACCCAGACTGGGGCCAATGGTGTATTCCTCAATGATTTCCATCGGCGCAGCCAGCGAGCCAGCGCGCAGCAACAGCGAGGTGTCGTTGGCTTCGGTCGAGCTCATGCGGCCCGAAATTTGCACCCGGCCACCACCAATTTCCGCGCGAATCACCGGGGCCGTCACCACTTCGCCCTTGCCCTTTTCAAACAGCACGATGGCCATGCGCTTGCCAATGTTCTCGCGCGTGATGTCTTTGAAGATGCGCGAGCCTTTGGCGTCCAGCGTCAGGTTGACGGTCGCCTCTTGCGTCTGGCTGTCAAAACCCGGCTGGGCATCGGTCAGGTTTTCGCCCGTCAGGATGACTTGCTTTTTGACGATGACGGCTTGGCCGTTGCGGTCTAGGTATTTTTCGTCGCCAAACGGCACCGGGCCAGCACCCATTTCAGCGGCACGCGCGTCGGTGCCTTCGTCCACCATGCGCACTTCCAGCGTGGCGGTGCGGCCCAAAATGTCTTTGGCCTTGGCGGTGTCTTGCACGCCGGGCAACTGCACCACGATGCGGTCGAGGCCCTGCTGCTGAATCACCGGCTCGGCCACGCCCAGCTCGTTGATACGGTTGTGCAGCGTGGTGATGTTTTGCTTGAGCGCTTGGTCTTGCACGCGGCGCAGCGCCTCGGGCTTGATGCTGGCGATCAGCTTGAACTCGCTGCCATCGGCGACGCTGGTGGTTTGCAGGTCGGCAAATTGGTCAGCAATCAGGTTGCGGGCGGCGGTTTGCATCGCCGCGTCGCGCACCCGAATCTCAATGTTCTGGCCGTTGCGGCTGATGCCGCCGTGGCGAATGTTTTTGTCGCGCAGCACCGTGCGGATGTCGCCGGCATAGGACTCGGCCTTTTTGGTCAGCGCCGCCTGCATATCGACTTGCAGCATGAAGTGAACGCCGCCGCGCAAATCCAAGCCCAAATACATGGGCGCAGCGTTGATGGCAGTCAGCCAAGCCGGCGAGCGCGAGACCAAATTGAGCGCGACGATGTACATCGGATCGGACGCATCGGGCACCAGCGCTTTTTGGATGGCGTCTTTGGCCTTGAGCTGGGTGTCGGGCGTGTCAAAGCGTGCGCGCACCGAGGTGCCCTCCAGCCCGATCATGTCGGTGGTGACACCGGCCTCGTCCAGCGCGGCTTGCACGCGGGCCAGCACCGCTGCATCGACCTTGACGGTGGCCTTGGCCGAGGAGACTTGGACGGCCGGAGCCTCACCAAAAAAATTGGGCAGGGTGTACAAAATCCCCACCAACAGCGCGACCACAATGATCGCGTACTTCCAGACCGGATAACGGTTCATAGGGCGCGTCTAACCTCAGAAACAAAAAACGCAGCGCACCGGTTGGCGCACTGCAAAAACCAGGCGCAGCCCGCTTATTTCAGCGAGCCTTTGGGCAGCACTTGGGCCACGGCTTGGCGCTGCAATTGCACCTCGACGCCGGTGGCAATTTCGACATACACGTATTGGTCAGTGATGCGCGAGACCCGGCCCATGATGCCGCCGCCAGCGATGACTTCATCGCCCTTGGCCAGCGCGTCAATCATGGCGCGGTGTTCTTTTTGGCGCTTCATCTGCGGGCGAATCATCACAAAGTACAGCACCAAGAACATCAACACCAGCGGCAACATGCCGGTGAGGGTGGACATCATGTCGCCGCCAGCCGCTGCGGCAGCAGGAGCGGTTTGGGCAAAAGCAGAAGAAATCAGCACAGAGCAACTCCAACAAAAAAATAGGTTTAACAAAAAATCTCTGCCCCAGCGGGTGCCGCAGCGCGCGCCAGAATGCAAGCCAAAGATTGTATGCGGCACCCCCATAGCGATTGTTTTGTGGCTTTCGCTGCCTTGGTGGTAAGCCAAAATACAAGCCAAATTGGCCTCTAGCCCTTTAAATACGTGCGCTAGTAGCTATCATTTTGATGAATTAGGCCGTAGCTGTTGAGGGCGTTTGCCCCCGCCACTGCGCCATCAAATCCGCCCATTGCACGCGCGCGGCCTGCAAGTGGCGCTCTTTGACGTGGCCGTAGCCGCGAATGTCTTCGGGGATGCGCGCAATGCGCGCCGCCAGTGCCAAGCGCTCGGGCGTGAGGCCGGCCAGCAGCTCGTCGATGCAGGCGCGGTACTCGGCAATCAAGGCGCGCTCCATCTGGCGCTCGGCGGTTTTGCCAAAAATATCCAAGGCACTGCCGCGCAGTCCCTTCATCTTGGTCAGCACACCAAAAGCGCTGCGCAGCCACGGGCCAAACGACTGTTTGATCAGCTCGCCACGCTCGTTCTTTTTCGCCAGCAGCGGCGGCGCAAGGTGGTGGACGATTTTGTAATCGCCCTCAAACATCGCGGCAATCTTGTCGGTGAAGGCTGGGTCGGTGTGCAAGCGCGCCACCTCGTACTCGTCTTTGTAGGCCATCAGTTTGAACAAATAGCGCGCCACGGCTTCGCTCAGTGGCGTGCTGCTGCCGCCCAGCTTGGCCTCGGCGGCTTTGACCTTTTCGACAAAGGCCGCGTAGTCAGCAGCGTAGGCGGCGTTTTGATAATTGGTGAGGTAATCGACGCGCAGCGCCACGCTGGCCGCCAGCGTCGGTTTTTTGACAAAGTTGATGGCTTGCACTTGCACTTGTGCCAGCGGCAGCAGCGTCTGCACCGCTGCCAAATCGTGCGCGCAGCGCCGGCCCCACTCAAACGCGGCTTGGTTGTTGGCCACTTGCACGCCGTTCAATTCCATCGCCCGCAGCAGCGCGGCCAGTGACAGCGGCACCTTGCCCTTTTGCCACGCAAAACCCAGCAGCAGCGGGTTGGTGTAAATGCTGTCGCCCAGCGCTTGCATGGCGATGTGCTCGGCGTCAAAACTGCCCAAACCGTCGGCACCGACGGCTGCGGCGACGGCGCTCTCGCACTGGCCGCCCGGAAACTGCCAATCCGGGTTGGTGACAAACGCCGCCGTTGGCGAGCCGTGGGTGTTGAGCGCCACATAAGTGCGCCCCGGCTGCATCACTGCCAGCGTGGCTTTGTTGGCGGCGACGATGCTGTCGCAGCCAATCACCAAGTCGGCCTTGGCGGTATCGACCTTGGTGGTGTAGATGGCTTCAGGCGTGTTGGCGATTTGGATATGGCTCCACGTTGCGCCGCCTTTTTGTGCCAAGCCACCGGCGTCTTGCGTCACCACGCCTTTGCCGTCCAAGTGCGCTGCCATGCCCAGCAGCGAGCCAATGGTGATCACGCCGGTGCCGCCGACACCGCCGACGACGATGCCCCACGCCGCATCGGCGTTGGGCAGCACCGGCTGCGGGATGGCGGGCAGGCTGGCCAACAGGTTGGCCTTCTCCTCTTTCTTCGGTTTTTTCAGTTGCCCGCCTTCGATGGTGACAAAGCTCGGGCAAAAGCCGTTGACGCAGGAATAGTCCTTGTTGCAGGTGCTTTGGTTGATGCGCCGCTTGCGGCCAAAAGGGGTTTCGACCGGCTCGACGCTCAGGCAGTTGGATTTGACTGAGCAATCGCCGCAGCCTTCGCAAACCGCCTCGTTGATGACGACGACCTTGTCGGGCGTGCTCAGCAGGCCGCGCTTGCGGCGGCGGCGCTTTTCGGTGGCGCAGGTTTGGTCGTAAATCAGCACGCTGCAGCCTTTGACCTCGCGCAGTTCGCGCTGCAAGCGGTCGAGTTCGTCGCGGTGGTGGACGGTGACGCCGGCGGCCAGCGGCTGGCCGTCGTACTTTTCTGGCTCGTCGGTGACGATGATCAGTTTGACTGCGCCTTCGGACAGCACGCTGTGCATGATTTGCAGCACCGAGTGGCCCTCGGGGCGCTCGCCCACTTGCTGGCCGCCGGTCATGGCGACGGCGTCGTTGTAGAGGATTTTGTAGGTGATGTTCACACCCGCCGCTATTGCTTGGCGAATCGCCAGCAGGCCGCTGTGAAAGTAGGTGCCATCCCCCAAGTTGGCAAACACGTGCGCATCCTTGGTGAACGGCGCTTGGCCGACCCACGTCACGCCCTCGCCGCCCATTTGCGTGAAGGTGCTGGTGCTTCTGTCCATCCACACCGTCATGTAGTGGCAGCCAATGCCAGCGACGGCGCGGCTGCCTTCGGGCACGCGGGTGCTGGTGTTGTGCGGGCAGCCGCTGCAAAACCACGGCGCGCGTTCGGCCGCTTGGCCGGTGGCGAGGTCCAGCGGCGGTGCCAAAGCGCGCTCTTTGGCGTCAAGAATCGCCAGATGCGTGTCCATGCGCGCCGCCACGTCAGCCGGCACGCCCAGCTTGTGCAGGCGCTTGGCGATGGCGCGGGCAATGATGGCCGGGGTCAGGTCGGCTTTGGCGCGCAGCAGCCAGTTTTCGCTCGGGTTAGGGCGCGACCATTCGCCGCCGGACGCATCACCTTCTGGCTCATCGAACTTGCCCAGCACGTTCGGGCGCACATCGGCGCGCCAGTTGTACAGCTCCTCTTTGATTTGGTATTCGATGACTTGGCGCTTTTCTTCGACCACCAAAATCTCTTGCAGGCCCTGCGCAAAGTCGCGCGTGATGGTGGCCTCCAGCGGCCAGACCACGTTCACTTTGTGCACGCGGATGCCCAAATTGCGGCAGGCGGCATCATCCAGCCCCAAATCCACCAGCGCTTGGCGCATATCGTTGTAAGCCTTGCCGCTGGCGATGAGGCCAAAGCGGTCGCTAGCGGTGGCGATGACGTTGTAGTTGAGCTGGTTGGCGCGCACATAGGCCAGCGCGGCGTACCACTTGTAGTCCATCAAGCGCGCTTCTTGCTCCAGCGGCGCATCCGGCCAGCGGATGTGCAGGCCACCGGGCGGCATGGCGAAATCCTCTGGCAGCACGATTTTGACGCGGTCAGGGTCGATCAACACGCTGCTGGAGGACTCGACCACCTCTTGAATCGTCTTCATGCCCGACCACAGGCCGCAAAAGCGGCTCATGGCAAAGGCGTGCAAGCCCATGTCCATGATGTCTTGCACATTGCTCGGAAAAAACACCGGCGTGCCGCAGGCTTTGAAGATGTGGTCGCTTTGGTGCGCGGCGGTGCTGCTTTTGCTGATGTGGTCGTCGCCGGCAATGGCGATCACGCCGCCGTGCTGCGCGGTGCCGGCCATGTTGGCGTGCTTGAACACGTCCGAGCAGCGGTCCACGCCCGGCCCTTTGCCATACCAAATGCCAAACACGCCGTCGTATTTTTTGCTCTGCGGGTACAAATCGAGCTGCTGCGTGCCCCAGACGGCGGTGGCGCCCAACTCTTCATTCACCCCCGGCTGAAAGACGATGTGGTTGTCGGCCAAATGCTTTTTGGCCGCCCACAGCGCTTGGTCATAGGTGCCCAGCGGGCTGCCGCGATAACCGCTGATAAAGCCGGCGGTGTTCAGGCCAGCGAGCGCATCGCGTTGGCGCTGCAGCAGCGGCAGCCTCACCAGCGCTTGCACGCCGCTCATAAAAGCGCGGCCTTGGTGCAGCGTGTATTTGTCGTCCAGCGAGACGCTGGCCAGCGCCGTGCGCACGGACTGGGGCAAAGAGGTGTTCATGGTGTGTCTCCGGCGCGCAGCGAGCGGTGGCCTTGTGGGCCGCTGGTTGCTGCGCAAATTCAGGGTGGATAAGGCCCAAAGTTTAGACACGCTGACGCGGGGTGGGCCGTGGTTTTCTGACCGTGTTTACCCTTGCTTTGCTGCGGCACTGACGGGTGCTGCACCGTCAAAATGCCCATTTTTTAATAGCTACTAGCGCCCGTATCTAAAGGGCTAGAGGCCGATTTGGCTCAAAATCTCACTTTGGCCACAGCGCCCACAGGCGCAGGCCTTGCTTGAGCCGCCCAGCCACATCGCCAGCCTCTTGACCCCAGCCGGTGAAGTAGTCGGCCCGCACCGCACCAATGATGGCGCTGCCGGTGTCTTGCGCCAGCACCAAGCGCTGGATCGCGCCAGCCGAGCCGCTGGACGCCATCCACACCGGCGTGCCATACGGAATGCTTTGGCGGTCCACCGCAATCGAGCGGCCCGGCGTCAGCGCTACGCCTTGCGCGCCTTTGGGGCCAAATTGCGCGTCCAGCTCGGCCAGCGGCTCTTCGCGGAAAAACACGTAGCGCGGGTTGCTCCACAGCAGCTCGTTGACGCGCTGGGGGTTGCTGGCAATCCACGCGCTGATGCCCGGCCACGTGGCGTCGCGCACCAAGTTTTGGTCCAGCAGCCAGCGGCCAATGCTTTTGTAGGGCTGCTCGTTGGTGGCGGCAAAGGCCACGCGCACCAGTTTCACGCTGCCGTCTGGCTCGGTGATGTTCAGGCGCCCCGAGCCTTGGATGTGCAGCACCATTGCGTCCACCGGGTCGGCCAGCCACGCAATGGTGCGCCCTTGCAGCGCGGCTTGGGCTTGGGGCAGGGTTTCGATTTCTTGGCGCGTAAACCACGGCTGGCGCGGCGTTAAACCGCTGGGGGCGCGGTACAGCGGCACGTTATAGCCAGCGCGCTGCTGGCGCGTGGCTTTGAGTTGCGGCTCGTAATAGCCCGTCAGCAGGCCGTCTTGGTTGCCGCTGGTGGTCTCGATGCGGTAGGGCTGCAGGTGCGCGAGCATCCATGCGCGCTGCTCGGACGCACTGCCAATGCTCAGGCGGCGCACTTCGGGGCACAGGCGGGCAAAGGCGGCGGGCGGGCGCTCGCAGCTGCGCACCCACGCATTCCACGCCTCGTGCAGCGCGTCGTTAGAGAACCCGGGCAACTCCTCCCAGCCCACGGCCACCCAGCGGCTCACCGGCTGGCCGCTGACCGGTGGCATCCGGGTTTTTTCAGGCAGCGACGGCGCTGTCGGTGCGGGCGGAAATAGCGGCTTGGAGGGCGGCGGTGGCGGCGGGGTCGAGCAGGCGGCCAGCGTTCCTACAATCAAAGCGGTGAGGGCGTGGCGCAGGAGAGAGAATGTCATGCCCCGATTTTGCTTGAAGCGCCGCGCTGCTTGCGCCTCTCTCCTACAGGCCGGGGGCGCGGGCAGCGTTACATTTTTTGCTATCAGAGCTGGACGCTTCCTGCGGTTTTTTCAGCTTTCTCTTTCTCTCTCTTTCACTATGCACAGGAGTATTCAGATGCGTACAAAAATGATTCTTGGTGCCGCTGCAGCGGCTTTGTTCATCAGCGGTTGCGCCAACATGAGCGACACCCAGCGCCACACTGCCACGGGCGCTGGCGTTGGCGCGCTGGCGGGCGCGGTGCTCAGTTCGGCCACGGGTGGTCGTGCGGGCACGGGCGCAGTGGTCGGCGCAGCGGTGGGTGGCATTGGCACCTATATCTGGTCGCAAAACATGGAAAAGCAAAAGCGCGAGATGGAGCAAGCCACGCAAGGCACCGGCATCAACGTCTCGCAAACGGCGGACAACCAGCTCAAGTTGGACATCCCCAGCGACATCTCGTTTGACACTGGCCGCTCAAACATCAAGGGCAACTTTGCGCCGATTCTTGACCGCTTTGCCGCCAGCCTGCGCGACAATCCAAACACTGCCGTGCGCATCGTCGGCCACACCGACAACACCGGCAGCGACGCCATTAACAACCCGCTGTCGGTGGACCGCGCCACCAGCACGCGCAACTATTTGACGATGCGCGGCGTCAGCGGCCAGCGCATCCAGGTCGAGGGCCAAGGCTCTTACCAGCCGATTGCCTCCAACTCGACCCCAGCCGGGCGCGCGCAAAACCGCCGCGTTGAGATTTTTGTCGGCGAGCAGCAGCGCTAAGCGCTTGCTGGGCTGAGATTTGCCAAGCGCGCCGCCTGCGGGTGGCGCGCTTTTTTTGTCGCTGGTGTTTTTAAAATGATAGCTGCCACCGCTGGTTAAATAACGGTTTAAAGCTGTTTTAAGCTTTAAAGCCTTTAAAAACGTGCGGTGACAGCTATCAATTTTTACAGCACCCGGTGCTGCAGCGCTGGCAGTTGCCTGCGCACTTGCTGCACGCGCTCGGTGGTGATGTCGCTGAGCACCACGCCGGCGCCTTGCGCTTGCACGGCCAGCACTTTGCCCCACGGGTCAATCGCCATGCTGTGGCCCCACGTGTGGCGGCCGTTGTCGTGGACGCCGCCTTGGCCGCTGGCCAGCACATAGGCTTGGTTTTCGACCGCGCGGGCGCGCAGCAACAGCTCCCAGTGCGCTTGGCCGGTGGTGTAGGTGAAGGCGCTGGGCACCAGCAATAAATCAGCGCCGGCGCGGGCGTGTTGGCGGTACAGCTCGGGAAAGCGCAGGTCGTAGCAGACGCTCAGGCCGATGCTCCACTGGTGGCCGTCGCTCGATGGCAGCTGAAACTGCACCGGCACCGCGCCCGCTTCGATGGTGTGGCCTTCGTCATAGCTCTCGTGGCCGTTGTCGAAGCGAAACAAATGGACTTTGTCGTAGCGCGCCACGCATTCGCCGCTGGGCGCATACGCCAAGCTGCTGTTACGCACGCGCTGGGCATCGCCGCTCTCGGCGCAGGTCAGCGGCAGCGTGCCGCCGACGATCCACAGGCCGAGTTCGCGTGCGCTGCGGGCCAAAAAGTCTTGCGCTGCGCCGCTGCCAAACGGCTCGGCCAGTGCCAGTTTGTCGCTGTCGCGCAGGCCCATCGTCGAGAAGTATTCGGGCAGCACCGCCAGTTCAGCGCCCAGTTGGGCGGCTTGCTCTAGCAGCGTGCGCGCTTGCACCAAGTTGTCCGCAACTTGCGGGGACGAGACCATTTGGATGGCGGCGATTTTCATGGGGCGACTCCTTCAGTGGTCGGGGCTGTGGTGGTTGGTGTGGCTGGCGTGGGCGGTGTTTTATCAGCGGCGGCGGCGTCTTTGCTGCCGCGCTGGACGCGTTCGACGCGCGGGTCGGCCCACGTGCCGTCGATGTGGAATTCTTGCGTCGCCGCTTGCATCAAAGGGCCGCGCAAAAACATCTGCGCCAAAAAGCTGCCCAGCCCAACCACCGGGTTGATGGCGGTGGCCACCAGCGAGGCGGTCATGGCGTTGATTTCGGGCACCACGACGACGTGCAGGTTTTGCGTCTCTTTGGCGATGTTGGCGCTGCCCTCCATCAGCACAGCGGCGTTGACGCCCTTCATTTGCAGGTTATTGGTGCTGGCTATGCCTTCGGCCAGCGTGACGTCGCCGCGCACAAAGTCAAAGGCAAAGCCTTGGCTAAACACGTCGCGAAAATCCAGCGTCAGCCGCCGTGGCAGCGACTGCAGGCTGAGCACGCTGAGCAGTTTGGCCAGCCCCGGTTCGGCCTTCAAAAACTGGCCGGACTCAAAGTTGAGGTTGATTTGCCCATTCATGCTGGCGTAGTCAGGGCTGAGCGGCGCGCCGCGCCAACGCACTTGACCGCGCATCTGGCCTTTGCCGCGGCGGATGACGCCGGCCATGCCAAAGCGTTGCAGCAGCGCGCCCGAGTCGTTGATGTCGAGCTGAAAATTCAGCACCGTGCGCCGCTGGGCGTCGGGCGTGCTGGCGCTGGGGTTGAGCAGCGCCCAGTTGCCGGTGGCGTGCAATGCGGCCTCGGGCGTGGTCAGGTTGAAGGTTTGCAGGTGCCATTCGCGCTGCGCGCCTTCGCTGCCGTGGTTGGTGGCGATCACTTCTAAGCGCCCCAGCGCGCGCCCGCGCAGGTGCAAGTCGCTCACCGCAATGTCCAGCGCGGGCAGGGAGCCGGGCTGCTCGCTCAACAGTGCTTCGACGGCAGCGGCGGTGTCGGTGGTGTCGTTGCTGTCGCTGCTGGGCGGTACTTCTAGGCGCGAGAGGCGGGCAAACAGGCGACCGTTGGGCGCACGCGGTGCGCCGGCGGGGTGGTATTCGAGGTAGCCGTTCAGCTCGCGCGCGTCTAAGTTGACGCGCCACACCGCGCCATCGCGCGCACCGCCGGCGATGAGGTCGTGCAGCGTGCGCCCTTGCACGGTGAGCGCGCCGGTGCGCAGCGCCAGCGTGGTCGGCAGGTAGTCGGCGCTGGCTGGGCTAGGCGCGGTGGCAACGGGCGCAGCGCTGCTTTTTTTGTCGGCGGGCAGCAACACCGCTTCCCAAGCATCGACGTCGATGTGCGCGGCGTTGAGGTTGGCGGCGACGCCGCGCTCGGGCAGCGGCGCTTCTTCACCGGAAGCCAAACCGACGGCGATGGCACCGCGCAGCACTTTGGGCGGGCTGGCGCTGAGGTCGCGCACATAGCGCACGTTGCCCAGCGCGCCGGCGTCCAGCGCGATGTCCTCGTGCAGCGGTGCGTCAGGCGCGAGTGATTCGGGCGTCAGCGTGGTGGTGTAGCGCATCGGCAGGGCGCTGTCAGCGGCTTTGCCCAGCGGCGCTGGCAGGCTGACGGCCAAGCCTTGCAGGCTGGTGGTGACGGCGATTTCTGGCACGCCCCGGCGCATGGTCAGCGCCAAGGTGTAGGGCGTGGTGCCGCTGGCGTGTTCGGCCAGTTGCGCTAGAAAACCCAGCTCGTGCGCTTGGCGCAAGCCTTCAGCCGAGGCCGTGCCCTGTCCGCGCATTTGCAGCGCGCTGGTGCTGGCTATGGTTTGCGCCGTGGCGTTGGCGGGCAGCACTTGCAGGCCGCCTTCCAGCTGCACTGCGCCGCCCAGCGCTTGGGCGTGTACGTCTTTCAGGCTAAAGCCACTGTCGCTGAACTGCACCACGCCGCGCGCGTGGGTTAGGGCTGGCGTGTCGGGGGTCATGCGCACGTCGCTGCGGGTCAGCGTGACGCCGCCGCGCACGGTGGATTTTTCTAGGTCGTCAATCGGCAGGCGCAGGTTGAGTTGCAGCTCGGCGTTGCCGCTGCCGCTGGCCTGCGCTAAAGCGTGGTGGATCAGGCCGTCAATCGGTGATTTTTGAACGAGGTCCAAAAACTCAGGCAAAGGCCCGCTGGCTTGGGCCGAGACTTCGACCACCGGGTGTTCGAGGTCGGCAATCTGCGTTTGCGCTTGGCTAATTTGAATGTTCTTCGATCCGGTAAACATCCCGGTCGCACCGATGACCTGCATCGACGCGCGCTCAAACACCAGCTCGCCGCTCAGGCCGGTCAGCGCCGGCCACGGCAGTTCGCCGGCGGGTTGCACGCTGGGCGGCACAAAGGCGTAGGTGGCGTTTTGCACCTGCGCGGCAATGCGAAATTCGCCCTGTTTGGGGTCGTTGAACGGCAGATCGTGCAAGTCGCCTTTGACGCGAAAGGCCACGGTGCTGGCGCTGCCGGCCAGCACGCCATCGCGCACGTAGTGGCGCGCTTGGGCAGGAATCACCAGCGGCAGGTAGCGGTGTACGCGCGTGCCGTCGGCGCGGCTCAAAGTGCCGTTCAACTCCAGCACGCCCGGCAAACGCGCGCCGCTGCTGGATTTTTTCGGGTCGCTGGTGCGCCACGTGGCGCGCAGCTGACCTTGGGCGTCGGCGTTAGCAAAGTGGGTCTCGCCGACTTGTACGCTGATGCGCGGATTTTCTGTGCCGTCAATTTGCCAATGCACTTGGGTGTCGAGCTTGCCCAGCGCCAGCACCGGGTCTTCAAAAATGTCGGGCAATAGCAGCGCGCCATCGCGCAGGCGCAGCGTGGCTTTGCCGCCGGCTTGGGTCATTTCGACATCGACTGCTGCGCCGCGCAAGCCGATGGCGGCGGTGGCCGGTGTGTCGCCCAGCGCCAAGCCGTTGATGCGCGCTTTGATTTGGTAGCGGCCTTGCGCATCAAACGGCCCTTGCCATGTCGCTTGCAGGGTTTCGACTTGGCCTTGCGGCGCGTAGGTGCGCAGCGCGGTGTGGGCGGCGTCGCCCAGCGGCAGGCGCTCGGCAATGCGTGCCAGAGCGGCCAGATCGAGGCGGTCGGCGGTGAGTTCGCTGCGCGCAGCGCTAGCGCGGCCAGCGCCGCTGTGTTGCAGGCGCAGGTTGCCGCCCGGCCAGCGCAGGCCGTCGCCGGTGACAAATTGCAGGCCGTGGGTCGATGCCTCAAAGCCGCTGGTTTGGCGGCTGGCGCTCAAGCGCCCTTGGATGCTTGCCAGTTCCAGCGGCTGCAGTTGCTTACCCAGCGTGGCGCGCACCTGCGCCAGTGCGATATCGGCGCTGCCGCCAACCATTGCGCCACGCACCACATCGACCCAAACGCGTACCGTGCCGTAGCCTTGCGCCACCGCCACGCCTGCATCGGCGGGCAGGTAGTGGCGCAGCTGCGAAGCATCGACGCGTTGGAAGTCGGCAAACAATTGCCCTGTCCACTGCTGCCAATTGCCGCTGTGGGCACCCAGCAGCGGCTCACGCAATTTGCCCATCAGCGTAAAGCGCTCGCCCCACGCGGGCGGCGGCGTGGCGTCGATGCGCAGCTGGTGGCGCCAGTTGCCGTTGCGCAGCAGCAAGTCCACGTCGCCAAGCACCAGCGGCGGCGCACCGCGCAGCTCGTCGCTCCAGCGCAGCGTGCCACCGCGCACCACCACTTCGGTTTGGTCAAACAGCCAGTCGGCGGCGCTGGTGTCGCCCGAAGCGCTGTCAGCAAACAGCAGGCCGGCGATAAAAATGCGCCCTTCGGCGGTGCGGCGGATGTCGAGTTCGGGGCGTTCGATGTACAGCTGCTCAAAGCCAAAGCGCCACAGCGAGCGCGGCGACAGGGCGACCACCACCCGAGGCAGGCTGAGCGCGGCGCGGCCTTGGGCGTCCAGCAGCGCTACGTCGCCCAGCTCCAGCGCGGGGATCAGGCTATCGCTGCGCGCGCTTAAAGTGCCGATGCGCACCGGTACCCCTAAAGCGCGCCCGGCTTGCTCTTGCAACTGGATGCGGTAGTCACCGATACGCGGCACAATCCAGCCGTGAAGCGTCCCCCAAGCAGCGGCTAACGCCAGCAACACCACCAGCATTAACACCAAAGACCACCGCGCCAGCCAAGCGGCTGATTTCAGCCACCGTGAAGGGTGTGCAGGCAGCGAAGGCGTTAATGGGTGCGGCAAATCGTCATGCATGGCGGGCTTGGGGGAGGCCAGAATTATCGCCCGCGCAGTTAGCGCGTGCCCCTTGCGACCCGATCGTTTTACCTGCGGTGACAGCTTTGCCGCACAGGCCATGCAGACAGCTCACTTTGACAGCGCCGCTCCCGAAGTTCTTTGCGCCCCGGCAGCGCACTCTCGGTTTTTTCAGCGCCTGCACCGCCGCTATGGCGCGCAGTTGGCGCTGTTGCCGCCCGGCGCGCCGGTGCGCTCCAGCATGGCCAGCACGCTGGCGGCGCTCGAAGCTGCCGGCAACGACGTCGGCGCTGCGCTGCGCATCCTGCGCCAGCTGGTGCTAGAGAGGCTGATGCGCCTCGACTGCGCTGAGCAAGCGCCGCTCGACACCGTCACCCGCGCCATGACTGAGCTGGCCGAGTTGGCGCTGGATCGCGCCTGCCAGCACGCGCGCGCTGATTTGGATGCCCGCTTTGGCGCGCCGCAAGGTTCGCAAGGTCAGCCGGTGCAGTTGTGGGTGATTGGCATGGGCAAGCTGGGCGCGCGCGAGCTGAATGTCTCCAGCGATATCGACCTGATTTATGTCTATGAGCACGACGGCGAAACCGCTGGCCGCGCTGAGGATGGGCGCGGGCGCATCTCGCACCACGAATACTTTGGCCACGCCGTCAAAGCCATTTACAGCCTGATTGGCGATGCCACCGAGCACGGTTTTGTGTTTCGCGTTGATTTGGCGCTGCGCCCGAATGGCAACTCGGGCCCGCCGGCGGTGTCGCTGGCGGCATTGGAAGAATATTTGCAAGTGCAGGGGCGCGAGTGGGAGCGCTTTGCGTGGCTCAAAAGCCGTGTTGTCGCGCCGTATTTCAGCGTTGCCAGTCCGGCGGTGCAGGCGCTGCGCGAGGTGGTGTTGCCGTTTGTCTTTCGCCGCTATTTGGACTACAGCGTGTTTGACGCGCTGCGCGTGCTGCACCGGCAAATCCGCGACCACGCCTCCAAGCGCAGCGCTGGCCGACCTGAGCGCGCCAACGATGTCAAGCTGTCGCGCGGCGGCATCCGCGAGATTGAATTCACCGTGCAGCTGCTGCAAGTGGTGCGTGGCGGCCAGTTCCCCGAGCTGCGCCGTCGCCCGACATTGGAGGCGCTACAGCGCTTGGCCGAGGCGGGGCTGATGCCGGCCGCTACGGCGCAGGCGCTGGCCGAGGCTTACACCTTTTTGCGCCGCGTCGAGCACCGCATCCAGTATCTGGACGACCAGCAAACCCATGTTTTGCCAACGCGCGACGACGATTTGGCATGGATTGCGCAGACCTTGGGTCACGCCAACAGCTGCGAGTTTTTGCACCAACTGGACGCACACCGCGAACTGGTGGCGCAAGAATTTGACACGCTGCTGGGCGGCAACGACAAAAAGCAGTGCCAAGGCAGCGGCTGTGGCGGCAATAAAAGCAGCGCCCATGCGCCGTCTGAGCTGCAGTCGCTGCTCGATGCCCTGCCGCCGTTGCTGCGCGAGCGCGTGGCCGAGTGGCACAGCCATGCCCGCGTGCTGGCGCTGCGTGACGAGGCGCGCACCCGGCTATTTCGTCTGGTGCAGCGCACGGCGCAGTGGGTCAAAGAAGGTTCGGTCAACGAGGCGGCAGCGATTCGTTTGATAGATTGGTTTGAGCCGCTGCTGCGGCGCGAAAGCTATTTGGCGCTGCTGTTGGAGCGTCCCGCCGTACACGAGCAAATGCTGCATCTGCTGGGCGCGGCGCGCTGGTCGGCGCGCTATTTGCTGCAGCACCCCGGCGTGATTGACGAGCTGGCCGGCAGCGCGCTGCTGTCCGAGCGCTTTGTCGCGGCTGACTTTGAGCGCGATTTGCAGCTGCGCCTCGTCTCGGTGCGCGCCACGCAAGAGGACGACACCGAAACCTTGCTCGATTTGCTGCGCCGCGCCCACCATGCTGAAACCTTCCGCACGTTGGCGCGCGATGTTGAAGGCCGCCTCAGCGTCGAGCAAGTCGCCGACGACCTGAGTGCGCTGGCCGATAGCGTGCTGCGCATCACCACCCAATGGTGCTGGGCGCGCCTGAAAAACCGCCACCGCGACGAGCCGCAGTTCGCCATCATTGGCTACGGCAAGCTGGGCGGCAAAGAGCTGGGCTATGGCAGCGACTTGGATATCGTTTTCGTTTTTGACGATGACGACGAGCGCGCCCCTGAGGTCTATGCCGCCTTTGTGCGCAAGCTGATCAACTGGCTGGCGGTCAAAACCGGCGAGGGCGATTTGTTTGAAATCGACACCGCGCTGCGCCCCAACGGCAACTCCGGCCTGCTGGTAACCAGCTTTGACGGCTACGCCAACTACCAACAGCAGCGCGGCAGCAACACCGCGTGGACGTGGGAGCACCAAGCCATGACGCGGGCGCGCTTTGTGCTGGGCAGCGAGGCACTGCGCGCCCGCTTCGACGCGGTGCGCGAATCCGTCATTAGCGCGTCGCGCGATGCCGCAGCGCTGCGCCAAGAAATCGTTGCTATGCGTGAGCGTGTGCGCCAAGCCAACCCGGTGCGCAACGACAAATTCAACGTCAAGCACAGCCCCGGTGGCATGGTCGATGCCGAATTTGCAGTCCAATATTTGGTGCTATCGCAGTCGGCCACGCACCCCGAACTGCAGGACAACGTTGGCAACATCGCCCTGCTGCAGCGCGCTGAAAAAACCGGGTTGCTGCCTGCCGGTGTCGGCAATGCGGCGGCGGCGGCTTACCGCCAACTGCGCAGTGTGCAGCACAAAGCGCGGCTGGACGAGGCATCGCTTGAAGTCGATTCGGCCACGGTGGCGGCCGAGCGCAGTGCGGTGCTGGCGCTGTGGGCGGCGGTGTTTGGGGCGGCGCGGCTGAGTGCCTCCTAAACTCGGGCGTTTGGGTGTCAGGGAATTCCCTTGGTGTCCCTCAAGTTACATTTCGCAACTTGGCTTGATAATCTGCTTGCCCTATGAACCTTGTCGCCCTCACCATCGAAACCATCCAGCTGGGCCAGCCCCTGCCCTTTGCGCTGCGCGCCAGCTCCGGAGCGCTGTTGGCGCAAAAGGGCTACGTCATCCGCACCCGCGCCGAGCTGGAAGTGCTGATCACCCGTGGCGTGCAGCTGTGCATTGACACCGACGAGTCAGGCGAGAGCCACCGCCACTATTTGTCGCAACTGCAAGGCATGTTGCTGTCGGATAAGCCGCTGGGCCATATCGCCGAGATGAAAATCGCCGCCGCTAACCAAGATGGCCGCGACGACGATGAAGGCGGCATGCCCGACTGGCATGGCTTGCAGTTGCACGCCACCCATTTGCTGCGCGCGCCGCAGTCGAGTGACTTTGGCCCGCGCTTTTGGCGGCTGAACGAGACTTTGGTGCGCGTCAGCGAGCAGTTTCCCGATGCCACGCTGCTAGCGCTGGTGCATATCTCGGCGCAAGAGACGCAGATGTACAGCGCCACCCACAGCATGTTGGTGGCCTGCGTGTGCATGATCGTGGCGCGCGGCACGCTGCGCTGGCCAGAGGCGCAGGTGCGCCGCGTTGGCTGCGCGGCACTCGGCATGAACGTGGCGATGACCGAGTTGCAAGACCAGCTGGCGCTGCAAACCGATCCGCTGGACGCGGCGCAAATCGCTGCCGTCGAAAGCCACGCACTGCGCTCGGCCGAGTTGCTGCTGGCGCAAGGCATTGACGATCCGCTGGTGCTGGACGCGGTGCGCCACCACCACCACCGCGCCCCCGGCTCGCTGGCGAGCAAAACCGAAACCCAGCAGCTGGCGCGCTTGCTGCAACGCGCCGACATCTTTGCTGCCCGCTTGGCGCCGCGCGCGGTGCGCACGCCGATGCCAGTCACCGCCGCCATGCAGGCTTGCTATTACGACGAGGAGCAACAGGTCGATGAAACCGGTGTGGCCATCGTCAAGGCGCTGGGCGTGTACCCGCCGGGCGCGTTTGTCCGTTTGACCAGCAAAGAAGTCGGTTTGGTGCTCAAGCGCGGCGCTACTGCCACTACGCCGCGCGTGGCGGTGCTGCTCAACCGCGACGACATGCCCACTGGCGAGATGATTCCGCGCGACACCTCAGTGCCGGCGTGGAAAATCACCGGCCCGGTGGCGCAGCGCGATGTGCGCGTCAGCATCTCGCTAGAGCGCTTGCTGGCGATGGTCTGAGCCGGTTGGGTGGGGTCACAAGCGCTTACCTTTTTGCAGCGTACCCGTCGGAACTTTCTGAAAACAGCCGTCCTCTATAGCTGCGTGGGGCTGGTCTTTTTTCAGCCCCCAGTTTTCTCTGTTGTGATGCCTTTCAGGTTGGTGCCTGACTGAAAACCCCGGGGTGCTCCTCCTCCCTCCCTCTCTTTATTCGCTCTGGGGCGCATCACAACATTTTTTATTCTGGCTCGGCGCTGACTTGGCGCTTGGGCATGGTTGATCGGTGACGGGCGTGGTGTTTGGGTGGGGGACACCTACAATCTGCCCCCTATGAGCCTTACACCCCTTACCGCCCTGTCGCCGCTGGATGGCCGTTACGCCGCCAAGCTTTCCGCCCTGCGCCCCATCATGAGTGAGCACGGCTACATGCACCGCCGCGTGCAAGTCGAAGTGGCGTGGTTTATCGCGCTTTCAGACGCTGGTTTTGACGAGTTCAAGCCGCTCACCGTCGGCGCCCGCGCTTATTTGCTCAGCTTGGTGAAGAACTTTTCGGCTGCCGATTGCACCGCCATCAAAGAGTTTGAAAAAACCACCAACCACGATGTCAAAGCCGTCGAATACTGGATCAAGTCCAAGTTTGAAGCGCGCCCCGAGCTGGAAAAAGCCATCGAATTTGTCCACTTCGCCTGCACCAGCGAAGACATCAACAACACCAGCCACGCGCTGCAACTGCGCTCCGGACGCGACCAAGTGGTGCTGCCGGGGCTGGACCGCATCATCCTCAAGCTGCGCGAGATGGCGCACCTGCACGCCGCTGTGCCCATGCTCAGCCGCACCCACGGCCAAACCGCCAGCCCGACGACCGTGGGCAAAGAGCTGGCCAATGTTGTCGTGCGCTTGCAAGCGGCGGTAGAGCGCATCGCCGCCGTCAAAATCATGGCCAAAATGAACGGCGCGGTCGGCAACTACAACGCCCACTTGGCGGCGTGGCCTGACTTTGATTGGGAGGCCTTCAGCAAAAACGTCATTGAAACGCCCGAGCCAATGGGCTTGGGGCTGACGTTTCAGCCCTACAGCATCCAAATCGAGCCGCACGACTACATGGCCGAGCTGTTTGATGCCATTGCCCGCGCCAACACCATCTTGATCGACCTGTCGCGCGACATTTGGGGCTACGTCAGCTTGGGCTACTTCAAGCAGCGCTTGAAGGCCGGCGAGATTGGTTCCAGCACCATGCCGCACAAAGTCAACCCGATTGACTTTGAAAACGCCGAAGGCAATTTGGGGCTGGCGAATGCACTGCTCAAGCACTTGGCCGAGAAGCTGCCGATCAGCCGCTGGCAGCGCGACCTGACCGACAGCACCGTGCTGCGCAACATTGGCGTGGCGATGGGTTACGCCACGCTGGCCTACAGCTCGTTGCTGACCGGCCTGAACAAGCTTGAATTGAACGAAGAGGCGCTGGCCGCTGACTTGGATGCGTCATGGGAAGTGCTGGCCGAGCCGATCCAAACCGTGATGCGCCGCTACGGCGTGCAAGGCGCGTACGAAAAGCTGAAAGAAGTCACGCGCGGCCAAACCGTCACGGCGGCTGACTTGCACGGTTTGATTCGCTCGCTGGAAATCCCCGAAGCCGAAAAAATCCGCCTGCTGGCCATGACCCCGGCCAGCTACACCGGTAAAGCTGCCGAACTGGCACGCCGCATCTAAACGCACCTCAATTTATGGTGTTTTAGGCCTCTAGCCCAATAGATACGTGCGCTAGTAGCTATTATTTTTAATGCCCCGCTGCCTTGTTTAAGGCCGGGGCATTGTTTTTTATGGAACCCTATTTCTCTCTATGGCCATTAAATCCACCATCTTCAAGGCGAACCTACAAATCGCCGACATTGACCGCGGCTACTACGCCGACCACGCCCTCACTTTGGCACGCCACCCGAGCGAAACCGACGAACGCATGATGGTGCGCCTGGTCGCGCTGGCGCTGCACGCGCACGAGCTGCAAGACACCTGCAACGGCGACGGCACGCTGGCCTTTGGCGCGGGCTTGTCCGATCCGGACGATCCAGACGCCTCGCTGACCGACTTCACCGGTCGCAAGCGCTTGTGGATTGAGGTCGGCCAGCCCGAGGACAAGCCGATCAGCAAGGCGTGCAGCAAGGCCGACGCGGTGGTGCTCTACGCCTTTAACCACGCCGCCGAAGTGTGGTGGAAGGGCATTGAAACCAAGCTGACGCGGCTGGACAAACTGCAGGTGTGGCGCATCCCGTCGGAGGCCGCGCTGGAGCTGGCGCAACTGGCGCAGCGCAGTATGCAACTGCAAGCGACCATCCAAGAAGGTGCGATAACGATTAGCAGCAGCCAAGGCAGCGTCCACGTCGAGCCGGTGCGCTGGAAGTAAGCGCTCAGCCCGGCGCACCGGTGTCCACCACCAGTCCGCGGTGTCCCATCTTGGCTTGGTGCTTGACCGCCGCAGCGGCCGATGCGACGGCGTCGGGTTGATCAAAACGTCCCGGTTCAATGACGAGGGCACCGAGCGAAAGCGTGGTGAATGGAAAAAAGCGCATAACGCCGTGCCGGTCTTCGGCATCGATGCCGCCGCGTTGCAGCGCCGGCGCGTCAAACAGCTCCCGAGCGTGGGCGTTGAAGTGCGCCAAGATGCCTTGGCAGCGCTGCTCCCAGTCTTCGCTCTGGAACAGCAGCATGAAATCGTCGCCGCCGACGTGGCCGATGAAGTCTTTTTGCGGCTCGCAGTGCGACACCAGCGTGCGCGCCGCTAAGCGGATCATTTCGTCGCCTTGCCAGTAGCCGTAGTGGTCGTTGAACGGCTTGAAGTCGTTCAAGTCGGCGTAGCAGGCGACGAATTTTTTGCCGGCTTTTAGCAGCCGCCGGATGTGCTCGTTGATCGGAATATTGCCGGGCAACAGGGTCAGCGGGTTGGCATGGCGCGCCGCTTCGATGCGCACTTCCGTGACCAAACGCACCAACTGCTGGCCACTGCCCAAGCCGGCGTACTGGCCGTTGTCGGTGACGATGAAGCCCTCCGACAGGTAGCGCTGATCGGCTGATATCAGCACCTCGGTCATCGCGTCCACGCCGGCGTGCTTGTGCAGTACCAGCGGTTGGGTGTTGGCGAATTTTTTGGCCGGGGTTTTGCCGTACAGCTCTTTAAAGAAGGGGCGGGAGTAGTGGTCGTTAAAGGTCTGGCGGTTGACTAGCCCCACCGGGTGGCCGCCGTCCACCAGCGCGATGGCTTTGAGCGTGCTGTGGGCGCGAAACACCTCGGCCAGTTCGTCCACCGTAATCGTTGGCGGCTGCGGCTCGACCCAGCGGGTCACCCGCGCCAGCGTCACGTCGCCGCCGCCGGCTCTGGTCAGGTTGGGCAGCACCGAGATTTCAGCGCTGGCAATCACCTGCTGCGCTGCCGGCAAAATGGCCAATGCCGGCTGCGTTTGCGGTCGTCCCAGCCCATAGCCTTGGCCCAGCGCAATGCCCAGATCGCGCACCACGCGCAGTGCCGCGTCGGTTTCTATGCCTTCGGCGATCAGGCGCGTGCCAAAAATTTCGGCAAAGCGCACCAAGCCTTGCAGGGTTTGCACTTTGACCGGGTTGTCCTCGACCCCGGCGGTGAAGTATTTGTCAATCTTCACGTAGTCGGGCCTGAGCTCGGCCCACAGGCGCAGGCTGGAGCGTCCTTCGCCAAAGTCATCCAGTGCAAAGCGCACGCCACAGTGGCGCATCTGCGTGGCGCAGTCAATCAGTGGCGCGATATCGCCGGCGTGGTCATGCTCGGTGATTTCGATGACCAGTGAGCGCGGCGACACCCCGGCGGCTTCCAAGGCGCGCACCACGCCGGCGGTACCCAAGCGCTGCACCATCTCGACGATGGCAAAGGCGCTCAAATTCAAAAAAAGCAAGCGCCCGTCGATGCTGCTCCAAGTGCGTATGCCTTCGTCCACGCAGGCTTGCTCTAGGCGCACCAGCAGACCTTGCTCGTGCGCGGCTTGGAACAGCTCATCTGGGTTGCGCAAGGCGTGGCCTGCGGGCAGGCGGATCAGGCTCTCGTGGGCGACCACTGCGCCGTTGTCGAGGCGGGCAATTGGCTGGTAGTGGGCGCGCAGCGTTTTCTCTTCCAGCAGGCGGGCGATAGACATGGCGGGAGCTTGCGGCACCAGTGGCACCGGTGCCGTGGCAGCCGCGCGGGGCAGGCTAAAAACCCTTTGCAGCAGGTCTAGTGCGCCCTTCTTTGCGCTCTCTGCTGCAGAGACTCCCAAGCGCACGCCGACGTTGTTAGGCGAGGGGTTAATGGTGCTGGTCATGCGGGGGCGTAAGTCGTGAGCAATGGTTGCGCGGGTGCGGGCAGCAAAAAGCGCCCTATCAGCGTTGACAGGTCGTGCGCTTGCTCCGTCAGGCTGTCGGCGGCGGCGGCCGATTGCTCTACCAGCGCGGCGTTTTGTTGGGTCATCTGGTCCAGCTGCGACAGCGTGCTATGGATGTGGACGATGTCTTGGTTTTGCGCGCGGCTGGTGGTCTTGATCTCGGCCATTGCGTTAGAGGCTTGGTCGATGGCGTCCACCACCTGCTCCATCGTCAGCACGGCTTGGCCAGCCAAACCGGCGCCGGCGCTGACCTGTTGGGTTGACGCTTCAATCAGCGTTTTGATTTGCCGCGCGGCCTGTGCGCAGCGGTTGGCCAAACTGCGCACCTCGCTGGCCACCACCGAGAAACCCTGGCCGCGTTCGCCGGCGTGGGCGGCCTCGACCGCCGCGTTCAGCGCCAGCAGATTGGTCTGGAACGCAATCGCGTCAATCACGCCGGTGATGTTGGCAATTTGGTGTGCGCTGTGGGCAATGTCTTGCATGGTGGACAACACCTGCGCGCTGACGCTGCTGCCTTGGCGCGCCACGCTGACGGCTTGTGTTGCCAGCGCTTCGGTGCGCTGCGCGGTGTTGGCTGACTGCTGCACTTGGCGCGTGACCTGCTCCAGCGCAGCCGTGGTCTGTTGCAAGCGGGCGGCGGTGTCGTTGGTGCGCTGCGACAGGTCGGCATTGCCGTTGGCAATCTCCACCGAGGCGGTGCGCACCCCTTGCACCGACGCGCCCACTTGGTGTACCAGTGCGCGCAGCTCGCTTTGCATCGTGGCGATGGCGCTGAGCAGGTGGCCGGTTTCGTCACGCGTGTGGCCGGCGATGTCGTGGCGCAAATCCAGTCCGGCGACGCGGTAGGCGGTGGCGCGGGCCAGCGCCATTGGGCGCGTGATGCTGCGCACCAGCCAGACCGCCAGCAGCGTTCCCAGCAGCAGCGACAGCCCAGCAAATGCCCACAGCGACAGGCGCGCCCAGCCGCTCAACTGCGCCACGCGCCCAGCGGCATCGTCGATGGCTTGGCGCTGCGACTGGCTCAGCGCGTCCAGCGCTTGCAGCAGCGCCTGCGACGTGGGCAGAAAGCGCTCGGCATACACCTGCTGGATGCGCGCCGTCAGGCCGGAGTCACGGGCGGCCACCAGCTCGGTTTGCGCCTGCAAAAAATGGCCGGCTTGGCTGCGCACTTGGGCCAGCCGCTGCGCATCGCCCTCGGTGTGCAGCTGCTGGCCTAGTTGCGCGATCAGTTGGTCAAACTCTTGCTGCGTCTGCGCAATGTCGGCGCCCAAAATCTCGCCGACCTCGGGTTCAGCGCTGAGGGCGACAGCTTTGTAGCGCTCGGCATTCATCGACTGCAGGCGGTAAGCGTCGGCGACCAAGCGCTCATTGGCCACGCTGTGCGCCACCATGCTTTCAGTCGAGCGGTGGATGCGCTGGAGCGACCAGCCACCAATGGCAGAGCCGACCAGCCCCAAGGCCAGCACCGACAGCAGCACTGCAATCAAGCGGCGGCCCAAAGAGCCGGTGGCAAAGGAGGGCGAGGGGGTGGAGGAAGGAGCAGTGGAGGGAGCGTTGTGTGGCATAGCGCCACACTGTGAACGCCAATTGTGACAAGCTGTTGTCAAAGCGCCGTGCTGTGCTGACCCGGCTTGCACTGGCCTATGACCACACTGGGCTATGGCGTTGGACAAGTACCGCCCATGCTTCTAAGCTTGCTGGCTTGATTCACTACCCGAAGGACTTTCGCCATGTCTTCTGCCTCTAGCCAATCAGCCGTGCCCGTCCACGCTGTGCCCTCGTATTTGCAGGCCGACCACCTTGGCCCGTGGGGCAATTACCTCAAGCAAGTCGATCGGGTTACACCTTATTTAGGCCACCTAGCGCGCTGGGTCGAGACCCTGAAGCGCCCCAAGCGCATCCTGATCGTCGATGTGCCAATTGAGCTAGACAACGGCACCATCGCCCACTACGAAGGCTACCGCGTGCAGCACAACCTGAGCCGTGGCCCCGGCAAGGGCGGCGTGCGTTTTCACCAAGATGTGACGCTGTCTGAAGTAATGGCGCTGTCGGCGTGGATGTCGGTGAAGAACGCTGCCGTCAACGTGCCTTACGGTGGCGCCAAAGGCGGTATCCGCGTTGATCCCAAGCAGCTCTCGCGCGCTGAACTGGAGCGCCTGACGCGCCGCTACACCAGCGAAATCGGCCTGATCATTGGTCCGACGCAAGACATTCCCGCCCCAGACGTCAACACCAACGGCCAAATCATGGCGTGGATGATGGACACCTATTCGATGAACACCGGCGCGACTGCCACCGGTGTCGTCACCGGCAAACCGGTCGAGCTGGGCGGCTCGCTGGGGCGCATTGAGGCCACCGGGCGCGGCGTGTTCACCGTCGGCGCCGCAGCAGCGCAGCGCATCAATTTGCCCTTGCCGGGCGCGCGCGTGGCGGTGCAAGGTTTTGGCAATGTCGGCGGCACCGCCGGCAAGCTGTTTGCCGAAGCTGGCGCGCGCGTGGTGGCGGTGCAAGACCACACCGGCACCCTCTACCAAGAGGCCGGTGTTGACGTGCCCGCGCTGCAAGCGCATGTGCAGCAAACTGGCGGCGTGGCCGGCTTTGCTGGCGCGCAAATGATGGACAACGCCGCCTTCTGGGGCGTGCCGTGCGACATCTTGATTCCCGCCGCGCTGGAGAGCCAAATCACCGCCGCCAACGCCGGCCAAATCCAAGCGCGCTTGGTCATTGAAGGTGCCAATGGCCCCACCACCCCCGAGGCCGACGACATCCTGAACGACAAAGGCGTGCTGGTCTTGCCCGACGTGATTGCCAACGCCGGCGGCGTCACCGCCAGCTACTTTGAGTGGGTGCAAAACTTCTCCAGCTTTTTTTGGAGCGAGGCCGAAATCAACGACCGCTTGGTGGTGATCATGCAAGAGGCCTTTGCCGGCATTTGGGACGTAGCACAACAGCACAAAGTCAGCCTGCGCACCGCTACGTTCATCGTCGCTTGCACCCGCATCCTGCGCGCGCGCGAAATGCGCGGTCTGTACCCTTGAAGCGGCTTTTTACAGCCGCGTGACGCTGCCGGCAGTGCCAGCGCGCCCAGCGATGACATCCAGCGCCGCCATCGGCGCGGCCAGTGGCGTGCCGACGCGCATCTCCAAACAAAACGGCTGTGCGCACGCTGCGCGCAGGGCGTAGGGGCAACCCAAGGCTTGGCACAAACCCGCCTCGCGCTCGCGCTGGCGGGCGATGTCGTCGTCTTTTTCTAACTGGCCGCTGGCCTGCAACTGCGCCTGCTGCACCCACGGATCGTGGCGCGCTTGCAGCAGGTCGCGGCCATAGACCGCCGCCCCCGCCGTCATCAACTGCGGCTGAAAATCCAGCACCAGCAGCGCACTGGTGCGCGCCGCCGCCGCCGCGCCCATGCCCTGTAACACCAGCGCCAATACGCCGGATTGCAAATTTTGCGGCGCACCCAAATACGCCGCCTGCAGCCCACTGGAGCTTGCCGCCGCTGGCGCAGTTGCTGGCGCAGCTTGTGCTGTCAGCGATGCCAGTGATGCCAGCCACGGCGCGGGCACCCGCAGCGTCAGCGTCATGCCGCGCGGCCCTTCTGCGGTTTGCACTGTGCCTTGGCGTACCAGCCACGTTTGCATGGGGCTGTTCTCGCCGTCCTCGCCGCCGCTTTCGAGCGCGTGTGCCAGCGACAGCGGCCAGACCTGCGCCGCGACAACGCGCTGCTGACCCGCGTGTCCGCCGCCTTGGGTGGTGACTTGCTGCACCAAGCTTTGCACCAGATGGCGCAGCGGTGCCTCCAGCCCGGACGCCGGCCACGCGGTGGTGACGGGTGCGGCTTGGTGCGCGCCGCCAGACAAGGTGGTGGCGGCGGTGGCGGCGGCGTTGTTGTTGTTGTTGTTAATGGCGGCGTTGGCATTCGCTGTGGCCGGCAGTGGCGCTGCGCCGCGCGGGTCAAAGCCGGCGCCCAGCGCCTCGCGCGCTTGGGCGGAGATGTGCGTTTGCTGCGCTTGCGGCAACACCGGAATCGGCGCGGCTGGTGTGGCTGGTGTGGTCAGCGTGGGTGCAGCCGCTGTCGGCCACGATGCCGCCAGTTGGTTGGCAGCGCTGGCCAGCGTCTGCGCAGTGGCCGCTGCTGCCGCCGCACCGCCCAGCCCTTTGGCACCCAGCAGCGCTGCATCCGCCGCCGACTGCCCGCCCGCCGCCGTGCGGGCGTTGCTGCCAGCGCTGTTGCCACTGCCGGCAGTGGTACCGCTGACCGCCGCCACCGGCGCTACGCTGCTGGCCGCCGCCACCGGGGCGGGAAACTGGACGCTGCTCATCGCTGTACCGCCTCAATCAACATTAAAAATAATAGCTACTAGCGCCCGTATCTAAAGGGCTAGAGCCACTTTTGACCATTATTTTTCCTCGCGGTAGAACAAAGGCCGCGTTTTGACCTGCCCCACCGCCTTGGCAATCGCGCCGATGTGCTCGGGCGTAGTGCCGCAGCAGCCGCCCAAAATGTTGACCAGCCCTTCGGCGGCAAACTCGTGCACTAAGCGGCTGGTGACTTCGGGGGTTTCGTCAAAGCCGGTGTCGCTCATCGGGTTGGGCAGGCCGGCGTTGGGGTAGCAGCTGATGAAGGTGTCGGGCGCGGCCTTGGCCAGCTCTTGGATGTACGGCCGCATCAGCGCCGCGCCCAGCGCGCAGTTCAGGCCGACGGCCAGCGGCTGCGCGTGGCGCACGCTGTGCCAAAACGCTGTCACCGTCTGCCCGCTCAGGATCCGCCCCGAGGCGTCCGTCACCGTGCCGCTGATGATCAGCGGCAGGCGCACATTGAGCTTTTCAAACACTTCTTCGATGGCAAACAGCGCCGCTTTGGCGTTGAGGGTGTCAAAAATCGTCTCGACCAAAATCACGTCCGAGCCGCCTTCAATCAGCGCCTCGGTTTGCTCGTAGTACGACTGGCGCAGTTGCTCAAAAGTGATGTTGCGTGCGCCGGGGTCGTTGACGTCCGGGCTGATGCTGGCGGTCTTGGGCGTCGGGCCGAGCGTGCCGGCGACAAAGCGCGGCTTGTCGGGCGTACTGAATTTGTCGCAGGCCGCGCGCGCCAATTGGGCCGAGCGCAGGTTCATCTCGCGCGCCAAATCGGCCATTTTGTAGTCCTCTTGCGCCACGGTGGTCGCGCCGAAGGTGTTGGTCTCGATCATGTCGGCGCCGGCAGCCAAATAGCCCTCGTGGATGTCGCGGATGACATCAGGGCGGGTGATGCTGAGCAGCTCGTTGTTGCCCTTGACATCGCGCGCAAAGTCTTTAAAGCGCTCGCCCGCTGCGCCGGCTCCGCTGTAGCCCTCGCCCCGGTACTGGGCTTCCCCCAACTTAAAGCGCTGAATCATGGTGCCCATCGCGCCATCCAAGATAACGATGCGCTGGGCAAGGATGGCCGGCAGCTCGGCGGCGCGGGTGTATTGCAGGGTGTGGGTGGTGTGGGATTGCATGGGGGCGATTGTAGAAAGGGCGTGTCAATTACGCCCAAGCCGGCGCGCTGCGCTGGGATGGTGGGTGGCTTGTCAGGCGCAGCGCGCTCACCACGCCAGCCGCTCGCCGCTGTAGGCATAAAAGCTGCCGGTGTCTTCGGGCAGCAGGCCGTCGAGCACGCGCAGCAGGTCGGCGGCGGCATCTTTCGGCGGACGGCCAATGGCAGCGCCGTTGAAGGGCGCAGACAGAGCCGAGTCCACCGTGCCGGGGTGCAGCGCCGCCAAAGCGGCCTGGGGATGGGTGCGGGCGACTTCGATGGCAGCAGTTTTGAGCAGCATGTTCAGCGCGGCTTTGGAGGCGCGGTAGCTGTACCAGCCGCCCAGACGGTTGTCGCCAATGCTGCCCACTTTGGCCGAGAGCACGGCCAGCACGCTGCGCTCGTGGCGCGCCAGCAGCGGGACAAAGTGCGCCAGCACCAGCGCCGGGCCAAAGGTGTTGGCGCGGAAGGTGGCTTCGAGCTGCGCGCCGTTCAGTTGCGCTAGGCGTTTTTCGGGCTGGAACTGCGGCGTGTGCAGCACACCGGCGGCGTGGATGATGCAGTGCAACGGGCCTTGCTGGCGCAGCTGCGCCGCTGCTTGCACCACGCTGGCTTCGTCATCCAAGTTCAGCGCCGGTGTGGTGCGCCGACCCAAGCCGATGGCCAAAGCGCAGCGCGGGTCGGCCTGCAACTGCGCCAGCAAAGCGCTGCCGATAGCGCCCGTGCTGCCAATGACCAAGGCGCGATAGCCGTCGGGGAGAGATTGCATGGCGTACTCCAAAAGGCGGGCAAAAAGTGATCAAAGCGTATCGATGCGCGCGCGCAGGTCGGCGGCGTGCTCGCGCAGGGCTTGCAGGGTGGCGCTGTCCATCTTTTGCAGGTTGCGATAGACCAGCCCCAAGCGAAAGTTCTTGCCCAGCGTGGCTTCGTGGCGGGCAAAAAAGTCCCAGTACAGCGCGTTGTAGGGGCAGGCCTGAGGGCCGGTGCGCTGCTTTTTGTCGTAAGCGCAGCCCTTGCAGGCATCGCCCATGCGGTCGATGTAGGCGGCGCTGCTGACATAGGGCTTGGTGGCCAGCAGGCCGCCGTCGGCAAACTGGCCCATGCCCAGTGTGTTGGGCAGTTCCACCCATTCAAAAGCGTCGGCATACACGCCCAGATACCAGCGGTGTACGGCGGCGGGGTCGGTGCCCGCCAGCAGCGCAAAGTTGCCAATCACCATCAGCCGCTGGATGTGGTGGGCGTAGGCGTTGGCCAGCGAGTTGCCAATTGCGTCTTGCAGGCAGCGCATCCGCGTTTGGCCTGTCCAGAACCACGCGGGCAGCGGCGCGTGGTGGCCTAGGGCGTTGCGCTGGTCGTAGCCGGGCATCTGCGCCCAGTAGATGCCGCGCACGTACTCGCGCCAGCCCAGAATTTGCCGCACAAAGCCCTCCACCGCCGCCAGCGGCGCGCGCCCAGCGCGGTAGGCGGCCTCGGCGCGCTGCACCACTTCCTGCGGTGCCAGCAGCTTGACGTTCAGTGCAAACGACAGCAGCGAATGGAACAGGCGCGGGCTTTGGACGCTGATGGCATCTTCAAAGTCGCCAAAGTGCGCCAGCGCCTGCCCGATGAAGGCGTCCAGCTGCGCCAGCGCCTCGGCGCGGTTAAGCGGCCAGCGCAGCGCAGCCGCCTGCGGGTCGCCAAAGCTTTGCACGCCCGCAGCAACGATGGTCTGCCACAGCGTGCTGTGGTCGTGCGCCGTCCTGACATCGGGCGGCGCAGCGGGGTGGCCGGGCCAAGGCTTGCGGTTGTCGTGGTCAAAGTTCCACTGCCCGCCTTCGGGCTGGCCGTGGGCGTCCAGCAGCACGCCGTGGCGCTGGCGCATCTGGCGGTAAAAGTGCTCCATCAGCCACTGCTTGCGGCCTTTGAACAGCTGCGCCATCTCGCCGCGCGCGGTGTAGAAGTGCTGGCTGTCCACCATCGCCACTTGCACGCCGGGGGGACGAAAGGCGGCCAATTGGGCATCCAGCCGCCATTCGTCGGGCGCTTGGTATTGCAGCGCTGTAGCGCCGTAGTGCGCCAGCAGCGCGGCCAAGTTGCCGGGGATGGACTGGCGGTTGCTAGGCTCGTCAATGGCCACATAGCGCACGCGGTGGCCGGCCTCACGCAGCTGGCGCGCCAGCTCGCGCATGGCGGCAAAAATGGCCAAGATTTTTTGCGCGTGGTGCAGCACGTAATCGGTTTCTTGGCGCACCTCCATCAGCACATAGACCACGTTGGCGTCGATTTGCGCAAACCACGGGTGCAGCGGGTTGAGCTGGTCGCCCAGCAGCAGGCGCAGTGTGTGCGCGGGCGCGGCGCTCATGCCGTACCCCACAGGCGCCGGTAGTGGCTATCGGGGTCGTGGTCGTGGGCTTGTTTGTCGGGGTTGAAGCGGCGCCCGCCGCGCGGGTCGGTGCCGCGCCCGGCCACATACAGCCAGTTGCCCTGATTGCTGTACGGGTCGTAGTCGAGCAATTGCGACTCAAACCAAGCGGCACCGGCGCGCCAGTCGCCGCGCAGGTCGTGCAGCAAATAGCTGGCCACGATTTGGCGCAGGCGGTTGCTCAGATACCCGGTGGCGGCCAGCTCGCGCATACCGGCATCGACCAAGCTGTGGCCGGTCTCGCCCCGGCACCAGCGGGCAAAGCCTTGGGCGTTGTGCGGTGGCAGCGGCGCGCCACTCAGGCCCCGGGCGCGGTAGAGCGCCGCGCCGCGCTGCAAGTGCAAAAAGCGAAAGTGGTCACGCCACAGCAGCTCGAACCACAGCCAGTAGCTGCCGTCGTTGGCGCCATGCTGCTCTTCAAAGGCGCGCAATTGGGCCATCACCTGCCGGGCCGACAGCGCGCCGCTGGCCAGCCAAGGCGAGAACTTGCTGGAGTAATCCAGCCCGGTCAAGCCGTTGCGCGTGGCTTTGTAGCTGTGCGGCAGTTTGCGCGCCAAGTATTGGTGCAGGTGCGCCAGCGCAGCGGTTTCGCCGCCGTGGCAGGCGGGCGTGGCGTAGGGAAAGGACGAGCGCGCGTCGTGCAGCGGCGCGGCATCAACTCCTGTTTTAATAGCTGCTTGCGCTTGCTGCAAAAGGGCTAGAGGCTGTTTTGACCATAAATCTTGCAGTGGTGGCAGTGGTGGCAAGGCTTGGGGCAGGGGCAGCGGCGCGGGCGGCTGCACGCGGGCGCGCTCCAGCGCTTGGCGAAACTGGGTGAACACCTCGGGCAGCGTGGCCATAGCAAACGGCAACTGGGTGGGGCTGATCAGGCTCGATTGCCAGTCTGCTTTGACGCTGAGTCCGGCAGCGCGCAGTGCGGCGACTTCGGCCTGCTCGTAGGGCGCGGCAATCTGCTCGCAAACGAGGTGGGTGGTGCCCAGCGCTTGGGCTAGGGCGGGCAGCACCGTCTGCGCTGTGCCAGTGCATTCGAGTACATCGCTGCCGCGCGCTTGCAGTTGGGCGCGCAAGTCGGCCAGCGCTTGGGCCACAAAAGCCCGGCGGTGTACGCCCACACGCGCAAAGCCCCAAGGGCTGGTTTCGTCTTCGGGGGGATGGATAAACACCGGCAGCAGCTGATCGGCACCCCGGCAGGCTTGGGCCAGCGCGGGGTTGTCGTGCAGGCGCAGGTCGTTGCGCAACCAGTAGATCACGGTGCTCATCGCGGCACCTTGGGGCTGGTGGATGGATTACCGCGCGCGCTGCGGCAGCGGTCTGAGCAGTAGCGCACTTCATCCCACACTTTTTCCCACTTTTTGCGCCAGACAAAAGGTAGGCCGCAGGTGGCGCAGGTTTTTTCGGGTAAATCGGCTTTTTTGCGCATACGCATGGGGCGCTCTCCAATGGGACAAATCCAACAAAATACTATTTTGTCTTGGACAAATATAGTCCAAAGCCGGCAAACATCCTTCCTGTCCTTTGGGGCGCAGCTGCGCTAGAAACCCACCGCTGCCGGCACGCGCGGGGCGACGGCGCACATCAGCTCATAGCCGACGGTGCCCGCCGCCTGCGCGACTTCATCAATCGGCAGCACCGCGCCGTTCGCCGCACATCCCCAAAGCGTGACTTCGCTGCCAAAGCCGACTTCCACGCCGGCGGCAATCACCGGGTTCAAATCCACCGTCAGCAAATCCATGCTGACGCGCCCGACCAAACGGGTGCGCACGCCGTTCACCAGCACCGGCGTGCCGGTGCCAGCGTGGCGCGGGTAGCCGTCGGCATAACCACACGCCGCCACGCCAATGGTGGTCGGCTTATCTGCCGTGAAGCACGAGCCGTAACCCACGCTGTCGCCCGCTTGCAGTTGTTGCAGCGCGACCAAGCGGGTACAGAGCGTCATGGCCGGCTGCAAGTCCCAGTCAGCAGCGCGGTGTTCGGGGTGGTCTGGGGCGCTGCCGTACAGCACGATGCCGGCGCGCACCCAGTCTGCCGCCGGGTTGTTCAATGCAGACGCACTGGCATGGCGCAGCATGGCGGCGCTGTTGCACAGGCTGCGCTCGCCGGGCAGGTCTTGCGTGGCGGTGTCAAAGGCGGCGACTTGGTGCGCAATGCCGCGCGCGCCATCCGCATCCGAAAAATGGGTGATGAAAGAGATTTCATCGACCTGCGGCAGCGCGTTCAGCCGCGCCCACGCGCTGCGAAAGCGCTGCGGCGTAAAGCCCAAGCGGTTCATGCCGGAGTTCATCTTCAGAAACACGCGGTGGCCGAGTTGGGTTTTGTGCGCCGCCAGCATGTCGATTTGCTCATCGCAGTGGATGGTGTGCCACAGCCCCAGACGCGAGCACAGCTCCAAATCGCGCGCTTCAAACACGCCCTCCAGCAACAAAATCGGGCCGCGCCAGCCGAGGTGGCGCAAGGCTTGCGCCTCTTGCAAGTCCAGCAGGGCAAAGCCGTCAGCGCCGCGCAGGCCGTCAAACACGCGCTCAATGCCGTGGCCGTAGGCGTTGGCTTTGACCACCGCCCAGAGCTGCGCATCGGGCGCGGCGCGGCGGGCGCGCGCCAAGTTGTGTTGCAAAGCGCTGGTGTGGATCAGGGCACGGATGGGACGCGGCATGGCAGGGCACTTAGATGAGAAGGCGCAATTCTGGCACTCCAACGCCCAGAGTGCGTGCTATAACCGCCGATCACGCCCCGATAGCCCTTGCAGGCTCCCCCCCATTTATCAGTTCATCCATCCTTTGGGTGGCCATTTAGCGATGCGATGAAGCGCGGATTTTTTACCATCATGTCGGCGCAGTTTTTCAGCTCGCTGGCCGACAACGCGCTATTCGTCGCTGCGGTGCAGTTGCTGATTTCCAGCGGCGCCCCCAGTTGGCAGAGCGCCGCGTTGGTGCCGATGTTTGCGCTGTTTTATGTGCTGCTGGCGCCGTTTGTCGGCGCTTTTGCCGACGCGCTGCCCAAAGGGCACGTGATGCTGATCAGCAACGCCATCAAAATCGTCGGCTGCTTGATGATGCTGTTTGGCGCGCACCCTTTGATGGCCTACGCCATCGTCGGTTTGGGCGCTGCCGCTTATTCCCCCGCCAAATACGGCATCCTGACCGAGCTGCTGCCGGCCTCGCAATTGGTCAAGGCCAATGGTTGGATTGAGGGGCTGACCATTGCCTCCATCATTTTGGGCGTGCTGCTGGGCGGGCAGTTGGTCGGGCCGGTGCTGTCGCAGCTGCTGCTGGCCATTGACCTTCCCTTCATCCACACCGGCATCGCCACCCCGGCGCAAGCGGCGATTGCGGCGCTGATTGTGGTTTACGCGATTGCCGCTTGGTTCAACCTGCGCATTCCCAACACCGGCGTGCCGCTGCGCCCGCTGCGCCACGACACCAGCCGCAGTGTGCTGGCCAACGCGCTGGCGCTGCTGCCCGACTTTTGGACCTGCAACCGCCGCCTGTGGAGCGACAAGCTGGGGCAAATTTCGCTCTCGACCACCACTTTGTTTTGGGGCGCGGGCGGCAATCTGAAATTCATCGTGCTGGCGTGGGCGGGCGTGGCGCTGGGCTACAACACCACGCAAGCCTCGGCGCTGACCGGCGTGGTCGCCATTGGCACGGCGGCGGGCGCGATTTTTGCCTCGATGCGGATGCGCCTGGACATCGCCACCCGCGTGATTCCGCTGGGCATTGCCATGGGCGTGCTGCTGGTGCTGATGGTGTTTATCAACAGCATTTGGGTGGCGGTGCCGTTCTTGATTGTGCTGGGGGGCTTGGGCGGCTATTTGGTGGTGCCGATGAATGCGCTGCTGCAGCACCGCGGCCACAACCTGATGGGCGCGGGGCGCTCGATTGCGGTGCAAAACTTCAACGAGCAGGCGGCCATTTTGGGGCTGGGCTTGCTCTACAGCCTGTCGCTCAAACTCGGCCTGTCGGTGTTTGGCGCGATTACGGTGTTTGGTGTGGTGGTGGCCAGCGCGATGTGGCTGATTCGCTTTTGGCATTTGTACAACTGCAAATACCACCGCGCCGCCGTCACGCACCTGCTGCGCGTGGCGCGGCGCGATGGCCACTGAGCCACGCCAGCACGCATTTACTCCTGATTTAAGAGCTGCTAGCGCCCGTATCTATTGGGCTAGAGGCCAATTTGACCTGATTTTTGCCCATGATTATCAACTGCGCGGTCTATGAAAACGGCCGCAAGCGCGCTGACATCCACACCGACGACATCAGCCACTGGCTGCAGCAACCCGGCTGCTTTGTCTGGGTGGCCCTGCACGACCCCGACGCCGCCGAGTTGGCGCAGCTGCAAGAAGAATTTGACCTGCACGAGCTGGCGGTCGAAGACGCGCGCAAAGGCCACCAGCGCCCGAAGATGGAGGAGTACGGCCACACGCTGTTTGTCGTGATGCACCTGCTCGACCCCAGCCTAGAGGTCGATAGCGACGAGCCGGTCGGCGAGCTGGCGGTGTTTGCCGGCCCCAACTTTGTGCTGTCGGTGCGCACCCGCTGCGACAAAAATTTTATGGCGGTGCGCCAGCGCTGCGAGCGCGAACCCGAGCTGCTGCAGCACGGCGCCGGCTTTGTGCTGTACGCGCTGATGGACGCGGCAGTTGACCGCTACTTTCCGCTGCTGGACGACTTTGAAACTGAGCTGGAAGACGTCGAAGAGCACATCTTTACTCCCGGCGCCGCGCGCGGCAACATCGAGCGGCTGTATGCGTTGAAACGCCGCACCGGCATGTTGCGCCACGCCGTTGCGCCGCTGCTGGACGTGCTGGGCAAGCTGCACGGCGGGCGCGTGCCGCCAGTGTGCGCCGGCGTGCAAGAGTATTTTCGCGACGTGCATGACCACGTCACGCGCATCGCCGGCACGACCGAATCGGTGCGCGACACCATCGGCACCGCCATCCAAGTCAACCTGTCGATGGTGACGATTGAGGAGTCCGAGACCACCAAACAGCTGGCAGCGTGGGCGGCGATTTTTGCCGCCTCAACCGCGCTGGCCGGCATCTGGGGGATGAACTTCACCGGCATGCCCGAGCTGGATTGGAAGTATGGCTACCCGACTGCGCTGGCGGTCATCTTGAGCACTGGCGTGGTGCTGTATTGGCGCTTTCGCAAGGCGGGGTGGTTGTAGCGGCATCGGTGCAGCCAGCGGCGCTGGTTGTTGGCTCAGTGCCGAGCGTGCTGAGCCACGTAATCCCGAAGCACGCCGTCCATTCGGGACTGCCAGCCCTCGCCGGTGCTGCGAAAGTACTCCACCACCTCGGTGCTGTAGCGCACCGAGAGCAGTATTTTTGGAGCGGCTGATTTGGGACGACCGCCCTTGTTGACTGTGGCGCGTGCCAGCATCTCTTCGGTCAGTTCTGGTAGCTCGTCGTATTCAGATGCTTGGACTTGGTGGGCATCCACCCGCGCCAAGTCAGAGCCCAAGGAGTGGGCCGATGCGGTTTTTTTCGCGGTCATTTGCTTTCCTCATGCTGAAGACGTGACGGGCCGCGCCACGCGGGGTGTAGCCCACCACTACCATCCGGCCGGCCAGCAGGCCGTAACAGATGGTGCGGACTTCACCGTAGTCTTGCCGTGTGTCTTCAACCTCTACGGTGTCGCCTTCAAAGACAACGGCGGCGTCTGCAAAATCCAAGCCGCGCTCTTCTAGCGCTTTGTTTCGCTTGCTCGGGTCAAAGGTCACTTGCATGGGCGTTATTGTAGCTACGATAACTATACCCAGCAAGTTTTATTTTTAAAGCCAAATCGGCCTCAAACCCTTTAGCTGCGTGCGCTAGCAGCTATGGTTTTTACTCTGCGGCGGGTTCGGCTGGCTCGGCGGCGGCGGCGGCGGGGGGGGGGCGCGGGCGG
>JBHCAP010000041.1:0-23452 GCA_041798325.1 Giesbergeria sp.
AGGCGCGTTATCGATAGCTGCGTAGTCTTTTGCTTCGCCGCCGAAGGCCTTGGCCAACACGGTAGCAATTGCTGCCGTCAAAGTGGTCTTGCCATGGTCCACGTGACCAATGGTGCCGACGTTGACGTGCGGCTTATTGCGCTCGAATTTTCCTTTTGCCATTTTTCCGACTCCGAAAAAAATTTATCACAACACAACAGGATTCAGCGCAATCTCAAGCAGACGCACCTGAAAATTTGGTGCCCATTCCGGGAATCGGACCCGGGACCTCTCCCTTACCAAGGGAGTGCTCTGCCACTGAGCCAAATGGGCAATTTAAGACTACTTTCGCAGTCGCTTCAACTAAAACCAAAAATACAAACAGTGGAGCGGGAGACGGGAATCGAACCCGCGTCATTAGCTTGGAAGGCTAGGGTTCTACCATTGAACTACTCCCGCACTAGCCAATAACTTGACTTTTACGCAAAACTTAAAAAGTTTTTTTGATCAATCCACATCATTGCAAAAATTTTGGTGGAAGAGGCTGGATTCGAACCAGCGTAGGCGTGAGCCAGCAGATTTACAGTCTGCCTCCTTTAGCCACTCGGACACTCTTCCGAAGAGTTTTTGATTCTAGCACAGCTTTTTGCTGCTTTAAAGAAAACGACAGGAAATGTAAAAACATGGTGCGGCTGGCGGGGATCGAACCCACGACCCTTGGCTTCGGAGGCCAATACTCTATCCACTGAGCTACAGCCGCAACACTAAAACAATCCCAACGCACTTGATGCGCTTTCAAAACAACCGCTCATTATTGCACGCTTAGAGCAGCTGCACTTGACTAGCGTCACTGTGCACAATGCAGATTGAACCAGATGCCCTCATATAATTCGGGCAAAAATCCCCTCGACACTTTGACGGATATTTGCGAGAACGCCATGAACGACAACCACTCCGGCGAAGCCCATACGGGCTCCCACAACCCCAACCAACTGTCCTCCTCAACTGTTTGGGCGGTGACAGCACCGATTGCACTCGTAATTGGGGTGGTCGCCTACCTTGTTGCAGGCAGCAGCCCAGTCAGTGACACATCCTTGCAAGAGAAAGCCGTAGCAGAACGCATCCAAAAAATCGGTATGGTGCAAGTGCGTGAAGCCAAGAAGGGACTGCAATCTGGCGAAGCTGTCTACGCCGCACAATGCGCAGCTTGCCACGCGGCTGGCATTGTTGGCGCGCCTAAATTTGGCGATGCTGTCGCTTGGGAGCCACGCCTAAAAAGCGGCTTTGAAGCATTACTGCATTCAGCGATTGCCGGTAAAGGCTCGATGGGCGCGCAAGGTGGTGGCACATTTAACGACACTGAAATTGCCCGTGCTGTCGTCTATATGACCAGCGCCGCCGGAGGCAAATTCCCTGAACCAGCAGTCCCTGCAGGCGCAGAAGATAGCGCTGCTGCGCCCAGCGCCAGTCCCGCCGCAGCAGCACCGGTAGAGACTGTGTCAGTAGCTAAAGAGTAACCCCCGAAACCAAAATAATCGCGGCAGCGGTGCCAATAGCCAGCGGCGCGGGCAAAGTTTTGTACAAACAGGCCTGCCAAGTTTGCCACCTAACAGGTGTGGCCAGCGCGCCAAAGTTTGGTGATAAGAAAGCTTGGGCTCCATGTATTGCTACAGGCATTGATGCCATACACGCCACTTCCGTTGACGATAAAAGCGCTATGCCCGCACGCGGGGGCACATCTGCCTCAGATACAGACTTGTGTGCAGCAGTTGAATACATGGCAGCTGCATCACAGTAAAGCGCTTTATTTCTCACCAAAAAATCCGGTGTCAAGCCGGATTTTTGTTTTTACCGCTTCAACGGTTATCTTATAAATGCGCGCTGACCGGACTACGTACAAAGTCGTATCGCATCGGTAAATCATCCGCGCTGACCGACTGCACCGTCCACACCTCGCGCTCAATCGCATCGGCCACCTGCGCCACATCCAGCGTGTGTACTAACCCAACACCAATATCGCTCACCACGTAGGCTCGCCCTTCGTCGTCGAGCAAACAGCTCGCCACAGTCGCTTTAGCCGTGCGCCCAGTGTGCGACAGCAAACTCAAATCCGGCTCGATACGCCAAATCCACGGCGTACATTCGAGCTCCACATAGACCCGCTGCGGGCCATTCTGAAAAAACCACTGCCCTTGTGCATCGGCCTCGTAATTGCGCTCGATGAAGGCAATCAATTTCTGATGCTCTATCAACTCGCCTTTGCTGTGCGGGAACGCGCCTTGCGCCTGCACTGCGTCATCGCGCAAATACCAGCGGCCACGCGCGTCCAACCCTAGCCAGCCATAACAGTGCGGCACATTCGGCCATTTGATCAGTGCTTGTTGAACGATGTCATCCATGGCGCAATTTTGCACTCGATAGTGCCAACACCCGCACACCAGTGGTGTTTACGGCACAATTTGCCAGCGCTCGCGGCATGGCATTGTTTACTGTTCCCGCCTTTTTTGCCTTTTTTAGCCCAGCGCCTGCCACTATGAAACGTTTTATTGCCTTTATCACTACTGCCCTCCTCCTGAGTGGCTGCGGCTACAACGATTTCCAACGCTTAGATGAGAAATCCAAGGCCGCGTGGAGCGAGGCGCTCAGCCAATACCAGCGCCGCGCCGATTTAATCCCCAACATTGTCGCCACCGTCAAAGGCGAGGCGGCTTTTGAACAAGGCACGCTGACCCAAGTGATTGAGGCGCGTGCCAAAGCCACCTCTATCCAAGCTACGCCCGAGCTGCTCAACAACCCCGAAGCGCTCAATAAATTTCAGCAAGCGCAGGGCGAGCTCAGCGGCGCGCTATCGCGTCTGATGGCAGTATCCGAGCGCTATCCGAATCTGCAAGCCAATCAAAGATTTCGCGATTTGCGCGCCACGCTAGAGGGCACGGAAAACCGCATCACCGTAGCGCGCAATGAATACATCGGCACAGTGACGGCATACAACATTTTGGTGCGCAGCTTTCCGACCAATCTAACTGCCAAAATCTTTAGCTACCCGCCAAAACCGACGTTTACGGTGCAAAACGAGGCGCAAATCTCGCTGCCACCCACGGTGAATTTCTCAGCGCCCACCAAACCGTAAATTTAAGCAAAATATGCCTCTAGCCCTTTAAATACGTGCGCTAGCAGCTATATTTTTAATAGCACTTAATCCGATTTATCAGTGGCGCAAACAGTGCAGGCGATGCCAACACTGAGCGCGCGCGCCATCGACCAAACGCACACCCTGAGCAGCGACGAACTACAAGCGCTGAATGGGCAATTACAAGCGCTGGAAGAAAAAATCGGCACACAAATTGCGTGCTTTGATGCTGCCTAGCACCGCGCCAAAAGACATTGCTGCCTACGCGCACCGCGTCGCCAGCAACTGAAAAATTAGTCGCGCGACAGCGGCGAAGCCTTGCCGGCACCGACAAAGGCATCAACTTGCAAAGCCTGGCCATGTTTTTATTCTTTGGCACCACACTGCTGACCCCACTGCTACGCAGTTTTTTGGGTCGATTTTTAGCTGGCACAGTTATGGGCGACAGCACCGGATTGCTGGCGTACTGGCTCAGTAGCAGTGTCTTTTTATCGAGCGTAGCCGGTGGGATCGCGCTGGTGCTGACCTTGCTCTCTAGCGGCAAAGATGGCGCATGGGCTACGCCAAACCGAGCGCCTGTTGCGCCACAACGAATTGCTGGATGCGCTACGCATTGCCATCAAATAACTTCAAGAGCAGTAATTACTATTAATTTAATAGCTACTAGCGCACGTATCTAAAGGGCTAGAGGCTGTTTTTATGTAAAAAAGCCACCTCAAAAGGTGGCTTTTTTTATTTCAGCACAGGGCTTATTTTTTCTGACGGAACTTGCGCAGCGCCGACAATTGTGCCGCCAGCACCGTCAATTCAGACTGGGCGCGGGCGATATCGATTTCGCTCTTGGCGTTCTTCAGCGCTTCTTCGGCGGCTGACTTAGCGGCATTGGCTTTTTCGTCATCTAAGTCTTTACCGCGCACTGCCGTATCGGACAGTACCGTGACACGATCGGGCTGGACTTCGAGAATGCCACCGGCGACGAAAACAAACTCTTCGCTGCCATCGGCCATTTCAATGCGCACCGAGCCGGGCTTGATGCGCGTGATCAACGGAGTGTGACGCGGATACACGCCCAGTTCGCCGGCTTCACCGGGCAGCGCAACAAAGCGCGCTTCGCCAGAGAAAATCAACTCTTCGGCACTGACTACATCTACGTGGAGGGTGTTCATCATTGCTCCTAGAAAAAAGAGAGAGGGCAGGATTGCGCGCCACTGACTAAAGTACCTTGAAAGCAACTTCAGTCGGCGGCTAGCCGCTATCAGGCCATCTTCTTGGCTTTCTCGAAGGCTTCGTCGATGGTTCCCACCATGTAGAAGGCTTGCTCAGGCAAGTGGTCGCACTCGCCGTTGGCAATCATCTTGAAGCCACGGATGGTTTCAGCCAGTGGCACGTATTTTCCGGGCGAACCGGTAAACACTTCGGCCACGTGGAACGGCTGCGACAGGAAACGCTGGATTTTGCGGGCACGCGCCACGGCCAGCTTGTCTTCAGGCGCCAATTCGTCCATGCCCAAGATGGCAATAATGTCGCGCAGCTCTTTGTAGCGCTGCAGCGTGCCTTGCACGGCGCGAGCGACTTGGTAGTGCTCTTCGCCGACCACGTCGGGCGACAACTGGCGGCTGGTCGAATCCAATGGATCAACCGCAGGGTAGATACCCAGCGAAGCGATGTCACGCGACAACACCACGGTGGAGTCCAAGTGGGCAAACGTCGTTGCGGGCGAGGGGTCGGTCAAGTCGTCCGCTGGCACGTAAACGGCCTGAATAGAAGTGATCGAACCAACTTTGGTCGAAGTAATACGCTCTTGCAAGCGACCCATTTCTTCAGCCAGTGTGGGCTGATAACCCACGGCGGAAGGCATACGGCCCAGCAGTGCGGACACTTCGGTTCCGGCCAGTGTGTAGCGGTAGATGTTGTCCACGAAGAACAAAACGTCCTTGCCTTCGTCGCGGAACGACTCGGCAATGGTCAGGCCAGTCAACGCCACGCGCAGACGGTTACCTGGTGGCTCGTTCATCTGGCCGTACACCATGGCGACTTTGGACTCTTCGAGTTTTTCCAAATTCACCACGCCGGAGTCGGCCATCTCGTGATAGAAGTCGTTGCCCTCGCGGGTACGCTCGCCGACACCAGCAAACACCGACAGGCCGCTGTGGGCCTTAGCGATGTTGTTAATCAGCTCCATCATGTTCACGGTCTTGCCCACGCCCGCGCCACCGAACAGACCAACCTTACCGCCCTTAGCAAACGGGCAGACCAAGTCAATCACCTTGATGCCGGTTTCTAGCAGCTCTTGCGATGGCGACAGTTCGTCGTACGCAGGAGCTTTGCGGTGAATAGAAGCCGACAGCTGGGAGCTAACGGGACCGCGCTCATCAATTGGCGTGCCCAGCACGTCCATGATGCGACCCAGCGTTGCCTTACCTACGGGTACGGTGATAGGGTTACCGGAGTTAGTCACCATCAAACCACGGCGCAAGCCGTCGGACGAACCGAGCGCAATGGTGCGCACGATACCGTCGCCCAGCTGCTGCTGTACTTCCAGCGTCAGCGCCGAGCCTTCAAGCTTCAGAGCGTCGTAAATTTTCGGCATCTGGTCGCGTGGAAACTCTACGTCCACCACAGCGCCGATACATTGAACAATCTTGCCCTGAACGCGCGCGGCGTCCAGCGTGGAATTCTCTTGAGCCATTTTTCTCGCTCCAATAAAGATATTTGTCGGGCTGTTTACACAGCAGCGGCGCCAGAGACGATTTCCGAAAGTTCTTTCGTAATCGCTGCTTGGCGCGTCTTGTTGTAGATCAGCTTCAACTCGCCGATGACGCTACCGGCGTTGTCGGTTGCGGCCTTCATGGCCACCATGCGCGCCGATTGCTCAGAAGCCATGTTTTCTGCTACCGATTGGTAAATCAGCGATTCAACATAGCGCACCAGCAGCTCATCGATGACGCTTTGCGGATCTGGCTCATAGATGTAGTCCCAGCTGCCTGCGTTCTGACCCGGCTGCAAGGTTTCGGACGCTAGTGGCAGCAACTGCTCCAGTACCGATTCCTGCTTCATGGTGTTAATGAACTTGGTGTAGCTAAGGTACACCGCGCTGATTTTGCCTTCGGCATAAGCATCGAGCAGCACCTTTACAGGGCCAACCAACTTGTCCAGATGCGGCGTATCGCCCAATCCCGTCACATGGGCCACCACACGGGCACCCACACGATTAAGAAAGCCCAGACCCTTATTACCAATGGCGACAGCGTCCACAGACATGCCAGCGGTTTGCAATTCGCGCAACTTGGTGGTGACGACACGCAACACGTTGGTGTTCATACCGCCGCACAAGCCTTTGTCAGTCGTGACAACGATCACGCCAGCCGCTTTGGCGTCGTTCACTTGCATAAACGGGTGCACATATTCGGGATTGGCCTGACCCAGATGGGCCGCAATACTGCGGATCTTCTCGCTGTAGGGGCGTGCTGCACGCATCCGCTCTTGCGCCTTGCGCATTTTGGATGCGGCCACCATTTCCATGGCTTTGGTGATCTTCTTGGTGTTTTCTACCGATTGGATCTTGCCGCGTATTTCCTTACCTGCTGCCATGATGCCTCCTCGTCCGGTTTAAGCGAACGACTTCTTGAACGCGGCTACTGCAGCGGTCATTTCGGCTTCTGCGTCTTTGTCCATTGCGCGGTCCTTTTCCAGCTTGGCCAACAGGGCACCGTAGCTGGTTTTCAAGAACTGGTGCAGGCCGTGTTCGAAGTCGAGAACCTTCTTGACATCGATATCGTCCAAGAAGCCCTTGTTCACTGCAAACAGCGTCGAAGACATCAAAGAGATAGGCAGCGGGCTGTATTGCGCTTGCTTGAGCAATTCGGTCACGCGGGCACCGCGTTCGAGTTGCTTGCGGGTCGCTTCGTCCAAGTCGGAAGCAAACTGCGCAAACGCAGCCAGCTCACGGTACTGTGCCAAGTCGGTACGGATACCACCGGACAGGTTCTTGATCAGCTTGGTCTGGGCAGCACCACCGACGCGCGACACCGAGATACCGGCGTTGATAGCGGGGCGGATACCGGCGTTGAACAGGCTGGTTTCCAAGAAGATCTGACCGTCGGTGATCGAAATCACGTTGGTTGGCACGAAAGCCGACACGTCACCCGCTTGCGTTTCGATGATAGGCAGAGCCGTCAGCGAACCAGTTTTGCCGGTAACGGCACCCTTGGTGAAGTCGGTGACGTATTTTTCGTTCACGCGGGCAGCGCGCTCCAACAGGCGGCTATGGAGATAGAACACGTCGCCGGGATAAGCTTCGCGGCCTGGTGGACGGCGCAGGAGCAAGGAAACTTGGCGGTAGGCCACAGCTTGCTTGGACAGGTCGTCATACACGATCAGCGCGTCTTCGCCGCGGTCGCGGAAGTACTCGCCCATGGTGCAACCAGAGTAGGCCGAGACGTACTGCATCGCAGCCGACTCAGAAGCCGAAGCGGCGACCACAATGGTGTAGTCCATCGCACCGGCTTGCTCCAACGAGCGCACCACGTTCTTGATCGACGAAGCCTTCTGACCGATGGCAACGTAAATACAAGTCACGCCTTGACCCTTTTGGGCAATGATGGCGTCGATGGCCACCGCCGTTTTACCGGTCTGGCGGTCACCAATGATCAGCTCGCGCTGACCACGGCCGACGGGCACCATGGCGTCAATCGACTTCACACCTGTTTGCAGGGGCTGGTCCACTGATTTACGGGCAATCACGCCTGGTGCCACTTTTTCGATCACGTCCGTCATCTTGGCGTTGATCGGGCCTTTGCCGTCGATAGGCTGGCCCAGCGCGTTGACCACGCGGCCAATCAGCTCGGGGCCAACGGGCACCTCCAGAATGCGACCCGTGCACTTGACGGTATTACCTTCGGAGATGTGCTCGTACTCGCCCAAAATCACGGCGCCGACCGAGTCACGCTCTAAGTTCAGTGCCAGACCGTAGGAGGGCGTACCGTCCGCGGTGGCGGGAAACTCCAGCATTTCGCCTTGCATCACGTCAGACAGACCATGAACGCGCACGATACCGTCAGACACAGACACCACGGTGCCTTGGTTGCGGATATCGCTGCTGACGCTCAGCCCCTCGATGCGGCTCTTGATGAGTTCAGAAATTTCTGCGGGATTGAGTTGCATGACTCTTTCCTTCTTTCTTTAGTTAGCCGATACCTCAAGCCGCGTATTACGCAGTGAGGGCCGCTTTCATTTGTTCCAGACGAGCTTTGACCGAGGTGTCGAGCACCTCGTCACCCACCACTACGCGAATGCCACCGATGAGCGAGCTATCTTGCTGTACGGTGAGATTGAGCTTGCGGCCAAAGCGCTTTTCGAGTGCTGCACTGAGCTCACCCAGAGCAGCAGTGTCCATCGCAAAAGCGCTGTACACCACGGCATCCGACGAGCCGTTGGTGCGATTGACCAGAGCACGAAACTGCGTAGCCATTTCAGGCAAAGCCTCCAAGCGACCGTTTTCAATCACGGTGCGCAGAAAGTTCTTTGCCATCTCGGGCAGTGTGGAGCGTGCAACCCCGGCGATGACGTCAAGCACTTGGCTTGGCGGCACCTTGGGGTTATCAGCCAATTGGCGCAGCTGGGGGTTGGCGGCAATCGCCGCCAATTCGTCCACCCAGACGGCAGCGCCATTCAAATCAGCTCCCACGCTAGCAGAGCAAGCCTTGAACAGGGCTTCGGCGTAAGGGCGGGCAATGGTGGCGAGTTCTGCCATGGTTTGCTCCCTTACAGCTCGGTCTTGAGGCGATTGAGCAGGTCCGTGTGGACGCCAGCATTGACTTCCTTGCGGAGAATCTGCTCAGCGCCTTTCACGGCCAGTGCGGCAACCTGCTCACGCAGTGACTCACGGGCTTGAATGGCCTGCTGTTCGGCTTCAGCGCGGGCAGCAGCGACGATTTTGTTGCCTTCGTCGGTAGCGCGGGCTTTGGCTTCTTCAATGATGGCTTGTGCACGGCGATCGGCGTCCGCAAGACGCGTAGCTGTCTCGTTGCGCGTCTGTGACAATTCTTTTTCGACGCGCTGATTGGCAGCGGTCAATTCAGATTTGGCACGGTCGGCAGCAGCGAGGCCATCGGCGATTTTCTGGGCTCGCTCATCCAGCGCGTTCGCAATCGGGGGCCACACGAATTTCATCGTGAACAGCACCAAGATCAGGAAGACGATGGCCTGAACGAACAGGGTCGCGTTAATACTCACGGCAACACCTTTCTATAGTGGCGTTGAACGGATCTTACTTAGGCAGGTTTGCAAGCAAGGTGGCTGCAAACGGATTTGCAAAAGCGAACAGCAGAGCAATAGCCACGCCGATCAGGAAAGCCGCGTCAATCAGACCAGCCAAGATGAACATCTTGGTTTGCAGTTCGTTGATCAGCTCAGGCTGGCGTGCCGAAGCTTCCAGAAATTTACCGCCCATCAGTGCAATGCCGATGGAGGCGCCGATAGCGCCCAGACCAACGATCAAACCACAAGCCAGAGCGACGAGACCGAGAATGTTTTCCATGATGACTCCTGATTAAAAAAGAAAAGTTGAAAAGAAAAGAAAGAAACTAAGAACGGGAATGGTCAGTGGGCTTCATGCGCTTGGCCGAGATAAATCAGCGTCAGCATCATGAAAATGAAGGCTTGCAGGGTGATGATCAAAATATGAAAAATCGCCCAAATCGAGCCTGCAATGATGTGCCCCAGGGGGAGCAACACACCAGAGAGCGACATGGCAGCAGCACCACCCATCAGGGCAATCAGCATGAACACCAACTCACCAGCGTACATATTGCCAAACAGTCGCATACCGTGCGAAACCGTCTTAGCAACGTATTCAATGACCTGCATCAGCAGGTTGACCACACCCAAAATCAGGGCGTAGACAGGATTTTTACTCGTGCCGAACGGCGCAGTCACCAGCTCATGCGCCCAGCCGCCCATGCCTTTGATCTTGATGCTGTAGTACAGGCACAAAATCAGCACAGCGGTAGACAAGCCGAGCGTCGTCGAGAGGTCAGCCGTAGGCACCACACGCAAATAAGCGTGGCTGTCGCCGGTACCGACTTGCCACAGCACTGGCAACAAGTCCACTGGCAGCAAGTCCATGGCATTCATCAAAAAAATCCAAACAAACACCGTTAGCGCCAATGGAGCAATGAACTTGCGGCTTTCGGCATTGTGGATATTAGCTTTGGCTTGGTTGTCCACCATCTCTACCATCATTTCTACCGCTGCTTGGAAGCGGCCGGGCACGCCCGAGGTCGCTTTGCGCGCGGCAAGCCAGAAAATAAAGACACCCAAAAAGCCGATCAACACACTCACGACGACAGAGTCGTAGTTAATCACCGACATGTCGATGATGGAAGTTTGCTGGATGTTTTGGAGGTGCTGCAGGTGGTGAACGATGTATTCACTTGCAGTTGGAGCGTGCGCTTCAGCGGCCATCGGACAACTCTTCTCTATATCAATCGGTTTTTCGGACACCGGAGCGCGCCCATTGCGCAACCCAGTACGTTTTCATTGTCACTACCATGCCAGCCAGCAGTGCCAGCCAACTCAGTGCGTCAATTAACTTTGGCGCTGCCGCCAGCATGGCGACAGTCAATGCAATCTTGGCCATTTCCCAGCCAAAGAACCCTACCAGCATCGCTTTTGCAGAATTCTTGATACGACCCATACCGCGTGCAAACAAGGCAGCCGGCAAAACCACCGCCAGTGCGCCGTACCCAGCAGATACTGCCACTTGGGATTTACCTGACACCAGCCACGCCACCAAACTCACCAGTATGCCGACTAAAGCCTGCGCAGCTACCAAGCGCCATACCGACAATGCCGGATGGCGCTTACGCCACTCTTGCGCTTCTTGCGCGGTGAGGGGCTTGAAGTCGGAATCTTCGTCCTCAACTTCGGCTGTCTCTGAGACTGGATTTGTCATGCTCACCCTCGGTTAGCGGTTCAAATTGTCACAAAGCCCCTGATTATAAGTAAAAACCCGCAACAAGAGCTAGCATTGTGTGGACTGCTGCGCATCCACTATCTGCATCAACCCCTATTCTGTGGTGCAGTACCAACGATTTTTCACTTTCTCCATGGCTGAAAAATCCCGTTTTTTAAGCCAAAACCACGCCAAACCCTTGCGTGGCGTGCGCTGATAGCTATTAAATAATGAGTCTTTGATGAACCTCAAACCCCACCAAGCCAATGGCCAAATCCCGCCGCCTGCGGCCGACCCACGCAAAGATTCGCTGATTGAATACCCCTCACAGTTCCCGATCAAAGTGATGGGCGTGAATGTGGACGGCTTTGCCGAAGCGATCACAGCGCTGGCGCAGCGCTTTGATCCGACGTTTGACCCCGCCACCGCCGAGCTGCGCCACAGCAGCGGCGGCAAATATCTGGGCGTCACCGTCACCATCACCGCCACCAGCCGCGAGCAACTCGACGACCTGTACCGCGCTTTCACCGGACACCCGCTGGTCAAAATGGTGTTGTAAGCAGAGCAGTGCGGTTGTTTTCGGACAATGGGCTTCATTTTGATTACTCAACTGCCCATGCAAACGCACTTCTTGGGCCACGCGCCCTACCTGCCCACGTATGTGGCGATGCAGGAATTCACAGCCCACCGCACCTCCGCTGATGCCGACCAACTGTGGATTTGCGAGCACCCGCCCACCTTCACCCAAGGGCTGGCCGGCAAAGCCGAGCACTTGCTGCACCTTGGCGACATCCCCTTAGTGCCAACCAACCGGGGTGGCCAAGTCACTTACCACGGCCCCGGCCAAGTGGTTGCCTACCCGCTGGTCAACTTGCAGCGCGCCGGCTACTTCGTCAAAGAATATGTTTACCGCATTGAAGAAGCGGTGATTCGCACGCTGGCGCATTACGGCGTGACCGGCCACCGCGTCAGCGGCGCGCCGGGCATTTATGTGCGCTTGGACGACCCGCGCAGCCACGCCCAACTGCCCCAGCGGCCGCAGCACGGCAGCGCAGCGCAGGCGCCCGACTTCACCGGCCTAGGAAAAATTGCCGCGCTGGGCGTCAAGGTCAGCCGCCATTGCACCTACCACGGCGTGGCGTTGAATGTGGCGATGGATTTGGCGCCCTTTGCGCGCATTCACCCTTGTGGTTATGCCGATTTACAAACGATTGACCTTTCTACAATCGGCATCCACACGACGTGGGAAGACGCAGCGCACATCTTGGCTCAACAACTGACGCGCCGCCTCGCACCCTAATTTCTCGCCCCCAACGCCCAACGCACCCAGCAAAAACCAACCGCCATGAGCTCCTCTGACATCGTGCGCGAAGCGCAATCCACCGCCGACTACAACCCGCTGGCCAAGCACAAAGCCGCCTCGAAACTGTCGCGCATTCCGATCAAGGTTGAGCAAGCCGAAGTGCTAAAAAAACCATCGTGGATTCGCGTCAAAGCCGGTTCGGCCAGCACGCGGTTTTACGAAATCAAAGACATCCTGCGCGAGCACAAACTGGTGACGGTGTGCGAAGAAGCCAGCTGCCCCAACATCGGCGAATGCTTTGGCAAAGGCACGGCTACCTTCATGATCATGGGCGACAAATGCACGCGCCGCTGCCCGTTTTGCGACGTCGGCCACGGCCGCCCGGATCCGCTGGACGTGAACGAGCCGCTCAACTTGGCCAAAACCATTGCCCAGCTCAAGCTGAAATATGTGGTGATTACCAGCGTCGATCGCGACGATTTGCGCGACGGCGGCAGCGGCCATTTTGTCGAGTGCATCCAGCAAATCCGCGCCCTCTCGCCTGAGACGCAAATCGAAATTTTGACGCCCGACTTCCGTGGCCGCGACGACCGGGCGCTAGAGATTCTGAAAGCCGCGCCGCCGGATGTGATGAACCACAACCTAGAGACCGCGCCGCGTCTGTACAAAGAAGCGCGCCCCGGTTCGGACTACCAGTTCTCGCTCAATTTGCTGAAGAAATTCAAAGAGCTGCACCCCGACGTACCGACCAAGAGCGGCATCATGGTCGGCCTTGGCGAAACCGACGAAGAAATCCTGCAAGTGATGCGCGACATGCGCGCCCACGGCATCACCATGCTGACGATTGGCCAATATTTGGCGCCGTCCAATAGCCACCTGCCGGTGCGCCGCTACGTCCACCCCGACACCTTCAAAATGTTTGAGGAAGAGGCTTACAAAATGGGTTTTTCACACGCCGCCGTCGGTGCGATGGTGCGCTCAAGCTACCACGCCGATCAGCAGGCACACGCGGCTGGAGTTTAGCAAAATTTAAGCCAAATCAGCCTCTAGCCCTTTAAACACGGGCGTTATTAGCTATTAATTTAATAGCCAATAACTTGTTGATGGCGCATTTACAGCGCCATCAACGCGGCCGGATCATCGGCCTGCAGCACCTGCTGCGCCCACGGCGCTAATTTGCGCGTATCGGCGCGCAAAACTTCTTGCTTGACCGCCAAGATTTGCGCCGGGTGCATCGAAAAACTGCGCAATCCCAAGCCCAACAACAAGCGCGTCATGCTGGTGTCGCCGGCGGTTTCGCCGCAGACCGAGACGCTTTTGCCCTGCGCACGGCCTTGGGCAATCACGTCGGCCACCAAGCCCAGCACCGCTGGGTGCAGCGGGTCGTACAGGTGCGAAACGGCTTCGTCGGCGCGGTCAATCGCCAGCGTGTACTGGATCAGGTCGTTGGTGCCAATCGACAAAAAGTCAAAGTAGCGCAAAAAAGTGCGCACGATCAGCGCCGCCGCCGGCACTTCAATCATCGCGCCCAAGCGCACTGGCCCGGCCACTTGGCCGCGCGCCTCCAGCTCGGCGCGTGCCAAATCGACTTGCGCCAATGTTTGGCGAATCTCGCTGGCATGGGCCAGCATCGGAAACAGCACATTCACCGGCCCGTGCATCGCCGCGCGCAGCAGCGCGCGCAGCTGCACACGAAACATTGCTGGGTCGTCCAAACTCCAGCGAATCGCCCGCAACCCCAGCGCTGGACTCAGGTGGCTGTCTTTGTAACTTTTACTGTCCAGCGGCTTATCGGCGCCAATGTCCACGGTGCGGATGGTGACCGGCAGCCCTTGCATGCCCTCGACCGCCTCGCGATAGGCCTGGTATTGCTCCTCTTCACCCGGCAGATTGCCGTGGCGCCCCATGAACAAAAACTCCGAGCGAAACAGGCCAACGCCGACCGCACCGACACCCACCGCCACCGCCGCATCCAGCGGCTGCTCAATGTTGGCCAGCAGCTCAATGCGCTGGCCGTCCAGCGTGATGGCCGGCGTGTGGCGCAGGCGCGTCAGGCGTTCGCGCTCTAGCTGCATTTGGCGCTGGCGGTAGCCGTATTCGGCCAAGATGATGGCCGACGGATCGACGATGACCACGCCGGCATCGCCATCGACAATCACCCAATCGTCTTGGCGCACCAGCTGGCTCGCCGTGCGTGCGCCGACCACCGCCGGAATATCCATGCTGCGCGCGACGATAGCGGTGTGCGAGGTCTTGCCACCGACATCGGTGACAAAGCCGGCAAATACGCTCTTTTTGAACTGCAGCATGTCGGCGGGCGACAGGTCGTGCGCCACCAAAATCAGCGGCACGTCGATGGTGTCGTCGAGCAGCAAGTCTTGCTGCGTTTTGCGCGGCTGATCTGCCTGAGCAGACTGGCTACCCGGCAGCGACACCACCGGACAAGCCACGCCCTTCATGTAACGCAAAATGCGCTCGACCACCTGCTCCAAATCGGCTTTGCGCTCGCGCAGGTACTGGTCTTCCATCTCGTCAAACTGGCGTGAAATCACTTCCAGCTGCGTCGTCAACGCCCACTCGGCGTTGTAAAGGCGCTCGGTAATCCAGTGCTTGATGCCGGCCTTCAAACTCTCGTCTTGCAACAGCATCAGGTGTACATCGAGCATGGCATCGAGCTCTTGTGGCGCGTCGTGCGGCAGCTCTTCTTGCAAGCGCTGCAGCTCTTGCACCACTGCATTACGGCCACGGCGCACGCGGTCGATTTCAGCCTCGATTTGGTGCGCTTCGATGAAATAGTGCGTTACATCGAGCCGAACAGAGCCGACCAGCACCGCCCGGCCAATCGCCATGCCGCGCGAGACGGCCGAGCCGGAAATAGAAAATGTCATAACTAAACAGGGGGAGAAAAGAGAGTTACTCACCCTCGCCGAATTTGTCGGCGATCAGGGCCAGCAAGGCATCCATCGCTTCTTGCTCTTTATCGCCGCTGGTCTCGATTTCGACCTCAGAGCCAATGCCAGCGGCCAGCATCATCACGCCCATGATGCTTTTGGCATTGATGCGCCGGCCATTGCGGCTCATCCAGACCTCGCACGGAAAGCTGCCGGCCATTTTGCTCAACTTGGCGGATGCGCGGGCGTGCAGCCCGAGTTTATTAATGATGGTGGTCGGGGTTTTGATCATGGCAAGAGAGTGGGGAAATCTGCTCGGGCGCGGCGGCGCTGGCGGTGAGCGCCATCACCTGCACCACGCCCTGGGTACCACCGTCCAGCGCGCGCTGCAGCAAGGTGTCAAGCGGCTCGGCGCGGTAACAGACGGCGCGCAGCAGCATCGGCACATTCACACCGGCAATTAACCGTGCTGCGCGTCCGGCAATCAAGCGCTGCGCGACGTTGCACGGCGTTGCAGCAAACAAGTCGGTCAACACCAAGGTGGGCACATCGGGCGCGTCAGCTAACAATTGCTGCGCCTGCGTCAAAGTGTCGTCGGGGGCGGCGTGGGGCAAAACGTCCAGCGCCAAGATGCTATCGGCGCTGTCGGCAAACACATGCAGCGCGCATTCGCGCAGCGCGTGCGCCAGCGGGGCATGGGCAATGAGGAGGATTCGCGTAGTCATGGTGGGGCAGTTTGCGCCACATTATGGCTGCGGCTATGGCGCTGTCGCACAATCATGGGCTTGTACATTTTGCGGACACAACAACTATGGCTATGCAAATCAAACATGGCGCCATCGCCTTGGCTTTGGCAGCCATCGCCGGTGCAGGCGCTTGGCTGGCATTGGGCAGCGGTGCCTCGCCCGCGCCGGAATCGTCGTTTGTGCTGCTCGACGGCTCGCGCCTGAGCACCACCGACTTGCGCGGCAAAGTGGTGCTGGTCAACTTTTGGGCGACCAGCTGCACCACCTGCGTCGCCGAAATGCCCGATCTCATCGCCACGCACCACAAGTACCAAGCCCAAGGCTTTGACACGCTGGCCGTCGCCATGAGCTACGACCCGCCCAACTTCGTCGTCAACTTTGCCCAGTCGCGCAAGCTGCCGTTCAAAGTCGCCATCGACAACACCGGCGCCAACGCCAAAGCTTGGGGAGATGTGCAACTGACACCCACCACCTACCTCGTCAACAAGCAGGGCGAGATCGTCAAAAGCTACATCGGCCCGCCCAAGATGAACGAGCTGCACCCACTGATCGAAAAGCTGCTGGCGCAAAGCTGACTGCCCCATTCAAAACGAGGCGGCTAAACTGCCCGTTCTGTTGTTGAGCCGTGAGTACCGTGGACACCCAAGCCCCTACCGTTACCCTGACCGTTGCCAGCCAGCCTGAAGAGCTTGCGGCGGCGGCGACATTGTTTCAAGAGTACGCCGACAGCCTCGGCATTGACCTGCGCTTTCAAGGCTTTGAGGCCGAGCTGGCCGATCTTGCCGGCGAGTACGGCGCGCCACGGGGCTGCTTGCTACTGGCGTGGGTGGGTGAGGCACTGGCGGGCTGCTGTGCGCTGCGCCCGTTGGACAATTGCGACTATCCGAATGCTGGCGAAATGAAGCGCCTGTATGTGCGCAAAGCGTTTCGCGCCTTTGGCATTGGCCGCGAGCTGGCGGAAGCGACGCTGGATGCCGCGCGCCAAATCGGCTACACCAGCGTGCTGCTAGACACGCTGGACGACATGGAAGCCGCCCGCGCGCTCTATACCGATTTGGGCTTTGTCGAGATTCCGCCCTACTACCACAACCCACTGCACGGCTCGCACTACCTGAAAGTGGACATCATTTAAGCCATTTTTAGGCATTTTTTAAGTGTTTTAGGCCTCTAGCCCTTTAAACACGTGCGCTAGCAGCTATTGTTTAAATAGCAAATTTAAGCCGCAGCAGTGACTTGTGCCAGCAAAGTAGCGGCGTTGCTGACCTCGAATTTGCCCGGTGCTTCGTTGTTGAGCTGCACCACTTTGCCGTCTTTCACCAGCATCGAATAGCGGTTGCTGCGCAGCCCCAAGCCTTTGCCGTTCAGGTCTAGCGTCAGGCCAGTGGCTTGGGCAAAAGCGGCGTCGCCATCGGCCAACATGCGGATCTTGCCGGCGGTGTTTTGCTCGCGCCCCCACGCACCCATGACAAACGCATCGTTGACGGCGACGCACCAAATTTCATCGACGCCAGCGGCTTTGAATTGGGCGGCTTTTTCCAAGAAGCCGGGCAGGTGCTGCGCCGAGCAAGTCGGAGTGAAAGCGCCGGGTACGGCCAATACGGCAATGGTTTTGCCAGCAGTCGCCTCGGCCACCTTCACCGGATTAGGGCCAATGCTGCAGCCATTGCCTTCGACTTCAACGTATTCCATCAGTGTGGTTGCGGGAAGGGTATCGCCAATTTTGATCATGAATAGCTCCTGATAAAGGGGGAAAGAACCAAGGCGGGCGGCTGCCATAAAAAAAACAGCGCCCAAAAGAAAAACGACCCACATTGTGGGTCGTTTCGAGGGGCTAGGTCGCCCAGAAGCCAAGAAGGCTTAAACCAACGAGGCCTTTGTCACCAGGCGCGTAGCGACCCAGTTTTTGGTCTTCGACAGCGGACGGCTTTCGGTGATTTCAATCACGTCGCCAACCTTGTACTCATTGGTTTCGTCGTGCGCGTGGAATTTGCTCGACTTACCGACGATCTTGCCGTAGAGCTCGTGCTTCACACGGCGCTCGATTAGCACGGTCACGGTCTTGTTACGCTTGTCGCTGACCACCTTGCCAACCAAGGTGCGCTTGAGGGATTTTTTAGCTTCCGTCATGTGTGCTCCTTACTTGGCGGCTTGCTTTTCAGCAAGGATGGTTTTGGCGCGGGCAATGTCACGGCGCGTAGTGCGCAGCGTGCCAGTGTTACCCAGTTGTTGCGTAGCTTTTTGCATGCGCAGACCAAAGTGGGCTTTTTGCAAAGCTTTGATTTCGTCTTTGATGCCAGCGGCGTCTTTTTGGCGCAATTCAGCAGTATTCATATCAGTTTCTCCTGAAATTACTGGCCAACCTGGCGCGACACGAATGTGGTGCGCAGGGGCAGCTTGGCAGCGGCCAGACGGAAGGCTTCGCGGGCGAGTTCTTCGGGCACACCGACGATCTCGAACACGATCTTGCCAGGCTGAATTTCAGCCACGTAGTACTCGGGGTTGCCTTTACCGTTACCCATACGCACTTCAGCAGGCTTGGTAGAGATTGGCTTGTCCGGGAATACGCGAATCCAGATACGGCCACCACGTTTGACGTGGCGCGAAATAGCACGGCGCGCAGCTTCGAGCTGGCGAGCCGTCAAACGGCCACGATCCGTACACTTCAGACCGAAATCACCGAACGCGACCGAGTTACCCCGGGTAGCGATGCCAGTGTTGCGGCCTTTTTGTTCCTTACGGAACTTGCGGCGAGCAGGTTGCAGCATTGGTTATTCTCCTTTTCCGTCCGCTGCTGTAGCGGGCGCGTCTACTTTATGTACGCGCTTAACGGCGGTTGCGTCGGTGCCACCGGCACCGGCGGGCTTGTCGCTGCCATCGGCAGGTGCTGCATTAGCACCCACTGGGCGGCGCGGGCCGCCACGGCCAGCACCGGCGCCACGGTCACGGTCACCACTTGGACGGCCATCACGGCGGGGGCCACGTGGACGGCGCTCGTCGTCTGGACGCGGTGTTTCCACTGCAGGCAGATCGTTGCGGCCCAAGGTGTCACCTTTGTAAACCCAGACCTTGACACCAATGATGCCGTAGGTGGTTTGGGCTTCGGAGGTGCCGTAGTCGATGTCAGCACGCAGGGTGTGAAGCGGCACGCGGCCTTCGCGGTACCACTCGCAACGAGCGATTTCGATACCGTTCAGACGACCCGACGACATGATCTTGATGCCCAGGGCACCCAGACGCATGGCGTTTTGCATAGCGCGCTTCATGGCACGGCGGAACATGATCCGCTTTTCCAGCTGCTGCGTGATCGAGTCAGCGATCAGCTTGGCATCGATTTCGGGCTTGCGCACTTCTTCGATATTGACTGCAACGGGCACGCCCAAGCGGATCGCGAGCTCTTTCTTGAGGCTCTCGATATCTTCGCCTTTTTTGCCAATCACCACGCCCGGACGTGCCGAGTAAATGGTGATGCGGGCGTTCTTGGCAGGACGCTCGATCAAAATGCGCGAAACCGCAGCATTTTTAAGCTTGGCCTTGAGGTACTCACGCACCTTAATGTCTTCGGCCAGCATGCCAGCAAAGTCACGGTTGCTAGCGTACCAACGGCTTGCCCAGTTGCGGCTGACCGCAAGGCGAAAGCCGGTAGGATGGATTTTCTGTCCCATAGTCTTCCTTGGCCTCAGTTGCCAACCGTCACGTACACATGGCACGTGGGTTTGCTGATGCGATTGCCGCGGCCTTTGGCGCGCGCGGTGAAGCGCTTGAGCGTGGTGCCTTGCTCGATGTAGATGGTTTTCACCTTCAGCTCATCGATATCAGCACCATCGTTGTGTTCGGCGTTGGCAATGGCCGACTCTAGAACTTTCTTGACGATACCCGCAGCTTTTTTCTGCGTGAACGCCAAGATGTTCAGGGCTTGGTCAACCTTCTTGCCGCGGATCAAGTCAGCGACCAGACGGCCTTTATCGACCGACAGACGGACGCCCCGGAGGACTGCACGTGTTTCAGACATGGTCGTTCCTTATTTCTTCTGGACTTTTTTGTCCGCGGGGTGGCCTTTGAAGGTGCGCGTCAGAGCGAATTCACCCAGCTTATGGCCCACCATCTGGTCGGTCACGTACACCGGTACGTGCTGCTTGCCGTTGTGCACAGCAATGGTCAGACCGATGAAATCGGGCAGAACCATAGAGCGACGCGACCATGTCTTCACTGGCTTCTTGTCCTTGGTAGCGACGGCTTTTTCAACCTTGGCCAACAAGTGATGGTCAACAAACGGACCCTTTTTGAGAGAGCGAGTCATTTGCTATCCCTTATTTCTTGCGGCGCGAGACAATCATGCCCTGCGTACGCTTGTTGTTACGGGTGCGATAACCCTTGGTCAGGTTGCCCCATGGATCGACTGCATGGCGGCCTTCGCCGGTGCGGCCTTCGCCACCACCGTGTGGGTGATCGACCGGGTTCATGACAACGCCACGAACCGTAGGACGAATACCCATCCAGCGCTTCACACCGGCCTTGCCGAGTTGGCGCAGGCTGTGTTCTTCGTTGGCAACTTCACCAATCGTGGCGCGGCATTCGATGTGAATACGGCGCACTTCACCCGAGCGCATACGCACTTGGGCATACATGGTTTCGCGGGCTAGCAGCGTTGCCGAAGCACCAGCCGAGCGAGCGATCTGCGCACCAGCACCGGGCTTGAGCTCGATGCAGTGGATGGTCGAACCAACGGGGATGTTGCGAATCGGCAGCGTGTTGCCAGCGCGGATCGGAGCTTCGGAGCCGCTCATCAGCGTACTGCCAACTTCCAGACCACGTGGGGCAATGATGTAGCGGCGCTCACCGTCGGCATAACACACCAAAGCGATGTGGGCCGTGCGGTTTGGGTCGTACTCAATGCGCTCAACTTTGGCAGCAATGCCATCCTTGTTGCGTTTAAAGTCCACCAAACGGTAATGATGCTTATGACCACCGCCTTTATGGCGTACTGTGATGCGACCGTTGTTGTTACGGCCAGCTTTTTGGATCTGAGGCTCCAACAGCGGCGCGTAAGCATCACCCTTGTACAGGTGATCACGGGACACCTTCACCACGGCACGTTGGCCAGGTGAAGTAGGTTTCATTTTAATGACAGCCATGATTACGCAGCCTCCCCGGTCAGGTTCAGCTCCTGCCCCGGCTTAAGCGTCACATAGGCCTTGCGAATGTTGTCGCGGCGGCCCATGGTTTTGCCAAAACGCTTGGATTTGCCTTTGGTGTTCACCACAGAGACGCCTTTGACCTCAACCTTGAACATCAATTCCACAGCAGCCTTGATTTCGGTTTTGGTAGCGCTCTGTAGCACCTTGAATGTCACAGCGTTGGACTTTTCAGCAACCATGGTGGCCTTTTCGGACACGATGGGAGCAACCAGCACCTGCATCAGACGACCTTCGTCAAACTTGGGTGTGCTCATGCGAACATCTCCTTGAGTTTTTCGATCGCGCCCTTGGTGACGATGACCTTCTTGTAATGCACCAGCGACACGGGATCGGCGTAACGTGGCTCAACGACGAGCACGTTTACCAAGTTGCGCGAAGCCAAGTACAGGTTCTCGTCCACTTCTTCCGCAATCACCATGACGGATTGCAGGTTCATGGCTTTGAACTTGTCAGCCAAGACTTTGGTCTTTGGCGAATCGAGATTCAGCGAATCCACCACCGCCAGACGGCCTTCGCGCGCCAGCTGCGAGAAGATCGAAGCCATACCAGCGCGGTACATCTTCTTGTTGATCTTCTGGGTGAAGTTCTCGTCGGGCATGTTCGGGAAAATCCGACCACCGCCACGCCACAGAGGCGAAGACGTCATACCAGCGCGTGCGCGGCCAGTGCCTTTTTGTTTAAAAGGCTTCTTCGTCGAGTGGCGAACCTGCTCACGGTCTTTCTGGGCACGGGTGCCCTGACGGCCGTTGGCGCGGTAAGCGACCACGATCTGGTGAACCAGATCTTCGTTGTATTCACGACCAAACACGGTCTCTGGCGCATCGACTTTCGATGCGGCCAAGCCCTGGTCATTCAGGAGTTCGAGCTGCATTAGTTCGCTCCTTGTGCGGCTTTAGCCTTGATCGCTGGACGCACCGTCACGAACCCACCCTTGGAGCCCGGAATAGCGCCCTTGATCAAGAGCAGTTGACGGGCTTCGTCGATGCGAACCACGTCGAGGTTTTGCGTAGTCACGGTGTCCACACCCATGTGACCGGTCATGCGTTTGCCCGGAAACACGCGGCCTGGATCTTGCGCCATGCCGATGGAGCCTGGAACGCGGTGCGAACGGCTGTTACCGTGCGCTGCATTTTGGCCGCTCATGTTGTGGCGCTTGATGGTGCCGGCAAAGCCTTTACCAATCGTGGTGCCTTGCACGTCGACTTTTTGGCCTACGGTGAACAAGTCAGCAGCGGGCACGCTTGCACCAGCGGCATATTTGCCAGCGATGTCAGCGGTAACGCGGAATTCTTGGGTGATTTCGCCGGCTTCGACACCAGCTTTGGCCAAGTGACCAGCCACAGGCTTGGTCACGCGCGATGCCCGGCGGGCACCAAATGTGACCTGCAAGGCCACATAGCCATCGTTCTCTTGGGTTTTGACCTGGGTAACGCGGTTGTTAGACACATCGACCACTGTGACAGGAACGGTATCCCCATCATCAGTGAACAGACGCATCATGCCCACCTTGCGACCCAGCAACCCCATGGAGTTGCTCAGACTCATTTGTTTCTCCAAAACTCTCACCAACCCAACTGCAATTGGCCAGGCTGTTGCGCGCAGTGCGCATGAAAGGCGGTTGATAAAACTCCATCCTTTTTGCAAATACAAAAAGGCGAAGCCGCAAATTATAACGCGAACTCACTTTTGCAAGCAAGTTCGCGCGTTTTTGCGGCTAGCGACCGAAGCCGCGAGCAATTTTTATTGCAGCTTGATTTCGACGTCCACACCGGCTGGCAGGTCGAGCTTCATCAGCGCGTCCACCGTCTTGTCGGTGGGATCAACGATGTCCATCAGACGCTGGTGCGTGCGGATTTCCAACTGGTCGCGGCTGGTTTTGTTGACGTGCGGCGAGCGCAAGATGTCAAAACGCTTCATGCGCGTCGGCAGTGGCACGGGGCCTTTGACGATGGCACCGGTGCGTTTAGCGGTATCAACAATTTCAGCAGCTGACTGGTCGATCAGCTTGTAATCGAAGGCCTTGAGGCGGATGCGGATTTTTTGCTTGGACATGGCAATTACCTTGTACGACTCAGGACGCAATTACGCGATGATTTTGGCAACCACGCCGGCGCCGACAGTGCGGCCACCTTCGCGGATAGCAAAGCGCAGGCCTTCTTCCATCGCGATAGGGTTGATCAGCTTGACGGTGATCGACACGTTATCGCCTGGCATCACCATTTCTTTACCTTCTGGCAACTCGATCGCACCGGTC
>JBHCAP010000042.1:0-16799 GCA_041798325.1 Giesbergeria sp.
GCACAGCACGCGCGTTCAGGCGCTGATCGCCCAGCTCCAGGGTCTTGAATTCTTCTTGTGCCCAGCTCATGGAAGGTCTGCGTGGTTATGAAAAAGCGCCTATTGGAGCGCATGGGGGGACTTGTGTGTAATGGGATGGGCTTAGATAGACCCGATAGCCCGGGCCGTGGTCGATGCGCAGTTCTTGCAAACCTTCGCGCAGTGGCTTGCAGTCGCCAAAGTTTCCCGTTTGCAATCGCACCAGTCTGGCCCGGATGCGCGCGCGGCCTTGCACGTCTTTCAGTGCTGCCAGCCATTCCTCAAACGGTGACCGACCTGCAGTGTCGGTGTAGATGCGAATATCCATAAAGGTATCTTAAAACATACCGATTGGCCGCTGTCACAGCGCCGTAGGTTGGGTTGTACCCAACCCAACAAGCACCCAACGGCTGCCCAATAAGCGCATTTTCTATATTAAATCGGCCTCTAGCCCAATGGATACGTGCGCTAGCAGCTATGGTTTTTGATGTTTTTAATGCTTCTGGCGCGCCAGATTGAGCGCCAGCAGGCGTTGCAGGATGGCTTCATCGGCCATGTCGGGCGCGTAATCCGTCCAGCCGTAGGCGCTGGCGACGGCGGCATCGAGCGCTTGGTGCGCTGCCGCCAGCCATGCCGGGCGCTGGTTGTAGAGGTTGGTCAGCGTGCGCTTGGCCAGCTCTTTTTCAAAACCCGGTTTGGCCACCACGCGCTCGGGGTAGGGCGAGGCGCTCAGGCCCAGCGGCACCACTTCGGGCACGCGCTCGGCCCACTCGGGCGGGTGGAGCCACGCTTGGCGCAACTGGTCGAGCCGCTGCGCTGCTTGCGCAATCGCCGTCGCTCGCTGTTTGTCCGCCAGCCCAGCGGGAATGCACGCGCCGCCGTCCAGCAGTTCGGTGCGCTGGTGGGCGGTGTCGGCGGGTGTCAGGCCGGCGGGGAAGGGGAAGGTTTCAAATGTTCGGGATGCGTTGTATCGACGAGCCGTTGGATGATTCCCATATGGAGAGCCCAAACTCATAGTCCATACCGTGTGAAAGCGGCTTTCAAGCAATCCAAAAGTCGCATCATCTGATCGAGGGATAACAATCAGACTGTGCTCTGGGGCTACCGCAACAGAGAGAAAGACAAAAAATCTATGCTTCGCTGTTTCGACAGTTGCTATGTAGCGTGGTAGCTGAAGTAACTTGCTTCGCAGTCCAGGCCGTGCTTCTCCATGCCTCCACCAAAGCTTTGCCCTGCTAGCGCGTTTGTTTTCAATCCGTGTTGGGTAAACGTGAGTTTTTATGAAAGTGAAAGGAGCCTCGTAAAGGGACGCATCCTCTTCATTCATACGCACTCCGAAATCAATAGTCCAATCACCTGACCAACGACGAGTCAGGTCTGAGCCGTTGTAAATCGGTCTGAGAACATCGGTGTTGGGTTTGCTGTGAGGATTTGGTTCGGATAACCATTTCTCTGCTGTTAGCGATGGCACCTTGAAAAGACCTGCAAGGCACAAGCCGAAATATGAAGAATCGACGTTTTCCTTCAAGGGCTGAATCTTGGTCAAATCGCCCAGGCCATTAGCATCGTCCAGCGGTTTGAGGTCAGCGGCGATTCCTGCAACATCTATACCGTTATGGCAAGTGCTTTGATTTGTGGCTCCAAAGCAGACCAACGAAACTCTTACTGCTGCGCCTTCATTGACCCACTCTTGATCTTCCCAAGCTTCAAATATTCGAGTCGTGGTGACAATTTTGTCCACTACTTGCCGATTCGCTCCACGACCAAGCACATTGGTTGCAACTAGCCCAGTGCGAGCCAACTGACCTGTAGCGATCTGTACCCGCGCCTTGTCAAACCAGTAACACACCAAATCTGCGCCACCGGGCACACGCCCTGCGTAGGTTTTGCGCAGCGCGCTGGTATAGGCGTCGCCCAGTTCGCCGCGCATTTTTTTGTCACCCAAAAACGGCGGATTGCCAATCACCACATCCGCCGTCGGCCACGGGGTTTCGGACACGGTGGCACCGTCAAAGCACAGCAAGGCATCGCGGCATTCGATGTGGTCCAGCGCGTCCAGCACCGGGTTCATCTTGAAGGCGTAGCCGTGCGCCAGCCGCCATTGCAACTCGCCAATCCACACCGTCACCCGCGCCAACTCGGCGGCGTACTCGTTCAGCTCAATGCCCAGCACGTTGTGCGGGCCGGTGACCAAGTCGGTTTGCCGATCCAGCCCCCAATCGGCCGCCTGCAAATGGCTTTGGTGCTCGATGTCTTTCAGCGCCTTCAGCGCCAAATACAAAAAATTGCCGCTGCCGCAAGCCGGGTCTAACGCGCGGTAAGCCGCCAGCGTCTCCAGCCAGCCGACAAAGCGGCGCTGCGCGTCTTGGTGCGCTTTGTCGTTTTTGCGCTTGCTTTTGGCCATCAGCCCTTGTAGGGCCTGCGCTACCAGCTCCCATTGTTGTAGCAGTGGACGGCGCAAAACCGGGTCGATGAGGCGCTCGATGGTGGCGGTGTCGGTGTAGTGAGCGCCCAACTGGCTGCGTTTGGCCGGGTCGAGTCCGCGCTCAAACAGCGTGCCAAAAATCGACACGTCAATCGCGCTCCAGTCCAGCGCTGCCGCCGTGCGCAACTCGGCCACGTCGGGCGCGCGCAAGGGCGGCACGGCAATGCTCTGAAACAGCCCGCCGTTGAACCACGGAATATCGTCCACGCCATACAGCCCGCCGGTTTGCATGGCGGCAAACAATTGGCCCAGCCCTTGGGTCAGCCGCTCGGGCGTGATGTTTTTGTTGTTGACCAGGCGCTCCAACATCCGCCCCGGCAGCAGGCCGACGTCTTCGGCAAAAAAGCAGAACACGCACTGTGTCAAAAAATGCGCCACGGGCTGCGGCTCCAGCCCACTGCTGGCGCACAGCCCTTGGGCCAGCGCGGCAAAACTGCGCGCAGCGGCTTCGGTGATGTCGCGGTTGGTTTGGCGCGGCTTGAAGCTCTCGGGCGCAGTCCAGATGCGCCGCAGCAGGGCCAGCTTGTCCGGCTGGTCCATCTCGGCCAGCGCCACCGTGTGCGTCTGGCTCGGGTGGCCGGTGAACTGGGTGTGGATGCGGATGCTGAGCCGGTCAGACACCACCAGAATCGGCGGATTCTCTAGCGCCAAGCTGTAGGTCAGCAACTGCTTGAGCGCGGCATCGAGGTTTTTGCCCGGCGCTTTGTTCTCCCACGCAAACACGCCGCGCATGAACACGTCGGCATAGCCGGTTTTGCCGCCGATGATGTTGCTTTTCTCTTCAAACAAATAGCCCGGCGCGCTGCCGGGTTTGGGCACGCCCAGCAGCTCGCATAGGTCTAAAAAGTGGCTTTGCGCGCCTTGCTCTTCGTTCAGCGCGTAGGCCGGGCCGGGCACGCCACCGGGCGCGCCCCATTTGGCGATAAAGCTTTGCGGCGTGATGCCATTGATTGGTGCGCCTTGCGCGCTCAAAACTTCTCCCACGGCTGCAAATAGCGCCATTGGCCTTCGGGCACTTTGGCCAGCGGCACGCGGCCAATGCGGATGCGCTTGATCGCCATCACGCGCAGGCCGACGGCCTCGCACATCGCCGGAATCTGGCCGGGGCGGATGCCTTGCAGCGCAAAGCGCAGTTTGGTTTCGCTCTGCCAGCTGACCTTGATGGGCGGCAGCGGCCGGCCATTGAACGAGAGGCCGTGGCACAGGCGCTTCAAGCCGTGGTCGATGATTTGGCCGGCCACTTCGACGATGCATTCTTGTTCTAGCGACTCGATGTCTTCGGCCAGCTTGCGGGCGATGCGCTTGTCTTGCGTAAACACCACCAGCCCGCTGGCCGGCGTGGGCAGCGGCGTGAAGCATTCCAAGTCTTTGAAGTGGCGCAGCAGCACGCGCGTGTCAGCCGCGTCGCCGGCCATGTGCGAGGCGATATTCAGCAGCGACTGCGCCGGGCGCTCGCCCTGACTGCGACTGCCGTGCGCGGCTTGAGCGTTGTTTGCGGCTTCCATGCCCAACCCCGCCTCAAAGCCGACGGGCTTGTGCAGCAGCAGCGTGACGGGCACCAAGTCAAACAGGCTGGCCTCTTTCTCGACCACGATGGTTTGCTGGGGCGAGACGCGCGCGCCGGGCACTTCGATGGTTTTGCCGTCCACCGTGACCCAGCCGCCTTCGATGTATTGCTCGGCGGTGCTGCGCGAGCATTGCAGCTGTTCGGCCAGCCGTTTGGCCAAGCGAACGGTGGTGTTGGTGGTGTGGTGTGTATTAGTCATCAATCAGTTCAGTCGTTTCCGGGTTCCAGTGCGCGGATGCGCTCAACGTGCGCCATCAGCGAGCGCTGCGCCAGTGGCCACATGCGCGGCGGCACGTCGGCGTAGGCGTGGGCGACCCATTCTTCTGGCGTGCCGCCCGGCAGGGCTTGCATGGCGGCGATGACTTTGGCCTCGCGTGCCAAGCGGTGGGCGCGCAAATGGGCGATGGCGCTGCGGGCGCTGCCCAGCACGTAGCCGTGCGCCGGCAGGATGAAATGCGCGTCGTACTGCACGCACAGCGCGTCCAGCGCATCGAGCGAATCCAAATAGTCGGCCATGTTGCCGTCGGGCGGATTGATGACGGTGGTGCTGCCGTTCAAGATATGGTCGCCCGAAAACAGCAGGCCATCTTCTTGCAGCAGCAAGCACAGGTGGTTGGCTGCGTGGCCGGGGGTGTGAATCACCTGCAAAGTATGGGTGATTTCGCCCTCTAGCCCTTTACCAGTAAGCGCTAGCAGCTCATTATTTTGTAGCGAGCGGTCGGGCGTGAAGCGGCTGTGCGCTTGCGCCGTCGGTGCGGACGGTAAGCCCAAAATCGGCGGCGCAGCGTTACCGGCTTGCACGCACAGCGCCTGCAACGGCGCAGCGCCGGGCGAGTGGTCGGGGTGCGAGTGGGTGCAGACAATCATGCGGATGTCGCCACCGGCGGCGCGCCACAGGCGCTCTAGGTGCTCGGCGTCTTCTGGGCCGGGGTCGATGGCGATGTAGCCCGTCGCCGGGTCGCCGACCAAGTAGCTGTTGGTGCCGGGGCCGGTCATCACGCCGGGGTTGGGCGCGGTCAGGCGCTGGACGTTTTTCAAGAGCGGCACGGCGCGCTCGCTTTGCCAGTCCAGCGGGTGGACGATTTGGCCGTCGGGGCAGACCAGCGCCAGCTCGCCAAATGGCATTTCGTCTTCCATGTAGCGCGCTTCTTTGCCAGCCAGCAAACCGGCGCGCGGGCAGCTTGTCCACAGCGGGGTTTCGCCACTGCAAGCGGTCAGCACGGCGGCGGCATTGGCGAACTTGGCCAAGCGCTCCAGCGTGCGAATCGTTGGGTAAATCATGAAGAACTGGCCGCCAGCGTGGCGCGCCAGCGCGTCAGCCGGGCTGACCCAGACTGGCTCGAACTGCTCTTTTTCGTCGGCCACCGGGGTTTGGTCGGGCGGCATCTGGGCGACCAAAAACGGCACATCAAAGCGCTTGGGCAGGTCGCGGTCGGCCGTCCAGCGGGCAAGGACGAAGACGCCGTCCGCCGCCAGCGTCAGGCCGCGCGCTTGGCACTGCGCGGCAAACGGTGCGTGGCGGTCGATGGCGGCGATGTCGTCGGTATCAGCCATGCGGCCATCGGCGTGGCGGGCGAGCAAGATGCCGAGTTCTTCATAGCTCTCGCGGATGGCGGCGATGGCTTGGGTCAGGTGCTCGTCGCTTTGGCTGGGGCGGCGCGTGGCGGCGGCGTGGCTGGCGGGGTCAGCGTCCAGCGCGTCTATGCCACCGCCGGGAAAGACGTAGGCACCGGCAGCAAAGCTGGCCTTGGCCGAGCGGCGCGTCATCAGCACTTCAAGGCTGCCGTCAGTGGCGTCGCGCAGCAATAAAACAGTGGCCGCCGCCAGCGTGGGGACTGGCTCGCGGTGCGGGTGGAGTTGTTGGTTCAGGCGGGGCATGGCGGCATTATCCGGCCGCATTTCTTGCGGGGTGGGCGCGGGCTGTAATAGCGCTGGCGGTGGCGACGATAATCGCGCCGATGTAAATGAGCCTCAGCCAGAGGCGGCACGTGGCCCCGGTGGGCGGCGGCCTGATTGCTATTTTTTGAGATTCCAAGACCGCATGACTACTTCCCCTCTTTCTGCCACCACCTCGATCACTGAAGAAGATATTGCGCAGTTTTTACTGCAGACACCAGAGTTTTTTGAGCGCCATGCCGACGTGCTGGCCGCTGTGCAAATCAACAGCCCGCACCGCACCCGCGCCATCAGCTTGCAAGAGCGCCAAGCCGAAATGCTGCGCGACAAGATCAAAGGGCTGGAGCAGCGCCTGCTGGACATGGTGCGCCACAGCCAAGAAAACGCGGCCATTGTGCAAAAAATCCATGCGTGGAGCTGCGCCTTGCAGCGCGTGAAAAACCCTGTCGTATTGCCCGAGGTGCTGGTCAGCGGCATTGCAGAGCTGTTTGCTGTGCCGCAAGTTGCCATCCGCCTGTGGGATGTGGCACCTGAGTTTGCGCACGAGGCGTTTGCCCAAGGTGCCAGTGGCGATGTGCGTGCACTGGCGACTTCTTTGACTATGCCGTTTTGCGGTCCTAACTTGGGGTTTGAAGCGGCCTCGTGGCTGCCCGACGGCGGCATCGCCCACGAGGATGGCTCCGGCGCGCAGTCGCTGGCACTGTTGCCGCTGCGCGAAGGGCCCATGGACAGCGCGACCCCCGCCTTTGGACTGATGGTGCTGGCCTCGCACGATGTGCACCGCTTTGATGCGACGATGGGCGTAGATTTTTTGGTACATATGACCGAAATGGCCAGCGCCGCACTGGCGCGTTTGCGCTGATTAGCACGGCACCTTGAGTGCGCTGCTTATTGCCCCATATAGAAGAACTTGGGCGGCACGGCCTCAGGTGCTGGCACTGGGTTCACCGATTTTTAGTATTCCAAGGCTTTTTCCATGTCTCTTATCCCCGTCACTATCCTTACCGGCTTTTTGGGCTCGGGCAAAACTACGTTGCTCAAGCGCCTGTTGAGTGAGGCACATGGCCAGAAAATTGCCGTGATTGAGAACGAGTTTGGTGAAGAAAACATCGACACCCAAATTTTGGTCACTGAGTCGAAAGAGCAAATTATTCAGATGAGTAATGGCTGCATCTGCTGCACCATCCGCGAAGATTTGCGCGAAACGCTGCAATTGCTGGCCGCCAAAAAGCGCAAAGGGTTGCTGGATTTTGACCGTGTCGTCATTGAAACCACCGGCTTGGCCGACCCCGGTCCGGTGGCGCAGACTTTCTTCATGGACGAAGAAATTGCCGAAACTTATTTGATCGATTCGATCATCACCTTGGTCGATGCCAAGCACGCGCCGCAGCAATTGAACGACCGCCAAGAAGCGCGCCGCCAAGTCGGTTTTGCCGACCAAATTTTCTTGTCCAAGACCGAGCTGGTTAGCGCCGAAGAGGTTGAGGCGCTGATTCACCGCCTCAAGCACATGAACCCGCGCGCGCCAATCAAGGCGGTGCATTTTGGCGAGGTGCCACTGGCCGAGGTGCTGGATTTGCGCGGCTTTAATCTGAACGCCAAGCTCGACATTGACCCGGATTTTCTGAAAGAAGACGCTGCCGAGGCGGCGCATGACCATGACCATGATCACGTGCATGGCGAGCACTGCAACCACCCGTCGCACCAGCATGGCCACGGTCATGGGCACCACCACCATCACGACGACGATGTGAAAAGCTTTGTTTACCGCGCCCAGCGTCCGTTTGATCCGGCTAAGTTGGAAGACTTTTTGGGTGCCATCGTCAACATTTATGGCCCGCGCATGCTGCGCTACAAGGGTGTGCTGCACATGGTCGGCACCGAGCGCAAGGTGATTTTTCAGGGCGTACACCAGCTGATGGGCAGCGACTTGGGTCCTGCTTGGGCTGAAGGCGAAGAGCGCGGCAGCAAAATGGTGTTTATCGGCATTGATTTGCCGCGCGATATTCTGGAACAAGGCTTGGGGCAATGCTTGGCGTGATTTTTGCCGCTGTTTTTGCTTGAATCGAGTGTATTTGTGGGTATTGCGCAACATTGCGGTATCCACTTGCGGGTATCGATAGAATCGCGCCCCGGTTAACAGAGGGGTTTACCGCCCGCCCGCCTGCCCGGCTGCCTAAAGCGCTGCGACAGGCCAGTATGTACTGTGAGGAGACAGGAATTGAAAGCTGAACCCAGCAAATCCAAGGCAACTACCAAAGTCACGGCCAGCGCTACCAAAGCCGCCGCCGCTGAGGCGCCCGTGAAGACTGCTGCGCGAACGGCTGTTAAAGCCGCACCGGTTGTGCCGGTAGCTGCCGTTGCCGCCTCGGCAGATGCTGCCTTGCAAACGCCGGTGCGCAGCGCCCGACCTTCGTCGCGTTTAGCGCAGTTGACGGTGCCATCGATTGCAGCGTCCAACGCGGCCAAGGCGATCTACACCAACACCATGCCTTCGACGATGCAGGCACCGAACCCTGCTGGCGCACCAAAAAAAGATGCCAAGCTGGCCAACAACTGGAAAACCAAACCGGTTGAGGAGCTGAGTGATGCCGAGGTGTTGGCCATGCACGACGACGACTACATGAACGACGTGCAAATGGCGTTCTTTCGTCTCAAGCTGGTGTCGCTCAAGAAAGAAATCCACGACAGCGCCGGTAAAACCACCGAAACCTTGCGTGAAGACACCGTGGTGGTGCCTGACCCGGCCGACCGCGCGACGATTGAAGAAGAGCATGCGCTGGAGCTGCGCACCCGCGACCGCGAGCGCAAGTTGCTGAAAAAAATTGAGCAATCGATTGGCCGCATTGACGCAGGCGATTACGGCTATTGCGACGAAACCGGCGAGCCCATCGGCGTTGGTCGTCTGCTGGCGCGTCCCACGGCTACTTTGTCGCTCGAAGCCCAGCAACGCCGTGAGCTGCGACAAAAAATGTTTGGCGATTAAGGGCGCAAAGGCCGTGTGATGCGCGTGCTGTGGATGCTTTGCGGTTGCAGGGGTGCTGTATGACGAAAGAAGACAGTGCGCCGGGTGGTTTGTTGTCCAAAGTGGTGCGTTTTGTGCGCAATCCGACGGTCAACTGGAACGAGTTGGACACCCTTGATGCCGACCGCGAAAGCCAGTACAGCAAGCAAGTACTCAAAGAGATGATTGAGCGCAAGCGGCGCAACGACTTTGTGCGCCGCCGCGAGTTTGATCAGCTGCGCAAATTGCGCCAACGCAGCCCTGTGGTCAGCCAGCGCACCGAAGAGCCGGGTGCGCGGCCATCATTTTTTCAGAGCAGCTTGACCTCGCCGGTCGAGCGCGCTGTGACAATTAAAAAAATTGACGAAATTGAAGCGCAAATGTCAATGCAGTGGTGGAAAAACAATCCCCACAGCGATGACGGTGCAGCCAAGGCACCCAGCGCTGCGGCGTACACGCCAGCTGCTGCGCCAACGCAAAGCACGGTAGCGACTAACTTTGCTGCAACGGCGCCGCTGTCGTTGCGCATGGGTATTGCGGCGCTGCCTACTGCCCCCTTGTTTGCTGATAACAGCATGTCGATGAGTCAATTTGGCGCTGTCGCTGGTTTGTCTTTGGCGCAGCCCGACGGCAGTTCCATCGAGCCCAGCAAAATGGGCGCAGCGCCCATGCCTATTGCTGAAATGGAGGAATTCGTGCACGAACCCGATTTGGAAGAAGCCGCCATTCGGTTTGCCAATGGCGACCACGCTGGCGCTGAAGCCGGCCTTTTGGGTGTTTTGACGCAGCACGCCCAAAATCCGCCAGAGCAGCAGCTAGAAATTTGGATGACGTTGTTTGATTTGTACCGTGCCACCGGCCAGCAAGAGCGCTTTGACACGCTGGCGCTGGACTTTGCTGCCCGCTTTAGCCGCTCAGCGCCGCTGTGGTTTTCGATTCCTGAGCAATTGGGATTGGCCAGCGCCGCCAAAATCGATGCCCCAGCGGTACCGGTGCGGCGTGACTTCAGTTGGAATGCGCCAGCCACCCTGACGGCGCAATCGGTGGCCAGCTTGCGGGCCTCGCTAGAGCGCGCTGCTTCGCCGTGGACGCTGGTGTGGTCGCGCTTGAAAACCATGGAAGATGCGGCGCTGCCGGCACTCGAAAAAGAGTTTGCGCGTTGGGCAGAACAAAAAGTGCAAATCGTCTTTACCGGCGCTGAAGTGCTGAACACTTTGCTAGAGACCCATACCCAGTCGGGCGACCGCGCTGGCGACCCAGCATGGTGGGGTTTGCGCATGGCGGTGTTGCGCTGCATGAACCGCGCAGACGATTTTGAGATGGTGGCGCTCGACTACTGCGTTACTTATGAAGTCTCGCCGCCGTCGTGGATTGCGCCGCGCTGCGCTTACTCTGACGTGCTGCCCGACGGCGATACTGCCGAGTCCTCTGCCCTTGCGCCCCTGCCAGACCTGTTGGCCAACCCCAACTGGAACGCTGCCACCGAGCCGGCACCGCTGAACATGCTGGCCGATATTGGCTCATCGCTCGCGCCCGCGCAGCCGCTGCCGACGCTGACCGGCCATATTGAAAACGACGCCACGGCGGTGCTCGACGCACTGGCCGAAAGCGCGCGCCCCGGCCAACCGTTGGTCATTCCCTGCGCTCGCTTGATTCGCATTGATTTTTCTGCGGCCGGCTCGGTGCTCAATTGGGCTGCCGACCAGCAAGCCAAGGGGCTGGATGTGCGTTTTCAAGACCTGCACCGCTTGGTGGCAGTATTTTTTAACGTCATTGGCATCAGCGAACACGCTTGGGTGGTGCCGCGTAAAAACTGACGCAGTGTTTGCCGCGCCACTGCTTGTAACCGGCGCGGTTATCTCCAATTAGAGCCGCTATGGAACAATTTCACGGAACCACCATCATCAGCGTGCGCCGCCAAACCCCCCAAGGCGTGCAAGTCGCCATTGGCGGCGACGGTCAAGTCACGCTGGGCAATGTAGTCATCAAAGGCACAGCGCGCAAAGTACGCCGCCTGTACCACGGCAAGGTGCTGGCGGGTTTTGCCGGCGCCACTGCCGACGCTTTCACGCTGTTTGAGCGCTTTGAAGCCAAGCTAGAAAAACACCAAGGCCAACTGGTGCGCGCCGCCATTGAGCTGACCAAGGAGTGGCGCACCGACCGCGTGCTGCGCCGCCTCGAAGCCATGCTGGCCGTGGCCGATTTGGAAGCCTCGCTGATCATCACCGGCAACGGCGATGTCTTGGAGCCTGAGCAGGGCATCGTCGCCATCGGCTCGGGCGGCACCTATGCGCAGGCCGCGGCCAAAGCGCTGCTCGAAAACACCGAGCTGTCGGCGCAAGAGATTGTGAAAAAGTCGCTGGAGATTGCCGGCGACTTGTGCATTTACACCAATATGCACCACACCATCGAGGTCTTGTGAGTCATTCGATTACTTAATTTGATAGCTGCTACCGCACGTATCCATTGGGTTTGAGGCGGTTTTGACCAAAAGGTTTTACATGTCGTCCCTGACCCCCCAAGAAATCGTTGTTGAGCTGGACAAGCACATCGTCGGCCAAGCCAGCGCCAAGCGCGCGGTGGCGATTGCGCTGCGCAACCGCTGGCGCCGCCAGCAGGTGCCCGAAGGCCTGCGCCAAGAAATCACGCCAAAAAATATCTTGATGATTGGCCCGACCGGCGTTGGCAAGACCGAGATTGCTCGGCGATTGGCGCGCTTGGCCGAGGCACCGTTCATCAAGGTCGAGGCCACCAAGTTCACCGAAGTCGGCTACGTCGGCAAAGACGTGGACGCCATCATTCGTGATTTGGCTGAAATCGCCGTCAAGCAAGAGCGCCAAGCGCAGGTGCTGCGCGTGCGCGCCAGCGCCGAAGATGCGGCCGAAGAGCGGATTTTGGATGTGCTGATTCCGAGTGCCCGCAACATCGACGGCACACCCAGCGCGCCAGCGACTGAGAGCACCGCACGCCAAGTGTTTCGCAAAAAGCTGCGCGAAGGCCAGTTGGACGACAAAGAAATCGAGATTGACGTCGCCGATGTGCGCCCGCAGGTCGAAATCATGGGGCCGCAAGGCATGGAGGAAATGGCCGAGCAGCTGCGCGGCGTCTTCAGCCAAATGGGGCAAGAGCGCCGCCAAACCCGCAAGCTGCCAATTGCCGAGGCGCGCAAGCTGCTGATTGAAGAAGAAGCCGGCAAGCTGGTCAACGACGACGAGATCAAAACCCGTGCGCTGGCCAATGCCGAGCAAAACGGCATTGTGTTTATCGACGAAATCGACAAAGTCGCCTCGCGCCAAGACAGCAGCAACGCTGACGTCTCGCGCCAAGGCGTGCAGCGCGACTTGCTGCCGCTGGTCGAGGGCACCACTGTTTCAACCAAATACGGGCTGGTCAAAACCGACCACATTTTGTTTATTGCTTCGGGCGCGTTCCATGTGGCCAAGCCCAGCGATTTGATTCCTGAGCTGCAAGGGCGCTTTCCGATTCGCGTCGAGTTGGAGTCGCTGTCGGTGCAAGACTTTGAGGCCATCTTGATGCAGACGCAGGCCTCGCTGGTCAAGCAGTACCAAGCGCTGCTGGCCACCGAAGGCGTGACGCTAGAGTTCTCCGCCGAAGGCATCACGCGCTTGGCGCAAATTGCTTTTGACGTGAACGAGCGCACCGAAAACATCGGCGCGCGCCGGCTCTCGACGGTGATGGAGCGGCTGCTGGACGAAGTCAGCTTTGATGCCGCTAACCGTGAGGGCCAAACGCTGCAAATTGACGCCGCTTACGTCAACGAGCGCCTGCAAGCCTTGAGCCAAGACGAAGACCTGTCGCGCTATATTTTGTAAAGCTACGGGATTACCCGAATGCTCTGTGGGGGCGCTAATTGCTTTGATGCCTATAGGTATTTGTGATTAGTTACTTTCGCCTCGGCTGCTAAGTGGTTGATTTCATTGCAAGAAGATGTTTGCGCAGCCAGTGGGTCGGATGGATTTCCTGATACAGTTCAAAAAATTGCACTGAAGTGGGAAAATAGCCCACCAACTTCCCTCTTCTCCACGGACGCCTTATGGTTTTTCCCTGTCCCGCATGGGAAAAATTTTGCGAATACATTGCCCCCTTGTCTTTATTCTTTGAGGGCATTGCATGATTTCGCTGCACCCACCGTCTCCTTCGCCTGAGCTGATTTCATCAACTTCGACCGAGCCTTCCCAGCTGCGCCAACACACTACGGTGTTGCTTAACGAGGCGGTTGATGCCTTGCTTGGCAGCGCTGACACGCCACCGGCTGGCACTTGGATTGATGCCACCTTTGGCCGTGGCGGTCACTCGCGCTTGATTTTGTCGCGCTTAGGCGCGCAAGGGCGACTGGTGGCGTTTGACAAAGACCTCGAAGCTATCGCTGCCGCTGCGCAGATTGACGATGCGCGCTTTTCCATTCGCCACGAAGGCTTTCGCCACTTGGCCGACCTAGAGCCGGCCAGTGCGGCCGGTGTGCTGCTGGACTTGGGTGTCAGCTCGCCCCAAATTGACAGCCCCGAGCGCGGTTTCAGCTTTCGCTTTGATGGTCCGCTGGATATGCGCATGGACACTACGCGCGGCGAAAGCGTCGCCCAGTGGTTAGAGGGCGCCGATGTTGGGCAAATTGCAGAGGTAATACGTGACTATGGTGAAGAACGGTTTGCTGGCCCCATTGCAAAGGCGATTGTTGCGCGCCGGGAAGAACGCCGCCCACTCACTACCACTACCGAGCTGGCCGAACTCGTGGCTGGTACGGTCAAGACCCGCGAAGCAGGTCAAAACCCGGCCACACGTACCTTTCAAGCTTTTCGGATTTTTATCAATGCCGAGCTGCAAGAGCTGCAGCAAGCGTTAGCGGCCAGCCTCTCGGTACTGCAACCGGGCGGGCGCTTGGTGGTGATTAGCTTTCACTCGCTCGAAGACCGCATCGTCAAGCAGTTCATTGCCGAGCATTCCAAAGAGGTTTACGACCGGCGCGCACCGTTTGCGCCGCCCAAGGCGATGCGCTTGAACGCGCTGGCGCGCATCAAGCCCAGTGCCGCTGAAGTAGCGGGAAATCCGCGCTCACGCAGTGCTGTAATGCGCGTGGCCGAGCGCACGCAGGTGCCTGCATGAGCCTGGCTGCGCTGGGGCGGGAGGGCGGTGCATGATGCGGCTCAACGTGCTACTGCTGCTGGCCGTGTTGGCCAGCGCACTGTATTTGGTGCGCACCCAATACGACTCGCGTCTGCTTTACACCGCACTCGACCGCGCCCAAAGCGAGGCGCGCCGCCTTGAGCTAGAGCACGAGCGCTTGCAAGTCGATAAACGCGCACAGGCAACGCCCCAGCGCGTGGAAGCCTTGGCCCAGTCGCGCTTGCACATGCGCACCGCTACCCCCTCGATTACAGAATACGTGCGCGACGCAGCCCCACCCGCGTCGGCTGGAGCGGTACCTCTATCGCCTGCCAGCGCGCTCCAAAAGGACGCACCATGAGCCACCGCAGCATCCGTTACACCTCCAGCCCGCTGCTGGCCAGCAAAACGCCGCCGGGGCGCAGTCGGCTGATCGTCGGGCTGATTGCGATTGCTTTTTTTGGCTTGGGCGCGCGCGCCGCGTACGTGCAGGTGATAGACAACGCCTTCTTTCAGCGCCAAGGCGAGGTGCGTTTTGCGCGCACCTTAGATTTGCCGGCCTACCGTGGCAAGCTGCTGGACCGCAATGGTTTGATTTTGGCCTCCAGCGTGCCCGCCGCCAGCATTTGGGCCATTCCCGAAGATGTCGAGCAAGACGACCCCGAAGTGCGCGCCCAGCTCAAGCAGCTGGCCACGCTGATGGAGACGCCCTTGCCCAGCCTGATTGCCAAATTAGCCGATGAAGACAAAACCTTCGTTTGGCTCAAACGCCAGCTTGACTGGGACGTGGGCGAAAAAATCACCGCGCTGGGCATCAAGGGCATTTACCTGCGCAAGGAATACAAGCGCCAATACCCCGAGGGCGAGGCGATTGCGCACGTGGTGGGTTTCACCAACGTCGAAGACAAAGGCCAAGAGGGCATGGAGCTGGCCTTTAACGACCTGCTGGCCGGTAAAGCCGGTTCGCGCCGCGTGATCAAAGACCGCATGGGCCGCGTCGTTGAAGGCGTGGGTGAAATCATCCCGCCCATGGACGGGCGCGACATACAGTTGTCAATTGATAGCAAAGTGCAGTTTTTTGCCTACCAAAAGCTGCGCGACCAAGTGCTTTTCCACAAGGCCAAAGCCGGCAGCGTGGTGGTGCTGGACACCATCACTGGCGAAGTGCTGGCGCTGGCCAACTACCCCAGCTACGTGCCCGACAAGCGCCAAAACCTGACCGGCGAGCAGCTGCGCAACCGCGCCATGACCGATACCTTTGAGCCGGGCTCGACCATGAAGCCGTTCACCGTTGGTTTGGCGCTGGACAGCGGGCGCGTGCGTCCCGGCACCATTGTGGACACCACACCGGGACGCCTGACGATTACTGGCTCGACCATTTCGGATACGCACAACTACGGCGTGCTCACCGTTGAAGGCGTGATCCAAAAATCGAGCAACGTCGGCACCACCAAGCTGGCGATGCAAATGCCTGCGCGCGAGATGTGGGAGACTTTTTCTGCGGCTGGTTTTGGGCAAAAACCGCAGATTGCTTTTCCGGGCGCTGTCAGTGGCCGCCTGCGCGCCTACAAAACCTGGCGCCCGATTGAGCAGGCCACCATGTCGTATGGCTACGGCCTCTCGGCCAGCATGTTTCAGATGGCACGCTCGTACACCGTGTTTGCGCACGATGGCCAAATCATCACCGCCACCATGCTCAAAAGCGACCAGCCAGCGCTGGGCGTGCCGGTGTTTTCCGAAAAAACCGCTGCCCAAGTGCGCAAGATGCTGCAAATGGCCGCAGGCCCCGGCGGTACCGGTCAGCGCGCGCAAACGCAGGGCTATTCGGTCGGCGGCAAGTCGGGCACGGCACGCAAGCAAGTGGGTAAAAACTATGCCAGCGGTAAATACCGCGCTTGGTTTACCGGCATGGCGCCTATCGACAAGCCGCGCATCATCGTCGCGGTGATGGTGGACGAGCCCAACAACGGCACCTACTACGGCGGCACCGTCGCTGCGCCGGTGTTCAGCGAGGTGGTGCAGCAAACCCTGCGCATGATGGGCGTGCCGCCGGACATGGCGGTCAAGCCGCAAATCGTTGCTGACGTGGTTGAGGAGACGCTGTAATGCGCCACTTGCTTGACGCCGCTGAGGCGGTGCAGTGGCTGCGCCAGCGCCTTGCCGGTGGCTGCGGCACGCTGCAGACTGACAGCCGCTTGGTAGCGCCCGGCGACGGCTTTATCGCTTGGCCGGGCGCCGCCACCGATGGCCGCGCCCACGTTGCCAGCGCCACCGCACGCGGTGCCGCCGCGTGCTTGGTTGAGCAAGCTGGCATTGAAGCCTTTGATTTTTCTGACTTGACTGGCGCGCATATCGCCGCGCTGCCCGACTTGAAAGCCGCCACCGGTGAAATCGCCGCGCAGTGGTTTGAGCAGCCGTCGCACGCGCTCCATGTCGTCGCCTTCACCGGCACCAACGGCAAGACCAGCAGCGCCTGCTGGCTGGCCGGAGCGCTACAAAATAGTGAGCTGCTAGCGCACGCCCCATGCGGCTTAGTGGGCACTTTGGGCATGGGTTTTCTCCCCAGCCTCGAAAACACCGGCATGACCACGCCCGATCCGGTGCGGCTGCAGCGGGCATTTCGCCACATGGTCGATGCCGGCGCGCGCACTTGTGCCATCGAGGCGTCGTCGATTGGCTTGGCCGAGCACCGCTTGGCCGGCACGCGC
>JBHCAP010000043.1:0-14370 GCA_041798325.1 Giesbergeria sp.
ACTGGGCGCGGCGCTCGGGGTGGAAGGCAAACGGCGGGCCGGTGTGGCCCAAGGCGCTGGCCCATCCGGTCAAGTCGTGGGCGGTATAGGTCAGCTCCAGTACGCGCGGGACGATGAAGGCCAGGTCGGCTTCTGTGTAGCGGTCGGGCGGGAGTATGGGGAGCTGCTTGTAAATAAAATAGTTCATGTGCGTGCCGCCTGCCTTGTGACGCGCCACGAAATCAAGAACCAGACTGGACAGATTCGCGAGCAACAGCGCAAAGGTGGCCTTGTTTTCCACTTTCGGGAAAATCATCAAAGGCATCTGATTTCCTACTCCCGCCAACGGAATCACCGACGCAATCACCGTCCGCTCATCCGTTGCGCGGCAAATATCCCGCCACCCCATCAACCACGCCGGGCACGAGTCCTGTAACCACTGCTCGGCCAGTGCCAGAACGGCATCCTTGTCGGTCAAGGGTACTGTCGAGGTAGACAGATGGCGCTGGTCGGCAGTAAACGCGAGCATGGTTTGCTCGGCCTGAGCGTCAACGGCGTACCAAGCAGTACTGCTGCGTTCGTTGGACATGAAAACTTCGACTGCACCTTCAGCGGGCAGGTAGTCATCGTTCAGTGGTTCAAAGCACGGCGGGTTGTTGCCACACAGGCCGAGCGACGTCGGTGCAATGGCGCTGGCGTAGGGGTGGCGCTGCACAAACGCTTGCCATATTGGGTAAATTCCCAACGCAGGCTGATTGCGGCGCTGGTCTTGCAGCCACCAGCCAACAAGCAGTTGCGTGACGTACAGCAGTACCGCTTCGTCCTGCCCTTGGCGCAGTGCTTTGAGCAGTCCGTCTGGCAGCGTGGACACGCGCAACCACACCTCACGCTGTGCCACCCAGTAGCGCGGCGTGACGGTGGTGGCGGGGTTTTGCTTTTCTGCCAGCGTCAGGTCGCGGCTGTCGCCGTCTGCCGTGTAGGTGGCCCAGCGGTGGTCAAACTGATGGATGAGTTTGGCTTCGTAGAGTGGCAGACGGTCAGGGGCACGGGCGCTTTCAAACAAACCGCTGTCGCTGGTCATGTTGAACAGGCCTTGCGAAAACGTGATACCCCACGGATTAACTTCCGGCATAGCCGCTTGAGAACCCTCTTTTTCGACTGCTTCACGAATCAAGATGGACGCGGCGCGATAGAGTTTTTTGGTCAGTTCGGCATCGTACTCGCTGCGAAACACCGGGCAAGTCAATGTGTTCGGATTGATAAGGCGGAATTCATCCGGTGTAAGGGCAAAGCGGCGGCGTGGGTCGGCCAATTGCGATGTCTGTTCGGCAAAGCAGACAAATTCAGCAGCGGGCGCAACACCCAGCGTCATCAGGCAGAACTTCATGCGGCTATCCACCGCCGGGAACAGTTTGGCGCGGTTTTCAATGTCATACAGGCTGACCAGCCGCCCGCTTTGTGTGATGTGCCCAAAGTAGGCCTTGGTGCTGTCGTCGGTGGCAATGCCCGTAGGCACGATGAAACCAGCGCGGCCTGTGGCGACGGTAATTTGCAGGATGGTTTCAGCAAACAACGGATAGGTGTTTAGCTTCCCGAATGCAGATAACTCGAAGCGCCCAGAGCCACGATAAAAATTGTTGGCGGCGGCGATGCGCTGGCTTTCAGTCACAAAGGTTTGCCAGAGGACGGGGTCTGCTTCGACCAAGGCGTTGATGGCCTGTTTGCGCTTGTCGCCTTGCAGCGCTGCAATCGCTGGGGCACGGGCGGCAAAAAATTCTTCTTCGCCCATTTGAGATACTTCCCACGGCGGGTTGCCCAGCACGCAGTCAAACCCGCCCGCAGCAAACACCTGCGGAAAGGCCAACGGCCAGTGCAGCACCTGCGCTTGCAGGCAAGCAGCCCGGACGGCGGCGACTTGGGGAGCGGTGCTGCTCCCCTCGGCTTGCAGGGTGGCGACGGCATGGGCGGCGGTCAGCGCGGTGTGCAGCGTGGCGCTGGTGGGCACCTGCGCGGCGGTGTCTGGTGTTTTGGGCAGCAGATAAGCACCTACAGCCAAATCAGCCGCTAGCCCAAGCGGGCTGTGCGCTGCCAGCTCACAAAATTGACGATAGGCCTGCTCTTTGGCGGCCACGTCTTCGGGCGTGTCGCTGCTTTGCGCCTCGATAGCGCGCAGCGCTTGCAGTGCGACATCGTCGGCAAAGTTCAGCAGCACTTGGCCGCGCTGCAGGTCTTTGGCTATTTGCTTGAGCGCGGCGGCGTTGGTCTTGGCCAGTTGTTTGCACACCTCTTTGTCGTCGCCGCTCAGGGGTTTGAAGGCATCTTTGGCAATGCCGCGTTCCAGTGCGTGCAAGTCCGTCAGCCCCAGCAGCGCATCGCCGCATTGCAGGTGGTGGTCTAAAAACCCAAGCGGCCGGCCTTCTTCAAAGCCTTCCAGCCACAGCGCGGTGCGCGCCAGTTCTACCGCCATCGGGTTGCGGTCTACGCCAAAAATGCAGCGGGCAATGACTTCGCGCAGGGCGTGGCGGTAGGCGGGCGGCGTGATGGCACCGTCGGCGGCGCGCAAGCTGGCCAGCCGTTCGGCCAAACGGCGGGCGGCGGCCAGCAAAAAATGTCCGCTGCCGCACGCTGGGTCAATCACGCGGATGGCCAGCAGCGCCTCGATGGGTTGGGCTGGGCTGGCGGCCAAACGCTGGTCGATGACGGGGTCGAGCGCGCTTTTGATCAGCTCTTGCACCAAGCTGTCGGGCGTGTAGTAGCTGCCAGTCAGCTTGCGGTCGTTGCCGGCGACGGTGCTGGTGCTACTGCCTTCACCCGTCAGCCCGACAAAGCCAAAGCGGCGGGCGTGGACATCGACCTCGGGCACCAGTTCGAGCAGACTTTCGTACACGCTGCCGAGTTCTTCGGTGCCCATGTTGCGGTAGTCGATGGGGGCCAGCGGGCCGCCGGGGCTCGGCGCCCAGCGCAGGCTGCGCATGGCGGCCAGCAGGTCGGCATTGGTGAGCTGGGCGGCGTCGAGCTGCGGGCATTGCGCAGCAGCAAACAGTCCGCCCAGCGCCGGCAAACCCAGACGCGGCTCGCCTTGCCCCAGTCCTTTGAAGACAATTTTGACGCTCTGCCACAGGTCATCAAAGCGCGTGCGGGCGCGCCGGCGCAGCGCCAAATCGCGCAGCCGGGCCAGTGCGTAGCCTTGGGTATAGGCGCGCGCGGCGGGCGCGTTGGTTTGGCTGGGAATGAGGCCACGCTCTTCCACGCTGAAGGTGAAGATGCAGCGGTAAATCAGGCGCAGCAGTTGGGCAAAGTAGGCCTCTTTGCTCAGTGCGCCGCTTTGCAGGGCGTGGCGCAGCGCGTCGTTGGCGGGGTGCTGCACAAAGCCTTGGCCCAGCGTAATCAGCGCTTGCGTCACACCCAAGCGCAGGCCGTTGCGCACACGGGTGCCTTCTTCTTGCCCGGCTTCGCGCCAAGCCTCCCACACCAGTGGGGCGGGGGCAGCGTCATCAGAAGAGGTATTGGCGTGGGTCAGCAGCCCGGCGCGGCTAGCGTGCAACAGGCGCCAAGCGTAGGCAAATTCGGCCAAGCGTTGGCCGCCCAGCAAGTCTTGCAGGTCAATCTCTAAATAGCTGGGGCGGGTGAGCGTGGCGGCATCGCGCAGCAGGCGCAGGGTTTTGCCGTTGCTGACCAGCGCCCACAAGTGCTCGGGGCTGGCGTTGAGCAGTTCTTGCGCTAACTGAAACGCCGTCTTTTTGCGGCTGCCACTGCCTTGCACCGCAAAGCGTTCGTCCGCTTCGTCCAGTCCCAAGGTGTGCGGGGCGATGACGATGGGCACGCTGGCAACGCCCGCCGCGCCGCCGGCCACACCGCCGGCTGTGGTGAAGTGGGTGATGGGGTAGTGGCGCTCACCCAGCGTGATGCCGGTGCTGGCGGCGATGACCGGATAGCCCAGCGCATCGCGCAGCAGCTCGGTGACGAAGGTGGCGCTGGCGTGGCCGGCGTTGTAGTCGGCGCGCTCTAGCAGCGGGGCAAAGCTGCGCCACTGCGCGCAGGCAATCTGAAAGGCACGCCCCATGTCGTCTTTGAACTTGAGGCCTTTGGGCAGGTGGTAGTCGGCCTCCGTTTGCAGACGCGCTTGGCCAAGGGCCGCTTGCTCCAGCACATCCGGCAGGAACAGCCCGCCTTCGAGCCGCAAGGTGGGCAAATTGCGCGCAGTGGCGTGGCGGCGGACGGTTTTCATGGGCAGACGGGGCGGTTGGTTTATTAAAATTGATAGCTGCTAGCGCACGTATCTATTGGGCTAGAGTCTGTTTTGATGCTTATTTTTGGCGCAGAAGACGCTACGGTGCTACTGGGCCTTACTCGTAAAGTGCGAGGTTGGTACAACTGAGGGCACACCATGCAAACATGGCAATTGCAAGAAGCAAAAAGACGGTTTTCAGAGCTGATGCAGCAGGCGCAGACCATGGCCCGCAAGAAATGACGGAGCATGGCCGCCCGGTGGTAGTGCTGATGTCGCGCGAAGAGTTTGACCGTCTCCGTGGGGACTCGGTGTCTCTGGTGGAGTTCATGCAGCAATCACCCCTGTTTGACCGAGAAGACATTCGATTGGAGCGCGAGCGCAGTTCTCTTGCTGGCAGCGACAGTGCTACAGCACCATTGGCCTCGTAATTCACTATCGAATAAATAGCTGCTAGCGCATGTATTTAAAGGGCTAGACGCGGTTTTCATCATAATTCGTCGGGCAGCAGCACGTAGACGCCCATGACATCAACCGGCAAGCAGGGCGCCACGCTGTATTGGCCGACATCGCGCGCGGCTTCGCGCACGCGGCGGTGGTCGGCCAGCAAGGCAGCGGCGCGCTCGTGCGCCAGCGCTTGCAGGCGCTCGGGGTGGGCGGCCAAGAAATCTAGCGCTTGGCTCACTTCGCGGGCCATCGCCTCGCGCGGCAGGTTGGCGCTGGGCAGGCATTCGAGCAACTGGGCGGTGGTGTCGTCGCTGAGCCATTGGGGCTGGCTGCGGCCTTTGACGGCCAGAGCCACGGTTTCTTCGGCCATCAGTTGGTACACATACGCCAACTGGTGGCGCAGGCGCAGCAGCACCACAGTGGTGACGACATCGACCGCATCGGTGATGGTGGCGGCGCAGCGGGCAGTAATGGCGGGGGCGCTGGCGGCGTCGGGGCTCGATTGCAGTGCGTTTTCCAGCAGGTACTCGGCCAGCACGCTGACCAAAGGGTGGCTGCGGTGCAGCTCGGCAAAGTCCAGCGCCAGTGTGGCGCGGGGGGCTTGGGTTGCGCCCTCGGGCACCAAGCCTTCGTCGGCCAAGCGCTGGCGCAGGGCTTCGGGCAGGTGCTGGGTGTGCAGGCGGTGGCGGGTGTTGCTGCTGTGATCGCGCACCGCCTCTAGGGGCGCGCCCAGACGAGCGCAGGCGCTGTGCACAAAGCGCTGCACGTCAGCGGCTGAACCGAGGGCGGCTTGCTGCTTTTGCCATTCAGGCAGCACCTCATCAGGCCGAATGCGGCGCTGGGCAAACACGGTGCGGTTAGCTTTGGCTTTTTCCAGCGCGTCCGTCCACTGGCTTTGCAGCGGGGCCAGTAGTGCCTCGGCTTCGTCAAAGACAAAGCCCATTTGCGCTTTGCCGCCAGCGCGATCGCGCTTCATCAGCGCGGCTTTGACCAGCGCTTGGTTGATGCGCTGCTTGTCTTCGGGCATGGGCACCAGCACGCCCAGCTCTTTTTGGATGGCCTCGCCCTTGCGCAAGATGACGTTGAGCACAAAGCCATCGACCGGGTTGTCTTGCCCATACAGCATGGTGCAGCGCACCTCGGGTGCCTGTTGGCCAAAGCGGTCTACGCGGCCTTCGCGTTGTTCGTGGCGGGTGGGGTTCCAAGCCAGGTCGTAGTGAACGACAGCAGTAAACAGGTGCTGCAGGTTGATGCCTTCAGACAGGCAATCGGTGGCCACCAGAATGCGCCCCGCTGGGTTGTCTACGCTCTCTTGCATATCTTCGATCTTGGCGCGGCGCTCTTCGGGGCTGAGTTCGCCCGTCACCACATCCACCAGCACTTGGGGCAGGTGCTTTTTCAGCTCGGCGGCCACGTAGTGCGCGGTGGCCACATAGCGGCAGAACACTACGGGGGCAAAACCGTCTTTGACCAGTGCCGCCACATGGGTGATGAGGGTGGCCAGCTTGGGGTCGCCAGCTTTACCGGACAGGCGCTGGGCTTCGGCAATGAGTGCTTTGAGGCGGGCGTTGTCTTGCAGGGCATCGTGGGCGACGTCGAGCTGGCCTGCGGGTTCGAGGTCGTTGCCGTGCAGGTCATCGGCTTGGCCATCGTGCAGGCGGTCGTCTTCCAGCAGGTCGGCTTCATACACGCCGGCCAAGCCGGTGGTTTTGCCCTCCAGACGGGTGGTCAGCGCCTTGACGGCAGCGGCGGGTGACGAGGCCACGCAGCGCAGCAGCGCCAGAGTGGCGTACCAGATGAAGCGCGCGCTGCCTTGCTGGCTTTGCTCTACCGATTCGGCCATCTCACGGCAATAGGCTTGCACGGCGTCAAAAAATGCGCCCCAGTCGCCGGTCAGCTTGTAGGTCAACTCGGTTTTCATACGGCGGGCAAAGCCTCGGCCGTCGTCCGTCTCGGCCTGCCACTCAACGATGTCTTTGCGGCGGCGCTGCACAAAGTGCCGGGCCAGTTGCTGGCGCAAGGGGTCGTCCGCCGAGGCGCGGGTTTGCAGGGCCAAAAAGGCGGGATCGAGCAAGGAGAGCAGGTTGTAGAACGCGACCTCATCGCCCGAGTGCGGTGTGGCGGTGAGCAGTAACAGGTGGCGGCTTTCGTCTTTGGCCAAGCGCTGCAACAGTTCAAAGCGCAGTTGCTTGCCGGCGCCGCTACTGGCGCAGGTGTGGGCTTCGTCCACGATGATGCATTCGGGCGCGATGGAGAGAAAGTGCTCGCGGTGGCGCTCGCTTTTGATGTAGTCCAGGCTGACCACCACCACCGGGTGCTGGTCAAACAGGCCCACGCCGTGGGGCAGGTCGCGCTCTACCCGGCTTGCGCTGGCCGAGGTCAGGGCAATAGCTTGCAGGTTGAAGCGCTCTTGCAGCTCGCCCTGCCACTGCTCGACCAAGTGCGGCGGGCAGAGCACGGCCAGGCGGGTGATTTCACCCCGGTCGAGCAGTTCGCGGGCAATCAGCCCGGCTTCGATGGTTTTGCCAACGCCCACATCGTCGGCAATCAACAAACGCACGGTGGCCAAGCGCAACGCCATGAGCAGCGGCACCAGCTGGTAGGCGCGCGGCTCCACAGCAATGTTGCCAAACGAGCGAAACGGGCCGCCGCCAGCGCGCAGTTTCAGGCGCAAAGCGTCGCGCAGCAGCAGCGCTGCGGCGTGGTTGCCTGCTTGCTGCGGGTCGGGCCAGGCAAAGGTGGCGGGGGTGATGGGCTCGAATTCGAGTTCGGGCAGCAGGGTAATGGTGTCTTCGTCTGCCCCGCCCAGTGGGCGCAGGCGCAGCAAGCCGCCCATGTCACCTTGGTGGGTGTCGGCCTGCACAACCCATTCGCGCCCACGGGCGCGAACAAGGTTGCCGGGCATGAAGTCAAGGGTGTCAGTGGTCATGCAAAAAAATGGGGCGGTTAGCTAAAAACATGGGGGTGGCAGGCAAACTGCTCGGGCCATTGCGCGGGGTTGGACATATCGAGCACGGTCTGCCCTTTGTCTACCAGCGCGGCCAGATGCTCAGCGGGCAAGGGACTGAGCACGACGAGGGTGCGGGCGGTCTTGTATTGCGCAGCCACGGTGATTTTCCCTTGGAGGGCTGGCACCTGTGTGCCGTCGGGCGGGCGGTGACCGCCGCTTTGCACAGCGTGCTGCCACTGGGCCAGCAAGTCATCATCGCCGGGCGGCATGCCCAAGGGCTGCGCCGTGGGGGCTTTTTGTTCTGGCATGACGTTGGAGTTGGCCAGGGCTACCAGCATTTCCAGCGCCTGCGGGTTGCGCCGGTTGATGTGGGGGTGGTCGGGCTGGTTGAAGTACGACAGCAGGCACTGGTAGCAACCGGCCTCACAAATACTTTGGCCATCAGGCTTTTTAAGCTCCAGCGCGGACAGGCCATCCACTGCCCAAGCGCCTTTAGGTTCGCCATGGTGCATGAGGCGCAGCGCTGCCGCAGCCACTTGCGCCATCGCGCCTGAATCGGTGGCCAAGCGCGTCAGCACACCAGCGCCGCCTTCGGCAGCTTCATAAAACAGCAAGGCCTTACGGTCGTCTTGTTGGGGCAGGGGCTCGGCCACCAGTTCAGATTCTTCAATCTGGAAGGTCATTTCAATGCCGCGCTTGAGCGCCGCTTGCAGTGTGGCCATGGCTTCCAGCTCCAGTAGCTGCTTGGGCGCGAGGATCAAGATGTTGCGGTGGTCTTCGACGAAGGGGACGATTTGCTGATTGGGCACTTTGTCCAGCAGGTCGGGATCGCGATCACCCTCGGGCGATTCGGTGGCGCCGGGTTCGTCTTTTTTGCTCCATTGTCCTGTGATGGGGTTGATGTAAAAGCCCAGCTGCTCTTTGTTTTTGCGGCGGCGCCAGCCCCGGTTGATGCGCCAAATTTGCGCAGCAGGGGCGTAGGTTAGCGTGGCCAAAGCATCTTGCGCATCGCCTGAACCATTGGTAATAAGCGATTTTTGCTGGGCAATCTGCCCATCAGGCCCCGGCAGGAAGCGATAGGTGGTTTGCAGCTCAAAGCCTTGGCGCTGGCGGTCTTCATCGTTGATGGAAATGCGCTCGACCGCAATGGTCTCTACGGTTTCGATACGGTAGAGATTTTTGACCCAATCCAAATCGGTAAGCAGTGCCCCGCAGTTTTCGCACAGGTTGTGGTGCGGCTCGGCTCCGCCTTCTTCCCCCATGTGGGCGTAGCCGCACTGAGAGCAAACACGGCTGGCGACAGTGGCGAGCTGGCTGGTGCCTGAGATGTGGTCGGCCGAGCCGACGTTGAGCTTGGCGCGCACCACGCGGTACATACGGCCTTGGTGGTAGATGAGGCTGCGCGGGCCGAACTCGGACAGTGCCAGGAAACGGGGGCGACTGACCATGCTGCCCTCGTCGTCCTTGCCCTTGGCGGCGGTGCCGCCCTTGGCCGGTATCCAGGCCATGAGCGGCAGGCGCGGGAAGTTATAGCCAGGCAGAAAGCCCTGGCTGGCCAGGTAGCGGTAGGTGTAGAAGTCGGAGTTCTGGCCATTGCCAGACTTGAGCAGTACGGAGTATTGGCGGGCGGCATCGCCATAACGGCGCTGGGCATTTTGCTTTTCGGCGTGGGTGGTGGTGTAGCTTTTGACCACCTGGTCAGCCATGCTCATCTGTTGGCGCGTGGCTTCTACCAGCACGCGCCAGCGCTCGAAGGCGGCGCTAAAGTCATCCGCCGCCCGCCGCACGGTGGCGTCTATTTGCTCGGGCGAATACCAAAGGCTGCCTTTGAGCACAGGCGCCAATTGCACCATGAAGCGTTGGGTGCTGTGCAGAGCGCGGGCGGTGACTTCGGGATCAGCGAGTTTGCTCTGCAGCGCTGGCTGCAAAGGCTTGTCGGCTTGCTCCAAGTCGAGCAGCGGTGCAATGCTGGTATCAAGCTGCACCTGCGCAGCAGCCATCCAGACGGCGTGCAAATGGCTTTCCACCAAGTCACGGTTGGCCAGATCAAGCGTGGGCGGCTTGACGATGCCGTGCACCATCTCGGTGGCGTGGTGGAAGAACCATTGGTCGTGTGGACTGAGCGCTGCGCAGTAGGTGATCACCAGCGCCTGCTGCCCCGAGCGCCCGGCCCGGCCACTGCGCTGGGCGTAATTGGCCGGGGTAGGCGGTACGTTGCGCAGATAGACCGTGTTCAGAGCAGAAATATCAACACCCAGCTCCATGGTGGGTGAGCAAAACATGACGGGCAGGCGCTCCAGTGGTGCTTCGTGCGCGGGGTTGGCCAGCCAGTCTTTGCGGTCTTTTTCGGTATAGCGAAAGCGCTGCTCCAACAGTTGGCGGCGGGCCGCATCGACCTGCGCGGTGTGCTCTTGCGCTTCAAAGTCGAACAGGGCGTGTCCTTGTTGGCGCAGTGTCTGGGCTACGCCCAGGTAGAGGCTGCGGAAGTATTGGTTATGCGTACCAGTGTCTTGAGCGTCATCGCACAGCAGCCAATCCATCGAGGAGGCGTTGAGGCGCCAGCCGACGGTGGCTCCATCGACATCGGACTTGTGCACATAGCCGTAATGGGATGCCGCTTGCAGCAGGTGCTCGACCAACTCCACCCACTGTGGATCTTTCCAAGCGGTAATCTGCGCGGCGGCAGCGCTGTTTTTCCAAAAAGGAGCGGCCTTGATGTCTTTGAGCAAGCGCGAGCGCGAGCCACCCGGAATGAGGTCGGTGCGCGGCTTGCCACGGTACTCAGGCCGTTTGCTCAGGATGAGGTATTTGGCAGTTTCCAGGTTCTCATCAGACGCAAATGCCCAGCGCTCGTTCAGGTATTGGTGGGCCGTGGCTTTGGCTTTGTCCTGCTCCACCGGGTCGAGGTAGCGGGTTTCTAGGCACAGGCTGCGCCGCATGCTGTCAAACAGCATGCCGGCCAGCGCGGTGCGCTGCGCGGGACTGATGCAGGCCAGAGCTGGGTGGCTGGCAAACAAAGAAGACTCGGCCGTGAACTCCTCCATGCCGCGATAGGCAATGGACAGCAGGTTGAGCTGATCGAGGTTAGGGTTGTTAAAGCGCCAGCCACGGCGCAGATCGCGCAGCAACCGGTAGCCAATGATGAAACGCATGGTGCGCTGGGCATCTTGGCGCGCCAGCCCCATCAGCTTTGGGGTGCGCAGGTATTCAGCCAGCGTGCCGAAGTCCGTCTTGTCAAAGCTGAGTGCTTTGAAAACAGCATCGGCCAGAGTTTCTTCGGTCAGCACACCTTGGTGGTTTTGGAGTGCACCAATTAAAGCGGAGCGCAGGGTGAGCAAAAAGACAAAGTCGTTGAAATGCCCAGCCTGCAAGGCGGCGTCTTGCCTGTTATCGGTAAAGCCCAGCAGCTTGCGTGGGTCAGGCTGATCGGGCGGAATGTCTTGCGCCGCAAACAGTTGCCGAATAGCGCTGAGCGTGAGGATGGTGGTAGCCGATGAGCGGCCTTCGCCCGACAAGCTGGCCAGGCGGTTGATGTCCTTGCCGTGCACTTCATGGGCTTGCCCGCAGTTAAGGCAGAAGCGGAACTTGCCAGGAATGAACCAGTACTCGCCGCCGCCAGTCCCCTGAAGCCCTTGGGGGTTGAGATGGATGTCCTCGGGCACATATTTTCGGAAGGTGCTTTTGACCTTGGGCTCGGCTTTGGCCAAGTCCAACCACGTCTCAGGCAGTTCTTCGATGCTGCCCCGGTACATCTGGCCTTGTTGGGCCGGGCAGAGAAAGCCGTAGCGGGCGTTTTCATCATCGTCACTGGAAATATCGTCAATCTCGCGTGGAGCGTATTCCCCCTGTCCTTGCCCAGAGCGCCAGACGGGGTGGTATTCCTGCCCGCAGTCGCGGCAAAAATGCACTGGGTAAAGCTGGGTGCCTTCTTCTTGTCGGCCGGGGGCGTAGCGCTGCGCATCCAGCGTAATGTGGCGCACGCCTTGAGCCTCTAGCGTGGCTAGTACCTTGCCTGGCCCGCTGATAAATTGGTGCAGCTTGAAGGCAAAGGGCGCTCGACCTTGCGGCGTTTTGACTTCGTGGGCTGCCACCAAAAAGCGTTGCAGTCCGGCACGTGCTTCATCTAACATGCACTGCGCATCGTCGGCCAGACGCTGGGCGGCGTCTGCCAAAGTCATGGGCTTGGCTCGCCGAGGGGGTTCATTTTTCGGTAGCTCAATTCCCAGGCTGAGTTCTACCCAAACGGCCAAGGGGTCATCGCTGAAAGCTGCAAAATCCACCCATTGGTGGCTTTTTTGGAGCAATGCAGGCTTCAGCAAGGGCTTGACGGCATCAATGTCTTTGCTGGGATTGGTGACCCGTTCCAGGGTTTCGCCAATCACATCATGCTCAGAAATCTGCGCACCAAACAACAAGCTGGCCACCTCAGCAACGGTTTTGTTTCTATCGGCCTGCGTGCCCGTGGATGACATAGTGGCGGAGGTGCCAATGCACACCAGTTGATCTGCATGCAGGCGCTCGCGCAGGCGTCGCACCAGCAAGGCCACGTCCGCCCCCTGGCGTCCACGATAAGTGTGCAACTCGTCCAGTACCAAAAATTCCAGACCTTGGCAGTACTCGACCACCTGCCGGTCTACCTCTTCATAGCGGGTCAGGATCAACTCCAACATCATGAAGTTGGTCAGCAAAATATCAGGAGGGTTTTTAGCGATTTCTTGCCGCTCCGACGCGCGTTCTTGGCCGGTATACCGGGCGACGGTAAATGGTTGCTGATCTTCTGGAAACCCGTGCAGGAACTTGTCTAGCTCTTCCAACTGGCTATTGGCCAGCGCGTTCATCGGGTAAATGACGATGGCGCGCGTACGCTTTTGTGGGTCGGCCGCCTTGGCTTTCAAGATGCGGTCGATGATGGGCACGAAGAATGCCAGCGACTTTCCCGAACCGGTGCCCGTCGTCACCACGTAGCTTTGCTTGTTTTGCGCTTTGGCCAGAGCCTGCAGCTGGTGCACATACAGGTGCAGGTCGGCAGAGTTGCCTTCGGTTTTTCCGGTGCGGAAGATGTCTGCGCAATCAGAATGCAATACGCCCTGCTGCGCTAGCTGCTGGACGGTGCCCTGGCGCTTGTAATTGGGATTAATCTGGATTAGCGGCTCGGGCCAATAACGGCCACGGTCATATTCATCCTTCACTTTGGAAAGAATATCCTGCGCAGCTACCTTAGAAAAGCTTCGAGAAAAAGAGCTGTACTCACTGATGAGCTGGTTGCGGAAATTAAATACGTTATCCATGCTTTTAACCCGCAACGCGGCATAGTGATCGAACCCATTGCATTATGCAGATGTAACGTAAGAGAGATTTTTTCGGATTTATTGCACAAAATCGAATTCAGCGCGACATGACCCCAACCCCAGACACGCTCCCACAACAAAGCCTGTCAAATGTTTTCGGATGCCTCGATAGCTTGGCAAGCCGCCGCTTGCAAGGCAGCGTACAGAGCGGTTTTGCCTACCTTGAGCCGTGCAGCGGCCTCGCGCACATTCAGCCCAGTGGCCAAGTATTCCTGCGCGCGCTGCAATTTCTCGTCATTCATGACGGGCTTGCGCCCCCCTTTGCGCCCGCGCGCAGCGGCAGCCGCCAAGCCAGCTTTAGTGCGGTCACGAATCAAGTCACGCTCGAACTGGCTCAGCGCGCCAAACACATGAAAGATGAGTCGTCCACCCGATGTTGTGGTGTCGATGGCTTCAGTCAGTGAGCGAAACCCAACGCTGCGCGCTTCCAAAGCGCCAATGACCTCGATCAGGTGCGCCATCGAACGCCCAAGGCGGTCAAGGCGCCAGACCACTAAGGTGTCGCCTTCGCGCGCATAAGCCAAGGCGGCGGCAAGGCCTGGACGATCGGCCTTGGCTCCAGAGGCGCAATCTTCAAAAAAGCGCTCGCATCCGGCTTGGCGCAGCGCATCCGTTTGCAAGGCGGTGTCTTGCTCTGCAGTTGATACCCGCGCATAGCCGATCAGTGCCATTTTTCGCCTTTTTGTCCGATTTTCTGTCCGCCTATCATAAAGTCCTAAAACTCATCAATACGCACATTTTCGGACAAATGGCGCAGTGGCCATTAAACGACCGTATGGCGGACATTGGCAAGGCCAAGGCCACGCTTTGGTGCCAGCAAAGTGCAGGGCAGTGAATCTCAAACGAGCAAATCACCATAAACCCAAATACTTACCTCTTCCAATGAGTACCTAAGTACTCCTTCATAGCCTCATGAATCAGCGCTGTCACGTCGGTATCTAAATCGATGGCGGCTCTTTTCCACTGCGCCCGCGTCTCTTTGGCCACATTCATATTCAGCCGCACCGGCTCGCCTTTGGCAACTTGCGCCACAGGCACATCCGCGCGCACCTGATCGAGGGGTTTTGATTTGAGTCCAGTTAAAGCCATTGCGCAGTCTCCAGTTCGTTGTAAATGTTAAAAATTTCTAGCTTAGCCGTTGGATCGTGCAAGTCCAAGACGCTCAGGCCTGCCGTCAGCGCTTGAGCAAAGGCAATGCGGTTACCTACGGTGCTGCTCATTTGTTCAATGCCGTACTCGTTCCAGTCGCCTTGCTTGATCTGCTGGGTTAACTTAGTTGTAGGGACTTGCGTTTGAAAACCCTCAGGCCTGCATTCAGCGCATTTCTAGGCCAGCATTAACTGCGTCTAGCCGCACCCTCAGGCCAGCATTAAGTGCAACTGAACTTGCGTTTGACGGCTCAGGCCTGCATTGCATGG
>JBHCAP010000044.1:0-14613 GCA_041798325.1 Giesbergeria sp.
GGATCAGCACATCGGTGTCTTCCACGCCAAACTCGCAAATGCGCCGCTCGCGCACCGCGCGGATGCCCGCCCAGCCGGGGCGCTCGGTCAGGCCGGCGGCACTGCGCGCGCCAACCATGATCAGGTCAGGGTTGGCGCGCACCACAAATTCGGGGTTGAGCTTGGGGAAAGGCCCCAGCGCGGGCGGCAAGATGTTTTGCACGCCCAAGCGGGTCAGCGTCTCGCCGATAAACGAGCTGGCGCCGGCACCAAACGGCCCCCGGCTGGCCTCGTAATACACGCGCGTGCCGCGCACCGTCGTTGGCAGCGACTGCGCCGCCGCTGACACGCCAGCGTCAATGCTGCGCCAAACTTGCTGCGCATCTGCCACCGCCAGCAACTGCCCCAGCTTGCCCAGCACGCGCTGCACGTCGGCATGGGTTTTAGGCTCTAGCGCCACCACCTTTAGCCCCAACGCTTCCAGCCGCGCCGCAGCGCGCGACGAAGTGGCCATCAGCACCACGTCGGGGCGCAGCGCGACCACGGCTTCGATGCTCGGGTCGATGCCGCCGCCCACACGCGGCAGGCCGGCGATGCTGGCCGGCCAGTTGGAATAGCGATCCACGCCCACCAAGCGCGCGCACTGGCCGAGCGCGCAGACGCTCTCGGTCAACGACGGCAGCAGGCTGACGATGCGCTGCGGCGCGTGCGCCAGCGTGATCTGGCGGCCTCGGTCGTCGGTCAGTTGCACGGCTGCGGGCGCTGGCGCAGCGGGGGCAGTCTGCGCATTCGCCAGCGTCGCCATCAGCACCAGCAGGCCGATCACTACGGCCAGCACCGCCAAGATGCGCACGATGGGGGTAGGTTTCATGCTCTCAAGCGCCTTTTAAAGTCAGCGGCAAACCGGCCGCCATCAGCGTGACGCGCTGGCAAACCTGCGCCACTTGTTGGTTGAGTACGCCCAGCGCATCGACAAAAGCGCGCACCTCGCTTCCGAGCGGAATTACCCCCAGACCGATTTCGTTGCCCACCAGAACCACCGGCCCGGGGGCATTCTCAATCGCTTCTAAAAAGAGAGCTGCTTGCGCACGGAAACAAAGGGCTAGAGGCTGATTTGACCCATATTTTGGGGCGTTTTCAGCCTCAAAATCAGCCTCAGAAGGCGCTTGGGGCATCGTCCAATTGGTCAGCCACAGCGTCAGGCAGTCAATCACCACCAGCGTTTGCGCGCTGCTGTGTTGGCGCAGCGCGGCGGCGAGGTCAAGCGGTTCTTCGATGGTCAACATCCCCGGCACGCGCTCGGCGCGGTCGCTTTGGTGGCGGGCAATGCGCTGGCGCATTTCGTCGTCCCACGGCTGGGCGGTGGCCAAAAACACGGCGCGGTGGCTGCTGCGTTGGTCTAGCCAATCGCGCGCCAGCAGTTCGGCGCGGCGCGATTTGCCGCTTTTTTGGCCGCCAAGGATGAGTTCGCTGCGGGCGATGGACAAAGTCATGCGACTCATGGGATTTCAGCTCCAAACAATGCGGCCACCGCCGCCGGGCTGGACGCAAACCACGCATGAAAATAACTGGCGTGGATGCTGCCGTGGCGGTAGAGCGCTTCGCCCGCGCCAGCTACAGCCACTTCACCGGGGCGGGCGGTGCGCGCGACTTCGGCGCCGCCACTGGCCAGCGTCGAATAGTGAAAAGTGTGGCCGCGCAAGCTGTGGCCGTCCCACGCCAATTGCTGCGGCCCCAGTCCGGCCAAACGGCGCTGCTGCACGGCGTGGCCGGGCAGCAAGCCCCACAGCGGCTGGCATTGGCCGTCAGCCAAAGTGATGGCGTCGCACAGCGCCACCATGCCGCCGCACTCCGCCCAGACGGGTTTGCCAGCGTCGATATGCGCTTGCAAGCTGGCGCGCAGCGGCGCATTGGCGGCCAATCGCGCGGCGTGCAATTCGGGGTAGCCGCCGGGCAGCCACAGTGCATCGCACGGCGGCAGCGCGGCGTCTTGCAGCGGCGAGAAAAACACCACCTGCGCACCCAGTTGCCGCAGGCAGTCGATGTTGGCCGGGTAAATAAAGCTGAACGCCGCATCGCGCGCCACGGCCACGGTGCGGCCTTGCAGCAGCGCGGGGATAGCGGCCATGTCGGCAGCCGGCGCAGCAAAGTCCACCGACCAGCGCGCCTGCCAGTCGGCCAACGTGAGCTGTCCCAGCGGCGTCTGCGCCAGCGCGTCGGCAGCCGCGTCGAGGCGCTCTAGGCCGTCGGGCAGTTCTTGCGCGCTAATCAGGCCGAGGTGGCGCTCGGGCAGCAGGTCGGCTTTGGGCGCGGCGCGCTCCTCTATCGACACGCGCATCAGCGCGCCCAGCCAGTGCTCTGGTTCGCGCAGGCTGACCTGCAGCATCTGCGCGTGGCGCTGGGTGGCGACGCGGTTGGCCAGCACACCCGCCCAGCGCAGGCCACGCTGGTAGTGCTGCAACCCATAGGCCAACGCGCCAAAAGTGCCGGCCATCGCCGCAGCGCTGACCACTGCCATTACCGGTAAATCCAGCCGCTGCGCCAAATCAGCCGCACTGGGCGTGCCGTCAAACAAGCCCATCACGCCTTCGATCAAGATCACGTCGCACGCTTGCGCAGCAGCGTGCAGGCGGGCGCGGATGTCGGCCTCGCCGGTCATCCACAAATCGAGCTGATGGACGGGCGCACCACTGGCCAGCTGGTGCCAGTGCGGGTCAAGAAAGTCGGGGCCGCACTTGAAGACGCGCACTCGGATGCCTTGGCGCGTGAGCAAGCGCGCCAGCGCTGCCACCACCGTGGTTTTTCCCTGCCCCGACGCGGGGGCGGAGATCAGCAGGGCGGGGCAGCGCATCAAAGCCATGCGGCTCAAGGCTGCGGCGCCCATTTCAGGCCGACGTACAGCGTGCGCCCCGGCGGCACATAGGTGCGCGCCACTTCGTAGGCTTTGTCGGCCACGTTATCGACGCGCGCCAGCAGCGTGAAGTCGCGCGCAATGCGCTTGCTGGCGTACAGGTTCACCAAGCCATAGCCGCTCAAGCGGTTGGTGTTTTTGTCTTCGTTGTAGCGCTGGCCCGAGGCTTGCAGCTCTGCGCCCATCGTCCAGCCGGCGACTTGCGTATCCGCACCCAAGGTGGCGTGGCGCTTGGCGCGGCGTGCCAGCAGCTTGTTGGTGCCCAAGTCGCGCGGATTTTGGAAATCGACCGATCCATGCACCTGCACGCCGCCCAGCTTGTGCGAGCCAGCCAGCGTAATGCCCTTGTATTGGGCGCGCGCGGTGTTGACGTAGCAGCCAAAAGCGGCGCCGCAGTTACCACCGCCAGCAAAAGCGATCAGGTTGGTGACGCGGTTACGGTAGGCCGTGGCCGAGAAGCTGCTGCTGCCTTGGGCATAGCGCAGGCCGATTTCGATGTTGCGGCTGCTCTCGGGCTGCAGCGAGGCGTCGCCATATTCGCTAAAGCGCTGGTACAGAGTGGGTGCCCGAAACGCGGTGCCCGCCGAGGCAGTGGCGCGCCAGTGCGGCGCAAACTCGTAGCCATAGGCGGCGCTGCCGGTGTTTTTGCCACCAAATTCGCTGTCCTCATCGTGGCGCAGGTTCAGCTGCAGGCTGTGCGCGCCAGCTTGGTAGCCATAGCCCAAAGCCAGCGCGTTTTGCGCGCGGCTCTTGGCAATGGTGGTGCTCCACTCGTCCAGCGCAGGGTTGTTCAAATCATCTTCGCGCCGCTCCAGCGCGGCGGTGAACAGGTGCGCGCCCATGCGGTATTCGTTTTGCCACAGGTAGCCGCGCAGCTGGGTTTCGGTGCGGTAGGCAGACGGGTCAGTTTCGTAGCGGCTCAGGGTGTCAGTCACTGACAAGCGCATGGTGTAGGCCTCACTCCACTGCGCCGCCCACGTCAGGCCGGCGGTGCGCAGGCGGTTTTTGTTGCGGTCGTCCACCGGCTCGGGCGACGTGTCGTAACCCGAGTTCATGTACTGGCCCAGCAGCGTGGCGTCCAAGCGGTGCTGCGCATTGACTTTGAAGCCGACGCGTGCGTTGCCCGAGGTGGCGGTGTAGCCGTCTTTGTCGGTGTTGTGGCCGGCACCGGTTTTGATGTCGTAGCCATCGCTTTGGGCGCGCGTCAGGCCGAGCGCGTAGTCAAACGCACCCTCAACACCGGCAGTGCCGCTCACGCCCGCTTCAATTTTGTAGGTTGCGTGCGTGCCCATGCCGACACCGACGTAGGGCGAAAAAGCGCCATCGCCCTTGCGCGTGAACAACTGGATCACACCGCCAATGGCATCCGAGCCATAGACCGCCGCCGCAGGGCCGCGCAGCACTTCGATACGGTCGATTTGTGCCAGCGGAATTTGCTCCCACACCGCACCACCGGTCGATTGCGAGTCCACGCGCACGCCGTCGATATACACCGCCGTGAAGCGCCCCTCAGCGCCGCGCAAAAACACGTTGGCAGCGTTACCGACACCGCCGTTGCGCGAAATCTCTACGCCCGGCAAACGCGCCAGCACATCGACGACGCCGGTAGCGCCGCTGTTTTCAATGGTCTCGCGGTCCACGATGGAGACATCGGCCACCAAGTCCGACAGCCGCTGCTCGGAGCGGGTCGCCGTGACCACGGTTTCGCGCAGCGACGGCGCGTGCAGGTTTTGCGCCAGCAGCACAGGTTCAGCCAAAGCCGGCAGCGCGCACGCCAGCGCCAACGTCAAAGCCGCAGGACGCAGGCCAGCCAGCGCAGCAGCACGGCTCGCGTCAGAGGAAAAAGTAATCATGAAAAAACGCCAACAAAATGACCCGAGCCGACTTCCCCGCCGGCGCATGGGCGATAACGGCGGCGCAGCCCCTCAAAAAAGGGCGCACGCCACCACGGTGTTGGCCGGTATCCGGGCTGGCGGAGCGCCCTCCAACGCCTTCCCAGGCGCTTGTTCAAGGCACCCAGTGGCATGTGTGTGGAGAGGGAATCGGGTAAGAGATTCGTCCGCTGACCGTTGCGGGGGCAGCGCAGGCACGGCGCACTTCCGATTGGGGTGCGACCTCCCTGCTTCCCGTTGAACTGCGGCATGTGAACCACACCGCGAGCACCAACAGCGCGGCATTTTACGGCGCTTTAGACGCACAACCCTACAATCGCACCCTCTATGACCTCCTTGCCCACTAAGCACCCCATCGAGCAAATCACCGAACGGGTTGATTTATTGCTGCAGCGCTATGCACAGTTACAGCGCACCAACGGCTTGCTGGCCGAGCAGGTGTATGCCCTGACCCAAGAGCGCGACTCGCTCCAGTCGCGCCTGAGCACCGCCCGCGCCAAGATAGATGCTCTGATTGAGCGCCTGCCGCCTGAGCCAAAGGATGCGCCATGAAACAAATTGAAGTCCAAATCATGCAGCAAAGCTATCTGTTGAGCTGCCCTGAAGGGCGTGAGCTACACCTGCTCGAAGCGGTCGAGCGCATTGATAGCGCGATGACACGTATTCGCGATGCAGGCAAAGTGCGCACCCGCGAGCGCATTGCGGTGCTGGCCGCGCTGAACATGGCCTTTGATATTGCCGACCGCGAAGCCAGCGCCGTAGCCGCCTTGGCCGAAGCCAAAGCCGCGCAAGAAAAGGCCGCCAAAGCACAAGCGGCAAAGGACAAAAGCGCCAAAGAGCAAGCAGCCAAAGATGAGGCCGCTAAAGAGCAGGCCGAGCAAGAGCGCGCTGCTACGGCCTTGCTCAATCCCCCAAAAACCACTGAGAGTGCCTTGGGGCTGGACGCACAAGACTTAGAGCGCTTAGAGCGCTTGGTGCTACAGCTCGACCATGTGCTGGACGATCCATACGCCTAAGCGCAGCGCCTGAGCACTGCTGCGCTCAACGGTGGCGTGCCAGCAGCACCAGCAGGCCTAGGCCAATCAGCGCGAAGCAGACAAACGACCAGTTGGCAATGGAGCCGCCCAGAAACGTCCAATCAATCACCGTGCAATCGCCCGAACCGCGAAAAATCATCGGAATAGCGCGGCTGATGGGGTAGTTTTCGATCATTCCGTAAAAGTCACGCCCACAGGTGGCCACTTCGGGCGGATACCACTGCAGCCAGCTTTGGCGTGCCGCCGTAAATGCACCAAAACCGCAGGCCGCTACCGCCACGCTGGCCCATGACATCCACCAGCCTTTTTGGCCTCTAAGGCTTGCTACGCCTGCGGTGATAGCTACCAAAAACAGAGCGTAACGCTGCACAATGCACATCGGGCAAGGATCGAGCCCCACCACATGCTGCAAGTACATGCCAAACGCCAGCATGGCTACGCAGCCCAAACTGACCAGCGCCAACAGGCGGCGCGGTGCGGTGTCTATCCAATGCAAAACCATTTTTTGTTCTTTCATCGCCGCCAAAGCTCCGACGAGAAAAACGTCAGATGCCGGCGGCTTGGTCTAAAAATACCCGGGTGCGCCGGGGTGTCACCACCACGGTGTCGCCCTCTTTGAGCCCCATGTCGCGGTATTGCTGCGCCGAGATGTGCGCCTCAATCACCGCCGCAGGAGCCGCATTGTCAACGGAGTGGTCGGATTGGGGCGCAAGGCTGGGCTTTAGTTCCGCGCCCGCGTCGTCCAGCGGCACCAGCTCCAGCCGCGCCACGGGGCCCACCGCAATCGCCCGATCCAAGCGCGCCACCATGCTGTGCGCGGGCGAGGCGGTGCCGGGCACATGGCGCGCCACCTCCAAATCGTGCGGGCGCACATAGGCCGAGGCCAAACCGCTTTGCGTGCCGCTGTGCTCAGGCAGGTCAATTTGCATGCCGTGGACGTGCAATTCGCCCTCGTGTGCGCGGCCATGGAACAAGTTCACATCGCCCAAAAAGCCATAGACAAACGGGCTGGCCGGGTGGTCCCAGACTTCTTGCGGCGAGCCAACTTGTTCGATTTGCCCGCTGTTCATCAGCACCACGCGGTCGGCCACTTCCAGCGCCTCTTCTTGGTCGTGGGTGACGAAGATGCTGGTGACGTGCAGCTCGTCGTGCAGACGGCGCAGCCAGCGGCGCAATTCCTTGCGCACTTTGGCGTCCAGCGCGCCAAACGGCTCGTCCAGCAGCAGCACCTGCGGCTCGACCGCCAGCGCACGCGCCAAGGCAATGCGCTGGCGCTGCCCACCAGAGAGCTGCGCCGGATGGCGCTCGGCCAGCCAATCGAGCTGCACCAAACTGAGCAGGTCGTGTACCTTCTTTTTAATTTGAGCCTCGCTGGGGCGCTCGCTGCGCGGCTTCATGCGCAGGCCAAAAGCGACGTTCTCAAACACCGTCATGTGGCGAAACAGCGCGTAGTGCTGGAACACAAAGCCGACCTTGCGCTCGCGCACATGCACGTCGGTGGTGTCGGCACCGGAGAAATGGATGCTGCCGCTGTCGGGCGCTTCCAGCCCGGCAATGATGCGCAGCAGCGTGGTTTTGCCACAGCCGGACGGCCCCAGCAGCGCCAGCAGCTCGCCCGAGGCGATGTCCAAACTGACATCGCGCAGCGCGTGAAAATGGCCAAACTGCTTGTTGACGTTGCGAATTTCTATGCTCATGGGAATCTCTTTCAGGCAATGCCGGCAGTGGAGGCAAGTGCAGCGGGGCGCTCAGGTGGCAATTGCGCCAGTGCTTTGCGCTCGTGCTCGACACGCCATTCGGCGACCGACTTGATCACCAGCGTGACCAGCGCCAGCAGTGCCAGCAGCGAAGCCACGGCAAAAGCGGCCACCGATTGGTATTCGTTGTACAAAATCTCGACGTGCAGCGGCATGGTGTTGGTCTGGCCGCGAATGTGGCCTGACACCACCGACACCGCACCAAACTCACCCATAGCGCGCGCATTGCACAAAATCACGCCATACAGCAGACCCCATTTGATGTTGGGCAGCGTGACATACCAAAAAGTCTGCCAACCGCTGGCACCCAGCACCGTAGCGGCTTGCTCTTCGTCGGTGCCTTGCGCTTGCATCAGCGGAATCAGCTCGCGCGCAATGAACGGCACGGTCACAAACACCGTCGCCAACACAATGCCCGGCACGGCAAAAATGATGTTGATGTCGTGCTCTTGCAGCCACGGGCCAAACCAGCCATTGGCACCAAACATCAGCACATAAGTCAAACCGGCCACCACCGGCGAGACCGAAAACGGCAAATCGACCAGCGTGGTCAAAAACGCTTTGCCTTTGAACTCGTACTTGGCAATGCACCACGCCGCTGCCACGCCAAACACCAAGTTCAGCGGTACGGCAATGGCGGCGGTAATTAAAGTCAGGCGAATCGCCGACCACGCGTCTGGCTCTTTCAGGGCTTCGGCATAAGCGCCCCAGCCTTTGCGCAGCGCTTCGGTAAAGACTGCAGCCAACGGCAGCACCAAAAACAGCAGCACAAACGCCAGCGCCAGACCAATCAAGACGTTGCGCACCCAAGGTGCTTCGGTGGTGCTGATGCGGCGCGGCGCGGTTTTTTTGCTTATTCCGCCGCTCATGACTGCGCTCCAGCGGTGCGGCGCTGCCAGCTTTGCAGCGCGTTGATCAACAGCAGCAGCACAAACGAAATGACCAGCATCACCACCGCCACCGCAGTCGCGCCGGCGTAGTCGTATTGCTCCAGCTTGCCGATGATGATCAGCGGCGTGATTTCAGAGACCATGGGGACGTTGCCTGCAATAAAAATAACCGAGCCGTATTCGCCCACCGCCCGCGCAAACGCCATCGCAAAGCCGGTCAACAGCGCCGGGGCAATCGACGGAAAAATCACTTTGGTAAAAATCTGCCAGCGGTTGGCACCTAGCGAGCTGGCGGCTTCTTCCAGCTCTTTTTCCATGTCCTGCAATACCGGTTGCACGGTGCGCACTATGAACGGCAGGCTGATAAAAATCAGCGCAATCACGATGCCAGCTGGCTTGAAGGCCAACTGGATGCCCAAGGGTTCGAGGTACTGCCCAACCCAGCCATTGCCGGCCAGCAGCGCTGTCAGCGAAATACCGGCCACAGCGGTAGGCAGAGCAAACGGCAAATCCACCAGCGCATCGACCACTTTTTTGCCGGGAAACTCATAGCGCACCAGCACCCAAGCAATCAACAGGCCAAACACCACATTGACCAGCGCGGCAATCAGCGAAGCACCAAAAGTGAGCCGGTAGGAGGCCAGCACGCGCGGTGCGCTGATGGCAAACCAGAACTCATCCCAAGTCAGCGTAAAGGTCTTGAACACCAGCGCCGACAGCGGAATCAGCACGATGATGCTGAGATAAAACAGCGTGTAGCCCAGCGTCAGGCCAAAGCCGGGCAGCACCCGTTTGGGGCTGCGCTTGGTGGCAGCAGCAGACATGGCTTACTTAGCGCCGGGGGTGTAGAGCTTGTCGAACTGACCGCCGTCGTTGAAATGGACTTTTTGCGCTTCGCTGAGCGAGCCAAAGTATTTGGCCACGGTGAACTGCTGGAGCGGTTTGAACAGGTCAGCGTGCTTTTTCAGCACCGCTTCAGAGCGTGGGCGGATGGCGTGCTTAGCGGCAATTTCTTGCGCCTCGTCGGTGTAGAGGAAGTCCAAATACGCCTTAGCCAACTCGCCCGTGCCCTTTTTGGCAGCGGTGCGCTCGACCACGGCTACGGGGTTTTCTGCCGTTACGCTGACCGAGGGATAGACCACATCGACCTTGCCCGCGCCAAACTCGCGGTTGACCGACACCACTTCGGACTCAAAGGTGATCAGCACGTCGCCAATGTTGCGCTGCAAGAAAGTCGCCGTCGCATCGCGCCCGCCTTTGGCCAGCACGGGCACGTTTTTGTACAGCTTGCCGACAAATTCCGCCGCCTGTGCGTCGGTACCGCCCTTTTCGCGCACGCTGCCCCAAGCGCCCAGATAGGCATAACGGCCATTGCCGCCAGTCTTGGGGTTGACGACGATGACTTGCACGCCGGGCTTGACCAAGTCGGTCCAGTCCTTGATGGCTTTGGGATTGCCCTTGCGCACCAAGAACAGCATGGTCGAGGTGGTGGGCGCGGCGTCGTGCGGGAATTTCTTCGCCCAGTCTTTGGCGACGACGCCGTTGTCAGCCAAAAACTGCACGTCGGTGGTGGTGTTGAAAGTCACCACATCCGCTGCCAAGCCGTCATTGACCGCGCGTGCTTGGGCACTGGAGCCGCCGTGGGCTTGGTCAAGCTTCACGTCTTTGCCAGTGGCTTTTTTGTAATGCGCGACAAACGCCGGGTTGATGTCTTTGTAAAACTCACGCGCCACGTCGTAGGAGACGTTGAGCAACGTGGTGGTCTGGGCACCCGCCACACCAGAAGCGGCTAAAGCCACTGCCGCCAGCAAAGATTTGAGGCGAAAAGCACGAAAAGAAGAGGAATAAGAGAAAGAAGCCATAGCGCCCACCATCCAGAAATAAGGAAATGCTGCGATTGTGCGGAGACATGCTTAAAACTCAAAAGAATACATTTTTGTTAATTTATTAATTTTTGAACATAAGGCTGACGCGTGGCTTGGCTACTGCATCCGGGCAGGGTTTCGCCCAAATAATCCAACAACTGCCGTACCGCCGGTGACAGCCCACGCCGCGAGGGAAACACCGCGTGCACGATGCCGCGCGGCGGCGCCCAGCCGGGCAGCAAATGCACCAAGCGCCCAGCGCGCACGGCGTCGTAGCACAGGTAGTCGGGCAACCAGCACATGCCGGTGCCAGCCAATGCGGCGCTGTGCAGCATCGACAAATCGTCGGCCACGTAGCGCGGGCTGAGGTGCAGGGTGTGCTCGCGTCCCTCAGGCCCCATCAGGCGCAGGCTGGTGCGCCCGTCGCTGGCCGACATGGCCATGCTGTCCAGCCGTGCTAGATCTTCCAAGGTGCGCGGCACGCCTTGGCGCGCCAGCAGGGTTGGGCTGGCCACCAAAATCTGCGCCGACTCGTCCAATCGCTTGACGACCATGCTGGCGCTGTCGTCCAACGTGGTGCGCACGCGCAGCGCCACATCAATGCCCTCCTCGACCAGATTCACCACCCGGTTGCTGACCTGCATTTCCAAACGCACCTGCGGGTAGCGTGCCAAAAACGGCGGCATCAAATCGGCCAGCACGGTTTGCGCCAGCGTCGTCGGGCAGGTCACGCGCACGGTGCCACGCGGCTCGGTCTGCACCTGCGCCACCGTGTCGGCAGCGGCTTGGGCGGTTTCGCGCAGCGCTTGGCAGTGGCGCAAATAAGCCTCGCCCACCTCGGTCAGCGAGAGCTGGCGCGTGGTGCGCTGCAACAGGCGCACGCCCAACTGCGCTTCCAGCGCAGCCACGCGGCGCGACAGGCGCGATTTGGGAATATCCAAGGCCCGCCCCGCCGCCGCAAAACCGCCGCGCTCAACCACCTCGGCAAAGTACAGCATGTCGTTGAGATCGTGCATAGCAGGCCTTTATTATTCTAAAAATAGGATGAATAAGCGCAAATTTGGGTACTTATCAATGAATTACACCAATTTTATAATCCAGTTATCGCCACAGCCTGTGGCAACTCACTAGGAAACACCATGCAATTGCTCCACATCGACTCGGCCATCACCGGCGCTCAATCTGTTTCACGCCAGCTCACTGCCCAAATCGTCGCCGCTTGGCAGGCCCAGCACCCCGGCACCCAAGTCAGCTACTTGGATTTGGTGGCCAACGCGCCAGCGCACTTCACCAGCGACGCAATGGCACCGCGCACCGGCCAGACCGACGGCTTGAGCGCCGCACAGCAGCGCGAAAACGCAGTCTCAGAGCAATTGGTCAGCCAGTTTTTAGCCGCTGACGTGGTAGTGATTGGGGCGCCGTTCTACAACTTCAGCATCCCCAGCCAACTCAAGGCGTGGATTGACCGTATCGCCCAGCCCGGTCGCACCTTCCGCTACACCGCGAGCGGCCCTGAAGGCTTGGCCAAGGGCAAGACGGTAATCATTGCCTCCAGCCGGGGCGGCGTTTATTCGACCAGCGAAGGTGGCCGCGCTATGGAGCACCAAGAGAGCTACCTGCAAACGGTGCTGGGATTTTTTGGCATCACCGACGTGCGCTTTGTGCGCGCCGAGGGCATCGGCATGGGCGACGAGGCCAAGGCCGCCGCGCTGGCCAGTGCGGCGCAGAGCATCCGCGAACACACCAGCCATTGCGCACCAGCCGATGAAGTGCAAGCAGCCTAAGTCACTGCCGTTTTTTATATCAAAATAGCTTGAAACCCTTATGTAGCAAGCGCTAGCAGCTATTGTTTTTAGATTTTTTGGCGCATTCTCTGACCCAGTCAGCGTACTGCGCCATCTAGCCCGGCAAAAAATCACGGCTGTGAGCGCTCACATCCCCGCCCCCAAAAATCCGAAGGCAAATTGCCATAAAAAAAACCTGCTGGCATCGCTGCAAGCAGGTTTTTCAGGTGCTGGGGTAAAACTAAACCGCTGCTTTAGCGGCCAAGGCGCTGCGGTAGTTCTCCAAGCCACCCAAAATTTCTTTGTGGGCTTCTTCAATACCTTCCCAGCCCAGCACTTTGACCCACTTGCCTTCTTCCAAATCTTTATAGTGCTCAAAGAAATGGCTCAGGGCCTTAAGACGCGCAGGATTGACGTCGCCAATGTCTTTCCAAGCCGAATACATGGCAAGCACTTTGTTAGTGGGTACAGCCAACACTTTGCCATCCATACCAGCTTCGTCTTCCATTTTCAGGATACCGAGTGCGCGGCATGGCACGACTACGCCGGGCACCAGCGCGTAAGGCGTAATCACCAGCACGTCCACTGGATCGCCGTCGCCGCTGAGGGTTTGGGGCACATAACCGTAGTTGCACGGGTAGTACATCGCCGTAGTCATAAAGCGGTCAACAAAAATTGCGCCCGAATCTTTATCGACTTCGTATTTGATCGGATCGGAGTCCATGGGGATTTCAACGACGACGTTGAAAGACTCAGGAACATTGTTGCCAGGGGTGACTTTGTTAAGGGACATAGTTGTCGGTCGTTGTTGGTTAATCGGCGTGTGACAGCAATGGGCTCTGTCAAGACTGACACTATTTTACCGGCTCACCCCTTGCACGGCGCTTGCAGACGCGGTTTCAAGCTAATTTGACAAAATTTGGCGAAAAAATCCGCCCCACAGCAACACCAAGGGCAACCATTGCCAAGAGCGTGCTATGAACTTTCCCCTACAGCCAAAAGCATCACGGCCTTGGGCAGCATTCGCCACGGTGCGCCCGCTCGGGCGAGCCAGCGCAGTGCATTGAAGACTTCGCGCGGACTGTGCTGACGTTGCGGCGCATCCTCCTTCATCAGGGTGAGATACGGTGCCACAAAGTCCCACTCCTCTTGACTCACATCGCTCGGGTATGGTTTTCTGCTCATCTAGCCAGAATGGGGGCACCTGCGTCAAAGCAAAGATCAAAGTTCATAACACGCTCTAGGCGTGGCTGCAAACTATTTTACTCTTTAATTGATAGCTGCTAGCGCCCGTATTCATTGGGCTAGAGGCCGTTTTGATTGATATTTAGGCAGCTTTTCTGGCCAGCGGGATGACATCGGCACCAACGCGCAGTTTGTCCAAGTAATCCGCCCACACCTGCACCAGGTCGAAACGCTTTCTCAGGTACTGGGCGCGGTTGTAGCTGCGCCCATTGGAATCCTTCACCGCGTGCGCCAAGTTCGCCTCGATAGCCAGCGGGTCAAGGTCAAGCTGATCGACCAACATCGGGCGCGCGTGGGCCGGAGCGCTGGTACTTCAGACCTTCGGTGATATCGCGCTGGGTGTTGCTGGCAGTGGGCAACCAGTAGCGCCAAACCTGTCAGCACAACATCAAAGCCCGATCAGCAGTTTCCAGCGCCCCGCGCTCTTCGATTTTGTGCAAAGCCGACAGCAGCTCCATTGGTTCAATGCTGGCCATGGGCCGCTCACCAATCCACGGGAACAGGTCACGCTCCAATTGGCGTAGCGCCCGCTCGGCATGGCCAGCGCTCCATTTGGGTGTTTACTTGCCGTGCCACTCCACAGCTACCGCCTTGAAAGTACCACCGCCGGCCATGGTGCCCCTGAGCTTTTCCAGCTTGCGCGCCTGCACTGGGTCGTGCCCCTCAGATTTCAGCGCTTTGGCGGCATCCCGTGCCTTGCGGGCATCGGCCAAACTGACCGCTGGGTAACTGCCAAAGGCCATTCGTCCTTCTTTGCCGTCAGCGTAGGTTTTCCAAAACCAGCGCCTCGATCCAGCAGGACTTACTTCCAGATAAAGACCTTGAGCATCGGTAAAACGTGCGCGTTTTTGTCGGGCGGGCAGGTGGCGTTTTTGCAGTGCTTATCGGTCAACATGGCAGGGACTCCAGACGGGAAACAAGACAAACCGGGGAACAAAACCCGACCGGGGCACTTTACCCCGGTTTGTTCCCCGCTTTGTTCCCCGGTTTGGTCTTGGCTGTAGGTGTACGTCCTTGGCCTGTCCTGCACTGTAAGCCATTGATTTTCTAGGGTGTGTTATTGAAGTTAATGGAGCCATTTCATGGCGCCAACCAAGTGGACGATGCTGAGAAAGCGTACATGAACACCCCCTAGTTTGCCAAGCACTCAATTGATGATCGCTAAAAGGTAAAGATTGCACCCGTACATTCGGACTGTTGCGTGGCAATGCCACTGTCCCTGAGGAGATTCGCTGGTTGGTGCCTCAATCGGA
>JBHCAP010000045.1:0-6027 GCA_041798325.1 Giesbergeria sp.
ATCAGCAGTTGACACAGCTGTTGGGGGCACACCAATTTGTGCTGTGGCGGCCACGCGACGTGGTCGGCGGCGATTTTTATGTGTTCCGCGCTGAAGGGCCGCGCTACCTGCTGGGCGTGGTCGATTGCGCCGGCCACGGCGTGCCGGGGGCGTTGATGACGATGCTGGCGCGCTCGGCGCTGGACCATGCGATGGCGCACATCGGCATCACTGAGCCGGCCGCCCTCTTGAGCCACACCGATACCACCATGCGCGCCATGCTGCAGCACAGTGAACTGCCGCGCGCCATTGCTACCAGCATGGATGTTGGCTTGGCCTGCGTTGACCGCGAGGCGCGCACCCTGCGCTATGCCGGTGCCAAAATCAGCCTGTATTGGAGCGACGGCGAGACGGTGCACGAGGTCAAAGGCGGTCGCCGTGCGTTGGGCGACCGCCGCCAAGGCAGCTACACCGACACGCAAGTCGATATCGTTGCCGGTGCCACCTATTACCTGACCACCGATGGTTTCTTGGACCAAGCCGGCGGCGAGCTGGGTTACGGCTTTGGCGACACCCGCTTTGCCCAAGTGTTGTTGACGCACGCCCGTTTGCCGATGGAGCAGCAAGCCAGCGCGCTCGACCAAGTGCTGGAGGCGTATCGCGGTGACTACCCTCAGCGCGACGACATCACGCTGCTCTCTTTTCGGATAGTGTGAGCATTGCGCCCCTCCCAAAAAGGAAATCTATGCAAGACATCAACTTATTTGAGCTTCGATCCCACTTCAATCGCAGCAACATCTTGTTGTGCTTTAACGGCCCGATCTCGCGCAGCCTGATTGAAGAAATCGGCAACGCGCTGAAGAACTATTTGCAAGCCGATCAAGCCCAGCCCAGCGCAGCGATGGACGTGTTTGCGGTCTATATCGAGATGACGCAAAACATCCGCCACTACGCACTGTCTCACCACTACGACGAAGCGGACAGCTCGGCCACCGTGGTGGTGGCACGCGACGATGAGCAGCATTACGTGGTGCAAGCCGGCAATTTGGTCGAGCAGGCGGACGGCCAAGCGCTGATGGCGCACGTCAATGCCTTGGCCGCCATGGACAAAGCCCAGCTCAAAGCCGCCTATAAAACCCAGCTGCGCCTGCCGCGCGACGAGACCGCCGCCAGTGGAGCGGGCTTGGGGCTGATTGACATTGCCCGCAAATCGGTGCAACCCCTGAGCGCAACGCTGACCGAGGTGGGCGATGGCCGCTCATTTTTCAGTGTGCGCGCCGTGATCCAAAAAATACCTTGCTGAACCCACCATGAGCGACACGAACCACATCACCATCTCAGGCAGCCAGTCAACCCCCAGCGTCGAGGGCGATGGGGCGCTGGGTTTGCTGCGTATGCAGGGTGACTCCTACCCAGAAAACTCGTTTGAGTTTTTTGACCCCATCATCAAATGGCTGGAGCGTTTGTTAGAAGAAACGCAACTTCCGCTGCAGCTAGAGCTGCGGCTGGTGTACATGAACACCAGCTCAGTCAAAGCCATGATGGATATTTTTGACTTGTTGGAAGAGGCGTACACCGGTGGCCGCTCTGTCAGCGTCCACTGGTACTACGACCCGCGCAACGAGCGGGTGATGAGCTTGGCCGACGAGTTCAAAGAGGATTGCAGCTTTCCTTTCCAGATTGGTGCAGATGCCTAACCCCATACCGCTGTCTGAAACCGAGGCCGAGCTGGCGAGCCACATTGAGGCGCTGCTGGCCGACCCGGCGCACCAAAGCAACCCGCTGCGCGAGCCGCTGGCCCATTTGCTGGCCTGCAATCAGGTACACCAGACGCAGCTGCGCCGCTTGATTCGGATTTCTGACGGCTACCAAACCATCTCGCGCCGCCACCACGAAACGCTGGAAAATCAATATGAGCGTCAATTGCACCGCCTCGAAAAACTGGCGCGCATTTCTGACCGCTACCAAAACAGCCTGCGCGAGCTGAGCGAGACGCTAAAACAAGCCTCGCTGCAAGACTCGTTGACCGGCTTGGGCAACCGCCGCTTTTTGATGGATCGCCTCACGCAAGAGACCGAGCGCGCCAACCGCAAGCAAGCGCCGTTCACGCTGGGGATTTTGGATGTCGATTGGTTCAAAACCATCAACGACCGTTTTGGCCACGAAGCGGGCGACACCGCCTTGTGCGCCATTGCCCAAGCCATCACCCGCGCGCTGCGCGAATACGACGTGTGTGGCCGCTGGGGCGGGGAAGAGTTTTTGATTCTGTTGCCCGAAACACCGATGGAGTTTGCGCTGCGGATTGCCAAGCGTGTCTGCGACGAAATCAAAGCCACGCGCTTTGAGTTTATGCAGGAGCGCATCACCGCCAGCTTGGGCTTGAGCGTTTACCGCCCCGGCGAGCGCTTTTCAGAGACGCTCAAGCGTGCCGACGAGGCGCTGCTGCGCGCCAAAGCCAATGGCCGCGATCGGATTGAGGAATAAGCCGCCTCTTTGGCGATGGCTGCCACAATGCGCCCACTGACGCTGGGCCGTCAAAAGCTATAATTTCAATAGCTACAAGCGCACGTATTTGGTGCGCTAGAAGCCCCAAACACCCTTATTTACCCCGAAGAACACAGTCTGATGACCACCAACTCCAAAACGGAATCCGCCGCCAAAAAAGACGTCTCTAAACTCCAGCGCGCCATCGTCGATGGCATGGAAGACGTCAAAGCCCAAGACATCCAAGTCTTTGACACCGAGCACCTCTCGCCCTTGTTCGAGCGCATCATCGTCGCCTCGGGCACCTCCAACCGCCAAACCCGCGCCATCGCTGCCAGCGTGCGCGACAAGGTGCGCGACGCCGGCTTTCCCAAGCCGCGCATGGAAGGCGAAGAAAACGGCGAATGGATCATTGTTGATTGCGGCGCTGCTGTGGCGCACATCATGCAACCCACCATTCGCCAGTACTACCGCTTGGAAGAGCTGTGGGGCGACACCCCTGTGCGCATGAAAATCGGCGCGCCCAAGCCCGCCGCGCCCGGTGAGGCCAAAGTGCCCGTCAAAACCGCTGCCCGCCGCGCCGCCAAGGCCGAGGCCGAAGCCCAAGCCGCTGCTCTGTCGGAAGGCGCACCGGCCGCCAAAAAGCCCGCCGCCAAAAAAGCCGCTGCTAAAACTACGGCCAAGCCCGCTGCCAAAACAGCTGCAAAAACAGCCGCTCCACGCAAGACCACCAGCCGCACTGCTGCCGCTGCCGAGTCCAGCGCCGCACCCGCCGTGAAAAAGCCCGCAGCGCGCAAGACAACCACCGGCACCGCCGCCGCCACCAAAACGCCGATCAAAACCGTCGTCGTCAAGCCACGCGCTGAAAAAGTACCCGCCAAAAAAGCCGGTGCCAAAACGGCGGCTGCCAAACCCGCAGCGCGCAAAACCGCTGCGCCGCGCAAAGCCTCTTAAAGGCGACTGGCGATGCGTTTGTGGATCGTCGCTGTCGGCCAGCGCGTGCCCGACTGGGCGCAAACGGCTTATGACGACTACGCCAAGCGCTTTCCGCACGAAATCAAAGTCGAGCTGAAAGCCGTCAAAACCGAGCCGCGCGGCTCTAAAACCGTCGAGACGATTTACGCCGCCGAGCGCGAGCGCATCGAAGCCGCCATTCCGCGCGGCACCCGCGTCGTCGTGCTGGACGAGCGCGGCACCAGTTTGAGCACCAAAGCGCTGGCCGAACGGCTGCAAGGCTGGCAGCTCAGCGGCGACGATGTGGCGCTGGTGATTGGCGGGCCCGATGGCCTTGACCCCGCCTTTCGCCAAGCGGCGCACGAGCGCATTCGCCTGTCTGACCTGACGCTGCCGCACGCGATGGTGCGCGTGCTGCTGATTGAGCAGCTGTACCGAGCTTGGTCGGTCAACGCCGGCCACCCGTACCACCGCGAGTAGCGCAAATTTGATAGCTGCTAGCGCACGTATCTAAAGGGCTAGAGCCGGTTTTGACCATTATTTGCCTCTCTCAAGAGTGCCGGAGATGTCCCATGCCTGCTTTTATTTACCTCGCCTCGCAAAGCCCGCGCCGCAGCCAGTTGCTCGACCAGTTGGGCATACGCCATGAAATTTTGGTGCCCGACGCCGCTGAGGCCGAAGAAGCCGAAGCCCTCGAAGCGCTGCTGCCGGGCGAGTCGCCCAGCGCCTATGTGCAGCGCGTCACCGGCTTGAAGTTGGATGCCGCCGTGCAGCGCCGTATCCACCGGAAATTGCCCGAAGCGCCCATTCTCTGCGCCGACACCACCGTCGCGCGTGGCCGGGTGATTTACGGCAAACCCGCCGATGCGCCCGATGCCGCGCGCTTGTTGTCTGAGCTGTCCGGCCAAACCCACCGCGTGCTGACGGCGGTGGCGCTGCAAGTGCCTTTTGGCAGTGCAGGCCGCGTCGCCGCGCTGTCGGTCTCGCGCGTCACCTTTGCCGAACTTTCGCCCGCGCAAATCGCCGCCTATGTCGCCACCGGCGAGCCGATGGGCAAGGCCGGTGCGTATGGCGTGCAAGGCCGCGCGGCTGCGCACATCCAGCGCATCAGCGGTAGCTACTCGGGCATCATGGGACTGCCTTTGTTTGAGACCGCGCAACTGTTGCGCGCCGCCGGCTTTGCCGTTTAAGCGCTCCCGCCATACCCCTCCCCTTTGACTGACCGCCCCATGCAACAAGACATTTTGATCAACTGGTCACCCCAAGAAACCCGCGTCGCGGTGGTCGAAAACGGCGCGGTGCAAGAGCTGCACATCGAGCGCACTTTGGAGCGCGGCTTGGTCAGCAACGTCTATCTGGGCAAAGTGGTGAGGGTGCTGCCGGGGATGCAATCGGCGTTTATCGACATTGGGCTGGAGCGCGCGGCGTTTTTGCACGTTGCTGACGTTTGGCAGCGCCAAGAAGGCGGCGAAGCGCCGATGTTTGCGCGCAAAGGCGAGCCGCTGGTGCCGATTGAAAAGCAGGTGTTTGAAGGCCAAGCGCTGATGGTGCAAGTCATCAAAGACCCGATGGGCACCAAAGGCGCGCGCCTATCGACGCAAATCAGCATCGCCGGGCGGTTGCTGGTGTTTTTGCCGCAGGACGACCACATCGGCATCTCGCAAAAAATCCCGGCGGCTGAGCGCGACGCGCTGCGCGCCCGTTTGCAAGCGCTGGTCGGCACCAAAGAATCCGGTAGCGGGCTGGGCGGCGGCGGCTTCATTCTGCGCACCAACGGCGAAGAATCGACCGACGCCGAGCTGGCCGAGGACATTGCCTACCTGCGCAAGACTTGGGCGCGCACCAAAGAAGCCTCGCTGCGCCTGCCGCCGACCTCGCTGCTGCACCAAGATTTGAGCTTGTTGCAGCGCGTGCTGCGCGATTTGGTCGGCGAGCAAACCAGCACCATCCGCATCGACTCGCTGGAGCAATTTGCCGTGCTCAAAGCCTTTGGCCGCGAATTTATGCCGGCGGCTGAGGCGCGGCTGCAGCACTACAAAGGCGAGCGGCCGATTTTTGACCTGTTTTCCATCGACGAAGACATCGCCCGTGCGCTGGGTCGGCGGGTGGATTTGAAGTCCGGCGGCTACGTCATCATCGACCAGACCGAGGCGCTGACCACGGTGGATGTGAACACCGGCGGCTTTGTCGGCGCGCGCAATTTTGACGAAACCATCTTCAAAACCAATTTGGAAGCGGCAGTTGCCATTGCCCGCCAACTGCGCCTGCGCAATTTGGGCGGCATCATCATTGCCGACTTCATCGACATGGCGCAGCCCGAGCACCAAGAGGCGGTGCTGGTCGAATTCCGCAAACAACTGGGGCGCGACCGGGTGAAAACGACGTCCGGCGGCTTCTCGCCGCTGGGCTTGGTGGAGATGACGCGCAAACGCACGCGCGAATCGCTGGCGCACATGCTGTGCGAGCCGTGCCCGTCGTGCCAAGGGCGCGGCGCGGTGAAAACCGCCCGCAGCGTCGCCTACGACATCCTGCGCGAAATCTTGAGGGAAGCGCGCCAATTCCACCCGCGCGAGTTCCGCGTCGTCGCCGCGCCGCAGGTGGTCGAGCTGC
>JBHCAP010000046.1:0-5054 GCA_041798325.1 Giesbergeria sp.
CGAATTTGGCGGCAGCGCCATCCGCGCGCTCAGCATGGAAGGCCGCATGACCGTCTGCAACATGGCGATTGAAGCCGGCGCGCGCGCCGGTTTGGTGGCGGTGGACGAGAAAACCATTGCCTACGTCAAAGGCCGCCCGCTCGCGCCCACCGGCGTCGAGTGGGATCAGGCCGTGGCGTACTGGAAGACGCTGCATTCCGACGCCGACGCCACGTTTGACACCGTGGTCAAGCTCGACGCCGCAACAATAGTGCCGCAAGTCACCTGGGGCACCTCGCCCGAAATGGTGCTGGGCATCGATGCCCGCGTGCCCGATCCAGACAAAGAAAAAGACGCCAACCAACGCAGCGCCATCGAGCGCGCGCTGGTCTACATGGGGCTGGAGCCGAACAAGGCGATCAACGACATCACCATCGACAAAGTGTTTATCGGCTCGTGCACCAACAGCCGCATCGAAGACATGCGCGAAGCCGCCGCCGTGGTGAAAAAGCTCGGCCGCAAAGTCGCCAGCAACGTGAAATTGGCGATGGTGGTGCCGGGTTCTGGCCTCGTGAAAGAGCAGGCCGAGCGCGAAGGCTTGGACGCTATCTTCCGCGCCGCTGGCTTTGAGTGGCGCGAGCCGGGCTGCAGCATGTGCTTGGCGATGAACGCCGACCGCTTGGAGCCGGGCGAGCGCTGCGCCTCTACCTCCAACCGCAACTTTGAAGGCCGCCAAGGTGCGGGCGGACGCACGCATTTGGTCAGCCCCGCAATGGCAGCCGCTGCAGCGGTACACGGCCACTTTGTCGATATTCGCCCATTTGCCTGAATCGCATCCAAGGACTGCACTATGAAAAAGACCGCAACCCTCCTCGCTGTGGCGCTGGCCTTTGTGCTGGCCGGCTGCAACACCGTCCAAGGCGTCGGCCAAGACATTGGCAAAGCCGGCAACGCCATCCAGCGCGCCGCCCAATAAGCCGCGCACAGGAAAGAATAAAACCATGCAGAAATTCAATATCCACCAAGGCCTCGTGGCGCCGATGGACCGCGAGAACGTCGATACCGACGCCATCATTCCCAAGCAATTTTTGAAATCCATCAAAAAGACCGGCTTTGGCGTCAATCTGTTTGACGAGTGGCGCTACCTCGACCACGGCGAACCCGGCCAAGACCCGGCCAGCCGCCAGCCTAACCCCGACTTTGTGCTGAACCAGCCGCGCTACCAAGGCGCTTCTATCTTGCTGGCGCGCAAAAACTTTGGCTGCGGTTCCAGCCGCGAGCACGCGCCGTGGGCGCTGGACCAATACGGCTTTCGCTGCGTGATTGCGCCCAGCTTTGCCGACATCTTTTTCAACAACTGCTTCAAAAACGGCCTGCTGCCTATTCAATTGCCCGAAGCCACGGTGGCGCAGTTGTTTGACGAAGTGCTGGCGCTCCCCGGCTACCAGCTGACCATCGACCTAGAGCGCCAAGTCATCGTGCGTCCGCAGGGCGAAGAAATTCCGTTCGAGATGCAAGCCTTTCGCAAATACTGCCTGCAAGGCGGCTTTGACGACATCGGCCTGACGCTGCGCCAAAAAGACAAAATCGCCGCCTTTGAAGCCCAGCGCCTTGCCAGCAAGCCGTGGCTGGCGCACAGCATGGTCTGCTAACGCCTGCACCAGCATTTATTTACAGTCAAATAGGCCTCTAGCGCTTTAAACACGGGCGCTAGCAGCTATCAAAATAAGAGTTTAAAACATGAAAATCGCAGTTCTGCCGGGTGACGGCATTGGTACCGAAATCGTCGCTGAAGCGGTCAAAGTGCTCGGCGCTTTGGACCTGCCGTTCGAGATGGAAACCGCGCTGGTCGGCGGCGTGGCCTACGCCGCCCACGGCCACCCGCTGCCCGAGTCGACGCTCAAGCTGGCCAACGAAGCCGACGCCATCCTGTTTGGCGCCGTGGGCGACTGGCAGTACGACAAGCTGGAGCGCTCGCTGCGCCCCGAGCAGGCCATCCTTGGCCTGCGCAAGCACATGGGTTTGTTTGCCAACTTTCGCCCGGCGATTTGCTACAAAGAACTGGTCGATGCCTCCAGCCTGAAGCCCGAAATCATCGCCGGTCTGGACATCCTCATCATCCGCGAGCTGACGGGCGACATCTACTTTGGCCAGCCACGCGGCCGCCGCATCGCTACCGATGGGCACTTTCCCGGTGCCGAAGAGGCCTTTGACACCATGCGCTACAGCCGCCCCGAGATTGAGCGCATTGCCCACGTCGCCTTTCAAGCGGCGCAAAAGCGCAGCAAGCGCGTGACCAGCGTCGATAAAGCCAACGTGCTGGAAACCTTCCAACTGTGGCAAGACGTGATGATTGACATCGGCAAGCAGTACCCCGATGTGGCGCTGGACCACATGTACATCGACAACGCCGCGATGCAGCTGGTCAAGGCACCGAAAAAGTTTGACGTCATCGTCACCGGCAACATGTTTGGCGACATCCTCTCGGACGAAGCCTCGATGCTGACTGGCTCGATTGGCATGTTGCCGTCGGCCAGCCTCAACAGCAAAAACCAAGGCCTGTACGAGCCCAGCCACGGCAGCGCCCCGGACATTGCCGGCCAAAGCATTGCCAACCCGCTGGCCACCATCCTGAGCGCCGCGATGATGCTGCGCTTCTCGCTCAACCAAGAAGCGGCCGCGCAGCGTATTGAGAATGCGGTGCAAGCGGTGCTGGCGCAAGGTTTGCGCACGCCGGACATTTACAGCGCCGGCACGACAAAAGTCAGTACGGTGCAAATGGGCGATGCGGTAGTGAAGGCGCTGGGGTAAGCCCTCAAAGCCCGCGCAAAGCTCCCGGCGTTGCGCGGCAATCTCGCGCAGCGTCGGCAGGGGCTGTTGTGGTCGACAGCAAAAGGGGGAAGCGCCGGTTGGCGCGCTGTTTACTCGGCCAATTTGTGCAGTTCGCGCTGCATGGCTTGCTGCTCTTTAATGGCCTCAATGAGCCGCTCGTCTGCCTCCATGACGATTTTTTTCATCATTGCAGGGTCTGGATCTTTCCAGTCGCCGCCCGCATTCCTGACGATGTAGGCCACCGCCTTCGAAAAATCTTGCAAATTGATTTCGGTGCTGCCGCCGCGCGCAGGCATGGCGCGCACGCCCACCCAAGCATGTCCGGTAAGCACCCCCTGGCCTTCGGCGATCAGAGGAGCCCATGCAGCCTGATCGCCAAATTTGGGCGCTTGGGCAACACCTGAATCATGGCAAGCGATACAAACAGTTTTGTAAACCCGTTCTCCTACCGTTTGGATCGGGGGTGTAGTTGTTTGTGCCAGAGCGTTTTTTGCCAAGAACAGGGCTGCGATAGCGGTGTAGAGGGCGAGTTTTGGTTGCATCTTGAAAGTACCAGTGGTTACGTAGTGCCTGACAACCAAGATGAGAATCTAAATGGCCTAGGCAAAGTAACTATAAGCAACTTGCTTTGTCACCACAGTCTTGTAGATGGTGCCATCGTGTTGCAAGCTGCGCCCAAGCCGCTCTCCGCTACAATCGCAGCCCATGTTTGCCGCCCTTTCGTTCCCTTTGAACCTCGGCCTTGCCGCTGTGGCACTTGCGGCTGCGCGCGCAAACAGCACCACTACCACGACCACCATTAAGGGCTGATCCAGCTTGGTTCGTCGTGCGCCCTTCCTGGCCAGACGAGCCGGGCAGACAGACCCGGTCGGGCACTGTTTTTTCAACTAGAAGAGGCGTTAAAAATGAGCAAGTTAGTAGGTTTGGTCGGCTGGCGCGGCATGGTCGGCTCGGTGTTGATGGATCGCATGGCCGAAGAAAAAGACTTCGACCTGATTGAGCCATTGTTCTTCTCCACCTCCAACGCCGGCGGCAAAGCCCCAGCGATGGCCAAAAATGAAACCACGCTGCAAGACGCGTTCGACATCGACGCCTTAAAGCGCTGCGACATCATCATCACCGCTCAGGGCGGTGACTACACCTCGGAAGTTTTCCCCAAGCTGCGCGCAGCCGGCTGGAACGGCCACTGGATTGATGCCGCCTCCACGCTGCGCATGAACGACGACGCAGTCATCGTGCTCGATCCGGTCAACATGCCGGTCATCCAAAACGCACTGGCCAAGGGCGGCAAAAACTGGGTGGGCGGTAACTGCACCGTCAGCTGCATGTTGATTGGCGTGGGCGCGCTCTACAAGGCCGGTTTGGTCGAGTGGATGAGCACGCAAACCTACCAAGCCGCCAGCGGTGGCGGCGCGCAACATATGCGCGAGCTGCTGACGCAGTACGGCACGCTCAACGCCGAAGTCAAAGCCCTGCTGGACGACCCAAAAAGCGCTATTTTGGAAATCGACCGCAAAGTCATCGCCAAACAGCGCAGCCTCAGCAGCGCCGAGACCGCCAACTTTGGCGTGCCACTGGGCGGCTCGCTGATTCCGTGGATCGACAAAGACTTGGGCAACGGCCAGTCCAAAGAAGAATGGAAAGGCATGGCCGAGACCAACAAAATTTTGGGCCAGGGCGAAGGCTTTGGCACCAGCGCCGTGCCGGTCGATGGCTTTTGCGTGCGCGTGGGCGCCATGCGCTGCCACAGCCAAGCGCTGACTTTCAAACTCAAAAAAGACGTGCCCGTGGCCGACATCGAAGCCATGATTGCTGCCGATAACCAGTGGGTCAAAGTGGTGCCCAACACGCGCGAAGCCACCATCCAAGACCTAACGCCCGTCGCCGTCACCGGCACCATGACCATACCGGTGGGTCGTATCCGCAAGCTGGCCATGGGGCCGGAATATGTCGGCGCGTTCACCGTCGGCGATCAATTGCTGTGGGGCGCAGCCGAGCCGCTGCGCCGTATGTTGCGCATTTTGCTCAGCGCCTAAACTCTGATCTACCCATGAGCGCGCGCCGTCCTGCAAGGGGCGGCGCGCGTTATACCTTGGTGCAAGAGAGCGACTTTCTTGGCAACACCTAGTTACCGCGCGTTGTCGTTGGACAACAACTCTTTGGTCTAAAGGTGACGTTGCGTAACCCCTGAAAGTTTAGGCAGCGCGCAAGCTTGTAACCCTAAAACATTACTGCTATGGTGC
>JBHCAP010000047.1:0-60997 GCA_041798325.1 Giesbergeria sp.
AAAGTGCGGACAAGCCTGAAAGCCGCGCATGTAGCGCATTTCCGGTCAGGTGCCCCCAAGGGGATGCCTGCACCTTTGTCTTCAGTAATGCAGGCATTGGGTTCTATCCGGTCTTCCACAGCGCAATTCCGTGGGGCGAATCGTCAACAACACTGTTCGGTTGACGTTCTGATGGACGTTCCGTTTTGAGGAGTGGAATGTTTGTCTATGGTTTTAGGAACGGCAAGAATGGGTGATTGAAAACATCGCCAACGCTGGCGTGATTGACAACAGCCATGCTGCGCTGCAGTTTTTGTCCGATGGCCGCTTGGCTGGCAGTACCGGCTGCAACCGCATGTTGGGCAGCTATGAGAGTGATTCCACAAAATTGAGCATCCAGCCCGCTGGCACCACCATGATGGCCTGCCCGCCAGCGCTGATGAACCAAGAGCAAAAACTGCTGAAGTTGCTGCCCAAAGTGGCCAGTTACCGCATCGACCGCACGGGCGCGCTGGAGCTGCGCACAGTTGACCAGCAAACCATCGTCGCGCGCCGCCGCAACTGAGATTGAACGGAGGCTGAATTTAAGGTGCCGGCGTTTTCGGCTTGAAGTCGCAATACGCTGCCACCGCGCATTCCCAGCAGCGCGGTTTGCGCGCTTGGCAGACGTAGCGCCCCAGCAAAATCAGCCAGTGGTGCGAGTGGACGGCATATTCCGCCGGAATGCGTTTGAGCAACTGCATCTCCACCGCCAACGGCGTCTTGCCCGGTGCCAAGCCGGTGCGGTTGCTGACCCGAAAAATATGCGTATCCACCGCCATCGTCGGCTGGCCAAACGCCACGTTCAGCACCACATTGGCGGTCTTGCGGCCAACGCCCGGCAGGGCTTCTAGCGCCTCGCGGGTGTTGGGGACGATGCTGTGGTGCTGCTCGACCAAGATGCGGCAGGTGGCCATTAAATGCTTGGCTTTGCTGCGGAATAAACCGATGGTTTTGATGTAGTCCTCCAGCCGCTCTTGCCCCAAATCGAGCATGGCTTGCGGCGTGTTGGCCACCGCAAACAGCGGGCGCGTGGCTTTGTTGACGCTCACGTCGGTGGCTTGCGCTGACAGCAGCACGGCGGCCAGCAGCTCAAAGTGGTTGCTAAATTCCAGCTCGGTTTTGGGGTGTGGATTGGCCGCCTGCAGCGTGGCGAAAAAGGGCGCAATCAGGGCTTTTTTCATAAAAACACCGCTGAACTAATGGCCGCAGTGTGTGCAGCCTTGGTCAATTCAATAGTCATAGCGTGCCAGTTTATGGCAGTGCCCGGCACCGCCCAGCGCAGCGGCAAATGGGCGGACAATCAGCGCCAGTTTTGCTACGCCGTAGTTCGCTGCCCGCATTTTTTTGATCTTTTTTGATCTTTTTTGCCTTGATTGAAAGCTGCCCCATGCAATTTGCCGACCGCCTCCATAACGTCGAAACCTCTGCCATTCGCGAACTTTTTAAGCTGCTGGGCAAGCCCGGCATCATCAGCTTTGCCGGCGGCTTTCCAGACAGCGCGCTGTTTGACGTGGACGGCATCCGCGCCGCCAGCCAGCAGGCGCTGCAAGATGAACCTGGCGCTGCGCTGCAATACGGCGCCACCGAGGGCTACCAGCCGCTGCGCGAACAGCTCGCCCAATTTATGGCCAGCAAAGGCGCGCAGGGCGTTGCGCCCGAGAACCTGATCGTCACCACCGGCAGCCAGCAGGCGCTGGATTTGCTCGGCAAAACGCTGATCAACCCCGGCGACAAAGTCATCGTCGAGGGCCCGACGTTTCTGGCCACCATCCAGTGTTTTCGCCTGTACGGCGCGCAATTGATCAGCGCGCCCATCGACGGCCACGGCGTCAAAACCGACGAGCTGGAAAAGCTGATTGCTGAACATAAGCCGAAATTTGTTTACCTGATTCCCACCTTCGGCAACCCCAGCGGCGCGCTGCTGAGTTTGGAGCGGCGCAAAAAGGTGCTGGAGCTGGCGGTGCAATACAACACCACCCTCGTCGAAGACGACCCGTATGGCGACCTGTACTTTGGCGATGCGCCGCCGCCGCCCAGCCTGCTGGCGCTGTCGGCCAGCGTGCCCGGCAGCCGTGAATGGCTCATCCACTGCGGCAGTCTGAGCAAAGTGCTCTCGCCCGGCCTGCGCGTCGGTTGGATGGTGGCACCCGCCGCGCTGCTGGCCAATGCCACCATGTGCAAGCAGTTCAGCGACGCGCACACCAGCACCTTTGCCCAAGCCACCGCCGCACAGTATTTGCAGGCTGGCCGTATGCCCGCCACGCTGGCCAAAGTGCGCGCCGTGTACGCCGAACGCGCCCACGCGATGGGCGAAGCGCTGCGGCGCGAGTTGGCCGATGCGGTCGAGTTTGTCCAGCCCCAAGGCGGCCTGTTCTTTTGGGTGCGCTTGACCGGCGCTGGCGGTAAAGAGACCGATGGCGCGCAGCTGGCAAAGCGTGCCATCGAGCACGGCGTGGCCTTTGTGCCCGGCGCGCCGTTCTATTGCGCCCAGCCCGATAAAGCCACGCTGCGCCTGTCGTTTGCCACCGCCGATGTCGAAAAAATCCGTGAAGGCATAGCGCGTTTAGCGCGCTCGCTGTGAACGCATTGGGGGCGTTCGAGTGCGCCTGACCGAGCCTTGGACTCGGTCATTTACACTCAATTATGGTTTTTCCGTATTTACTTCAACGCAATTTATGGGTTTGTATTGGCTTTTTGTCAGTGACTGACCGCTGTTTCAACCCCCGCCCTGTTGTGTGCGAAAGGGCGGGGCAATGACGGCTCAGCCCTGCCTCGTGGTCGAGGGTTTTGGCGTCACTTTCGGTAGCAAAACCGTGCTGGCCGATGTCGATTTCAGCGTCGCGCCGCTGTCGGTCACGGTGCTGCTGGGGCCGGCGGGGTCGGGAAAATCGACCGTGCTGCGCTCAATCGCCGGGCTGAACGCTGCCAGCGCGCGCTACCAAGAAACCGGGCAGGTGCGCTACCAAGGCCAGCCGCTCACGCCCGAGCACCGCCCCCACTTTGTCCAGCAAAGCACGCGCTTGATGGCTACTCCTGTGCTGGACGCGCTGGCCGAGCCGGTGCGCGAGCGCCTAGCGCTGCCTGATCGGCAGTTGCGCCAATGGATGGCCGACTACGTCACGCGCATGGGTTTCCCGGAGCTGCAAGCCTCGTTTGACCTGAAAATCGTCGAGCTGCCCGCCGTGCAGCTGCGCGCCGTCGCCATCTTGCGCGAGGCGGTGAGCGAGCCGGCGCTGTTGATGGTCGATGAGCCAACCACTGGTTTGTCCGATTACGAAGCCTATTTGCTGCTCGATTTGCTGCGCGCCGTCGCCCGCCACTCGGCCTTGCTGCTGGTGCTGCACGACCACAAGCACGCGCACATGTTGGGCGACAGCGTGGTGCTGCTGGCCGACGGGCGCGTGCAAGAGGCGGGCGCGATGGAGCAGTTTTTGTCCACGCCGCAGTCGCTGGCGGGACAGCAATTTGTGCGCACCGGCAACTGCGCCGCGCCCGAATCAGCGCCTGATGCCACGCCCGAGCCGGTGGCTGCGCCGTTGCAAGCGCTCGGCCCGAGCGGCTTTTCTTGGCTGGTGCCGGGCAAACTGGCCGGTACACCCCAGCCCGGCGCGGCAGGCGACATCGACGCTGATTTGCTCGCCCTCAAGCGTGCGGGAGTGACGATGCTGATTACGCTGACCGAGCAAGACTTGCCGCCCGAGCCGCTGCGCCGCTACGGCTTGAGCAATCTGCACCTGCCCATTTACAGCCTAGAGGCGCCGACCGTGGCGCAAAACCACATGCTGCTCAAGCGCATGGAAATGCTGCTGGCGCAAGGCCAGGTGCTGGCCGTGCACTGCTTGGGCGGCATTGGCCGCACCGGCACCGTGCTGGCCGCGTGGCTGGTGCGCGAGGGGCTGACAGCGGTCGAAGCCCTGCGCCGCGTGCGCCTGATTGATGCGCAATATGTGCAAACCGCCGAGCAAGAAGAGTTTCTGCAGCGCTACGAAGACGCCATCCTGCGCCGCATTATTTAAGCCCATTAACCAAGGAAAAAATCTATGAGTTTTGACGACGCCCTTCAAACTGCCGCTAATTCAATCCCCGAATGCGTGGCCGCCGGCTATGTGGACGTGGCTTCGGGCATGTTGCTGTCGATCACGACGGTGGCCTCGCACCCGCGCCAAGTGATTGACATGCTGGCCGCTGCCACGGGCGACCTGTTCAACGGCGAAAGCGTCACGATGATTGAACGCATGTTCAAAAAAGCGCGTGGCCTGCAAGACGATTACCACTATTTTCAGGAAGTCATCGTCAACAGCGAGAACCTGCTGCACGTGTTTTTGCGCGGCAAAACTAACCCCGAATACGTGGCGGTGTTTGTCTGCCGCAAAAGCGCCAACCTCGGCATGGCGCTGACCAAGGCGCGTTTGGCCCTGCCGGCGCTCGAAGCGGCGTTTTAAGCGCTCTTAAAAAGAGAGCTAGTACCGCACGTGTTTAAACAGTTTCAAGGTGTTTTAATGCTGAAACCCTTTAAACACGTGCGCTAGCAGCTCACTTTTTAATCGATGGCTTCTATCTTGCCCAGCGCGGCAAACACCCGCGCCGCGGCGTAAGCGTCGTTGGCGGCGTAGAGCAGCTGCGATGCGGTCAACTGCGGATTGGCCCAGTTGGAGGTTGCCGCCTTTTTCGACTTGGCAAAGCGCTGCTGAAACAGCACCGCCACCGCGCCTTTGACGCCCATGTCTTTTCTGTAGCCGCGCTGGCGAAAAACGCTGTTGAGCTCCAACAGACCGGCCACATCGACGCCCAGTTTGGCGTCGATGCGCTTGCGGTCGTCGCCCAAACCAAAGCCGGCTTTGGTCACGCCGCGCAGTGCCAGCAGCTCGGACACCCGCGCGCGGCAACCGGCGTCGTGCAGTTGAAACACCCAAGCGCGCTCCAGCGTGGAGAGCTGCACGATGTGCGGGCCGTCAGAGGCTTGGTCTTTGACAAACGTCGGCTTCGATTCGGTATCAAAGCCCCAGACGGCGGCATCGGCCAGCGCGGCGCAGGCTTGGTCGGCCTGCTGGGCGGTGCTGACCAAGCTGATGCGGTCAAGGCCGAGGTGGTCAAACGGCTCGAGCAGCGCAATCTGCTCTTTGCTGGGGGTGGGGAGGGTGGAGTTCATGCAATGCCAAAAAAGTCGTGTCGCAGGATAGCGGCACTTTGGCTATCTTTCGTCGGCTTTGCTGGCACAGCCGATAATCACGCCCCGGTAGGCGTCCATTGAGGGCGATTTCTCCGCCCCTTTGAAAGACTAAAAATCATGCGTAAAACATTCCAACTCCGCCCCGAAGGCAAAAACCCTGACCGCGTCCTCGACGCCACCAAGCACGAAATCCGCAAATATTTGAAACGCGAGCGCGGCCGCGCTCTGCCCGAAGGCGTGGACTACTGGGACTTCAACTGCAAATTCGGCGCCACCGAAGCGGCAGCCCAGCCCGCCCGCGTCGGCGAGCTGATCAGCCTGATTGACGTGCTGGTCAAAGACGGCGGCACGCAGTTTTATATGGAAATCCTGTCCTGCCACGGCACGCGCCAAACGCCGCCGGCCAAAGAGGGCGACGAGGCACCGCTGGCTGCGCCGTATGAGGGTGAGTGAGGTTTTAGCGGGGAAACGTTCAATGTGTCCAGCGGCTGAAGTTACGCACGTTTCAAAGCACGGCTTTTGGTTGTTGCTGGATACCGAGGAATTGCTTGTGCCGTTTGAGCATTTTCCGTGGTTCAAAAATGCCACGATTGACCAGCTCACCGATGTGCAATGGCCTGCGCAAAACCATCTTTACTGGCCGCAACTCGATGCTGATTTGTCGGTCGAGTCGATTCGCAATCCTGCTGCGTTTCCTTTGATATCGAGGAAGCTGGGCTGATATGCCAGCCACCGAAATCACCGTGACCGCTGCCGGCAAAGTCGCCGGCAAAGAAATGCTGATTCCTAGCGGGCCAGAGGGCGCGTACTTTGCGCACATCCAAGACTGGCTCACGGCGCAGCTCAAGGCCAAGAAGGCGGTGCGCGACGTGAGCACGCAGGTGCTCGTCAAAGGCATCAAGCAGTGGGCCGCTTACGAGCACAAGTCGGGCGGCAAAACGGTGCGCACCGTTTTTAAGATTACCTAGCCTGCGTTGTTTGCCGCAGCCGCAGCAGCTCGCAGCTTGTCTTTCTTGCTCGGGCGCACGCCTTTCACTCCGCCATTGCCACTGCCCGGTTGCGCTGGTGGCGCAACTTCCAGCGGCTCAAAGCCAGCGATGTGCTCCAGCGGCAGGCTCAGGCCTTGGCGCTTTTCAATCAGGTGCCAATGCGCTTCGCTGGCCGGCGTCACCAAGCTGACGGCCAAGCCGCTCTCGCCGGCGCGGCCGGTGCGGCCAATGCGGTGGATGTAATCGACCGCTGAGCGCGGCAGGTCGTAATTGACCACCACCGGCAGCTGCGCAATGTCGATGCCGCGCGCTGCCAAATCGGTCGTCACCACCACTTGCCAGCGGTCGGCCTTGAACTCGTCGAGCACCTGCGTGCGCGCGCCTTGGCTCAGGTCGCCGTGAAAGGCCGTAGCGAACACTTTGGCGCGGTAGAGCTTTTCGGCCACGTGCTCGGCGGTGTATTTGGTGGCGACAAACACCAGCACGCGCTCCCAGCCTTCGTCTTTGATCAGTTGCAGCAGCAGTTGCGTGCGGCGTTTGTCGTCCACGGCGATGGCGCGTTGCAGGATGGTGGCGCTGCCTTCGCCTACCTCGGTCGGCGCGACTTCGATGCGCACGGGGTCGCGCAGCAAGCTGGCCGCCAGCGCTTCGACGCTGTCCGGAAAGGTGGCCGAGAAAAACAGCGTCTGCCGCTGCGCTGGCAGCAGCGCCAGCACGCGGTTGAGATCGTCGGCAAAGCCCAAGTCGAGCAGGCGGTCGGCCTCGTCCAGCACCAATAGCTGCACGCTGGCGAGTTTGAGGGCGTTGTGCTCGACCAAGTCCAGCAAGCGTCCCGGCGTGGCGACGACGATGTCGCCGCCGCCGCGCAGCGCCATCATTTGCGGGTTGATGGAGACGCCGCCAAACACTACCGCCACTTTGGGTGTTTGCGCCAAATGCTGGCCGAGGCTGCGCAGCACTTCGCCGACCTGCGCGGCCAGTTCGCGCGTGGGGACGATGACCAGCGTGTGTACGCGCCGTGCGCCGCCGCCGGGGCGCTGGGACAGGGATAAATCTTGGTGGCGTTGCAGCGCGGGCAGGGCAAAAGCAGCGGTTTTGCCCGAGCCGGTCTGCGCCGAGGCCCAAACGTCCGCGCCGCGCAATACCGCTGGGATGGCCTCGGTTTGGATGGGTGTGGGCGCGGTAAAGCCCAGTTCAGTAGCGGCGCGGGCGAGCGCCGGGGAAAGCCCGAGGGAAGCAAAAGGCATGGTGTAGCGATAAAAATGCAGGCGCAATGCCTGTGACCGGCAATTGTGCGCCAGCGCGCTGCGCGGTTGGATAATCAGCCGCTTTGTTAACTTAGGAAACCGTCGCCATGCGTTTGAGTGATTTGGGCGGACTCGTTTACTCCACCGATGCGGGACGCATGTGCCCCGACTGCCGCCAGCCCAAGGCGCAGTGCATGTGTAAAGCAGCGGCAGCCGTACCGGCGGGCGATGGCATCGTGCGCGTGTCGCGCCAAACCAAGGGGCGCGGCGGCAAGGCGGTAACGGTGGTTAAGGGCGTGCCGCTGTCGGCAGACGATTTGGTGCTGCTGGGCAAAACGCTGAAAACCGCCTGCGGCAGCGGCGGCACCGTCAAAGACGGCGTGATTGAAGTGCAGGGCGACCACGTCGAGCGCGTGATCGATGCCTTGAAAGCGCAGGGCTACAGCGTCAAACGCGCGGGCGGTTGATCGCCTGATGGACTCCACCCAACTGCAGCGCCTAGTCACGGTGGCTATGCCCTACGGCAAATACCAAGGCCGCTTGATTGCCGACCTGCCGGGCGATTATTTGAACTGGTTTGCCCGCACCGGCTTTCCGCGCGGCGACATCGGCCGCCTGCTGGCGCTGATGCACGAGATTGACCACAACGGCCTGTCTGATTTGCTGAAGCCGCTGCGCGCGGCGGGGCGCTAGAGCGGCGCGGTTGCCCGCCCTAGCGACTGCTTTTCCATCCAATGGTTTATCAGGCGGTTTTTTTGTCTGAGCGACGCGCCAGCCAGTCACCCAGCATTTGCACCATTTGCACCAGTACCACCAAGGCGATCACGGTGGCGGCCATCACGTCGGTCTGGTAGCGGTAGTAGCCAAAGCGGATGGCCAAGTCGCCCACACCGCCGCCGCCGACGATGCCGGCCATCGCCGAAAAACCGATCAGGCTGATCAGCGTCACGGTGAAGCCGCGCAAAAAGCCCGGCAGCGCCTCGGGGAACAGCACCGTGCAGATGATGCGCAGCGGGCTGGCACCGAACGCCTGCGAGGCCTCGATGATGCCGGGATCGACTTCGCACAGCGATGCTTCTACCAGCCGCGCATAAAAAACGATGGCCGCTACCGACAGCGGCACCGATGCGGCCGTCGGGCCGATGGTGGTGCCCAGCACCCACTGCGTCAGCGGCAACAACAGCACCAGCAAGATCACAAACGGCACCGAGCGCACCACATTGACCAAAAAATTGCCCGCAACATGGGCAAAACGGTTGGCCCAAAACAGCTTGCGGCTGGTGACGTGCAGCAAAAATCCCAGCGGCAGGCCGATGGCGATGGCCAAGATGCTGGCAATGCCGACCATCAGAAACGTTTCGCCAAAGGCCGTCACCAAATCGGTGCCAAGGGATGTCCAGTCAATGGGCATGGAGAACCTCTACATGGGTTGCGTGGTTGCGGATGAATTGCACGGCAGCGTCAATGCGCGCCCCTAGCGTGGGGGCATAGCTGGCCGCGAGGGCGGCGGGCACGCTGTCGGGCGGCAGGTCGGCCAAGCGCACCACCAGCAGCCCCATTGCATGGCGGCCGATGTATTCGATCTTGCCGTGCAGGATGTCCACCGAGACGCCGCAGCGCACGGTGGCGGCCGAGAACACCGAGTCCTCGGCCTTGTCGCCCAAAAAATGTACCTTGAGCACGGTGCCGGGAATGTTGTCGATCAGGTGCTCGGGAATATCCAGATTGAGCGTGTGCGCCACCAACTGGCGCGTAAACGGCGCTTGCGGGCGGGCGAAGATATCAAACGCCGTGCCTTCTTCCACCACTTGGCCGCCGGCCATCACCGCCACGCGGTCGCAGATTTTTTTGATGACGTTCATCTCGTGCGATATCAGCACGATGGTGATGCCCAGGCTTTGATTGATCTCCTTGAGCAGCTCCAAAATGGCGGCTGAAGTCTCTAAGTCCAGTGCCGACGTCGGCTCGTCGCACAGCAGCACGGCGGGGCGGTTGGCCACAGCGCGGGCAATGCCGACGCGCTGCTTTTGCCCACCCGACAGCTGCGACGGGTAGGCATGGGCTTTGTCGGACAGGCCCACCAGCTGGAGAATTTCAGGCACGCGCTGGGCAATCTCGGCCTCGCTCTTGCCGGCCACGCGCAGGGCAAAGGCGGCGTTGTCGAACACCGTGCGGTTGTGCATCAGGTTGAAGTGCTGAAAGATCATGCCGATCTTGTGGCGCTCCAAGCGCAGGGCGTTGCCGCTCAGGTCGGTGATGTCCTTGCCATCGACCACCACCCGGCCAGCGCTGGGGCGCTCTAGCAGGTTGATGGTGCGCAGCAAAGTGCTCTTGCCGGCACCGCTGGTGCCGACGATGCCGAACACCTCGCCGCGTTGAATGTGCAGTGACACTTGGTTGACGGCCTTGACCTTCTGCGTTTGGGGGCCGCGCAGTTCGAATTCGACCGAGAGGTTGTCTAGTTGGATCATGAGCCGAAAAAATGGGGCAAAAACAAAACGGACCAGGCCACTGGCCCGGTCCGTCAAGGGGGTAGAGCGGGGAGTTACTTTTTGGCTACAGGAGCGGCCTTGATCAGCAGCCATTCAGGCTTTTGAAAGTCCTTGAAAAAGTACTTTGGGTTGTCCACGGTGGCGAGGAATTCGGGCGACTCGATCACTTGCTTGATGTCTTGCACAAAGGGCTTGTCCAAGTCGGCGGTTTTGACGGCGACGAGGTTTTTGATGTTTTCATCCAACTGCTCCAGCTTGAGCGCATCCGACAACTTCAGGCCGGCCGACAGGGCAAAGTTGCCATTGACCACGGCCAGCGCGGCGCTGTCGAGGGTGCGTGGCAACTGTGCCGCCTCCAGCGGCTTGAACACCAAGCCCAGCGGGTTTTGTTCGATGTCTTTTTCAGACGCCTTGACCGGGTCAATGTCTTTCTTGAAGGTCAGCAAACCTTCCTTGGCCAAAAAGCGCAAGGCGCGGGCCAAGTTGGTCGGGTCGTTGGCCAGTGTGACCACGTCGCCCTTTTTGAGCTGGTCAAGCGACTTGATTTTTTTTGAGTAAATGCCCATGCCGGCGGTCGGCACCGCGATCAAGGGCGACAGTTTCAGTCCCTTGTCAGCCGAGAATTTTTCGAGGTACAGGCGGTGCTGGAACAGGTTGGCGTCAATGCTGTTGTTGGCCAAGGCCAAGTTGGGCTGCACGTAGTCGCTGAACTCTTTGAGGACGATTTTGTAGCCCTTCTTTTCCAGACCGGGCTGGATGGCCGTCTTGATCAGGTCGCCATACGGGCCGGGAGCCGTGCCAAACACGATGGTTTTGGGGGTGATCTGGGCCGATGCGGCGCTGATACCCAGCGCGAAAACAGTCAGGGTGCGGGCAGTGGCGGAAAGGAGGGAGGTAAGGCGCATGGCTTCTTTATTCAAAATTAGAGATAACTGTTCGAATATTAGTGCTGATAAATGCATAAAGCAAAGAAGCAATTTCTATTTGCATATGCAGCGGGGCGCTTTTTTATACGGTTTGCGCGTGGTGGCGGGTTGCTGCACTACCCCAAAAAATAATGGTCAAAAGTGCTTCAAACCCTTTAGATACGTGCGCTAGCAGCTCACTTTTTAGAATTTATCATCGGCCAGCTGCGCTTGCAGCAGTGCCACTTGCTGGCGCAGCGCGTCGTTCTCAGCGGTCAGTTCGGCGACGCGCTGTTGCAGGGCGCTGGGTGCGGCGGCGCTGTCGTCGCTGGCGCTGGTCTCTGCCATCGGCTTGGGTTTGCGTGTGGCTTCGCGCACGCGTTTGGCGGCTTGTTTCAGCTCGTCGGTGCCGGCGTGGGCTGCGGCAATTTGTTCGTCGGCGGGCAGGCTGGCCACGGCGGCTGCGGCGTTGATCGAGATGCTGCCGGATTTGACGGCGGCCACCACTTCAGGTGCGGCTTGTTTTTGGATTTTTTCGATCAGCACCACTTGGTTGCTGCTCAGGCGCGCGGCGCGGGCGATGGCTTCGCGGCCATTGAGCGGGGCGCGGATGCCGGTTTCGGCGGGCGCTGCCTCCTTATTGGCGCTGGCTTGGCGTTCGGCCAAGATGTCTTTTTGCCGCAGCGCCAACACGCCGCGCTGAAAATCTGACACGCTGCGCCGACCCAAATGCTGATTAATCATCCACAAATGCACGTCTTGCATCGACTGAAAGCGGGTGTTTTGCACCGTTTGAAACGCCAGCCCGTGCTTTTGGCACAGCCGATAGCGGTTGTGGCCATCGATCAGCACCTCGCCCCACAGCACCAGCGCATCGCGGCAGCCCTCGGCCAAAATGCTGCGCTCCAGCGCGGCGTATTCGTCGGCAGTCAGCGGGTCGATATAGGCTTGGAGTTCGGGGTTGACGATGATTTGCATGGAGGCGGATGGCGGCGGGAAGCGGGCGAATTGGGGAAGGGCGGCATTGTAGGCGCCTGCCCGCTTGTTGCGTACGCCACTGTGTTTGATCTTTGAACCGATTCGTCGTGATCGATTGATTAACCGCTGAAGATCGTGAGACTGCTGTCGATCCGTTGCTGCCGTTCGACCTACCGGCGCCGTTGGCCGCTTTGCAGCGGAAGCTGACCCTCAGGCGCCAATGTTCCAGTCCACCAAGCCATCGTGCATTTTGTCCCCGATGTGCTTCGGGTAGGCGGAGTCCGCAAGACTGCCCGAGTCACATGCTCTTCGTATTGCAGTCGTATCGGTAGCTACATCTGCTTGTCGCATGCCTACGCGCGTACATACCTTGCGACTCGATAAGATGCGTACTTTCCGCTGGATAGTCTCACCACTTCATCCTGCCCATCGTTGAGCCAAGCGGCATTCGGCTTTTTGGCATCAATGATCCTTAAGAGTGTTGAAGCCGCCCAACTATGGCATGAGTGATCTCGCTACAAATTTGGAAGTGCCCAGTCTTCATTGGACCGAATCGCAATTGATGCAGTACCTCGCTCATGCGTGGGGCATGCCCGATCCTGCTCACATCAGAATTCTGGGGCGATTGAATATCGCCCAAGCAGGGGGATTTGGTTTCTTGGAGGGCTTGCATGACGCGATAACGGGTGTCAAGTTGCCCGACCTTGCTCCTGTTTCTCAAATCTACCAAGGTGTATATGTCCATGGGTCGGAACTGAATTCTCGGGGCTTTCGATGGACGCCAGGCGACTATGCCGAAGCCGAGTTGATGCTTGCGCCACTAGAACGCCGTCGAGAGCGAAACGATCCACTGGCCTGCATGGTTCGCCCGCATTCAATGGCACTTCTGCGGCGAGTGCCGAAGAGTTGGGGTGTGAAGTTTATTGAAGGAGAGGATTCGCCCCTTCTTCTGGATATGGCTCGCGCAGCAATTAAGTCGCAACTGGATCAAGAGAATGCGGAGGTGTTGCAGCAGCTGGAAAGAACACGTCAAACACATGCGCAGGAATTAGCGAAACATGAAATTGCGCGCAATGAGCTGATAACGCAGAAGCATGAGCTGTTGAACGTAGTCCAGCAGGCCACCAATGAACTGGAAACAGCCCGCGACAAGACGGATACCCTTGAGGCCGACTTCAAACTGAGGAGAGAAATGTTGGAGAACAAGCTTCGTGATCTGGAAGCTCTGCTGCGAACACGCGGCGAACGCTTGGTCGCGCTCGATCTGGTAGACCGTGGCGACCTGTCCGCGCTGATCTCCCCACAAGTTCAACCAGAAACCCGCGAGGGGAACGATTACCAACAGGTGCTCGGGGGAGACTTTGCGCAACTGGCTCCATATATACAAGCTAGGCTGATGAGGCAGAACCTGCTGTTCTCGCAGGCCCAGCTGCGCGACTTCCTAGCATTGATGCGCACCAATGACCTTGTGATCTTGGCGGGTGACTCCGGCTCGGGAAAAACGAGCTTGGTACGGGCGGTGGCCGAATCAATTGGTGGTCGATGTGCGTTGATACCGGTCAAGCCCAATTGGACAGGGCCGGAGGATCTACTTGGTTATTACAACCCGATCGAGCGCAGCTATCAGGCTACACCGTTCCTGCAGGCGTTGCAGGCCGCTGCTCGGGAGCCGGATATTCCTCACTTCATTTGCCTGGATGAGATGAACCTTGCCCGGGTGGAACACTACTTTGCAGACTTCTTGAGCCTACTGGAGGCACGTGACACCAGTCCCACGATCGCGCTGTACACCTCCGACGAGGAGCGTCATGTAGTGGTGGAAAACAGCCTTTTCCTGTCTATCGAGGAAGAGGTCCGTCAACGCACAGATATGGATGACGGCGCCACCTTCATCGACGTATTGAAAAATCAGCAGGCCAATGCCCTTTTGCACCAATTGGGTGGATTTCAAGACGCTGAGTCGGTGCTGCTGCATCACGGGCGTCTTCGCCGTTCTATGTCTGCCTTGTTGCGCACGCCTAACAGCATTCGTTTTCCCAGTAATGTTCGCATCATTGGTGCCATCAACATCGACGAAACGACCCACTACCTGTCGCCGAAAGTTCTTGACCGTGCGCATGTACTGCGATTTCGGAATCCCGTATTGATGGACTGGAACGCTGTTGAAGCCGAAGTGGAACACTTCGATGTCGATGTGGAGTTGCCGATGCTCCTAACCGCCAATGATCTGGGTCTGCGGAGTCCTTATCCCCCGTATGACAGGTCAGACTCTTACGCTGCGCTGTTGACTGCGTGGGGACGTATGTATCTGGATCCACTTGGTGTTGAGTTTGGGTTGCGCGCAATCCGACAGTCAATGGGATACATGCAGGCAGCCCGTCAAGCGGGCATCGGTGATGTCGAGGCGCTTGACAACGTGGTACAGCACAAGATCCTGCCCAAGTTGATGCTCGATACGGGCCGCACGGGATCCAATGGCCAGAGCAAACGGGACATCCTCATTGAGTTTCGTGATGCGCTGGAAACTACGTTGCGGGGGGGGCAACCGGCGGCTGGAACGGAAACCAGTGTCGCGGCTCTGGACAGGCTGATCGACTCTTTGGACGGTAATAACGGCATCGCCAACTTCTGGCTGCGCTGATGGCCATCCCGCTGCAGGCACGATACCTGGACATTGAGTGGCAGGAGCCAAGACGCGCGCGATCCGTCACAGTGGCACCAGAGCCTATTGATATTGAGCAGCAGCCCGATGGCTCTTGGGTTGCTGAAACACAGGTCTTTCACGGTTTGTGCCCATGGGTTGGACTGCATTTCGAGGGGGATCTGGAGCATGCGCAGCCCACCTTCGAAGGGCCTGATGGCCGTCAGGAATCCATGCTGCGGATCCTTGACAGTCAGGGACGCCATTGGTGGGTGCAAGAGCACGGCTGGGATGCTATCGGAAAGCGCCATCTGAGTGAACTCCATCGCAGCATGGGGCAGTTCACCATTTGGTTAGGTAAGCAACGCCTGCAACTCAACAATGTTGTCGATGAGCTTGACCGAACCTCGGTGGAGGACTACCTACGCGACTTCCAGCATGACTTGATTTGGCTGGTGATGGGCTTTGGCGGTGCGACGGCGACAACTGGATCCGGTGCAACGGTGAACAAGGGCATTGTGGAGGCGCTGGAAGCATTCGCGACCGCATCACATCGGGTGCTGACCCATCCCGCGCAGCATGTGCGTGAGGTCTTGATCGACAGCCGCCCGGCCCGTTTGCGACCGAATGTGGCGACATTTCGTGAGTACCTGCGCAATCCGTCTGCTCAACGCCTGACCGGGCGAGGTGCTGAAGAGACACCGGACATTGCAGACAACCGGTACCTTCGTCACATGGCGCAAGTCTGCGAGAAGTTGGCCTCGCATGTCGCCAAGGCTGCAGAGTTGCATGCAGGTGTGTTTGCGGGTCGAGCAGGTATGGAAGCGCAACGCAGCACTGAGTACGAGACTACGACACATCGACGAGTGGACCCAGAGGTCTTTGACCGTCAGATGAAGGATCTGGCCAAGAAGCTGGCACGAGTCTCGGAATTCAAAACAGACAGTCCGGAGGATGGTGAGGCGTTTCGCACCTTTGAATTTCGACCTGGAGTGCCGTATGGGTCACGCGAAGGTCAAATGTTTTACAACAACACGGATGGAAGCCAAGCAAGTGATGAGTCACTTGATGTGAGTTTCAGCGTTGTTGAGGTGCCGCCGCAGTTAGCTGAGGCAATCCAAGCCACCCATAGTTTTTGCGATTACTACTCAATTGAGGGTGTTGCGCGCGCGACTCGAAGGACGACGAAGATGGGCAAAGGCTATCGCGAGGTCGTCTTTAGCAAGATCTACAGCGTTACGCCATTCACCTCAGCCATTGCCAACAAGTCCGCCAGGCGCCAGCAGTTGGAGCTCAATGACTGGCGGTCTCCGTTGACGAGCACAGAACGCAAGGAACTTCAGCAGGAGGCCGTGACGGCCCGAAAGCGTGAGCGTGTCTACCGAGACCAGGGGCAAAAGGTCGAGCAACTCGCAAAGTTGCTGAAGCAGTGTCGGGCAGAACTCCGTGCACAAAACCTTGAATGGCAGAAACTTGGCGTTGCGTCCAGCCCTCAAGTCCCAATGGGGGTTCGATTCAGCCAGAGTCCAACCTATACGGCGTGCCAAGTTTCCTATGCGAAAGTGACTGCATTGGCCAAGAACCACGGCCTTGGTTTGGACGAAATGGAAGCCATCGAGCGGATCGGGGTGCTCCACGCTAGCGCCCTGTATGAGCGCTGGTGCCTCGTAAAGATCATTTCGATCCTCATGGAGGACTACGAACTCAAACCAGAGATGGGCTGGCAGGCGTCGCTGATACGCGCCGTAACTGGCAAACCGCAAAGCCTGACTTTGCAGTTTCGTCGCGACGACCTGGGTTGGTCCGCTTGCCTTGATGTGCAGCCTGAATTGCCGAATGGTCGCCGCCCGGACTTCAGGCTACGTTTTAGGCAAGACGAGCCGGGGTCTGAGAACCACGCGCCACAACATCAAGATCGAGGTGTGCCATTCGAACCGGTTCGACTTCACCGCCCAATGTCTGACGGACTGGTCATGGATGCAAAGTTCCGCACTCAGTGGCGCAGAGGTGAACTTGGTCGTACGCTGACCAGCCTGATCCAGGAAAAAGAGTATGACCAAGAGGGTAATCGTGTCTTCATTCTGCATCCGGCGCCGAGATCCATGCTCCAGCCTTCATCCCCTCTCAGTTGGGGTAAGGATTGCGACTACGGGCAAGAAGCTGGAATCGCGCATCGCAAAGGCATGATTTACCTGGCCCCTGGCACTGGGGAAAGAAGCCCTGAGCACAACCTACGTCGCCTGATTGTGTTGCTGCTGCAAGCAAGTTTCCCTGTGCCCCGTCACGTAGAGCACGAAGGTGTTGGAGTGCGGGAGGAGTATGGCTTTTGCGTGCGTTGTGGCCAGGCGTACCACCCGGGCGACATCAAACGTCAACGCACACGCAGAAACAGGGAGTACTGGACGCTGGGGTGTTCCGGGTGTGGGATGCATGTCACAAGGACCCACTGCTACGCCTGCAGCGATGGAATTCTTTTCAAGAATGGCTTGCAACTGACCTATCACAGGACAGTTGCGGACCAAGTTACCAACATCGTCTGTCCTTGCTGTGGCAGCTATTTCGATGCCGATGTTCACGGCAAGGACGCAAGTTAGCTACCCTTCAGTGTTGTGAGCTGGGTGGCCGCAAACAGCCTAAAGCGGTCTGTCAGCAAGCGGCCCTAAAAGACTGCTTCTGGCCGCAAGCTGCCGATCGCTTTCAGCAACCAACCGATCCCAACAGGTGGGCTGTTTGATTCAACACTGTTGGTGTATTCACCCGTGCCACGCCATCGGTTCGGCCATGAAAAAAGCGCTGACTGGCAGCGCTTTTTCAGGGGCTTTGAGAGGCTTTTAGGCCAATTTAGAACACCGGAACCACCGCGCCTTTGTATTTTTCCAAGATGAATTTCTTGGTCTCGGGCGTGCGCAGCGCTTGCACCAGCTTGGCGATGCGCGCGTCTTTGGCGTGGTCAGCGCGGGCGGCAATGATGTTGACGTAAGGCGACTCGGCACCTTCGATGAACAGCGCGTCTTGCGTTGGATTGAGCTTGGCTTCGATGGCGTAGTTGGTGTTGATCAGCGCCAAATCGACATCGTCCAGCGCGCGCGGCAGCAGCGCGGCTTCGAGCTCGCGGAATTTGAGCTTCTTGGGGTTTTTGACGATGTCAATCGGCGTGGCGGTGATGTTTTTTGGGTCTTTCAGCTCAATCAAGCCCTGCTTTTGCAGCAGCAGCAAAGCGCGCCCGGCGTTGGACGGGTCGTTGGGAATTGCAACCAAAGCGCCATTCTTCAAGTCCGCAATGTTTTTGATTTTTTTGGAGTACGCGCCAAACGGTTCGACGTGAATCTTGCCGTTGGGCACCGTCACCAAGCTGCTTTTGCGGTCTTTGTTGTAGCTGTCCAAGTACGGCTGGTGCTGGAAGAAGTTGGCGTCCAGCTGCTTGTCTTCGACGGCGGCGTTGGGCTGCACGTAGTCGCTGAACTCGCGCACTTGCAGGTCAATGCCTTGGGTTTTGAGCTGGGGTTTGACGAAGTTCAAAATCTCGGCGTGCGGCACGGCGGTGGCTGCCACTTTGAGCACTTCCTCGGCGTGTACGGCAAAGGCGGCGGCGGCAATGGCGAGAGCGGTCAGGGTTTTTTTGAACATTTTTGAGCGTCTTTCAGACAATAGAAAGCGCTGAGTTTAGGCGGCTACAGCGCCGGCGCTAAATGGTTTCGCGCTATGTCCTTATGCCGATTTGGCTTCCTCAGTGGACATGCGCCGCCCGCTCGGGGTCGTCGCCCATAAACGCCGGTCGGCTGCCGAAGTAGCCCAGAAACAAATTGCGCGCAATGCCGTGCGCGGCGGTTTGCAGTTCGTGCGCCACCTCGGGGGTAAACAGGCGCTCGGTGTGCTCGCCCCACAGCTTGACCCACGCGGCAAAGTGCGCCGGCGTCACGCCTTGCAGCGCCATGTGCTTGGCGAACACGTTGCCCTTAAAGCGCTTGCTGCCCAGCGCCACCGTGCTCCAAAAGTCCACCATGCGCGCCAAGTGCGGCTCCCAGCGGTCGCGTAGCGCCTCCTCAAACACGGGGCCTAGCAGCGGGTCGGCGCGCACGTCGGCATAAAAGCGGTGTACCAGCTCGGTCAGGCTCTCTGGTGTGGGTTCACTGGACAGGTAGGCACGCATAAAAATTTCCGTAAAGATTCATAAATGATGATTGTTTTATAGCGCTGCATAAAATCTGTAGCAAGTAATATCAAGTTTTGACTAAGGGTAAACACTATGCGCCTGACCCAATGGACGGACTATACGCTGCGGGTGCTGATGTATTGCGCCGCCAATGAGGGGCGCGAGCAACCCATCACCATCACCGAAGTGGCCGAGAGTTTTGACATCTCGCGCAGCCACTTGACCAAAATCGTGCAGCAGTTGGCGGCGCAAAATTTGCTGGAAACCTCGCGCGGGCGCGGCGGCGGTATGCGGCTGATGAAGTCCGCCAAAGACATCAATATCGGTGCCTTGGTGCGTGCGAGCGAGACCGATTTCCACTTGGTCGAATGCTTTGATGCCGCCACCAACCAGTGCCGTTTGATAGGCCATTGCGGCCTGCAAAGCGCGTTGGGCGAGGCGATGGAGGCGTTTTTTATGGTGCTCGACGCAATGACGCTGGCCGATTTGATGGCACCGCCGGCGCAGGTTGCCGCTGTAGCCAACAACGTCATTGCGCTGCACCGGTCTTAGCGCAGCACTTCCAGTAGGCGCTCTAAGCCGCCTTGGTTAATCGCCACTTGTGCTTGCACGCGCACGGTGGGTTTGGCGCGGTAGGCCACCGACAAGCCGGCTGCGCCCATCATGGGCAAATCATTGGCACCGTCGCCCACGGCAATGGTTTGGCGCGGGTCAATGCCCAAGAGCGACGCCACTTCCAGCAGCGTGCGGCGTTTTTCGGCACCGTCGCAAATGTCGCCCCAGCATTGGTCGATCAACTTGCCGGTCAGCACGCCATCGGCCACTTCGAGCTGATTGGCGCGGGCAAAGTCCATGCCCAGCAGCCCTTTGACGCGCTCCGAAAAAAACGTAAAGCCACCCGAGACCAGCAGCGTTTTCAGCCCCGCAGAGCGCGCCGCCGCCATCAGCTCTTGCGCGCCGGGGTTGAGGCGCAGGCGCTCGTTAAACACCGCCTCCAAATGCGCCGCCGACACGCCGCGCAGCATAGCCACGCGCTGGCGCAGGCTGTCTTTGAAGTCGGTGATGATGCCCTGCATCGCCGCCTCGGTGATGGCCGCGACTTCGGCTTTGCGGCCAGCGGCATCGGCGATTTCATCAATACATTCGATGTTGATAAGCGTTGAATCCATGTCAAATGCGATCAGCTGGTAGTCCGATAGCTTTTGCGCCGCCGGCAGCCGCTGGACAACCAAGCCGGGAGAGATTTCAGTGGTGGGCATTGGGGGCGCTCCTTTAGTTGGGTGATGTTATTTTGATAGCTACTAGCGCCCGTGTTTAAAGGGCTAGAGGCTGATTTGACTTAAAAATAAGCGGTTTTAAGGCGGCGACTGGCGCAAATACAGCTTGTCTGACCATGTCGCCAGCCAGTCGGGCTTGAAGGCGACAAACACGGCGCAGGTCATGCCCGTCACCATGCCGTCACCCCACGCCATCAGCCAGCGGGCGATCAGCGATAAATCAGCGCCGACGCCGGGCAGCGGCTTGCCCGCCCACTGCGCCAGCACACTTGCGGCAAACACGCACAACACGGTGCCGAAGAAGGCACGACCGAGGACGTAGACAAACAGGTGCTCACCGATAAAACGGCGGATCAGCGCTCCCACCAGCAGCGCCAGCGTGCCCGGCACCACGCCTTGCCACGCCGCGGCGGCCAGCGCTTGCGCCGCGTCCATCGGCGAAATCAGCATGGCAATGGCAGCCACCAGCAGCAGCACTGGCATAGCCAGCGGCCAGCCGAGCATCAGCACCACCAGACACGCGCCCGACCACTGCAGTTGCAGCGGCATGGCGTGCAGCGTGGGCAGTGCCCACAGCCACGGCAGCAGCACCAGCGTCGCTAGCAGCGGGGTCAGCAGCGGCGTGGTGGTGTGCGTGCCGTCGCGCTGCACCCGGTAGCGCAGCAGCCGCCACGGACGCGTCAGCAGCGCGCCGATGAGCGCGGTGGTGGCGATGGCGGCGTCGAGCAGCATGGCTTATGTCGGAGACGGATCGTACCAGTCGGCCAAGGCCAAGCCCGGCACGCGAGAAAATTCGCCGGTGTTGTGGGTGACCAAAGTCAGGCCGTGGGTCAGGGCGATGCCGGCAATCAGCAGGTCATACGGGCCGATAGGCTGGCCTTGGCGCTCCAGCGTGGCGCGCAACTGGCCCGCACATTGCGCCGCGGCCGCATCGAACGGGGCCAGCGGGTGGCGGCTGAGAGTGGCGCTCAAAAACAAGCGCAGCGCCTGAGGGCGGACAGATTTGGCAATGCCGCGCTCGATTTCAAAAATATTGACTGGACAGATGTGCAGCAGGGCCGGGTCGTGGGCATCGAGCCGCTGGCGGCAGCCACCCCGGTTCTGGTAGGCATAGACCAGGATGTTGGTGTCGAGCAGGTATTTCACGGCGCTTTCAATCGTCGAACGAGACGCGCCGGCCATCCACGCCCAAGTCGGCATCGCGGCAGCGGGGCTGGGTCAAATAGTCCAGCATCTCATCCTCGGGCGCTGGGTCTGGCCCGCGCAGGGCGTCGATTTCTTGCCAGAACTTTTGCCGGTTGGCGCTCAGGTTGGCTTTCTCGGCCTCGGCAAACTGGGAAAACCATTTGCTGACCGAGATATGCGCCCGCGCCGCCGCCGCCTTGGCAGCTTGCAGGGTGTCGTCATCGAGGTAAATCGTCACTTGTGACATGGCGGCTCCTTGCTGGGTGGTGTAATTGACCGCCAATTATATTTGGCAGCTGGGTTACGCGATGGCAGCCTCGGCGGCCAGCGGCTGGCCGAGGCTGCGCAGCAGTTCGCGCACTTGCTGCACGCGCGCGGCCGGTTCGGGCAGGGCGCGTTCGATGCGCAGTTTTTCGTTACCGACCAGCTTGATGTGCTTGTTTTTCTGGATCAGCTCAATGATGCGCATCGGGTCAATCGGCGGCTGCGGTTTGAAGTGGATGGTGATGGCGCCGGGCGCGGCATCGATTTTGATCACGCCATACGGCTGGCTCAGCACGCGCAGGCGGTGGACGTCAATCAGCGTTTGCGCCTGCGCGGGCAGCTTGCCGAACCGATCGACCAGTTCTTCCAGCAGGTCGCTGATCTGGTCAGGCGTTTTGGCCGTGGCCAGCTTTTTGTAGAACGACAGGCGCAAATGCACGTCGCCGCAAAACTCGTCGGGCAGCAGCGCCGGGGCGTGCAGGTTGATGTCGGTGGTCACCGACAGCGGACTGAGCAAGTCCGGCTCTTGGCCGGCTTTCAAGCTGCGCACCGCCTCGGACAGCATTTCGTTGTAGAGCTGGAAACCAATCTCCAGCATGTTGCCGCTTTGGTTTTCGCCCAGCACTTCGCCTGCGCCGCGAATTTCCAAGTCGTGCATCGCCAGATAAAAGCCGCTGCCCAGTTCTTCCATTTGCTGAATAGCGTCGAGCCGCTGCTGCGCTTGGCGCGTCAGGCTGTCGATGTCGGGCACCATCAGGTAGGCATAGGCTTGGTGGTGGCTGCGCCCAACGCGCCCGCGCAGTTGGTGCAGTTGCGCCAAGCCAAATTTGTCGGCGCGGCTCATGACGATGGTGTTGGCGGTCGGCACGTCAATGCCGGTCTCGATGATGGTCGAGCACAGCAGCAGGTTGTAGCGCTGGGCGACAAAGTCGCGCATCACCTTTTCTAGCTCGCGCTCGGGCATCTGGCCGTGGGCAACGGCAATGCGCGCTTCGGGCAGGATTTCTTCCAGCTTTTGGCGGCGGTTTTCGATGGTGTCGACTTCGTTATGCAAAAAATAGACTTGCCCGCCGCGCTTCAATTCGCGCAGCACGGCTTCGCGGATCACGCCGGTGCCTTCGTTGCGCACAAAGGTTTTGATGGCCAAGCGCCGCTGCGGCGCAGTCGCTATCACGCTCAGGTCGCGCAGGCCTTCCAGCGCCATGCCCAGCGTGCGCGGAATCGGCGTGGCGGTCAGCGTCAGCACGTCGATTTCGGCGCGCAGGGCTTTCATTTGCTCTTTGTGGCGCACACCAAACCGGTGCTCCTCGTCAATGATCAGCAGCCCGAGGTTTTTGAACTGCGTCGATTCACTCAGCAGCTTGTGCGTGCCGACGACGATATCCACCGTGCCATCAGCAATGCCTTTGACCGCCGCCGTGATTTCTTTGCCCGAGCGAAAGCGCGAGACTTCGGCCACCTTCACCGGCCATTTGCTAAAGCGATCGACCAGCGTGCGGTAGTGCTGCTCGGCCAGCAGCGTGGTCGGTGCCAAAAACGCCACCTGCATTCCGCCCGTCACTGCGACAAAAGCGGCGCGCAAGGCCACTTCGGTTTTGCCAAAGCCGACATCGCCGCAAATCAGCCGATCCATCGGGCGCGGCGAGATCATGTCTTGCACCACGGCGTGGATGGCGGCGTTTTGGTCGGCGGTTTCTTCAAAGCCAAAATCGTTGGCAAACACTTCGTAGTCTTGTGCGCTGTAGCGGAAAGCGTGGCCTTGGCGCGCTGCCCGGCGGGCGTAGATGTTGAGCAGCTCGGCGGCGCTGTCGCGCACCTGCTCGGCGGCGCGGCGCTTGGCTTTGTCCCACTGCGCGCCGCCCAGCTTGTGCAGCGGTGCCTCGTCGGGCGACACGCCGGCGTAGCGGCTAATCAGCTGCAATTGGCTGACGGGGACGTACAGCACGGCTTCGGCGGCATATTCGAGGTGCAAAAATTCTTGCACTGCCGGCGTGCCATCCGAATTTTTCTCGCCCAAATCCATATTCACCAGACCACGGTAGCGGCCAATGCCGTGGGCGCTGTGGACCACCGGGTCGCCCACTTGCAGCTCGGCCAGGTCTTTGATCAGCGACTCGACATCGCTGACCTGTTCCTGTTTTTTGCGCCGGCGCGTGGTGGCACCAGCAGCGAACAGCTCGGTTTCGGTGACGAAGTCAATCCCTTGGCCTAACCAAGCAAAGCCTTCGGTGACTTCGCCGGTCGCCAAGCCCAGCGGGGCGTTGCTGGCGCTGAAGGCAGAGAGCGATTCAAACAGCGGCGGGTTGACGTCGCCGCTGCGCAAGAAGTCCAGCAGGCTCTCGCGCCGGCCAGCGCTTTCGGCCAGCAGCAGCACGCGCTGCGGTGTGTTGGCGATATGCGCTTGCAGGCGCGCCAGCGGTGCATCGGCACCGCGCACTACCGACAAGTCGGGCAATTTTTGGAATTGGGCGCTATCCGCCACCGGCGCGCCAGCTTCTGAGCGCACCGACAACTGCGCGTAGGGCTTGAGCTGCGTATAAAACTGGTCAGTGCTTAAAAACAGCGCCTCGGGTGCCAGCACCGGATGCTCGGGGTCGCCCTGCACCAAGCGGTAGCGCTCTTTGGTGTCTTGCCAAAAGCCCTGAAACACCGGCTCCAAATCGCCGTGCAGCACCACCGTGGCGTCGGGGCCGAGGTAGTCGAACACGGTGGCGGTTTCGTCAAAAAACAGCGGCAGGTAGTACTCGATGCCCGCCGTCGCCATGCCGGTGCCCATGTCTTTGTAGATGCGGCTTTTGGTTGGGTCGCCGTCGAGCATTTCGCGCCAGCGGCTGCGGAATTTGGCGCGCGCAGCCTCGTCCATCGGAAACTCGCGCCCCGGCAGCAGGCGCACTTCGGGCACCGGGTACAGGCTGCGCTGGCTGTCGGGGTCAAAGGTGCGGATGCTGTCGATTTCGTCATCAAACAAATCGACCCGAAACGGCACCAGCGAGCCCATCGGAAACAGGTCAATCAGCCCGCCGCGCACCGCATATTCGCCGGGGCTGACCACTTGGCTGACATGGCTGTAACCGGCCAGCGTCAATTGGGCGCGCAGTTTGGCCTCGTCCAGCTTTTGTTTGACCTTGAATTCAAAGGTGTAGCCGGCCAAAAAGGCGGGCGGCGCCAGCCGGTATAGCGCGGTGGTTGCCGGCACGATGACCACGTCGGCGCCGGTGTCCTTGTCCTTTTGGCTGATGCGCCACAGCGCGGCTAAGCGCTCGCTGATCAAATCTTGGTGCGGCGAGAAGCTGTCGTAGGGCAGGGTTTCCCAGTCGGGAAACAGGGCGCAGCGCAGTTGCGGCGCAAAAAATGCCAGTTCGTCCAGCAGGCGGCGCGCATCAGCGGCATCGGCGGTGACGATGGCGGTGGTGCGCCGTGCGGCGCGCTCGCGTTCGCCCAGATGCGCCAGCAGCAGGGCGTCGGCGCTGCCCACAGGGCGGGGCACAGTGAAGCGTTTACCGGGGGGGAGTTTGGGGAGGTCTATGCGCTGCGTCACTGCCATTCAATCAACAAAGGGGAGCTGGCAATTTTAGAATGCCCGTATGACCGATGCCCTCGCCCTGCCTTTGACCTTGCCAGCTGTTGTTGGTGTGCCTGCCACTGCCCGTTTTTGGGCGCTGATTCCTTGTGCCGGCGTAGGCACCCGCGCTTTGTCTGGGGGGCAGTTGGGCGCATCGGGTGTGGCGGCGCAGTTGCCCAAGCAATACCAGCCGGTCGCTGGCAAGCCTTTGGTACTGCACACGCTGGCGGCGTTTGCGGCGGTGCAGCGCCTGCAAGGCACGCTGGTGGCGGTGGCACCGGGCGATGATTTTTTGAATGCTTATACGCAGCAGCTGTCGTTCATGGTGGCTGGCTGCGGCGGCACAACGCGGGCGGACACGGTGCTGGGAGGCTTGCGCGAACTGCGCCAGCGCGGTGCCAGTGAACAAGATTGGGTGCTGGTACACGACGCCGCGCGCTGCCTGATCACGCCCGAGCAGATCGATGCGCTGATTGACGCCTGCGCCGTCGATGCCGTTGGCGGTCTGCTGGCGCACAAGCTGGCCGATACGCTGAAAACCGCGCTGACCGGCACCAGCGGCACCCGCGTTTTGTCCACCGTAGAGCGCAGCGACAAATGGCTGGCGCAAACGCCGCAGATGTTCCGTTTGGGTGCGTTGCAGGCGGCGATTGAAAAAATCGGCGCGGCCGCCACCGACGAGGCCAGCGCGATGGAGGCGATGGGCCTGCACCCGCTGCTCGTGCCCGCCAGCGCGCTGAACTTCAAAGTGACCTATCCGCAAGACTTTGTGCTGGCGCAGGCGGTGCTGGCGCAGCGCGCGCACGGCGGCACGCTGGACCGCTTTGGCGGCGAGCGCGGCTTGGTCAGCGACGTGCCCGCCAAAACTATTTTTTAAAAATGATAGCTGCTAGCGCACGTATTTAAAGGGCTAGAGCCAATTTTCATTGATAAATTAATGCATTTACCAAGGATTTGAGATGGGTTTCAAAGGTTTTAGGGTTGGCGAAGGCTGGGACATCCATGCGCTGGTGCCGGGGCGCGCGCTGGTGCTGGGCGGCGTAGCTATCCCGCACGCGACGGGGCTGCTGGGCCATTCCGATGCCGATGTGCTGCTGCACGCCATCACCGATGCGCTGCTGGGAGCGGCGGCGCTGGGCGACATTGGCACGCATTTTCCGGACACCGATGCCGTTTTTCGCGGTGCCGACTCCATCGTGCTGCTGACCGAAGCGGCGCGGCGCGTGCGTGCGCAGGGTTTCCAGATTGGCAACATCGACAGCACCGTGGTGGCGCAGGCACCGCGCTTGGCGGCGCACATTCCTTCGATGCGCACGCGTATCAGCGCGGCGCTGGCGCTGGAGCTGGACCAAGTCAACGTCAAAGCAAAAACCGCCGAGCGCCTTGGCCCAGTGGGCCAAGGGCTGGCGATGGAAGCGCGGGCGGTGGTGCTGCTGGTGCGCGGCTGATTACGCCCGCGCTGCCCCGGGTGGCAAATTGCGCTTGGTGTGCGGGCGCAGCAGACGGTTGTGCGGATCGGTGCCATCGGGCAGGTTGTCTGCCTGCTTCAACTGGATATGCGCCACCATGCCGCCGGTGCTGGAGTTGGCCAAGGCAAAAATGCCGCCCATGCGCTGAATGGTCTTGTCGACAATCGACAAGCCCAAGCCAGCACCGGCCGCCGCAGTGCGGGCGGTGTCGCCGCGAAAGAACGGCTTGGTCAGGTTGGACAGCTGCTCGGGCGGCACGCCGGCACCGTGGTCGCGCACTTTGATCAGTACCCATTCTTCGCGCGCTTTGGCGCTGATCGTCACTTTGGTCACACCCGTGCCGGGCGTTTTGCCGTAGCGGCGGGCGTTTTCTAGCAGGTTGGACAAAATCCGCGCCAGCTCCACTTCGTCGGCCAGCACGTTCAGGTCTTCGGGCACGGCCATGCTGATTTGCAGCTCGCGGTGGTCTTGCACCGCATAGACGCAAGAGGCCAGCACGCTGTGCAAGTTGATCGGGCTGAGCGTCACATGGTCCGGGCGGGCGTAGTCCAAAAACTTATCAATGGTGGCGTCCAGTTGCACGATGTCGGCCACCATGTGCTCGCGCGCCGTTTCGTCGGAGACGCTCATTTCCGTCTCTAACCGCAAGCGCGCCAACGGCGTGCGCAGGTCGTGCGAGATGCCGGCCAGCATTACGGCGCGGTCTTGCTCCAACTTGGCCAGCTTTTGCGCCATGCGGTTAAAGCCGATATTGACCTCGCGGATTTCGCTGGTCACGGCCTCTTCGTCGAGGCGACTGGCGGCAAAGTCGCCATCGCGCACCCGGTTGGTGGCATACGACAGCTGCTTGAGCGGGCGGTTGATGAGGCGCGCAATCACGGCGGCACCTGCCAGCGAGAGGGCCGCTGCGGTCAGCAGCCAAATCAGCCACGTGCGGCCACTGACGGGGTTAAAGCGCGAGCGGTCCATCAGCAGCCAGTTGGGGTCGCCGTTGATTTGAAAGCCCACCCACAAGCCGCTGGTGCCATTGACGCTGGCGGCGACGATGGCGTCTTGGCCCAAGCGGCTTTTGAGCTCTTCGGTCATGCGCTGGCTCAGCGGCGAGTCGTCCAGCAGCTCAAAACGGTCGGACGGCTCGCGCGGCAAGATGCGCACGCCCTCTTGGTCGGCCATCGTTTTGATCAGCGAGACGCGGGTGATGGGGTCGGCGTAGGTCAGCGCGGCGCGGCTCAAGTTGACCAGCGAGGCAATTTGCTGTGCGGTGTAGATGGTGCGCGGCTCAAATTCGAGCGCGCGCAGGGTTTGCAGCCACGCCAAAATGCTGCCGGCCAGCAGCAGGCCCAGCAAAAAGAAGGTGCGCCAGAACAGGTTCAGTCCCACCCGCACGCGGGCGTCGCGCGGGCTTAAGCGCCGCTCCAGCGGTGCAGGGCTGGTGCCTTCGTTGTCGATGAAAGGGCGGTTGCTCATGAGTCAAAAAGAGTCCTTGTGCTGCATGGTTCAGCCCGCACCGTCCGGTACAAACACATAGCCCACGCCCCAGACGGTCTGGATGTAGCGCGGCGCGGCAGCGTCTTCTTCAATCAGCTTGCGCAGGCGCGAGACTTGCACGTCCAAGCTGCGGTCAAACGGCTCAAATTCGCGCCCGCGTGCCAACAGCGCCAGTTTTTCGCGCGACAGCGGCTGGCGCGGGTGGCGCACCAAGGCTTTGAGCATGGCAAATTCGCCGGTGGTCAGGGGCAGTTCTTCGCCGCTTTTTTGCAGTGCGCGTGTGCCCAAATCAAAGGCGAACGGGCCAAAGTTGACCACTTCGTTGTCGCTGGACGGCGCGCCGGGCGCTTCGTGCGCGGGCCGGCGACGCAGCACGGCGTGGATGCGCGCCAGCAGTTCGCGCGGATTAAACGGCTTGCCCAAGTAATCGTCAGCGCCAACTTCGAGGCCCACGATGCGGTCCACGTCCTCGCCCTTGGCGGTCAGCATAATGATGGGCGTGCGGTCGTTGGCCGAGCGCAGGCGCCGGCAAATGGACAGGCCGTCTTCGCCGGGCATCATCAAATCGAGCACGATCAGGTCAACGGTATCGCGCAGCAAAATGCGGTTGAGCGCCTTGCCGTCTTCCGCCACCATGACTTCAAAGCCCTCTTGCGTCAGGTAGCGGCGCAGCAGGTCGCGGATGCGCGCATCGTCATCGACGACCAAAATTTTGTCAGTGCGATTGCTGTTGTTTGCCATGTTGGAGTTCCCATTTAATTTGTAACAGCGGCCATTGTTACCAGTTTGGATGGCAAAAAGCGTTTTTTTCATGCTAGCTGACGCACCGTTACATGTTTTGCGGGATCGGTACACGGCTTTGCATGTGCTTTAGGAATACCGATAGATGATTCATATCGGTGTATCTGTTTGCGCGGCGGTGTGTCGCGCTGTTTTTTCTTCATTGTTTGGGTTTAAATATGAAAAATACTATCAAATTAATAGCTGTAACCGCAATGCTGGCGGGCGTTAGCACCGTTTTTGCCCAAAATATGCAGTCGCCAGAGCCGCGCAACGTGGTGCAGTTGTCGGCCAGCGGCTCGGTCGATGTGCAGCAAGACTTGCTGGTGCTTACGCTGAGCACCGCGCGCGATGGTAAAGATGCTGCCGTAGTGCAGTCGCAGCTGCGCCAAGCGTTGGACGCGGCCGTGCTGGAAGCGCGGCGCAACGCCGAGCCGGGCCAGATGGACGTGCGCACCGGCAACTTCAGCCTGCACCCGCGCTACAGCCAAAACAGCCAAATCACTGGCTGGCAAGGCAACACCGAGCTGGTGCTAGAAGGACGCGACTTTGCCCGCATCACCAGCACCGCGGCGCGCATCACCAGCATGACGATTGCGCAGGTGGCGTTTTCGCTCAGCCCGCAGCAGCGCAGCAAGGTCGAGCGCGACGCGCAAACGCTGGCGATTGAAAATTTCAAAACCCAAGCGGCCGATTTGACGCGCGCCTTCGGTTTTGCCGACTACACGCTGCGCGAGGTTTCGGTCAACAGCAACAGCTACGCCCCCGGCCCGCGCCCGCGCATGATGGCGATGGAGGCCAAGTCGGCCATGGTCGGTGACTCGCCGATTGCTGTCGAAGCCGGCAAAAGCACGGTGACGGTGAGTGTCTCTGGCTCGGTGCAAATGCGCTAAAGACGCGCTGCGGCCACAAAAAAGCCCCTGAAAAGGGGCTTTTTTGGTATGAAAATGGCCTCTAGCCCTTTAAATACGTGCGCTGTTAGCTATTAATTTAATAGTAAATAAGGCCAAAGAAGGGTGTTGTTTATTGCGCCGTCCAGCCGCCGTCCATGTTCCACGCCACGCCGCGCACGTTGTTGGCGCCGGGCGAGCAAAAGAACACCGCCAAATCGCCCAGCTCTTCGGGCGTGGTGAATTGCATCGAGGGCTCTTTTTCGCCCAGCAGCAGCTTTTTGGCGTCTTCATTAGAGATGCCGTGCTCTGCCGCTTTGGCGTCCACTTGTTTTTGCACCAGCGGCGTCAGCACCCAGCCGGGGCAAATGGCGTTGCAAGTGATGCCGGTGGTGGCGTTTTCCAGCGCCGTCACCTTGGTCAGGCCGACAATGCCGTGTTTCGCGGCGACGTAAGCCGACTTTTGCACTGAACCCACCAAGCCATGCACCGAAGCGACGTTGATGATGCGGCCCCACTTGGCCGCCTGCATGGCCGGCAGAGCCAAGCGCGTGGTGTGGAACGCGCTGCTGAGGTTGATGGCGATGATGGCGTCCCAGCGCTCAGGTGGAAAGTCCTCGACGCGCGCGACGTGCTGAATGCCGGCGTTGTTGACCAAAATATCCACTTGGCCGAACTTTGTTGCAGCGAACTGGAACATGTCTTCAATGTCCGCCGCACGCGACATATCAGCGCCGTGGTACTCCACCGACACGGCTGCGCCGCTGCTGTGCGCGGCGGCCAGCACTTCGGCGCGTGGCCCTTCGACGTCGCCAAAGCCGTTGAGCACGATGTTGGCGCCTTGGCGCGCCAGCGCTTTAGCGATACCCAGACCAATACCGCTGGTCGAACCGGTGATGAGGGCAGTTTTGCCTTTAAGCATGAGAAGTCTCCGAATGAATTACGATGCACCGCAACCATTATCAAGCCATGTTTTGGAGCCTAAAGCAATGATTGAACCTAGGCTGAAAAACGTCTTTTGCCCCGGCATTGCTGCCGCGTCTTCTGTAGCCTTTCCTGAAGCCCTCGAACCCACGCCCACCCCAGGCCACCGCATGGCGTATTGGGAGTGGAACAACACTGGCAACCCGCAGCACCCGCACGTCGTTTTGTGCGTGCACGGCTTAACCCGCCAAGGGCGTGACTTTGACACGCTGGCGCGGGAGTTGAGCCAGCACGCGCGCGTCATTTGCCCCGATGTGGCGGGGCGCGGCCACAGCGACTGGCTGGCCGAGCCACAGGCCTACCAAGTGCCGTATTACGCCGCCGACATGCTGGCGCTGCTGGCCGCTGTGCACGCCAGCGCGCCGATAGAAACACTGGACTGGGTCGGCACCAGCATGGGCGGCCTGATTGGCATCGGCGTGGTCGGTCAGCCCGGACTGGCGCTGCCAGTGCCGGTGCGCCGACTGGTGCTCAACGATGTCGGCCCGACGCTGGAATGGTCCGCGCTGCAGCGCATTGGCCAATATTTAGGCCACCCGGTGCGCTTTGAGAGCGAGCAGCAAGGCGCTGATGCGATTTGGGCGGTAGCCAGCAGTTTTGGCCCGCACACGCCCGAGCAGTGGCTGGCGCTGTCGCGCCCGATGCTGCGCGCGCTGCCCGATGGGGGCTTCAAGCTGCACTACGACCCCGCCTTGGCCGAGGCGTTCAAGTCGCTGACGCCCGAGGGCGCGCTGGCCGCGCAAGAGCAGTTGTGGCAGCTGTATGACCAAATTACCGCCCGCACTTTGGTGCTGCGCGGCGCCGAGTCTGACCTCCTGAGCGCCGCCACCGCCCAGCAGATGGCCGAGCGCGGCCCGCGCGCGCAGGTGGTGGAGATTGCCGGCGTGGGCCATGCCCCGACGCTGATAGCGCCTGACCAAGTGGCGCTGGTGACCGAGTTTTTGTGGAGCGCATCCGACAAGGTTTTTGCATGAAAGTACATCCCACAGCGGCGGCTAGCGCTGCTGGCACGGGCGCTGCGGCGGTGCAGCACAGTCTGGACGCCATTCCCAGCCTGCTGGCCGCCACGGCCCACGCGCTGCCTGAGCAGGTGGACACGGTGGCGCGTGCGCGGGCCTTTGCCCGGCCTTTGATCAGCGATGAGGTGCTGCAAACCGGCGAAAACGCCTTGGCCCATACCGATGCGGTCTCGGCCATGCTCAAGTCGATTGGCAGCTCTGAGGCCATGCAGGCGGCCATTTACTTGGTGCACGCCTGCATCCATCTGAACAAGCCCGCCGAGGTGATTGGCAAGGCCTTTGGCCCCGAATTTGCCGCGCTGGCGGTCGAGACCACCAAGCTAATGAGGGTGCAGCAGCACGCGCAGGCGCTGCAAGCGTCGGCGCAGCAGGTGGACGACTCTGCCGTGCAGACCGAGAACGTGCGCAAGATGCTGCTGGCGTTTTCGCGCGATTTGCGGGTGGTGATGCTGCGCTTGGCCTCGCGCCTGCAAACGCTGCGCTATTACGCCGCCAGCAAACGCCCGGTATCGCCCAGCATGGCGCGCGAAGCGCTGCAGGTGTTTGCGCCGCTGGCCAGCCGTCTGGGCATTTGGCAGTTCAAGTGGGAGCTAGAAGACCTAGCGTTTCGCTTTTTAGAGCCAGAAACCTACCGCGAGGTGGCGCGCCTGCTGGACGAAAAGCGCGTCGAGCGCGAGGTTTATATGGCGCAGTTGAGCGCCCGGGTCGAGTCTGAACTGCGCGCGCGCAGCATCAGTGCCAGCGTGCAGGGCCGGCCTAAGCACATCTACAGCATCGTGAAAAAGATGCGCGGCAAGTCGCTGCAGTTTCACCAAGTGTTTGATATCCACGCGCTGCGCGTGGTGGTGCCCAACGTCAAAGACTGCTACGCCGCGCTGAGCTGGGTGCACGCGCAATACCAGCCCATCGTCGAAGAGTTTGACGATTACATTGCCAGGCCCAAGGCCAACGGCTACCAGTCGCTGCACACGGTGGTGCGCGATGAAACCGGCAAAGCGATAGAAATTCAAATCCGCACCCAAGCGATGCACGACCATGCCGAAAACGGCGTGGCGGCGCACTGGGCCTACAAAGAGGCGGGCACCAAGGGCTATGCCGGCGTGTCGGCCACGGGCGACTACGACGCCAAAATTGCCGTCTTGCGCCAACTGCTGGCGTGGGAGCGCGATATGTCGGGCGCTGCGCCGCAGCAAAGCGGGCTGTTTGACGACCGCATTTATGTGCTGACGCCGGACGCCGCCATCGTTGAGCTGCCCCAAGGCGCGACGCCGGTGGACTTTGCTTATGCAGTCCACACCAGCCTCGGCCATCGCTGCCGGGGCGCCCGCGTCGATGGCGCAATGGTGCCGCTGAACACGCCGCTGAAAAACGGCCAAACCGTTGAGGTCACGGTAGCCAAAGAGGGCGGCCCCTCGCGCGACTGGCTCAACACCGAGCTGGGCTACTTGAACAGCCACCGCGCCCGCGCCAAGGCCCGCGCGTGGTTTAACGCGCTGGCGCAGCACGAAACCATCGCCCGTGGCCGCGAGTCGGTTGAAAAACTGCTGCAGCGCGAAGGCAAAACGGCGATGCGCCTAGAGGACTTGGCAGCGCAGTTGGGCTTTAAGTCGGCCGACGCCTTGTTTGAAGCGGTCGGCAAAGACGATTTTTCGCTGCGCAACATCGAAATTTTGCTGCGCCCGCCCGAGCCGGTGTTGCAGGCCGACGATTATTTGCTGCTGAAAAAAGCCCGCAATACCGAAAAAACCCCGAAAGGCGGTGTGTTGGTGGTCGGCGTCGATTCGTTGATGACGCTGTTGGCCAAGTGCTGCAAGCCCGCGCCGCCGGACGCGATTGGCGGCTTTGTCACGCGTGGCAAGGGTGTCAGCGTGCACCGCACCGACTGCAGCAACTTCCGCGAGCTGGCAGCGCGCACGCCCGAGCGCTTGATTGATGTCGAGTGGGGTGCGCCCAAGTCGGCGACGGGCGCAGCGGTGTACCCGGTGGACGTGGCGGTCGAAGCCTCGGACCGCCAAGGCCTGCTGCGCGACATTTCAGAGGTGTTTGCCAAAGAAAAAATGAACGTCATCGGCGTGCAAACCCAGTCCATCAAAGGCACGGCGTGGATGACGTTTACGGTCGAGGTCATCAGCTCGGCCAAGCTCAACAAAGTGCTGGGCGTGGTGGCGCTGGTCAAAGGCGTGCGCTGGGCGCGGCGGCGTTAGCGAGAGCGCGAGACGGAACGCGATTTGGGTAATTTTGCAGATTTTTTTGCAATTGCCCAAAAGCGCTAATTTCTAAGGCTATACTCTTGGTTCTGTACAAAACACAGGCGCGTAGCTCAGCTGGTTAGAGCACCACCTTGACATGGTGGGGGTCGTTGGTTCGAGTCCAATCGCGCCTACCAAAATTTCTCTTTTGATGACAACCAGCATCAAAAAATGCGAGAAGCTTAAAATAAAAAACCGTCCAATATTGGGCGGTTTTTTTTTGCCTGTACGCTTTATGCGCTTTAGTCTCAGAAAGTCCGTCGTGCCAGATACCAATGCCCCCGCCGCTGCTAAACCGCTGCAGCGCGTCATCAAAAAATACCCCAATCGCCGTCTCTATGACACCGACACCTCCACCTACATCACGCTGGCCGAGGTCAAGCAGTTGGTGATGGCCCACCAAAGCTTGGTGGTGCGCGACGCCAAAACCGGTGAAGACATCACCCGCAGCATCTTTTTGCAGATTTTGTTGGAAGAAGAAGCCGGCGGCGCGCCGATGTTTACCGAGGCCGTGCTGGCCAACATCATTCGCTTTTATGGCCACACCATGCAGGGCTTTATGGGCAGCTACCTTGAAAAAAACGTGCAAGTTTTCTCCGATATGCAAGCCAAAATGACCGACCAGTCGCAGCACGTGACCCCCGAAGTCTGGGCGAAATTTATGAGCGTGCAGTCGCCGATGGTGCAGGGCCTGATGGGCAGTTATGCCGAGCAATCCCAAACGATGTTCGCCCAAATGCAAGAGCAAATGAACAAACAAACCGAGAAAATGCTGGGCGTGATGGGCCTCAAGCGCTGATTGAAACTAAGAAACTATCTCCATGACTGACGCTTCCACCACCTTTGCTGCCGCCGCTCCCGCCAAAATCCCCAAAATCGGCTTTGTCAGCTTGGGTTGCCCCAAAAATCTGACCGACTCCGAACTGATCCTGACGCAGCTCAGTGCCGAGGGCTACCAAACCTCCAAAACCTTTGACGGCGCTGACTTGGTCATCGTCAACACCTGCGGCTTTATTGACGACGCGGTCAAAGAAAGCCTCGACACCATCGCCGAAGCGCTGGCCGAAAACGGCAAAGTCATCGTCACCGGCTGCTTGGGCGCGCGCGCAGGCACTGACGGCGGCAACATGGTGCAACAAATGCACCCCAGCGTGCTGACCGTCACCGGTCCACAAGCGACGCAAGAGGTGATGGACGCCGTCCACCGCAACCTGCCCAAGCCGCACGACCCGTTTGTCGATTTGGTGCCGGGCGCGTTTGGCGTTGCCGGCATCAAGCTCACGCCCAAGCACTACGCCTATTTGAAAATCAGCGAAGGCTGCAACCACCGCTGCACCTTCTGCATCATCCCGTCGATGCGGGGCGATTTGGTCTCGCGTCCGATTGGCGATGTGCTGAGCGAAGCCCACGCGCTGTTCAAGGGCGGCGTGAAAGAGCTGCTGGTGATCAGCCAAGACACCTCGGCCTATGGCGTGGATGTCAAATACCGCATGGGTTTTTGGGACGGCAAGCCGGTCAAAACCCGCCTGCTGGAGCTGGTGCAAACGCTGGGCGAGATCGCCAAGCAATACGGCGCGTGGGTGCGCTTGCACTATGTCTACCCGTATCCGAGCGTGGACGAGATCATCCCGCTGATGGCGCAGGGCTTGGTGCTGCCTTACCTGGACGTGCCGTTCCAGCACAGCCACCCCGACGTTTTGAAGCGCATGAAGCGCCCGGCCAGCGGCGAGAAAAATTTGGAGCGCATCCAGCGCTGGCGCGAGGCCTGCCCGGACATCGTCATCCGCAGCACCTTCATCGCCGGTTTTCCGGGCGAGACGGAAGAAGAATTCCAGCACCTGCTCGACTTTTTGCGCGAAGCCGAAATCGACCGCGCCGGCTGCTTTGCCTACAGCGACGTCAATGGCGCTGCGGCGAATGAGCTGCCCGGCATGCTGTCGCTAGAAGAGCGCGAAGAGCGCCGCGCGCGCTTTATGGCGGTGGCTGAAGAAGTGTCGATTGCCAAGCTGCAGCGCCGCGTTGGCGCGACGATGCAGGTGCTGGTCGATTCAGCGCCCGGCTTGGGGCGCAAAGGCGGCGTTGGCCGCAGCTATGCCGACGCACCCGAGATTGACGGCACGGTGCAACTGCTGCCGCCCGAGAAAATCAGCAAAACCATGAAGGCTGGCGAGTTCACCAAGGCGCGCATCGTCGGCGTGCGCGGCCACGATTTGGTGGCGCAGCCGTTCTAAACCCAGTAAAGCTATCAAAAATGATAGCTGCTAGCGCACGTATCTAAAGGGCTAGAGGCCTATTTCACTGTATTTTCGGTGAGAAAAGCTTCTATCAGCGCTGCCACGGCCTGCGGCTGGTCGTGGTGCACCATGTGGCCGGCATCGTCAACGATGGCGATGCGGCAGTCGGGCACGGCTTGCAGGCGCTGGTAGTGCTCGGCCATGGTGTATTTGCTTTTCCAGAACTGGGCAACGCTGTCGTCTTTAGCGTGAATCGACAGCGTCGGCGCGCTGATAGCCCGGTACATCGCCAAAGTTTCGTCCAGCCGAAACAGTTGTGAGCCGACAATTTTGTGCGCCGCATCGCCCAAAATTTCCCACTCGCCCTGTGCGTTCGGTGCTGCCCAGTGCTGTGCTAGCCACAGCGCTTTGTCCAGCGGCAGGCGCGGGTTGGTTTTCATCAGCCGCTGCGCTACACCGAGCGCGCTGTCATAGGGCTTGAGATTCATCTCGCCGCGCTCAAATTTTTTCAGCTCGTCCATCCACTGTGCGTAGCGTGCCGGCGCTTCGTCGGGCTGCGTGGCGGGCAGGCCGAAGCCTTCGAGGTTGATCAGGCGGCGCACCCGCTCAGGGCGCGCGCCGGCGTACAGCATGGCGATGTTGCCGCCCATGCTGTGACCGACCAAATCCACCGGCTGACCCGGCGCGTAGTGGTCGAGCAGTTGGTCTAAATCCGCCAGATAGTCGGCAAACACATAGTGGTCGGTGCGCGCTGGCGGCTGCGTGCGGCCAAAACCGCGCCAGTCGGGTGCCCAGATCGGGCGGCCAGCGACAAAAGCATCCGACAGCGCATCGACGATGAATTGGAACGATGCGCCCACGTCCATCCAGCCGTGCAGCAGCACCAGCGGCGTTTTATCGGGCGCACTATCAGCGCTATCCCAGCGGCTGACGTGGTAATTGAGGGTGCGCAGCGGTACATATTCGCTGCGAAAGGGGCGGGTAGTTTGGTACATAGCGCGCAATTATTCCGAAGATGCCCCAACGCGTGCTGACGCACGGGTTCAGTGACGGGCACGTAAACTGGCACGTTTTGCTGCCGGAGTGAAAACCCATGACATCCCCAATGAAAACCCTTGCCCTTGGTCAAAGTGACTTACATGTCACGCCAATTTGTTTGGGCACCATGACGTTTGGCGAGCAGGTCAGCGAGGCGGACGCGCACGCCATCCTGTCGCACTCGCTCGAGCGCGGTGTCAACTTCATCGACACGGCGGAGATGTACGCCGTCCCCGCCCGCGCCGAGACCTGCGGCGCCACCGAAACCATCATTGGCCGCTGGTTCGAGAAAAACCCCGGCGCGCGCCAAAAGTTGGTGCTGGCCAGCAAAGTGGCCGGCCCCTCGCGCGGCATGCCGTGGCTGCGCAGCGGCGCGGGGATGACGGCGGACGACATCGTCGCCTCGTGCGAAGGCAGCTTGCGCCGCCTGCAGACCGACGTGATCGACCTGTACCAAATCCACTGGCCCGAGCGCCATGTGCCGGCGTTTGGCATCAAGTACTACAACCCGGCGCAAGAAACGTCGCAGACCTCGCTGCACGTGCAGTTGGAGGCGCTGGCCGGCTTGGTGCAGGCGGGCAAGGTGCGCCACATCGGCCTGTCGAACGAAACCCCGTATGGCGTGCACGAATTTGTCCGCTTGGCCGAGCAATACGGCCTGCCGCGTGTGGTGTCGGTGCAAAACCCGTACTGCCTGATCAACCGCAGCTTTGAAAACGCGCTGGACGAGAGCTGCCACCGCTTGGGCGTGGCGCTGCTGGCGTATTCGCCGCTGGGTTTTGGCCTGCTGACGGGCAAATACGACGCGAGCGGCATCGAGGGCGACAGCGCACCGCAGGGTGCGCGCTTGGCCAGCTATGCCTCGGTGCGCCAACAGCGCTGGGGACGGCCAGAGGCGCTGGCTGCCGCGCGGCGCTACAACCAGCTCGCCCGTGACCACGGCCTGACACCGACGCAATTGGCGCTGGCGTTTTGCTACCAAAAATGGCAGGTCGCCAGCACCATCATCGGCATCACGTCGCTGGCGCAGTTGGACGAGAACTTGGACGCTTGGAACTGCACGCTGCCCCCCGAGCTGCTGGCCGAGATTGACGCGCTGCACTGGCAATTGGGCAATCCGGCGCTGTAAAAAGCGCTATGGGGCTGATTTATAGTCAAATCAGCCTCTAGCCCAATAGATACGTGCGCTAGTAGCTATTATTTTTGATATTTTTAAAAGTCTTATGGCAAAAAAAGACAGCAAATCCGCCCATGTCAGCGAAACCCCGGCGACGCAGCTGCTCAAAGCGCATGGCGTGGCGTTCACCAGCCACCCGTATGAATATTTGGAGCATGGCGGCGCGCAGCACAGCGCGCAGGTGTTGGGGTTCGACCCGTTCAGCGTCGTCAAAACGCTGGTGATGCAAGACCAAGACGCCAAGCCGCTGCTGGTGCTGATGCACGGCAACCGCACGGTGTCCACCAAAAACTTAGCGCGGCAAATCGGTGCCAAGTCGGTGCAGCCGTGTACGCCCGAGGTGGCGAACCGGCACAGCGGCTATCTGGTCGGCGGCACTTCGCCGTTTGGCACGCGCCGCGAGATGCCGGTGTACATCGAGGAGACGATTTTGGCGCTGCCACGCATCGCCATCAACGGCGGGCGGCGCGGTTTTTTGGTGCAGATTGCGCCGCAGGTCTGCGTGCAGTTGCTGGGCGCGGTGCCGGTGCAGTGCGCTTTAGACGATTAGCCAAACCGGCTGATTCGGCTGAACCCGCTGGCAGAATGGCCGGCTGATAAAAATTTGGGGAGAGTGTTTCGTGCCTGTTGTTTATTCCGCTGTGGCGGTGCTTGCCGCTTATTTGCTCGGCTCGCTGTCGTTTGCCGTCATCGTCAGCCGCGTGATGGGCTTGAGCGACCCGCGCACTTTTGGTAGCAAAAACCCCGGTGCCACCAATGTGCTGCGCTCGGGCAGCAAGGCCGCTGCGGTTGCCACGCTGGTGTTGGATGCCGCCAAAGGTTGGCTGGCAGTGGTGCTGGTGCGCTGGTTTGGCGCGCCGTATGGCTTGGAAGAGGGCACGCAAGCCATGGTCGGACTGGCGGTGTTTGCGGGTCACCTGTGGCCGGTGTTCTTTCGCTTTGAAGGCGGCAAAGGCGTGGCGACGGCGCTGGGCGTGCTGCTGGGTGTCAGCGGCTGGCTGGGGCTGGCGACGGCGGCGATGTGGCTGGCGGTGGCGTTTTTGTTTCGCTACTCGTCACTGGCGGCGCTGGTGGCTGCCGTGTTTGCGCCGGCGTTGTATGTAATGGCCGCTGGCACGCTGTGGTACGAAGAGCGCAGCATCACCGCCAGCATCGTGGCGATGGCGGCGCTGCTCTTGTGGCGCCATCAGCAAAACATCATGCGGCTGATTCAGGGGAAAGAGTCGCGCTTGGGTAGCGGCAAGAAAGATGCAGCAGCAGCGGCGGAAACAACGGCCACCGAGCCAGCCAGCGCCAAGCCGAAAAAAGCCAAAAAGCGCCAGAAATAAAAAAAGGGTGTCTCGATTGAGACACCCTTTTTTTTTCGTGTTAGTTGACGAGCCTTACCCCCGGCACTGGCTCCACAGTTAGGGCTGCTTGGTTCCCCACCTGACCCGGTTGGCCGCTTCACCATGCGGGGAGGCCCGTCAGCGCGCATTGTATGCCATCAACCAAGTCCCGCCCGAGTGCCAACACAGCGCGCCCGGACACATAGAATCACCCCCCATGTCTTATCTCGTGCTGGCCCGCAAATACCGTCCCCAAAATTTCACTGAAATGGTGGGGCAAGAGCACGTCGTCCAAGCGCTGACCAACGCGCTGACGCAGCAGCGCCTGCACCACGCTTATTTGTTCACCGGCACGCGCGGTGTCGGCAAAACCACGGTGTCGCGCATCTTGGCCAAGTCGCTCAACTGCCAAGGCGCGGACGGCCAAGGCGGCATCACCGCTACGCCGTGCGGTGTCTGCCAAGCCTGCCGCGACATCGACAGCGGCCGCTTTGTCGATTACACCGAGCTGGACGCGGCCTCGAACCGGGGCGTGGACGAGGTGCAAAGCCTGCTGGAGCAAGCGGTGTACAAGCCGGTGCAGGGGCGCTTCAAGGTCTTCATGATTGACGAAGTGCACATGCTGACCAACACGGCGTTCAACGCCATGCTGAAAACGCTGGAAGAGCCGCCCGAGTATTTGAAATTCGTTTTGGCGACCACCGACCCGCAAAAAGTGCCGGCCACGGTGCTCAGTCGCTGCTTGCAATTTAATCTGCGCCCGATGGCACCCGAGACGGTGCTAGAGCACCTGACGCACGTCCTCGCGCAAGAAAACGTCCCCGCCGAGCAGCAAGCGCTGCGCCTGCTGGCACGCGGCGCACGCGGCTCGATGCGCGACGCGCTGTCGCTGACCGACCAAGCGATTGCCTTTGGCAGCGGCCACATCGAAGAAGCCGCCGTGCGCTTAATGCTGGGCAGCGTTGACCGCTCCTATGTGTTCCAGCTGATTGACGCGCTGGCACGCAATGACGGCAAAACGCTGGTCGATACGGTGGATGTGCTGCGCCTCAACGGCCTGTCCGGCGCGTCCACGCTGGAAGACATGAGCGCCGTACTGCAACGCATGGCGGTGCTGCAAGCTGTGCCCCAGCGCGCCGCCGCCGCCGCCGCCGATGCCAGCGACCCGGACGCGGCCGAAGTGCTGCGCTTGGCGGCGCTGCTGCCAGCCGACGAAACCCAGTTGCTCTACAGCATCTGCCTGCACGGGCGCGGCGAGCTGGGCTTGGCACCGGATGAATACGCCGCGCTGACGATGGTGTTGCTGCGCCTGCTGGCGTTCAAACCAGAAGGCACGGCAACCATCGCTCCACCGGCTGAAAAAAAAACACTGAAACCCGCTGAACCAGTGGTGACTGCGCCTGCGCCGGTCGTCGTTCCGGTGGCGGCTGCGGTGGTGGCTCCAGTTATGCCCGCTGCCCCGCCAGCAGCGCCCCAACCCGCAGAAATCACACCAAATCAGCCTCAAGCCCAATCAATACGTGCGCTGCCAGCTATTGATAACGTAGCAAATGATGTGCCGCCCGCACCTGCACACACCGCCGAAGGCGACCTGTGGCACAGCGTGGTGCAAGCGCTGGCCGCCAGCGACGCCATCACTGCACTGGTGCGCGAGCTGGCGCTGCAATCGCAGCTCATCGCCCGCCACGCCGACCACTGGCTGCTGCGCGTCGAGCGCGAATCGCTCAACCAACCGACCGCCCGCGAACGCCTGCGCGCCGCGCTGGAAGCGGCTGGCCACACCGCGCAAATTGAGATTGAAGTCGGCCAAGTCACCGACAGCCCGGCGCGGCGCAACGCCGTTATCGACAAAGAACGCCAGCGCTTGGCGCACGAAACCGTCCTCAACGACCCGTTTGTGCAGGCGATGGTGCAAACCTATGGCGCGAAAATCGTGCCCGGTAGCATCACGGCTGTATCCAGTTAATTTTTCCGTTTTATTTTTTCTCTCTCACACGAAAGGTGATTCATGTTCAATAAAGGACAACTCTCTGGCCTGATGAAGCAAGCCCAAGCCATGCAGGACAACCTGAAAAAAGCCCAAGACGAACTCGCCACTATCGAGGTCGAAGGCGAATCGGGCGCCGGTTTGGTCAAAGTGCTGATGACCTGCAAACACGACGTCAAGCGCGTCACCATCGACCCCAGCTTGCTGGCCGAGGACAAAGACATGCTGGAAGACTTGGTCGCCGCTGCCTTCAACGCCGCAGTGCGCAAGGCCGAGGAAACCTCGTCCGACAAAATGGGCAAGATCACCCAAGGTATGCCCGGCCTGCCCGGCGGCATGAAGTTTCCGTTCTGATTTTTTGGCCGCTGTTTAAGCCATAGCCATGCAAAGCACTGACTCGCTGGACGCGCTGATTCAGGCGCTCAAACGCCTGCCGGGCGTGGGGGTCAAGTCGGCCGCGCGCATGGCGTTTCATCTGCTGCAGCGCGACCGCGAAGGCGCGCTGGTGCTGTCGCAGGCGCTGGCGCACGCCGTCAGCACCATGCAGCACTGCACGCGCTGCCACACCTTTACCGAAGGCACGGTCTGCGCCGTCTGCCTCGACCCCGAGCGCGATGCGACGCGGCTGTGCGTGGTCGAAACCCCGGCCGACCAATCGGCGCTGGAACGCACCAGCGCCTTTGACGGCCTGTATTTCGTTTTGATGGGGCGCATCAGCCCGCTGGACGGTGTTGGCGTGCACGACATCGGCATCAAAAAACTGCTAGAGCGCGCCACCGACGGCGTAGTGCAAGAAGTCATCTTGGCCACCAACTTCACCGCCGAGGGCGAAACCACCGCCCACATCGTCAGCGAGGCACTCAAAAGCCGTGGCCTGCGCGTCACCCGCCTAGCGCGCGGTGTGCCAGTGGGCAGCGAGCTGGAATATGTCGATTTGGGCACCATTGCCCACGCGCTGGCCGATAGACGTTAAGCGCTCAAAATCCTTTAATTTGATAGCTGCTAGCGCCCGTGTTTATTGGGCTAGAGGCCTAAAACACCTTAAATTTTATAAACCAAAGGTTGAGCGTCATGGCATCTTTCACTATCGCTTATGGCTGCATCTTGGTGGCGGCGTTGCTGCCCATCGTCTGCGCCGGACTGGCCAAGCGCCAAGGCATGGGCAAGCCACCCCAAGACGGTGGCTACGACAACCACAACCCGCGTGCGTGGATGGCGCGCCAAGGCGAGGCCAGCGCCCGCGCCAACGCCGCGCAGGCCAACAGCTTTGAGGCGCTGCCGTTTTTTATCGGTGCCGTCATCGTTGCCCACCAACTGGCAGCGCCGCAGATGCTGCTGGATGTGCTGGCCGCTGCGTTCATCGCGCTGCGCGTGGCCTACATTGCGCTGTATCTGGCCGACTGGGCGTTAGCGCGCAGCTTGGTGTGGGGGCTGGCGCTGCTTGTCAACATCGCGATTTTCTTTATCGGCTTTCGTTGAGCGGCGGGTTAAAAAACAACACCTCCTTTTGGATTAAGTAGAACCACCTCAGGGAATGCACCAAGTGTGATGTAGCGCAAGCTGCGGCAAGATTGTTGCACTGCATCATTTTTTCTTTTCCCTTTGTTACCTCCTACTTTTACCCGTCGCCGCGCGCTGATGACTTTGGGCGCGTTGGGCGCTCTGGCAGCACCCGGTATGTGGGCAGCTTGGCCAGCCCCGCCGCCCGAGCGCATCACGCTGGCGGTGGGCGCGCGTTCGGTGTCTGCCTTTCGCCACTTGCCGCTGACCATTGCCGAGCAGCTCGATTTTTTTGCCGCCGAGGGAGTGCAAGTCACCCTGCAGCCCTACGCCAACGACCTGCTGGCGCTGCAAGCCATGCGCGAAGGCGCGGCCGATGTTTGCGCTATCGAGTTTGAGCAGCTGCTGCGCTATCCCCAAACAGGTACCGGCGCTGAGCGCTGTTTTGTCGTCCAAGGCCGCGCGGCGCAGGTGGCGTTGGGCGTGGCTTCTCGCGCGCTGCCGCACTACCAACATTTGACGGATTTGCGCGGCCTGCGGGTGGGCGTATCCGCGCTGGGTACGCAGGCGCATACCGTGGCTTGCTTGGTGCTGGCGCAGGCAGGTTTGATGCCCAGTGAGGTGACGTTTGTGGTGGTGGGCGAGGGCGTGCAGGCGGCAGACGCTTTGCGCGCTGGTCGCGTGCAGGCGCTGTGCCAAGGCGATCCGTTGATGACGCAGCTACAGCAGCAGGGCGTGGTGCGCGTTGTGGCTGATGCGCGCACCCTGAGCGGCTCGCAAGCGCTGTTTGGTGGCAGTGTGCCGGGCGGTTGCTTGGTGGCACCGGTGGCTTTTTTGCAGCGCCACGAGGCGCAGGCGCAGGCGCTGACCGATGCGGTGGTTCACGCGCTCAAGTGGTTGCAAACGGCTGGCCCGAGCGATTTGGTCAAGGCCTTGCCGGCCAATAGCTGGGGACAAGCGCGCAGCGTCTATTTAGCCGCTTTTGCGCAAGCGCGCGAGACGCTGTCGCCCGATGGCCTGATGCCCAATAACGGCGCAGCGACGGCTTTGCGTGCGCTGCTGCTGGCCGACCCGCAGCGGGTCGCCAGTCGGGTGGATGCGCAAAGCAGTTTCACGACAGAGTTTGCGCAGAAATCCAAGCTCAAATTCAGCGCTTAGCGACCTTTTTGGCGCTACCACCACGTGGCGCTGGTTTGCTGCTGCGCCCCGAGGCGCGGGCGACTTTTTGCACCTTGGAAGCTGATTTTTTGTCCGCCACTTGTGTCTTGCCTGATTTGCTAGCTTTGCCTGATTTACTAGCTTTGCTGTTGCGCGCGCTGTTGCGCGCGCTGTTGTCGTTGTCCGAGGCTTTGGCTTGGCGCACGCGCCCGCTGACGGCGCCGGTTTTGACCTGCAGCGGCAAATACAACACCACCGACTGGCCGGCCTTGAAGGCGGCACCGGTTTTGGTGTCGTTCCAGCCGGCGACGCTGGTGGCGCTCAAGCGGTAGCGCTTGGCTATGCTGGCGACGCTGTCGCGCTTGCCGGCGCGCACCGTGGTGCGGCGGGTGATGATTTCAGGTGTTAGCGAGAGCTGACCGTTGTCGGCCACTTGCTCGGTCACGTCCTCGCGCGTGGTGGTCGAGCGCGGCACGATCAGCGCCGAGCCGCCCTTGATCAACATGCGCGGCGGAATATTGTTGACGCTGCGCAGGTCGTTCTCGTCCATGCCGACGCGCTGCGCCACTTCAGACACGCTCATGGTGCTGGGCAGGGTCCACACCGTCCAGCTGGCGTATTGGTTTTCTTTGTGCGCCTCTAGGTTGCGCTGAAAGACTTTGGCGTTGTCCCACGGCAGCAAAATTTGCGGCGTGCCGGCGGCCAAAATCACCGGCTTGTGCAGCGAGGGGTTGAGCGCCTTGAAGTCCGACTCTTTCACGTCGGCTAATTTTGCGGCCAGCGTCACGTCGATATCGCGGTCGATATCGACGGTTTGGAAATAGGGGTGGTTTTCAATCAGCGGCAGCTCGGCGCGAAAGCTCTCGGGCGAGGCGACGATGTTTTTCACCGCCTGCAGCTTGGGCACGTACAGCCGGGTTTCCGCCGGCATGTTCAGCTCGGTGTAGCTGATGCCAAGGCCTGCTTTTTGGTTGCGCGCAATGGCGCGGCTGACGCTGCCCTCGCCCCAGTTGTAGGCGGCCAGCGCCAAGTGCCAGTCGCCAAACATGCGGTGCAGCTTTTGCAGATAGTCCAGCGCCGCGCGCGTTGAGGCCAGCACGTCGCGGCGGTCATCGCGAAAAGCGTTTTGCTTCAGGTCGAAATAGTTGCCCGTCGCCGGCATAAATTGCCACATGCCGGCGGCTTTGGCGCTAGAGACCGCCTGCGGGTTGAAGGCGCTTTCGATGTAGGGCAGCAGCGCCAACTCGGTCGGCATGTTGCGCCGCTCCAGCTCTTCGACGATGTGGAACAGGTATTTGCTGGAGCGCTCGGTCATGCGCTGGATGTAGTCCGGGCGCGTGGCGTACCACTGCTCGCGGTCTTGCACCAAGTCTTGCTCCAAGTCGGGCATGGCAAAACCACGGCGAATGCGCTCCCACAGGTCGGCTGGTGGCGACAGCGAGGCAACTTGCCCGCTAGAGGCACGCGCCGCCGTGATTGGGCGCAGCGCGCCTTGGGGAATGTCGGCGGTGTGCGATTCGGGCAGCGCGTAGTTGAAAGACAGGGAGGAGGTGCTGGAGGTGCTGTCGGCGCTGGCACTGGGGGCGGTGCTGTTGGTGGCGCAGCCGGTGAGCCACAGTATGCCGCTCAGGCAGGCAATGTTGAAAAGTTTCATCGGAGAGGGGCGGGAGGTCAGAAGTTGTTTTTCCATTCGCGCAATGCCGCAAATACGGCAACAGCGTCGGTCGGGTCGATGGAAGGATCGAAGCGGCGTGCGGCCTCGACGACAGCGGGGACGCTGGTGCGCAAAAACGGGTTGATTTGCCGCTCCAGCGCCACCGTCGATGGCAGGGTGGGTTGCTGCTGGGCGCGCAAATCCTCGCACACGGCGCGGTGGTGGAGTAGCACCGCGTTCTGTGGTTCCACGGCGCAGGCAAATTTCAAATTGGACAGCGTGTATTCGTGGGCGCAGCAAACGCGCGTCTCGGGTGGCAGCGCCGCCAGCGTTTGCAGCGACGTCCACATCTGCGCTGGCGTGCCTTCAAACACCCGCCCGCAGCCGCCGGAAAACAGCGTGTCGCCGCAAAACAGCAGCGGCGCTTGGTCAGACAGCGTGCAGTAATAAGCCACGTGGCCAGCGGTGTGGCCGGGAATATCAATCACGCGCAGCGACAGGCCCATCGTGGGCACTTGCACTTTGTCGTCTTGTTGCACTGGCACAAACGGCTCGGGAATGGCCTCGCGTGCTGGGCCGTAAACCACCGGGCCGCGGCGCTTGCGCAGCGTCTCGACACCGCCGATATGGTCGTTGTGGTGGTGCGTGACTAAAATTGCTTTGAGCGTAACGCCCAGTTGCTGCAGTGCGTCTAACACCGGCTCTGCAGCGCCCGGATCGATCACGATGGCCGCGTTGTTGTCGTACAGCATCCACACGTAGTTGTCAGCAAAGGCAGGCAGTGGCAGCAGATTCATGAGCACTCATAAGACAGGTTTGCACCATTGGTTCGATTCTCCGCCCGGGCGCTACCTGTTGGAGTGGGAGCAGGCGCGTTTTGACGAAGCTGTGGCCGATGTTTTCGGCTATTACAGCCTCCAACTCGGGATGCCAATGTTACCGGGCTTGCGTGCCAACCGTATGCCGCATCGTTGGTTAGCGTTGGGTGCTGACCACGCTACGCCCTTAGAAAACCCCGCGCCGTGGTCGGCAAACCTGCTGGCGCACGCCGTGGCCTTGCCGTTTCCTGACGACAGCCTCGATTTATTGGTGCTGCCGCACACGCTGGAATGGAGCCACGACCCGCACACCGCGCTGCGCGAAGCCGCCCGCGTGCTGGTGCCCGAGGGGCGCTTGGTCATCAGCGGCCTGCACCCGGCCAGCCTGTGGGGCGTGCAGTACCAGTGGGCACGCTTGCAGCAGCGCGCCGGCGTGGGCGACAAAAATAAGGAAATGGAGTGGCCTGAAAAATTGCAACTGATTGCCCCGTGGCGGCTGCGCGATTGGCTTCAATTACTCAGCTTTGAGGTCGAAGAGCTGCGCTTTGGCTGCTACCGCCCCGCCGTGGGCAGCGCCGCTTGGCTGCAGCGCTGGGCGTGGCTGGACGGCGCGGGCGAGCGCTTTTGGCCGATACTCGGAGCCGCTTATTTTGTCGTCGCCGTCAAGCGGGTGCGGGCGATGCACCTGCTCAAACCGGCTTGGCGCACGGCGAGCGCACCTGAGCGCGCTGCCACAGCGGTGGCCGGTTTTCATCCCTCCAACCCCGACATTTGATTGAATTGATCCATGCGAGTGAACCCGTGAACGAAGTTGTGATTTATACCGACGGTGCCTGCAAAGGCAACCCCGGCCCCGGCGGCTGGGGCGCGGTGCTGCGCTCGGGCGCGGTCGAAAAAGAGCTGTGCGGCGGCGAACTGGGCACCACCAACAACCGCATGGAGCTGCTGGCCGTGATCGAGGCGCTGGCCGCCTTGAAACGCCCCTGCGCCGTCACGCTGTACCTTGACAGCGAATATGTGCGCAAAGGCATCACCGAATGGATTCACGGCTGGAAAGCGCGCGGCTGGCGCACGGCGGCCAAGCAGCCGGTGAAAAACGTCGAGCTGTGGCAGCGCCTTGATGCGCTGGTCGAGAGCGGCGGCCACCGCATTGATTGGCGCTGGGTCAAAGGCCATTCGGGCGATCCCGGCAACGAGCGCGCCGATGCGGTGGCCAATCGCGGTGTCGAGATGGCGCTGGGGCGTGCTTAAAAACAATAGCTGCTAGCGCACGTATTTAAAGGGATTGAGGGTGTTTTCATCCTGAAACCGTTTAAACACGTGCGGTAGTAGCTATCTTTTTTTCTTTGGAATTTTTGTATGCAACGCCACTGGCCGCCGTTTGCTTGGGTGTGTTTTGCGATGTGCGTCGGCGTCATGGGCACGGCGCTGGCCAGTCCGCTGTACCCGCTGTACCAAGCGCATTGGGGGCTGCTGCCCAGCCACATCACTGGCATTTATGTAGCTTACATGTTGGGCGCTTTAGCCAGTTTGCTGCTGCTGGGGCGCTTGAGTGACCGCTTTGGTTTTTTGCCGGTGCTGCGCACGGGGCTGGTGCTGGTGACGGCGGGGGTGCTGTTGTCGGCGCTGGCGTGGAACGTGCCGTCATTTGTGGTTAGCCGGGTGTTGATTGGCATGGCCTCGGGAATGATCACCACCTCGGCCTCGGTGGGGCTGACGCAACTGAGCCGCAGCAGCAACGTGTTGCACGCCTCGGCCATGACCAGTTTTGCCATGTCGCTGGGTTTTGGCTCGGGCCCGCTGCTGGGGGGCTTGCTGGCGCAGTGGTTGCCGCATCCGCTGGTCAGCGCCTACCTGCCTAGCGTGGGGCTGGGCGCGCTGGCGGTGTATGCGCTGTTTCAGGTGCAGGTGGCTTGTGCGCCTGCGCCCGCCCCCGCCCCCGCGCCACTGCCGCTGAGGGCGTGGCTGCCGCGCCTGACGCTGCCGCTGCCGCTCTTGCGCCGGCCATTTTTTATCGCCTGCTTTGGCGCGTTTTGCACCTTCGGTATTTTTGGCCTGTACGCCTCATTGGCGCCGAGTTTTATGGGGCAAATGCTGCCGTGGCACGGCCCGGCGGTCAGCGGCATGTCGATTGCGGTGATTTTGTTTTTATCGGCCGGCGTGCAGTGGTTGGCGCGGCCGCTGCACACCAAAACCTGTGTGCTGTGGGGCTTGGGCTTGCTGGCGCTGGGCAACCTGTGGCTGATGGCGACCACATGGAGCAATTGGCCGGCGCTGTTTATTTTGAGCCTGCTGACCACTGCCGCTGGTCACGGTTTGATGAATTTGGCCGGCATTGCGATTGTCAATAAAGTGGCCACGCCAGCCACGCGCTCTGGACTGTTATCGACGTATTTGATTGTTGGTTATATCGGCACTATTGTGCCGATTTTGGCGGTTGGCTGGTTGTCTGACTACACTGGATTGCCGTTGGCCATTGTGGCGTTTTGCATTTTTATGTCAGTGTTTACCAGTAGTTTGTGCTGGCTGGCGTATCAAACTCCGGTGATTGAGGCGGCTTGAAATTTTTGTTGGGGTTGGCAGCGTTACACTCATCGCGCTCGCCAGAGCTAAAACGCCTAAAAAATCCCGGAGACAAAATAAACCATGAGCCATTACAACGCCGTAGCCGCTACCAATACCACTGACGCGCCGCAAGGCATAGGGCCTTATTCGCACAGCGTCGCTTTTTCTCATTACAACAATATATCGGCACAATTGCCGCTCGATCCTCGCACCGGTGCCATCGTTGCCGGTGGTATTGCAGCGCAAGCGGCGCAGTGCTTTAGCAATATCCAAGCGATTTTGCACAGCATGAACCACAGCATGGACGATGTGGTGCGCATTACGGTATTTGTCAAAAATATCGGCGATTTAGAGGCTGTCGATGCCGTGTATCAGACCTTCTTTTGCAACTATCTGCCCACGCGCACCAGCGTAGCGGTGGCCGATTTGCCATTGGGCGCTTTGGTGCAAATTGAAGCGCTGGTCTCGCACGGCGAAGGCACCATTCCCAATGCACCGCAAGCCGGCGATTTGGTCAAAGTCGCCCGAAACACTGAAAATGCGCCGCAAAGTGCGCTGTCCACACAAACCGTGGCTTTCTCGCATTACAACAACCTCTCGGCGCAATTGCCATTGGACGCAAAAACGGGTGCTATTGTCGCTGGCGGTGTCAAAGAGCAGGCGGCGCAGTGTTTTCATAACATTAACGCCATTTTGCAAAGCATTGGCCACGTAATGCACGATGTGGTGAGAATTACGCTGTTTGCCACGAGCCTTGCAGATATTGAGGCAGCTAAAGAAGTTTACCAAAGTAACTTCTCCGGTTATATGCCCGCATTGACCTGCGTTGTTGTGGACGGTTTGCCGCTGGATGCGTTGGTGCAAATTGAAGCGGTGGTGTCGCACGGCGATGGTACGCCGCCGCAACCGGTGGAGGATGCGCGCTTTATTGTTATCAAAGCAAACAACACCGATAATGCGCCCAAAGGTGATTTTTCGCAAACCGTGGCATTTTCCCATTACAACCATATTGCTGCGCAATTGCCGCTGGATGTAAAAACCGGAGAGATTGTTGCTGGTGGTGTCAAAGAGCAAACGGCCCAATGCTTAAAAAATATCCAAGCGATTTTGGAGGCCATAGGCCACGTCATGGGTGACGTGGTCAAAATTAATATCACCATTAAAAATATTGCCGATATGCCAGCGGTGGATGCGGTTTACACCCGCTTTTTTCCCGGTGGTATTCCGGCACGCCGCACCATTGGCGTATCTGCCTTGGCCAAAGATGCGCTGATCCAAATCGATGCTGTGGTGTCCAATGCTGAAGGCACGCCGCCAGCTGTATAAAAATGCCGTGCTGGGTTTTTGGGGTGAATTAACCGGTCAATTGTGGCTATTGCAGCCGCTAATCAGCGGTAGGATGGCACCCATTCACAACACCCATAGGAAAAAAGAATGGCTGATTTTTTGAAAGACGGATACGCCGCACCATCGACCGAGTTTGTGCAGTGGTGCGCTGCTGACGACATGCTGGCGATGGCCGAGTTGCTGCACAGCGACCCCGAAAAGTACCAGCTGGGCGACGTCATCGAGATGAAGGCCGAAAACGTCGCCGAAGTGCGCGAAGAAGCGCACCGCCTGTTCGCCGTGGCTTATGCCGCATGGCAAGCCGCCACCGGCCAAGCCGCTACCGAAGCGCCAGCGTATCCCGCTGCCAGCGAAGGCCTGCGGATGCAAAAAGGCTGGGCCTGGCCGTTTGACCTCAAGCCCTACTGGTGGCGTGATGAGTACGAGCACCGCGGCGAGTAAGCATTAACCGCTCAAAGCCCAGTGCCTACGCCAGCAGCTACGTTTTCGTAGCGCTGGCGTATTTTTTTGCCTATCGTCAGCGCGGTCAGCCTTCTAGCAGCATCACGCTGACGGCATCGCCCGCCGCCACATCGCCTTGGTCGTGCGCCAAGACGATCAGCCCGTTGGCCTGCACCATTGAACTGAGCACGCCCGAGCCTTGGTTGCCGGTGGTGCGCACTTGCAGCGTGCCATCGGCCGCCGTGCTGACCCATGCGCGTTGGTATTCAGTGCGGCCGGGTTTTTTGCGCAGCCGCTCGGTGCTGGTGGCGCGCAGCAGCGGCGCGGGCGCTTGCGTGCTGCCCATCAGGCGCAACAGCGCCGGGCGCACAAACGCCAAAAAGCTGACCATCGCCGCCACCGGGTTGCCGGGCAGGCCAAACAGCAGTGGGTCGTTGTGGCTTGATGCAGTATTGTTTTGATAGCTGCTAGCGCCCGTGTTTAAAGGGCTAGAGGCCATTTTGACTGTTATTTTGCCGCGCTGGATGCGTCCCACGGCCAGCGGGCGGCCGGGGCGCATCGCTATGCGCCAAAAGGCCGCGTCGCCCAGTGGCGTGAGCGTGCTGCGCAGGTGATCGGCCTCGCCGGCGCTGGCACCGCCGCTGGTCACGATGGCATCGGCCTGCTGCGCCGCTTGCAGCAGCGCGGCTTTGAGCTGCGCCGGCTCATCGGGCACCACACCCAAATCAATGATTTGCACGCCCAAGCGGCTCAGCAGGCCAAACAGCGTGTAGCGGTTGCTGTCGTACACCGCCCCAGCACGCGGCGGCTCGCCCAAGCTCAAAATTTCGTTGCCGGTGGAAAAGTACGCCACCCGCAGCCGCCGCAGCACCGCCACCTGCGCCAGTCCCAAGCTGGCCAGCAAACCCAGCGCAGCGGGTGTCAGCAGCGCGCCTTGGCGCAGCGCGACGCTGCCTTGGCGCAGGTCTTCGCCGGTTTTGCGGCAGTTGTCAACAGCGCGCAGGGTGTCGGCGGCAATGGTGATGTGCTCTGGTGCGTCAGAGAGCGTCAGCTCTTGCGGCACGACGGTGTCGAGGCCAGCGGGCATGGCCGCGCCGGTCATGATTTTGAGGCACTCGCCCGCGTGGATGGGCGCGCTCCACGTAGCGCCGGCCAGCACCGTGCCGACCACGCGCAGGGTCAGCGCCTCGCCCGCCACCAGCGCACTGCCAGCAAAAGCGTAGCCGTCCATCGCCGAGTTGTCGTGCGGCGGCACATTCAAAGGCGAGACCACATCGCGCGCCAGCACCCGCCCCAGCGCCTCAAAAATGCCGACGTTTTCGCACTCGGTCAGCGGCTGGACGAATTGCGCCAGCAGCGCGCTGACTTGGTCGGCGCGCAGGTGGTCGGGGTTGCAAGGCAGGGCGGCGGCCAGTTCGGCCAAAGTGGGCAAGGTGGGCAAGGTGGCCAAGGTGGCGGGGTGCGGGTGGGTCATGCCGATGGCTCCGATGGCTCGCGTTCTAGTTGCTGCAGTTCGGCGAGCGTGTTGGTGTTGAAAAAAGCGCGTGCATCGTCGCCGGGTTGGTCAAACGCGACGATTGAGCAGCGCTGCTGCATCGTCCACGCCCGAATTTTGCGCTCGCCGCCTGCGCTAAAGCGCTGTAGGCTGGCCAGCAGGCTGACGCGAATCAGGCTGAACACTGGCTGCGGGCGCAGGCGCGTATGACCGGCGTCATCCATTTGCGGCGCAGCGGCCATCGCAATGTCGCTGCCGTCGCGCGCGGCGGCGGCGGCCAAGCGCGCGGCCAAGTCGCGCGGAAACAGTGGCGTATCGCACGGCACGGTCAGCAGCCACGCGGTTTGGCAGTGCTCTAAGCCAGTCAAAAATCCGGCTAACGGCCCGGCGTAATCGGCCAGTCCATCTGGCCAGACCGGTGCGTGGTACGGCGCGCCCAAGGCAGCGTACTGCGCCACATTGCGGTTGGCGTTGAGCATCAGCGCGCCCACTTGCGGTTGCAACCGCGCCAGTGCGTGCAGCGCCAAGGGCTGGCCGCGAAAGGGCTGCAGGCCTTTGTCCACGCCGCCCATGCGCGCGCCGCGTCCGCCGGCCAGCACCAAGCCGGTGATGTCTTGTGTGTCAATCATCTGCCGATTGTGGGGCGTGTTCAGCCGCCGATGTAGCTCATCTCAACGCGGCGCTGGCCGGAGTGGCGGTCGGCGGCCAAGCTGCTGCGCAGTTCCGAGTAGCGGTCGCTGCGGCCTTGCCAAATGGCCGCGATGGCGCTGGCGAGGGTGGCGTCGTCAGCGGCAATAGCGCCGCTTTTGCCGCGCAGCAGGCTGCGCAGGTCGTAGCCTTGGCCAGCGAACAGGCACAAAAACAATTGCCCTTCGGTGGACAGGCGGGCGCGGTTGCAGTCGCCGCAAAAGGCTTGGGTGACGCTGCTGATCAGGCCAATCTCGCCCAGCGCCGGGTCGTGTGCGCCGTCGCTGCCCGCCCAGCCCCAGCGCTGGGCGGTTTCGCCGGGGGCGCTGGGTTCTAGTGGCACCAGCGGCAGCTGCGCTTGCAGGCGCGCCAGCAGCTCGGCCGACGGCAGCACTTCGTCCATGCGCCAGCCGTTGGTGGCGCCGACGTCCATAAATTCAATAAAGCGCAGCGTCGCGCCGCTGCCGCGAAAGTGCCGCGCCATCGGCACGATTTCGTGGTCGTTGGTGCCGCGTTTGACCACCATGTTGACTTTGATGCCAGTCAGCCCCGCCGCCTGCGCCGCTTCGATGCCAGCCAGCACTTGGCTCACCGGAAAATCGACATCGTTCATGCGCCGAAACACGGCGTCGTCCAGCCCGTCCAAGCTGACGGTGACGCGGTTGAGGCCGGCGTCTTTCAGCGCGCGCGCTTTGCGCGCCAAGAGCGAGCCGTTGGTGGTCAGCGTGATGTCGGGGGCGTTGCCGTCGACGGTGCGCAGCTGGGCCAGTTGCTCAATCAGCTTTTCGAGGTTTTTGCGCAGCAGCGGCTCGCCGCCGGTGAGGCGAATTTTGCGCACGCCGTGCGCCATAAACAAGCGCGCCAAGCGGGTGATTTCTTCAAAACTGAGCAGCGCGTGGTGCGGCAAATAGACGTGGTCTTTGTCAAATACCTCCTTGGGCATGCAGTAATTGCAGCGAAAGTTGCAGCGGTCGGTGACGCTGATGCGCAAATCGCGCAGCGCTCGGCCTCGGCTGTCTTGCAGCAGGCCCGTTGGGGCGGCCAGCGCTGCGGTGGGCGATAGGGGGGGGGATGCTTAGTTGTGCGCTGCGTTGCGACACGATAGGAATAACACGTTCAACCATGCCCCAATTTTGCGCTACTCACGCCGTAAGGGCTTAGCGGCCGCGGCGCAGCTGAGGCCAGCCCGGCTTGTCCGCGCTTGTTGATGTGTGTCATTCGGTGCGGCGTGGCTTGGCCCAGAATCAAGCGTTGCTCAATAGCCCATCGCGATTCGTTTGTTGATTCATGAAAACCCCTGTTTTTTCTTCTGAGCGCCCTCCCTTGATGCGCCGCACCCTGCTGCAGGGCGCTGCTGCCGCTGTCCTCCTTCCCACTTGGCACACGGCCCGTGCGCAGCAGCTGGCGCTGTCGACCGCCATCAACCGCACGGCGCGTTTTCGGGCGCTGTCGCAGCGCATTGCCAAGGCGTATTGCCAAATCCACCTGAATGTTTTGCCCGAGCAGGCGCGCGCGGTGCTGGCCAGCGCGCGCAAGCTGGTGCAGTCGGGTTTTGCCGATTTGGCGCAGGCCCAGTGGTCTGGCGAGCTGGCGGCGCAGTTGCTGCAGGTGCAAACGCTGGCGCAAGGGCTGGAGGCGCTGCTGGTGCAGCCGCCCAGCAAAGAGTCGGTGTCTGCGGTGTCGCAGCAGGCCGACAAAATGCTGCTCAGTGCCGATAGCGCCACCCAGTCGCTAGAAAAGCTGTCTAAAACCAACAGCGCCCGCTTGGTCAACATGGCCGGGCGCCAGCGCATGCTGTCCCAGCGCATGGCCAAAAACTACAGCTTGGTCGCCGCCGGCCTGAGCAACAAAGCCATGACCGATCAAATGATCTCGGACGCCACGCAGTTCAAGCAGGCGCTGGTGATTTTGAGCGCAGCGTCGGTGTCTTCGCCAGGCATTCGCGACGAGCTGGCGCTGGGCGAGTCGCAATGGGTGTTTTTTGACGCCGCCCTGCAGCGCCAGCCCGATGCGCGCGGCCTGCAAGCGGTGGCCACCACCAGCGAGCGCTTGCTCGAAGTGATGGACAAAGTCACCGGTATGTACGATATGGCGCTCAAAAACGAACTGGGATAAATCGCCATGCGCGCTGTGATGGGCATTATTTCTTTGTTATTGGTGTTGACCACCATGGGCTGGTTGGCCAAAAAGCAGCTCGCCGATGCCCGTCCGGCGACTGAGCGGGTGCTGCCCACGCCGACCGCTGCGCAGGAAGTGCAGCAATACAAGCAGGCCATCGAAGGCTTGGTGCAGCAGCCGCGCGTGTTGCCCGATGACCAGTAAATAGCCAAAACAACGCTAAATTATCAGTCAAATTGGCCTCTAGCCCAATAGATACAGGCGCTAGTAGCTATCAAAATAATAGTTAATGAACGACTTGGACGATGCCCACTGGATGCGCCTCGCGCTGGCGCAAGCGCGCGCCGCAGCGCAGGCGGGCGAGGTTCCCGTGGGTGCCGTGGTGGTGCGCGCTGGCCAACTGATAGCCACCGGGCGCAACGCCCCGGTGCAAGGCCACGACCCGACGGCGCACGCTGAAATCGTCGCTTTGCGCGCCGCCGCGCAGCAGCTGGGCAACTACCGGCTGCAAGACTGCACGCTCTACGTCACGCTAGAGCCGTGCGCCATGTGCAGCGGCGCGATGCTGCACGCCCGCCTCGCCCGCGTGGTGTTTGGCGCGGCCGATGCCAAAACCGGCGTGGCCGGCTCGGTGCTCAACCTGTTCGCCCAGCCGCAGCTGAACCACCACACCCAAGTCCAAGGCGGCGTGCTGGCGCAGGAGTGCGCGGCGCTGTTGGGCGAATTTTTCCGCCTCCGCCGTCGCCAGCAGCGCGCCCAAGCCCTCGCCCGCCATCCGCTGCGCGACGACGCGCTGCGCACGCCCGAGGCGCGTTTTGCGGATTTAACCGATTACCCGTGGCCGCCGCACTACCTGAGCGACCTGCCGGCGCTGGCGGGTTTGCGTTTGCACTATTTGGACGAAGGCGCGTCAGATGCGCCCCTTACTTGGCTGTGCCTGCACGGCAGTGCCGATTGGAGCTACGTCTATCGCCACTGGGTGGCACCGCTGAGCGCTGCCGGCCACCGCGTTATCGCGCCCGATCTGATCGGCTTTGGCAAAAGTGATAAGCCGAAAAAAGACAGCTTTCACACGCTGCAATGGCACCAGCAGGTGCTGCGCGAATGGGTCGAGCGGCTGGATTTGCAGCGCGTGGTGCTGGCGCTGCACGGCGATGCGCGGCGGTTTGGCGCGCAGTTGCCGGCGCTGATGCCCGAGCGCTTTGTTGCTAGACCTGCACTGCCATTGCCCGCTTTGGTCGCCACGCAGGGCGCTGCTGCCGAGGTACCGTTCCCCGACAACGGCAGCCGCGCGGCGCTGCGCGCTTTTGCGCCGGTGCGCAGCCGAAAAGCTGTGAAATACTGCAGCCCTTAAATTTTTCTCTTATGGAGCGGGCTGCAACGCGGCCTGAGCGCTTTGTCTTCTGACCACCCCTCTGACCACGCCACTGACCACGCTTGCCACTGCGGCCACGCGCACGCTGATGGTGCCAAGCACATCTATATCTATTCGCCCTCTAGCGCGGTGCGCGACAAGGCGGCGTTTCGCCGGGGCGTCAAACGCCTGCAAAAGCTCGGTTACGAGGTCGAAATCGATGCGGACGCGCTGGCCAGCCACACCCGTTTTGCCGGCGATGACGCGACGCGTTTGGCAGCCATTCACCGCGCGGCGGCCAGTGGTGCCGATGTGGCGCTGATCTCGCGCGGCGGCTATGGGCTGACGCGCATCCTGCCGGCCATCGACTACGCGGCAGTCGCCAGCGCGATTGACGGCGGTATGCGCTTTGTCGGTGTCAGCGACTTCACGGCGTTTCAAAATGCAGTGCTGGCGCAAACCGGTGCGGTCACGTGGGCTGGCCCCGCGCTGTGCCCCGACTTTGGCACCAAAGAGCTGCCCGACGACATCATGGAGGCCTGCTTTGACGACCTGATTTGCGGCTTTGGCGAAGGCACCGGCTGGCGCTTGCCGCGCGAGAAGCTGGCTGCTGGCGCGCTGCCCGCCCTGCCGGTCGAGCTGGAGCTGGACGAAGGCCGCTTGTGGGGCGGCAACTTGGCGGTGTTGGCCTCGCTGGTCGGCACGCCGTATCTGCCGCAGGTGCCGGGCGGCATTTTGTTTATTGAAGACGTCAACGAGCACCCTTACCGCGTCGAGCGCCTGCTGACGCAGCTGCTGTACGCCGGCGTGCTGGCGCAGCAAAAAGCGGTGATTTTTGGCCAGTTCAATAGCTACACGCTGGCGGCGCACGACAAGGGTTTCAAGCTGCAAAGCGTGGTCGATTGGCTGCGCAGCCAGATCACTGCGCCGGTGCTGACGCATTTGCCCTACGGCCATGTTGAAACCAAGGTGTGTTTGCCCGTAGGTGCCCAAGTGCAGCTGTCCATTGCAGGGCGCGATGCGATGCTGTATTGGGGCCACCAATAAACCAATAAACCAACAGGCCTTGTCGGCCTTCGGGATTTTGGCTTTAGTGCAGCGTGCCCGGCGCGGTCGCCAAATAAGCGGTTTGCGGGTGGGCGGCATACAGGCCCAAGCGCACCATGGTGCGGTGGTCTAGCTCGACGGTGACGGCGGCGCGGGTCAGCGCCGACTGGATGCGCGGCTTGCCCTCGCTGGTGCGGTGCAGAATCGGCTCGCTTCGCGCTTGGCCGCTGCTGTCGAGCACGCTGGCCACCAGCGGCAAATTGGGCTTGGCGCTGCGGCGCAGCACGATGGCGGTGTCGCCGTTGTCCAGCCGCACAAAGGTGCCCGGCGGGCAAATGCCCACGCTGCGCACCAGCGTAAAACCGACTTCGTCGCGCTGGCTGACTTCGCTGCCCACCAGAGCGCGCACCGAGTCGGTGGCGCTGCGCCCGGGGCGTGATTTGCGCGGGCTGATCATGGCGGCGTAACGGTCGATGGCACTCAAAATGCGCGTCAGTCGGTCGCGCGCATCCAAATCGCCCAAGGGCGTGCGCTCGCTCAAAATCAGGTGGTGCTGGGCGACCACTTCCAGCCACAGGTCGTCGGTCACGTGCAAGTGTTCCAGCAAATCTTGGCTGTGCAGCGGGTGGTTTTTGATCGACTCTTGCTGCGCGCTGCTGGGTTTTTCGCGCTGCTCGGCCAGCTTGTCTTGTTCAGCCGTCATGCCAATGTTCATGGTGAAGGCGGCGCGCACCAGCGCATTGCGCTCGTGGTTGGGCAGCTCAAACTCGCGCGCCATTAAATGGCACAACGTGGCGCACACCAGCGCGTGCGAGGCGCTGTAGCCGACGCTGGAAGTGCCGGCCAGCTGGAACATCAAATACAGCGCCGCATCAATGTCGTGCGCCACCAAGTCTTGCAACCACTGGTCGAGCTGGCGCACTTTGATCTGAAAACTGCGCACCTGCGCTGGCCGCGCCAGCAGCACCGACAGCGCCGACTCCAAATCGCCCCACAGGCTCAAGAGGTCTTCGTATTCTTCGTTGTGCGCCGTGCGCGCGAGGATCGGAGGGGGCATGGTGGTGCAGGTGCGCTGTGGCTGATTTTTTAGGTTTTTTAGTCGCGGAAGTTGTTGAACGACAGTGGCATGTCGGCAATGTCTTTGCGAATCAGCGCCATCGCTGCTTGCAGGTCGTCACGCTTGGTGCCGGTGATGCGCACTTTTTCTTCTTGGATCGCGGCTTGCACTTTGATCTTGCTGTCTTTGATCAGTTTTTGCAGCTTTTTGGCCAGCTCGCTCTCGATGCCATTGCGCACCTTGATGACTTGCTTGACCTTGTCGCCACCGATTTTTTGCGGCTTGCCAATGTCCAAAAAGCGCACATCCACGTTGCGCTTAGTCAGCTTGTTGCGCAGCAGGTCTTCTACTTGGGTCAGTTGAAATTCAGCGTCGCCGTACATGGTGATTTCTTTGTCTTTCAGCTCGACAGCGGCTGAAGTGCCTTTGAAGTCAAAGCGCGTGCCGATTTCTTTGGCGGCGTTTTCGACGGCATTTTTCACTTCAACAAAGTCGGCTTCACAAACGGTATCAAACGATGGCATGGTGGGTTTACTCTCTAAAAAAAGCGTGTCGCACCCGGGGCGGGTGCGACAATCGCGTCGATGTTAGTCGAGAAAAATGCCCCCCTTCAGCCCTACAACACCTTTGGCATCATGGCCCGCGCGGATACTTTGGTGCGCGTGCGTTGCAGCGCTGACCTTGCCGCCCTGCGCGCCGACCCGGTGCTGGGAAAAGCGCCTGTTTTCGTCTTAGGCGGCGGCAGCAACGTGGTCTTCACCGGCGATGTCACGCCGGTGGTGCTGAAAATAGAAATCAAAGGCCGCCGCTTGGTGGCGGAAACCGAACGCGCATGGATTGTCGAAGCCGGTGCCGGCGAAAGCTGGCACGACACCGTGGCGTGGACGCTGGCGCAAGGCTGGCCGGGTCTAGAAAACTTGGCTTTGATTCCCGGCACCGTCGGCGCGGCACCTGTGCAAAACATCGGCGCTTATGGCGTTGAATTGCAAGACCGCTTTGACTCGCTCGATGCGGTCGATTTGCTCACCGGCCAGAGCTTCACTTTGGACGCGGCGCAATGCGCTTTTGGTTACCGCGACTCGGTGTTTAAACACGCGCCTTCAGCCCCCGATGCGGGCGAAAAACTGCCGCGCGGCATGGGCTTGGCCGGGCGCGCCGTCATCACCCACGTGCGTTTTCGCCTGCCCAAGCCTTGGCGGCCAGTGCTGGGCTACGCCGAACTAGAGCGCCGCGCCGCAGAGGCTGTTGAAGCAGGCGTTGCCGAGCCATCGGCGCAGCAAATATTTGATTGGGTCTGCGCCATTCGCCGCGCCAAATTGCCCGACCCGGCGGTAATTGGCAACGCCGGCAGCTTCTTCAAAAACCCCACCGTCACGCCCGAACAGTGCGCCGACATCATCGCGCGCGAACCCAAAATCGTGCACTACCCGCTCGACGATGGCCGCATCAAGCTGGCCGCCGGCTGGCTGATTGACGCCTGCGGCTGGAAAGGCAAAACCGTCGGCCAAGCGGCGGTGTACGACAAACAGGCGCTGGTGCTGGTCAACAAAGGCCGGGGCGAGACCAGCGTCACTGGCGGCGAAGTGATGACGCTGGCGGGCGCGATCCAAACCAGCGTCTATGAGCGTTTTGGCATTCGCTTGGAGCCGGAGCCGGTGGTGGTGTGAGGTTTGTCAGGCACCCCAAATAAAAAACCGCCCCAGTTCACACCGGGGCGGTTTTGTTTTGTGGCTAATGACTATTAAATCAATAGCTGCTAGCGCCCGTATCTAAAGGGCTAGAGGCCGATTTGACTGTTATTTCGGCTTATTTCTTGGTGTTTTCATCGCTCAACTGCGCCAGCGCGGCATTGCCGCCCAGCGACAGCAAACCGGCCTCGGCGTAGATGCCCAGCTTGGCGCGGGTATCGACGATGTCCAAGTTGCGCATCGTCAGCTGGCCGATGCGGTCGAGTGGCGAGAACGGCGCGTCTTCGACCTTTTCCATCGACAGGCGCTCGGGCGCGTAGGTCAGGTTCGGGCTTTCGGTGTTCAGCAGCGAGTAGTCGTTGCCACGGCGCAGCTCCAGCGTCACGGTACCGGTCACGGCGCGGGCAATCCAGCGCTGGGCGGATTCGCGCAGCATGATGGCTTGCGGGTCAAACCAGCGGCCTTGGTACAGCAGGCGGCCGAGTTTGAGGCCGTTCATGCGGTATTGCTCAATCGTGTCTTCGTTGTGGATGCCGGTCAC
>JBHCAP010000048.1:0-4988 GCA_041798325.1 Giesbergeria sp.
CGAATTTGGCGGCAGCGCCATCCGCGCGCTCAGCATGGAAGGCCGCATGACCGTCTGCAACATGGCGATTGAAGCCGGCGCGCGCGCCGGTTTGGTGGCGGTGGACGAGAAAACCATTGCCTACGTCAAAGGCCGCCCGCTGTCGCCGACCGGCGTGGAGTGGGATCAAGCCGTGGCGTACTGGAAGACGCTGCACTCCGACGCGGATGCCACGTTTGACACCGTAGTCAAGCTGGACGCCGCTGCCATCGTGCCGCAGGTGACGTGGGGCACTTCGCCCGAAATGGTGCTGGGCATCGACGCCCGCGTGCCCGATCCAGACAAAGAAAAAGACACCAACCAACGCAGCGCCATCGAGCGCGCGCTGGTGTACATGGGCTTGGAGCCGAACAAGGCGATCAACGACATCACCATCGACAAAGTGTTCATTGGCTCGTGTACCAACAGCCGTATTGAAGACATGCGCGAAGCTGCTGCCGTGGTCAAAAAGCTCGGTCGCAAAGTCGCCAGCAACGTCAAATTGGCGCTGGTGGTGCCCGGCTCGGGCTTGGTGAAAGAACAAGCCGAGCGCGAAGGCTTGGACGTGATCTTCCGCGCCGCTGGCTTTGAGTGGCGCGAACCCGGTTGCAGCATGTGCTTGGCGATGAACGCCGACCGCTTGGAGCCGGGCGAGCGCTGCGCCTCTACCAGCAACCGCAACTTTGAAGGCCGCCAAGGCGCCGGCGGACGCACGCACTTGGTCAGCCCGGCAATGGCGGCAGCGGCGGCGGTACACGGCCACTTTGTCGATATTCGCCCATTTGCCTGACTCGCATCCAAGGACTGCACTATGAAAAAGACCGCAACCCTCCTCGCTGTGGCGCTGGCGTTTGTGCTGGCCGGCTGCAACACCGTCCAAGGCGTCGGCCAAGACATTGGCAAAGCCGGCAACGCCATCCAGCGCGCCGCCCAATAAGCCGCGCACAGGAAAGAATAAAACCATGCAGAAATTCAACATCCACCAAGGCCTCGTCGCGCCGATGGACCGCGAGAACGTCGATACCGATGCCATCATCCCCAAGCAGTTTTTGAAATCCATCAAAAAGACCGGCTTTGGCGTCAACCTGTTTGACGAGTGGCGCTACCTCGACCACGGCGAGCCCGGCCAAGACCCGGCCAGCCGCCAGCCCAACCCCGACTTTGTGCTGAACCAGCCGCGCTACGCCGGCGCATCCATCCTGCTGGCGCGCAAAAACTTTGGCTGTGGCTCCAGCCGCGAGCACGCGCCGTGGGCGCTGGACCAGTACGGCTTTCGCTGCGTGATTGCGCCCAGCTTTGCCGACATCTTCTTCAACAACTGCTTCAAAAACGGCCTGCTGCCCATCGTGCTGCCCGAAGCCACGGTGGCGCAGTTGTTTGACGAGGTGCTGGCCTTCCCCGGCTACCAGCTGACCATCGACTTGGAGCGCCAAGTCATCGTGCGCCCCCAAGGCGAAGAAATTCCGTTCGAAGTGCAAGCCTTTCGCAAATACTGCCTGCAAGGCGGCTTGGACGACATCGGCCTGACGCTGCGCCAGAAAGACAAGATTGCGGCGTTTGAAGCCCAGCGCCTCGCCACCAAGCCGTGGCTGGCGCACAGCATGGTCTGCTAAGGCCAATCGCTGGTTAATTTATAGTCAAAACAGCCTCTAGCCCTTTAAACACGGGCGCTAGTAGCTATTAAAAAGAGAGTTGTCAACATGAAAATCGCAGTTCTGCCGGGTGACGGCATTGGTACCGAAATCGTCGCTGAAGCCGTCAAAGTGCTCGGCGCTTTGGATTTGCCGTTCGAGATGGAAACCGCGCTGGTCGGCGGCGTGGCTTATGCCGCGCACGGCCACCCGCTGCCCGAATCGACGCTGAAGCTGGCGCAAGACGCCGACGCCATCCTGTTTGGTGCCGTGGGCGACTGGCAATACGACAAGCTGGAGCGCTCGCTGCGCCCCGAGCAGGCCATTTTGGGTTTGCGCAAGCACATGGGCTTGTTCGCCAACTTTCGGCCAGCGATTTGCTACAAAGAGTTGGTCGATGCGTCTAGCCTCAAGCCAGAAATCATCGCCGGTCTGGACATCCTGATCATCCGCGAGCTGACGGGTGACATCTATTTCGGTCAGCCGCGTGGCCGCCGCATCGCCACCGACGGCCACTTTCCCGGTGCCGAAGAAGCCTTCGACACCATGCGCTACAGCCGCCCGGAGATTGAGCGCATCGCCCACGTTGCCTTCCAAGCGGCGCAAAAACGCAGCAAGCGCGTGACCAGCGTCGATAAGGCGAATGTGCTGGAAACCTTCCAGCTGTGGCAAGACGTGATGATTGACATTGGCAAGCAGTACCCCGACGTGGCGCTGGACCACATGTACATCGACAACGCCGCGATGCAGCTGGTCAAGGCACCGAAGAAATTCGACGTCATCGTCACCGGCAATATGTTTGGCGACATCCTGAGCGACGAAGCCTCGATGCTGACCGGCTCGATTGGCATGTTGCCGTCGGCCAGCCTGAACAGCAAAAACCAAGGCCTGTACGAGCCCAGCCACGGCAGCGCGCCCGATATTGCCGGCCAAAGCATTGCCAACCCCTTGGCCACCATCTTGAGCGCCGCGATGATGCTGCGCTTCTCGCTCAACCAAGAGGCCGCCGCCCAGCGCATTGAGGACGCCGTGCAAGCGGTGCTGGCGCAGGGTCTGCGCACGCCGGATATCTACAGCGCGGGCACGACGAAAGTCAGCACGGTGCAAATGGGTGACGCGGTGGTGAAGGCGCTGGGGTAAGCCTTCAACGCGCGCAGCGTCGGTTGGCGGGCGCTGTTTAATCGGCCAATTTGTGCAGTTCGCGCTGCATGGCCTGCTGCTCTTTAATGACTTCAGTGAGCCGCTCGTCTGCCTCCGTGACGATTTTTTTCATCATGGCAGGGTCTGGGTCTTTCCAGTCGCCGCCCGCGCTTCTGACGAGGTAGGCCACCGCCTTCGAGAAATCTTGCAAATTGATTTCGGTGCTGCCGCCGCGTGCCGGCATGGCGCGCACGCCAATCCAAGCGTGCCCGGTAAGCACCCCCTGACCTTCGGCAATCAGAGGTGCCCAAGCAGCCTTATCGCCAAATTTGGGCGCTTGGGCAACACCAGAATCATGGCAAGCGATACAAACAGCTTTGTAAACCCGTTCTCCTACCGTTTGGCTCGGGGGTGCAGCTGTTTGTGCCAAAGCGCTTTTTGCCAAGAACAGGGCTGCGATAGTGGTGTAGAAGGCGGGTTTTAGTTGCATGTTGAAAGTTGAAAGTGCCGATGGTTACGTGGTGCCTGACAGCCGAGATGGGAATCTGAATGGCTTAGGCAAAGTCACTATAAGCAACTTGCTGTGTAACCACCGTTTTGCAGATAGCGCTATCGTGTTGCAAGCTGCGCCAGAGCTGCTCTCCGCTACAATCGCAGCCCATGTTTGCCGCCCTTTCGTTCCCTCTGAACCCCGCACTTGCTGCTATGGCACCTGCGGCTGCGCGCGCAAACAGCACCATTACCACGACCACCATTAAGGGCTGATCCAGCTCCGGTTCGTCGTGCGCCCCTCCTGGCCAGACGAGCCGGGCAGACAGAGCCGGTCGGGCACTGTTTTTTCAACTAGAAGAGGCGTTAAAAATGAGCAAGTTAGTAGGTTTGGTCGGCTGGCGTGGCATGGTCGGCTCGGTGTTGATGGATCGCATGGTCGAAGAAAAAGACTTCGACCTGATCGAGCCGTTGTTTTTCTCCACCTCCAACGCCGGCGGCGCTGCACCGTCCATGGCGAAGAATGAAACCACGCTGCAAGACGCGTTCAACATCGACGCCTTAAAGCGCTGCGACATCATCATTACTGCTCAGGGCGGTGACTACACCTCGGAAGTTTTCCCCAAGCTGCGCGCAGCTGGCTGGAATGGCCACTGGATTGACGCAGCCTCCACGCTGCGCATGAACGACGACGCCGTCATCGTGCTTGATCCGGTCAACATGCCGGTGATTCAAAACGCGCTGGCCAAAGGCGGCAAAAACTGGGTGGGCGGCAACTGCACCGTCAGCTGCATGCTGATTGGCGTGGGCGCGCTGTACAAGGCCGGTTTGGTCGAGTGGATGAGCACGCAAACCTACCAAGCGGCCAGCGGTGGCGGCGCGCAGCACATGCGCGAATTACTGACGCAGTACGGCACGCTGAACGCCGAAGTGCGCGCCCTGCTGGACGACCCAAAAAGCGCCATCCTAGAAATTGACCGCAAGATCATCGCCAAGCAGCGCAGCCTGAGCGCTGCCGAAACCGCCAACTTTGGCGTGCCACTGGGCGGCTCGCTGATCCCGTGGATCGACAAAGACTTGGGCAACGGCCAGTCCAAAGAAGAGTGGAAAGGTATGGCCGAGACCAACAAAATTTTGGGCCAAGGCGAAGGTTTTGGCACCAATGCGATTCCAGTCGATGGCTTTTGCGTGCGCGTCGGTGCCATGCGCTGCCACAGCCAAGCGCTGACCTTCAAGCTGAAAAAAGACGTGCCGCTGGCCGACATCGAAGGGATGATTGCCGCTGATAACCAGTGGGTCAAAGTAGTGCCTAACACGCGCGAAGCCACCATCCAAGACCTGACACCTGTTGCCGTCACCGGCACCATGACGATTCCGGTCGGCCGCATCCGCAAGCTGGCCATGGGGCCGGAATATGTTGGTGCCTTCACCGTCGGCGACCAGCTGCTGTGGGGCGCGGCCGAGCCGCTGCGCCGGATGCTGCGCATTCTGCTCAGCGCCTAAACTCTGATCTGCCCATGAACGCGCGCCGTCCTGCAAGGGGCGGCGCGCGTTGTACCTTGGCGCAATAGAGCGACTTTCTTGGCAACACCTAGTTACCGCGCGTTGTCGTTGGACAACAACTCTTTGGTCTAAAGGTGACGTTGCGTAACCCCTGAAAGTTTAGGCAGCGCGCAAGCTTGTAACCCTAAAACATTACTGCTATGGTGC
>JBHCAP010000049.1:0-32309 GCA_041798325.1 Giesbergeria sp.
CCATGCGGCGCATTATCAAGAGCCTCTCGATGCCATGCAATGCAATTAATTCTCGCAGGCGTCTGCAAGGAATTAGGACGCCTGCGGCGTCCGCGCTCTCAACCCCGGGCTAAACCCCGAGGCTTCCCGCGCACTGGGTGAGCGTTGCCGCTGCGGCGCGCTGGAGCCGGTCGCGCACGCCTTCCCAGTCGGCGCTGTCCGGCGGAGTTTCAATCCAAATTTCGCGCGCGCCTTGGTCGTCAAACTGGCGCAGCATGGCAAACAGTTCGGCGGCGCTGGCTTCGGCGCTGGCGGGCATGGCGTGCAGCGCGGCGGGCGCGGTGCCGTGCTGCAGTGGCGTGCGCGCATAAATCGCCAGCGCCGGCGCATCGGCGCTGCGCGCATCCCAAGCCGCTTGCAGCGCCGCAGCATCCATCAGCCGCACTGGCGCGCTGGGTGCATAGTGGGCCAAAAGCGTGCCTGAGGCACGCGGGGTGTGCGCTAGCAGCTCTTCTTTTGAGAGCAAGCGCAGCCCGCAAGCGGCCTCAATCTGCGTGCGGGTGATGGCGCCGGGGCGCAGCAACACCGGTACGCCGCGCGTGCAATCGACGATGGTCGATTCAATGCCGACGCTGCAAGCGCCGCCGTCCAATACGAGCAAATTCGGCATCACAGCGCCAAATTCAGATTGCACATGCGCCGCCGTGGTCGGGCTGACGCGGCCAAAGCGGTTGGCGCTGGGCGCGGCCACGCCCCACACGCCTTCAGCAGCGCAGGCGCGCAGCACAGCCAGCGCCACCGGGTGCGCCGGGCAGCGCAGGCCGACGCTGCCCTGGCCGCCGGTGGCTGCGCTGGCAACACCAGCGCGGCGCGGCAATATCAGCGTCAGCGGCCCCGGCCAAAACGCATCGACCAGCGCTTGGGCAAACGCCGGCACTGTGCTGGCGAAATGCGCAATGGCGCTGGCATCGGCGACGTGGACGATCAACGGGTGGTCGCTGGGGCGGCCTTTGGCGGCAAAGATTTTTGCCACAGCGCTGTCGCTGCTGGCATCGGCCGCCAAGCCATACACCGTTTCCGTCGGCAGCCCCAGCAGCGCGCCGCTGCGCAAAGCCTGCGCGGCGGCGGCGATGGAAGCGGGCAAGTTGCCGTCCAAAATCATCGGGCGGCTTTCAAAACGCCGGCAGGCCGAGCAGCGCAGCCGCTTGCAGCGCCGTAGCGCGGGCGGCTTCGGGTGTGGCGGCAGTGATGTTCAGGTGGCCCATCTTGCGGCCGCGCTTGGCGTCCGCTTTGCCGTACAGGTGCAGGTGCGCGCCGGGCAGCGCCAGCACGGCATCCCACGGCGGGGTTTGTGCGCTGTCGCTGTCACCGTGGGTAAACCACAAATCGCCCAGCAAATTGAGCATCACGGCGGCGCTGTGTTGGCGCGGCTGTACCAGCGCCAAGCCGGCCAGCGTGCGCACTTGCAGCTCAAACTGCGAGATATCGCAGGCGTTTTGGCTGTAGTGGCCGCTGTTGTGCGGGCGCGGGGCGATCTCGTTGACCACCAGCGCACCGTCCGCCAGCACAAAGAATTCGACGCACAGCACGCCGACATAATCCAGCCCATTTGCTATTGATTTAGTAGCTGCTACCGCTTGCTGCGTAAGGGCTAGAGGCAGATTTGACTCATAAACCTCGGTGACGGCCAGAATGCCGTCGCGGTGCAGGTTGCGCTGTACCGGCAGGTTGACCATGCTGCCATCGCGCCCGCGCGCCACGATGACCGAGCACTCCAGCGCCAGCGGCAGCATTTTTTCTAATACGCAGGGCACTTGGCCGACGCTGTTCCAGCCGGCGGCGAGTTCAGCGGCGCTGTTGACGCGCACTTGGCCTTTGCCGTCGTAGCCCATGCGGGCGGTTTTCAGAATGCCGGGCAGCAAATCAGCGGGCACTGCGGCCAGTTGCGCGGCGTTTTCAATCACCGCATACGGCGCACACGGCACGCCGCAGCGCACAAAGTGGGCTTTTTCTTGCGCCCGATCTTGCGCAATGGCGACGGCGCTGGCGGCGGGCGCTACGGGGCGCAGCGCGGCCAGCGCAGCCAGCGCACCGGCGGGGACGTTTTCAAATTCGGTGGTGATGGCGTCGCTGACCCGCGCCAGTTCGGCCAAACCAGCCGCGTCGTCGTAACCGGTTTGGATGTGCTGGTGGCTGACGCGCCCGGCCGGGCTGTGCGCGTCGGGGTCGAGCACGGCAGTGAAGTAGCCCATCGCCTGCGCGGCGTGGGCAAACATCCGCCCGAGTTGCCCGCCGCCGAGCACGCCCAGCGTCGCGCCGGGGAGCAGCGGAAATTGGGGGTTCGCCTTGGTTGATGCGCTCATGGCGCCGCCGGAGGCAAGGTCATGTTGCGGGCGATGTCGGTCTGCGCGGCGCGAAAGGCGTTCAGGCGCTGGCGCAGCTCGGGGTTTTCATTGGCCAGCAGCGCCACGGCAAACAGCGCCGCATTGGCCGCGCCGGCGGTGCCAATCGCAAACGTTGCCACCGGAATGCCCTTGGGCATTTGCACAATGCTGTGCAGCGAATCGACGCCTTGCAAATGGCGGCTGGCGACGGGCACGCCCAGCACCGGCACCGGCGTTTTGGCGGCGATCATGCCGGGCAGGTGGGCTGCGCCGCCCGCGCCGGCAATGATGGCTTTGAGGCCGCGCTCAACCGCGCTTTCGGCGTAGGCAAACATATCGTCCGGCATCCGGTGGGCCGAGACCACCCGCGCCTCGTGGGCGATACCAAAGTGCTGGAGAATTTCGACTGCGTGCTGCATGGTGTCCCAGTCGCTGCTGGAACCCATGACTACGCCGATCTGGATGGGTGTCATAGTGTTATGTAGAGCGGCGCGCCATGTCGGCGGCCAAAATGTGAACCCGCGATTTTACTTTTTGTGCGCTGGCGTGCGTCGCCCGCGCCCTTTGACTGTCGGAGAACTTGAACACCATGCTAGATATCACCCTAGAAAATTTTGAAGCCGAGGTGGTTGCCGCCTCATCCACCGTGCCGGTGCTGGTCGATTTTTGGGCACCTTGGTGCGGCCCGTGCCAGTCGCTCGGCCCGGTGCTGGAGAAGCTGGAGACCGAATACGCCGGCCGCTTCACGCTGGCCAAAATCGACTCCGATCAACAGCAGCAGCTGGCCGCAATGTTTGGCGTGCGCAGCATTCCCACTTGCGTGCTGATGGTGGGCGGCCAGCCGGTCGATGGCTTCACCGGCGCGCAAACCGAAGGCCAAGTGCGCACCTTTCTCGACAAGCACCTGCCGCCTGCCGCCGCCGAGCCAGAGCCAGAGCCTGAATACGACGCCGCTGCCGCGCTGGCCGCTGGCGACACCGACGCCGCGCTGGAAAAGCTGCAGCAAGCGCTGGTCGCCGAGCCAGACAACGACGATGTGCGCTTTGACTGCGTCAAGCTGCTGCTGCAATTGCAGCGCGAAGACGAGGCCAAAGCTGCCTTTGCCCCCGCTGCGCCGAGAGTTGCTCTGTCGCGCAAGTTGGGCGCGTTGAAGAGCTGGATAGATGCTCTTGATTTCATAGCTGCTAGCGCCCGTAAACAGGGCGATACAGCCGAATTTGATATAAAAATTGCGGCCAATAAACGCGATTTTGACGCCCGCTTTGGCCGCGCCCGCGTGCTGATGGCGCAGCAGCAATGGACGGCCGCGATGGACGAGCTGCTCGACATCCTGATGCGCGACAAAGCTTGGAACGACGAGGCGGCGCGCAAGCTGTATGTGTCCATTCTCGACATCATCGAGCCGCCCAAGGTGAAAGTGGCCGACGGCCAAATCCCGCCCGAGGACCCGGTGGTGGCGACCTACCGCCGCCGCTTGTCCAGCGTGGTTTTGAGCTGATCGCGCGAGCAGCACCAAAACAAAAAGGGCGGGTCGCTTAAAGCGCCCGCCCTTTTTTATGCCTGATTTGCGCGTTTAAGCGGCGGTCAATCGCTCCAGCGCTTCGCGGTATTTGGCGGCGGTGTTCTCGATCACCGACTGCGGCAGGCGCGGCGCGGGGGCGGTTTTGTTCCACGGCTTGCCGTTGACCTGCGCTTGCTCCAGCCAGTCGCGCACAAATTGTTTGTCGTAGCTGGGCGGGTTCTCGCCGGCGGCCAGCGCGGCGGCGTAGCCCTCGACCGGCCAGTAGCGCGAGCTGTCGGGGGTCAGCACCTCGTCCATCAGCACCAGCGTGCCGTCGGGCGCGAGGCCAAATTCAAACTTGGTGTCGGCAATGATCATCCCTTTGGTCAGGGCGATGGCCGCCGCTTCTTGGTAGATAGCGATGCTCAGGTCGCGGATGCGCGTCGCCAAGTCCAGACCAATCATTTCGACGGTGCGCTCAAAGGTGATGTTTTCGTCGTGCTCACCGGCCTCGGCCTTGGCGGCGGGGGTGTAGATGGGCGCGGGCAGTTTCGCCGCATTGGTAAGACCGGCAGGCAGGGCGACGCCGCAGACGGCTTGCGATGCTTGGTATTCCTTCCAGCCGCTGCCGGCCAAGTGGCCACGCACCACGGCTTCGACCGGAATTGGTTTCAGGCGCTGCACCAGCATCGAGCGGCCGCGCACTTGGGGCGCGTCTTCGGCGCTAACGACGCTCTCGGGTGCGTCGCCGGTCAGGTGGTTGGGGCAAATGTGGCCCAGCTTGTCGAACCAAAACAGCGCCATTTGCGTCAGCAGCTCGCCCTTGCCGGGAATGGGCTCGCCCATGATCACGTCAAAGGCCGAGAGCCGGTCACTGGCGACCATCAGGATGCGGTCGTCGCCGACGGCATAGTTGTCGCGCACCTTGCCGCGTGCCAGCAGCGTCAGCGAAGTCAGGGTGGAGGTGTGCAGGGCAGAAGGGCTGGGTTGTGTCATGGCGGAGAAAAGTCGTTGCAATCGAAGCGCATGGCGCCGGGAGGTGGCTGGCTCTGGATCGGCATAGTCAAGCCGCTGGCAGCGCGCTATTTTAAGCGGGCACCAGCGCGCACTAAAGGCGGTATGTGCGTTTTGATGGCATGGCCAATGCCATTGCTTTTCGCTGGGCACAAAGGCATAGTGGTTTGGTGTTTGCCAAGTTGCTTGTCGCGCTGAAACGTCTTCCCGAGCAGAGTGCCGCCTTATTGGCTGGTTTTTTGCGCTTATGGAAACCTCTTGGGTCTATTGCCATGCAGTGCATAATCCGCCCCTACCGCTATGAACCGTCTTGCCTCTATCCTGCCCGTCACGCAAGTGCTTGTGAGCGTCGATGCCACCAGCAAAAAGCGTGCTTTTGAAGAAGCTGGCCTACTGTTTGAAGGCCTGCACGGGTTGTCCCGTGCTTTGGTCACTGACAGCTTGTTTGCCCGCGAGCGTCTCGGCTCTACTGGCTTAGGCCACGGTGTCGCGATTCCGCACGGCCGCATCAAGGGGCTGAAAGCGCCGATGGCAGCCGTGTTCCAGCTGGAGCGCCCGATTGGCTTCGACGCCCCGGACGAGCAGCCGGTGGTGCTGCTAATTTTCTTGCTGGTGCCCGAAGCGGCAACGCAAAAACACCTCGAAATCCTGTCTGAAATTGCCGAGCTGCTCAGCGACAGCGTGCTGCGCGAAAAAATCAAGGCTTGCGCCAGTATCGACGAGCTGCACGCCATGATCGCTAGCTGGCAATCGACACAGATGGCTTGAGCGCTAGGTTCGCTGCGCTATGAAACCCGATGCTGTCAGCGCTGACCTCCTCTTTGAAGAGTTTCGCCTTTCCCTGCGCTGGGAGTGGCTGGCCGGCCTAGGCGCTTCTGAGCGCCGCTTTGATGAGGTAGCGGTGCGCTCGGCATGTTCGGGTGCCGATTTGGTCGGTCACCTGAACTACATCCATCCCTACCGGGTGCAAATTTTGGGTGAGCGCGAGATTACCTATCTGACCAGCGATACGCCCCAAGACTGCGAGCGGCGCATTGCCCGCATTGTTACGCTAGAGCCGCCGGTGTTGATTTTGGCCGAGGGTCAAACTGCGCCCGCCGCGTTGCTGTCGATGTGCGAGCGCGCCCAAATTCCGATGTTTGCCACCAAAGAGTCGTCGGCATTTGTTATCGACGTGCTGCGCGCCTATTTGTCTAAACACTTTGCCGACCGCACCACCATGCACGGCGTGTTTATGGATATTTTGGGTTTGGGCGTGTTGATCACTGGTGAGTCGGGTCTGGGTAAAAGCGAGCTGGGGCTGGAGCTGATTTCACGCGGCCAAGGTTTGGTGGCCGATGATGCGGTCGATTTGTACCGCATCAACCAAACCACCATCGAGGGTAAATGCCCCGATTTACTGCAAAACCTGCTCGAAGTGCGCGGCATTGGTTTGCTCGACATTCGCGCCATCTTTGGTGAGACCTCGGTGCGCCGCAAGATGCGCCTCAAACTCATCGTGCATTTGGTGCGTAAAGAGACGATGGAAAACGAGTACGAGCGGATGCCGTATGAGCCGCTGACCCAAGACGTGCTCGGTGTGCCAGTGCTCAAGGTGGTGATTCAGGTGGTGGTTGGGCGCAACATTGCGGTGCTGGTCGAAGCTGCCGTGCGCAACACCGTGCTGCAGTTGCGCGGTATTGACACTTACCAAGAGTTTGTCGAGCGCCACCGCCGCGCCATGGAGCGTGGTGGGTTTTAAATCAATTTAAATTGAGCGTTTACTGGTCGGATTTTTGACGCACGCGGCGCAGTGACCGTACAGCGCCATCGAATGGTCGTGTACCACCCAGCCCTTGGCTTTGGCAATCGCCTGCTGGCGTTTTTCGATTTCGGGGTCAAAAAACTCTTCCACCTTGGCACACATGGTGCACACGAAGTGGTCGTGGTGCTGGCCTTCGTCCAGCTCGTAAATGGCTTTGCCACTCTCAAAATTGCTGCGAATCAGCAAGCCCGCTTGCTCAAACTGCGTCAGTACGCGGTACACCGTCGCCAAGCCGATGTCAGAGTGCTCCAGCATCAACACGCGAAACACATCTTCCGCCGTCAGGTGGCGCACGGAGCTGGTCTGGAAAATTTCCAGAATTTTCAGGCGCGGCAGCGTAGCCTTGAGTCCAGTGCTTTTGAGTTCGTCTATGTTCTTCATGCCAGAGAGTCTTTGGGTTCTGCTATCAGGGTGTGAGTGGGCTAATCACGAGGCGCACAGGCCTGCGCCGCTACAATGATCTGATCATAGCCCTCCGTCTTTTTCCATGCCCACTCAAGCCCATCGCTGCACCCGTCTGGGTCTGATCCTGTTGCTTGGCGCCACGGCAGCCGCTTGCAGCAGCTTTAACAACGCGACCCAAAGCGTGGCCAGCGTGGTCACGCCGTACAAAATCGACGTGGTGCAAGGCAACTTTGTCTCGCGTGAGCAAGTCCAGGCGCTGCAACCCGGCATGGGCCGCCAGCAGGTGCGCGACATTCTGGGTACGCCGCTGGTGACCAGTCTGTTCCATGCCGATCGCTGGGAATATGTCTTTACCCTCAAGCGCCCCAAAACCGACGTGCAAACGCGCAAGCTGACCGTGTTTTTTGACGGCGATAGTTTTGTCCGCGCTGAGGGCGATGAGATGCCGTCCGAGAGCGAATTTGTCGCCACGCTCGGTCAAAACAAAGCCAAAGGCTCTGTGCCGGTGTTGCAAGCGACGGAGGCGCAATTGGCACGCTTCCCCGCCCGCGCACCCGCGCCGCCGGCGGCTGAGTTGCCGCCCTCGCGCACCAGCTACCCACCGCTCGAATAATCCAGCGGCGCGCGCCGCTGCTTTGTACCCCCGAAGGAACGATATATATGACTGGGACTTCTACCCCCGTAGCAGTTGCTGCGCCTTGCCGCGTGGCGATTGCTGGCGCTTCTGGCCGCATGGGCCGCATGTTGATTGAGGCCGTGCAGGCCAGTGACGATTGCGTGCTGGCCGGCGCGTTGGACATTGACACCAGCCCTGCGCTCGGCACGGATGCCAGCGCCTTTTTGGGCCACGCCAGCGGTGTGCTGATCACATCTGACCTGCGCGCCGGCCTGCAAAACGCCGACGTGCTGATCGACTTCACCCGCCCCGAAGGCACGCTGGCGCATTTGCAAGTCTGTGCCGAATTGGGCGTGAAAGCCGTCATCGGCACCACCGGTTTCAGCGACGAACAAAAAACCGAGATCGCCGCGCTGGCGCAAAAAACTGCCATCGTCATGGCGCCGAACATGAGCGTCGGCGTCAACGTCACGCTCAAGCTGCTGGAGATGGCGGCCAAGGCGCTGGCCACCGGCTACGACATCGAAATCATCGAAGCGCACCACCGCCACAAGGTGGATGCGCCGTCGGGCACGGCGCTGAAAATGGGCGAAGTGATTGCCGATGCGCTGGGGCGCGATCTGAAAGACTGCGCTGTTTACGAGCGCTACGGCGTCACCGGCGAGCGCGATCCGTCCAGCATCGGCTTTGCCACCATTCGCGGCGGCGACATCGTCGGTGACCACACCGTGCTGTTTGCCGGTACTGGCGAGCGCATCGAAATCACGCACAAGTCTTCCAGCCGCGCCACCTATTCGCAAGGCAGCTTGCGCGCGGTGCGCTTTCTCGCGGCGCAGCAAACCGGCTTGTTCGACATGTTCGACGTGCTGGGTCTGAACTGAGCGGCACGCCGCATGGAGCCGCTGCACTGGCTGCGCCAAGGCGATGCGGTGACGCAGGCCACCGCGCTGCTGCTGCTGGCGATGTCGGTGGCCAGTTGGGTGGTGATGCTCTACAAGCTGCGCCTGGTGCAGCGCGCCCGCCGCGATGTCGCCCGCGCTAGCGCCGCCTTTTGGCAAGCGCCCGATTGGGACAGCGCGCAGCAGCAAGTCACCGCCTTTGACCGCGATGCGCTGCTGCTGCCGCTGGTGTCAGCAGCAAAAATGATAGCTGCTAGCGCACGTATCCAAAGGGCTGCAGCCGATTTAAGCACTTTAAGTGCATTAAGTACGTTATCAAACCAAGCCAGCCTCGGCCAGCAGCTGACGCGCGTGTTGCGCGACGCGCTGCACGCGGTGCTCGGGCGCTTGCAGTTTGGCCAAGTGCTGTTGGCCACCGTCGGCTCGACCGCGCCGTTTGTGGGACTGCTGGGCACGGTCTGGGGCATTTACCACGCGCTGGCGGCGCTGGCCGGCGCGGGTCACGTCAGCATCGAGCAACTGGCCGCCCCGGTCGGCGAGGCGCTGATCATGACCGCTGCGGGCTTGGCCGTGGCGCTGCCGGCGGTGCTGGCCTACAACGTCTTTGGCCGCCAAATTGCACAGGTCGAGGCCGACTTGGAAGGCTTCGCCCACGACCTGCGCGCACTGGTGCTCGACAGCGCCGCCACCGATTAATTCGCCATGGCCTTTGGTCGTCTGGAACGCACCCGCGCTGCGCCGCCGATGAGCGACATCAACATCACGCCGCTGGTGGATGTGATGCTGGTGCTGGTGGTGATTTTTATCTTGGCCGCGCCGCTGCTGGCCAGCTCGATCCGCTTGGAACTGCCGCGCACCGACGGCGCTGCCGCGAATGCCGCGCCGCCGCAGTCGGTGACGGTGGTGGTCGATAAATTGGGCCAAGCGTTTATCAACGACGAGCCGCTGGCGCAGCCGGCCTTGGCGCAGCGCTTTATCGCTCTGGCCGCCGCGCAGCCCAACACCGAAGTGCAATTGCGCGCCGATGCGGCGGTGCCTTATGGCCGGGTGGTGGCCATCATGGGCGCGGCGCACCAAGCCGGGCTGACGCGCATTGGCTTTGTGGCTGAGCCGAACTCGCCGGCGCTGCCCGCCGCGCTGCCCTGACACCAGCCACCAACACCAACGCCTAAAATCGCCGCAGCGCAGCGGTTGAGGGCTGCTTCTCTTTATTAGCCGTAAGTTTCTGGTTCTCCCATGCAAGACAAATACCAACACACCGATGTCGAGCGCGCCGCGCAAGACCACTGGACCGCCAACGACGCCTACCGCGTCACCGAAGACGGCAACAAGCCCAAGTTCTATGCCTGCTCGATGCTGCCCTACCCCAGCGGCAAGCTGCACATGGGGCACGTGCGCAACTACACCATCAACGACATGCTCACGCGCCAACTGCGCATGAAGGGCTTTAACGTGTTGATGCCAATGGGCTGGGACGCTTTTGGCCTGCCAGCAGAAAACGCCGCCATGAAAAACCACGTGCCGCCGGCGCAGTGGACCTACGACAACATCGCCTACATGAAAAAGCAGATGCAGGCGATGGGCTTGGCGATTGACTGGTCGCGCGAAATCGCCACCTGCGACCCCGATTACTACCGCTGGAACCAGTGGCTGTTTTTGAAGATGCTGGAAAAAGGCATCGCCTACCGCAAGACCCAGACGGTGAACTGGGATCCGGTCGATATGACGGTGCTGGCCAACGAACAGGTGATTGACGGCAAAGGCTGGCGCACCGGTGCCACGGTCGAAAAGCGCGAAATCCCCGGCTACTACTTGAAGATCACCGACTACGCCGAAGAGCTGCTCGGCAACGTCGCCGGCGACAAAATGCCCGGCTGGCCCGAGCGCGTCAAGCTGATGCAGGAAAACTGGATTGGCAAATCGGAAGGCGTGCGCTTTGCCTTCCCGCACAGCATCCACGGTGCCGATGGCGCGCTGATTGGCGACGGCAAGATGTACGTCTTCACCACCCGCGCCGACACGCTGATGGGCGTGACCTTCTGCGCGGTCGCGCCAGAGCACCCGCTGGCGGCGCACGCCGCGCGCAGCAACCCCCAACTGGCGGCGTTTATCGCCGAATGCCAACACGGCGGCAGCACCGAGGCCGAGCTGGCGACGCAAGAAAAGAAAGGCATGGCCACCGGCCTGAGCGTGCAGCACCCGATTACCGGCGAAGACGTGGCCGTCTGGGTTGGCAACTACGTGCTGATGGGTTACGGCGACGGCGCGGTGATGGGCGTGCCGGCGCACGACGAACGCGACTTTGCCTTTGCGCTGAAATACGGCTTAGAGATCAAACCGGTGGTGCTGGTCGATGGCGAAACCTTCGACTTCACCCAGTGGCAAGACTGGTACGCCGACAAGCAGCGCGGTGTCAGCGTCAACTCTGACAACTTCAGCGGCCTGTCGCATTCAGATGCGGTGAACGCCGTGGCGCACGCGCTGGAACAAAAAGGCCTGGGCGAGAAGAAAACCACCTGGCGCCTGCGCGACTGGGGCGTGAGCCGCCAGCGCTACTGGGGCACGCCGATTCCCATCATCCACTGCGACGAACACGGCGCGGTGCCGGTGCCCGAAAAAGACCTGCCAGTGGTGCTGCCGACCGACTGCGTGCCCGACGGCTCGGGCAACCCGCTGCACAAGCACGAAGGCTTCCACGCCGGCGTCACTTGCCCAATTTGCGGCAAAGCGGCGCGGCGCGAGACCGACACGATGGACACTTTTGTCGATAGCTCGTGGTACTTCATGCGCTATTGCGACCCGAAAAACACCGAGGCGATGGTGGCCGAAGGCGCTGACTACTGGATGCCGATGGATCAGTACATCGGCGGCATTGAGCACGCCATCTTGCACCTGCTGTATGCGCGCTTTTGGACGAAAGTGATGCGCGACTTGGGGCTGGTGAAAGTCGATGAGCCGTTCACCAAACTGCTGACGCAGGGCATGGTGCTGAACCACATCTACAGCCGCCGCACCGACAAAGGCGGCAAAGAGTATTTCTGGCCGCACGACGTGGAACACGTGCTGGACGAAGCCGGCAAAGTCACCGGCGCGCGTTTGATTAATGCCGTCGGTGATTTACCGGTCGGCACCGCCATCGACTACGAAGGCGTGGGCACCATGTCCAAGTCGAAAAACAACGGCGTCGATCCGCAAGACCTGATTGAAAAATACGGTGCCGACACCGCCCGCCTGTACACCATGTTCACCGCGCCGCCCGAGGCCACGTTGGAGTGGAACGACGCCGCCGTCGAAGGCAGCTACCGTTTCCTGCGCCGCGTCTGGAACTTCGGTGTCAAGCTGTCTGCTATGGAAACAGAAGCTGTTAGCGCAAGCGTGGCGGGCGCTAGCGGCCTAAAAGACCTTGAATTTGGCAAAGAGGCCAAGGCGCTGCGCTTTGAAATCCACAGCGTGCTCAAGCAGGTCGATTACGACTACCAGCGGATGCAATACAACACCGTGGTCTCGGGCACGATGAAGATGATCAACGCGCTGGAAGACTTCAAGGCCTTGGACAGCGCCGGTGCGCAAGTGGCGCTGATCGAAGGCTTTGGCATCTTGCTGCGCTGCCTGTACCCGGCCACGCCGCACTTGGCGCATGGCCTGTGGAGCGATTTGGGCTACGCCGCGCACTTGGGCGATTTGCTCGACGCGCCGTGGCCGCAGGTGGACCCCGAAGCCTTGAAGCAAGACGAGATTGAGCTGATGCTGCAAATCAACGGCAAGCTGCGCGGCTCCATTCTTGTCAGCGCCGATGCCGACAAAGCCACCATCGAGCGCACCGCGCTGGCGAGCGAGGCTTTCATCAAACAAGCCGCTGGCGCTGCGCCGAAAAAGGTCGTCATCGTGCCCGGCCGCCTTGTCAACGTGGTGGTCTGAGCGATGGCGCGCACTGCCCGCTCCACGGTTTCTCGGCGCAGCTTGTTGGCTTCGCTGGGGATGACAGGCTTGGCGGCCTTGGCTGGCTGCGGTTTTCGGTTGCGCGGCGTGCCAGAGTTTGCTTTTCGCACGCTCTACATTGCCGCGCCGAGCGGATCGCCGCTGGCGCGCGAACTGCGCCGCACGCTCGAAGCGGCTGGCTCCAAGCTGGTGCTGTTCACTTTAGAGGCGCAAATGCCCCAAGCCGAAGCGGTGCTCGATGTGCTGCAAGAGCAGCAAGAGCGCAATGTCGTCGGCCTGACCGCGTCCGGCCAAGTGCGCGAGCTGCAACTGCGCCTGCGCATCAAATTCAAGCTGCGCACGCCGGCGGGCGACGAACTCATCCCCGAGACGGAGTTGTTGCAACAGCGCGACATCAGCTACAGCGAAACCATCGCACTGGCCAAAGAGGCCGAAGAAGCGCTGCTCTACCGCAGTATGCAGACCGATTTGGTGCAGCAATTGACGCGCCGTTTGGCGGCGGTGCAGCGTTAATTGAGCGGCAATTTGCTCCTAAAAAGAGAGCTGCTAGCGCACGTATCTAAAGGGCTAGAGCCTGTTTTGACCATTATTACGGCCATATTCTGCCCATGCAACTCGCCCTGAACCAGTTGGCGGCGCACCTGCACAAAGGCCTGCGCCCGCTCTACACCCTGCACGGCGACGAGCCGTTGTTGCAGCAAGAAGCGGCCGACGCCATCCGCGCCGCAGCGCGTGCGCAGGGCTACACCGAGCGCAGCACTTTCACCGTGGCCGGCGCGCACTTTGATTGGGGCGCAGTGCGCGCAGCCGGTGGCGCGCAAAGCCTGTTTGCCGACAAGCAAATTTTGGAAATCCGCGTGCCCTCGGGCAAGCCCGGCAAAGAGGGCAGCGCCGCGCTGCAACAGCTGGCGCAAGCCGCCGCTGGCAACGACAGCACGCTGACGCTGGTGCTGCTGCCGCGCCTCGATAAAGCCACCAAAACCGGCGCGTGGTTTGCCGCGCTGGACGGCCACGGTGTCAGCGTGCCCATCGAGCCGATAGAGCGCGCCGCGCTGCCGCAGTGGATTGCCCAGCGCCTGAACGCCCAAGGTCAGCGCGTCGTCAGCGGCGAGGAAGGCCAACGCACGCTGGCGTTTTTTGCCGACCGCGTCGAAGGCAATTTGCTGGCGGCGCACCAAGAGATTCAAAAGCTGGCGCTGCTGCACCCAGCGGGCGAGCTGACGTGGGCGCAGGTCGAAGCGGCGGTGCTGAACGTGGCGCGTTATGACGTGTTCAAGTTGTCCGACGCGGTGCTGTCGGGCCAGTTGCTGCGCGTGCAGCGGATGCTGGACGGCCTGCAAGCCGAGGGCGAAGCCGCCGTGCTGGTGCACTGGGCGCTGGCCGAAGACATCCGCGCCCTCAAACGCGTCAAAGACGCGATGAACGCTGGCCGCCCGCTGCCGATGGCGCTGCGCGAAAACCGCATCTGGGGCAACAAAGAGCGCCATTACGAGCGCCTATTGCCCCACGCCAGCGACGCGGCGTTGGCGCGCTTGTTGCAATCGGCGCACTGGGTCGATGGCATCGTCAAAGGCCTGAAAGTGCCCGACTGGCCGCAAGAGCCGTGGCAAGCGCTGCAGCGGCTGGCGCTGCAGTTGGGCAAGCTGGGGCTGGCGGCGCGCTGAATCCGCTGGTTCGCTGTAAGCGTCGTGGTTCTGCCAGAATCGCTGCCCATGAATGCCCTTGACATCACCGCCTACACCCACACCCTCGGATTACAAGCCAAAACGGCTGCAGCCCTTATGGCGCGTGCGCCAGCAGCTATCAAAAACAAAGCATTGAAAGCTTTGGCGCGGTTGCTGCGCGAGCAGACTGGTGCGCTGCAAATCGACAACGCTAAAGATTTAGAGCGCGCCCGCGCCGCTGGTTTGGCCGAGCCGATGGTCGATCGGCTGAAACTCACCCCCGCCGTGCTGGAAACCTGCGCCCAAGGTTGCGAGCAACTCGCCGCCATGCCCGACATCATTGGCGAAATTCTGGGCATGAAGCAGCAGCCCAGCGGCATCCGCGTCGGCCAGATGCGCGTGCCGATTGGCGTGTTTGGCATGATTTTTGAGAGCCGCCCCAACGTCACCATCGAAGCTGCGTCCTTGAGCATCAAGAGCGGCAATGCCTGCATCTTGCGCGGCGGCTCTGAGGCAATTGAGTCGAACAAAGCGCTGGCACAACTGGTGCAGCAAGCCTTGGCAGAAGCTGGTTTGCCCGAAAACGCCGTGCAGTTGGTGCAGACCACCGACCGCGCCGTCGTCGATCAGTTGATTGCCATGCCGCAGTTTGTCGATGTGATCATTCCGCGCGGCGGCAAGGGGCTGATTGAGCGCATCAGCGCTGGTGCCAAGGTGCCGGTGATCAAGCACTTGGATGGCAATTGCCACACCTATGTCGATGACCCGTGCGACATCGCCATGGCGGTGCGCGTGGCCGACAACGCCAAAACCAGCAAATACAGCCCGTGCAACGCCAGCGAGAGTTTGTTGGTGGCGCAAGGCGTGGCGGCAGAGTTTTTGCCCTTGATTGGCGCGGTGTACGCCAAAAAAGGAGTGGAAATGCGCGTTTGTGAAGCCAGTCGTGCGCTACTAGCTACGGTTTCAGGAGCAAAACTGGTGGCGGCGACCGAAGAAGATTGGGCGATGGAATATCTGGCACCCATCATCAGCATCAAAGTCGTCGCTGGTTTGGACGAGGCGATTGCGCACATCAACCAATACTCCAGCCACCACACCGACGCCATCTTGACGCGCGACCACATGCACGGCCAGCGCTTTGTGCGCGAGGTCGATTCGGCCAGCGTGATGATCAACACCAGCACCCGCTTTGCCGATGGCTTTGAGTACGGCTTGGGTGCGGAGATTGGCATCAGCACCGACAAATTCCACGCCCGTGGCCCCGTCGGCATCGAGGGGCTGACCTCGCTGAAATGGCTGGTGCTGGGCGATGGCGAGGTGCGTGGTTAAGCACCGCGCCACCGCATGAAAATCATCATCTTGGGGGCTGGCCGCGTCGGCCAAAGCGTGGCCGAGAGCTTGGTGTCTGAGCGCAATGACATCACCGTCATCGACACCGATGCGCGGCGCCTGCGCGAGCTGGAGTCGCATTTGGACTTGCGCGGCGTGGTTGGCAACGGCATTGACCCGGCGGTGCTGGCCGAAGCTGGTGCCAAAGACACCGATTTGCTGATTGCCTGCGCCGCGCAGGACGAAACCAATTTGGTGTGCTGCAAGGTGGCGCAGTTGTTGTTTGGTATTCCGGCGCGCATTGCGCGGGTGCGCTCGTCTGGTTTTGATGCCAGCGGGCCGCTCGCTGGGCCGGAGGGTTTTGCTGTCAGCATCATTTGCCCGGAAGCGTCGCTCACGCGCTACATCACCAAGCTGATTGACTACCCCGAGGCGATGCAGGTGCGCGAATTTGCCGGTGGCCGCGCCTGTTTGGTGGCAACGCGCGCGCGCATCGGCGCGCCTATGGTGGGTCTTAGCATTGCCCAAGTGCGCGAGGCCACGCCCGATGTCGCCATGCGTTTGGTGGCGATTTACCGCCGCTTTGCCGATGAGCCGGATCGCTTTGTGCCGTGCAGCGGCAGCACGCGCATTGAGCCGGGTGACGAAGTGTTTGTACTGGCGGCGCGTGAGCATTTGCCGTTTGTGCTGGCCTCACTGCACCGGCGCGAAGGCCAGCCCCAGCGGCCGGTGCGCCGCGTGATGATTGCCGGCGGCGGCGATGTCGGCCTGCGCTTGGCGCGCCAGTTGGGCAAGGAGCCGGGGCGCTTTCACGTCAAGGTGGTCGAGCACCACCCTGAGCGCTGTATTGCGCTGGCCTCCACCTTGCCGTCGGAGGTGTTGGTGCTGGAAGGCGACGTCACCGATGAAAAGCTGCTGGAGAGCGAAAGCATCGAAGAAATCGATCTGTTTTTGGCACTGACCGACGACGATGAAAACAACATCATGTCCAGCCTGCTGGCCAAGCGCATGGGTGCCAGTCGGGTACTGGCGCTGATCAACCGGCGCAGCTATGCCGATTTGATGCACGGCACGCAAATTGACATTGCGCTGTCGCCCGCTCAGGCGATGCTGGGCGAGTTGCTGGCGCATGTGCGCCGGGGCGATGTGCAAGCGGTTCACAGCCTGCGCCGGGGTGTGGCCGAGGCGCTGGAGATCGTGGCGCGCGGCGACCGCAAAAGCTCGCGCGTGATTGGCCGCAAGGTCAGCGATTTGCACCTGCCCGAGAACGTCCACATGGGCTTGATCGTGCGCGGCCTGCCAGACCCTGCCGCCACTGCTGCTGCGCCGACAGAAGCGTCGGCGCAATTGCCGCCACTGCCGCCGCCCGCCCCACCCGAAGTGATCATTCCGCGCAGCCATACCGTCATCCAGAGCAATGACCACGTGGTGTTCTTCCTGCCCAACAAGCGCTTGGTCAGTGATGTGGAAAAGCTGTTTCGCGTCAGCGCCACTTTTTTTTAATTTGACGCCACGCCCTGCTTCTTTGGGGGTTTTTCGATGACTGATGTCTTTCCCGTTTTGCGCGTGCTGGGCATGTTGATCATGCTGTTTGCCTTGGCGATGGGGGTGCCGCTGGCGGTGTCTTGGTATGCGCAAGATGGTGTTTGGCAGGTTTATCCGATTTCGATGGGCGTGGCGCTGGTGGTGGGGCTGGGTCTGCTGGCGGGAATGCGCCGCTACAAGCGCGAGCTGCAACCGCGCCACGGCGTGATGTTGGTGTCGCTGGTGTGGGCGCTGCTGCCGCTGTTTGCTGCCGTGCCGCTGATGCTGGCTTGCGCCCAAGTCGGGCGGCCAATGTCGTTTACCTACGCCTATTTCGAAGCGGTCTCGGGCCTGACGACCACCGGCTCGACGGTGCTGTCGAACTTGGACACGCTGCCGGTCTCAGTCAATGTCTGGCGCACCTTTTTGCAGTGGATTGGCGGCATGGGGATTTTGATTCTGGCCGTCGCCGTGCTGCCATTGCTGGGCGTGGGCGGTGCGCAGCTGTTCAAGGCCGAGGCCGCCGGCCCCATTAAAGACACCAAGCTGACACCGCGCATGACCGAAACCGCCAAAGGGCTGTGGGGCGTGTATGCGCTGTTTTCGGTCGGCTGTGTGTTGGCCTATTGGGGCGCTGGCATGGCACCGCTGGACGCGCTGATGCACATGTTTTCCACCGTCAGCTTGGGTGGTTTGTCGTCACACGATGCCAGCTTTGGGCATTTTCAGTCGCCGTTGTTGGAGCTGGTGGCGCTGTTTTTCATGTTGTTGGCCAGTTGTAATTTCGCGCTGTATTTTGTCGCCATGCGCAAGGGCCATTGGGGCAGTTTTTGGCGTGACCCGGAAATGCGCGCCACTTTCAGCGCGCTGCTGGGCGGTGGCTTGGTGGTGGCGCTGCTGCTGTGGGTCAAGGGCGTGTATGGCGTGCTGGACGCGCTGCGCTACGGTGTGTTTCACGTCGTCTCAGTGGCCACCACCACTGGCTACGCCACGGTCGATTATTTGACTTGGCCAGTGTTTGCGCCGGTGCTGATGCTGATGCTCTCGGGCGTGGCCACCAGCGCTGGCTCGACCGGCGGCGGCATCAAGATGATGCGGATGTTGGTGCTGGTCAAGCAGGCACGGCGCGAGCTGACGCGCCTCGTTCATCCCAACGCCATCCAGCCGGTGCGTGTCGGTGGCGCGGTGGTCGATAGCCGGATGATTTTTTCGGTGTTGGCGTTCATGCTGGTCTATGGCGGCACCATCATCGTCTTGAGCATGGTGTTGTTGTTGACCGATTTAGATCCGCTCACCGCCTTCAGCGCAGTGATTGCCAGCGTCAATTGCACTGGGCCGGGCTTGGGGCTGATTGGGCCGGCATCCAATTATTCGGTACTGAGCGACTTTCAAATCTGGGTTTGCACGCTGGGCATGTTGCTCGGGCGGCTGGAGATTTTGAGCTTTATGGCTTTGCTGACACCGGCTTTTTGGCGCCGCTGAAGCTTTAATTAAGGCCGGGGGTTACTCCCTACAATGGCCGGCAAACGTATTTACAAGGGCGCTTCTTCATGGTTCCACATCTCATTACCGCACTCACCGGGCCCATCAATGAGCTGGAGCAGCGCGTCATTGACTCCATGCCGGCGACCGAGCGCTGGTTTCGGCTCGAATGGATGGAGCACACGCCGCCGTTCTACTCCTCGGTGGATATTCGCAACGCCGGCTTTAAGCTGGCGCCGGTCGATACCAATTTGTTTCCCGGTGGCTGGAATCACCTAACGCCGCAAATGCTGCCGCTGGCCGTGCAAGCGGCGATGGCGGCGATTGAAAAAATCTGCCCCGAAGCGCGCAACTTGCTGATCATTACCGAGAACGACACCAGCAGCAGCGCCTATTTGGCCAACGTGGCGCAGCTGCAGCGCATCTTCAGCATGGGCGGGCTGAATGTGCGCATCGGCTCGGTCAATCCAGATGTCAAAGAAACCACAGTGATCGAGCTGCCGACTGGCGAGCACATCACCTTGGAGCCAGTGCAGCGCAGCCGCCACCGCTTGGGGCTCAAGCATTTTGACCCCTGCACTATTTTGCTGAATAACGACTTGTCGGCGGGTGCGCCGGGCATTTTGGAAGACTTGCACGAGCAATACCTGCTGCCACCGCTGCACGCCGGCTGGAGTGTGCGGCGCAAGAGCAATCACTTTCGCGGCTACGAAGAAATCACCAAGCGCTTTGGCAAGCTGCTGGGAATTGACCCGTGGCTGATTAACCCGCTGTTTGGTAAATGCGAGCCGTCCGACTTTGCCACCGACACCGGGCTGGACGCGTTGCAGAGCACGGTGGATGCGGTGCTGACCAAAATTCGGCGCAAGTACAAGGAATACGGCATCAACGAAAAGCCATTCGTTGTCGTCAAGCCCGACAACGGCAGCTATGGCGCGGGCGTGCTGACGGTGCGCGATGTCAAAGACTTGCTGGCGCTGTCGCCGGCCACGCGCGCCCAACTGGCCGTCACCCACGACGGTAAGCCGGTGCGCGAAGCCATCGTGCAAGAGGGCGTGCTGACGCAAGAGCGCATCGCCGGTGCCGTGGCCGAGCCGGTGGTTTACATGATGGACCGCTACGTGGTGGGCGGTTTTTACCGCAGCCATGCCGAGCGCGGCGCCGATGAAAACCTGAATCTGCCCGGCGCTAAGATTGTGCCGCTGGCGTTCGACCACAGCACGCACATGCACCAGCTCGGCGCCCGCCCTGCGGCACTGGCACCAAACCGCTTCTATATGTATGGCGTCGTCGCCCGCTTGGCGATGCTGGCTGCCAGCTACGAGTTGGAAGCCACCGACCCCAACGCCGAAGAGTACGACTGAAGCGCACAATAGCGTTCCAAAAATAACGGAACCGTGGCCACAGCCTCTGCCAGAGGCGTGGCCTGTGCACACAGTGCAAAACACCAAATCCCCTTTGTATGTGCTGATGCTGGGCGCTATCGGCGTCGTTTACGGCGATATCGGCACCAGCGTTTTGTATTCCGTCAAAGAGGTGTTTGGCGGTGGTCACGTGCCATTCACACCGGACAACGTCCACGGCATCCTGTCCTTGTTCTTTTGGACGCTGACGGTCATCGTTTCGCTCAAATACGTCACGCTGGTGCTGCGCGCTGACAACCACGGCGAAGGCGGCTTGGTGGCGATGCTGGCGCTGGCCGCACAAACCGTCAAAGACCAGCCGCGCTTGCGCAAATGGCTGCTGTTGGTCGGCATTTTTGGCACTTGCTTGTTTTATGGCGACGGCGTCATCACGCCGGCCATCACCGTACTGGGCGCGGTCGAGGGGCTGGAAGTGATTTCGCCGCACTTCAAAAAATACGTGGTACCCATCACCTTGGTGGTGCTCCTTCTGCTGTTCATGGTGCAAAAACGCGGCAGTGCCAGCATTGGTCGCTACTTTGGCCCGGTGATGGTGGTGTGGTTTGTCGCCATTTCGGCGCTGGGCATTTTCAATATTGCCGACAACCCGCGCATTCTGTGGGCCATCAACCCGTTCTACGCCCTGCGCTTTATTTTTGAGCAGCCCGGCACCACCTTCATCATCTTGGGCGCGGTGGTGCTGTGCGTCACCGGGGCCGAGGCGCTGTATGCCGACATGGGCCACTTTGGCCGCCGTCCGATCCGCGTAACGTGGTTCACGGTCGTCATGCCGGCGTTGACGCTGAACTATTTCGGCCAAGGCGCACTGCTGCTAAAGAACCCGGCTGCCGTCAAAAATCCGTTTTTCATGATGGCACCCGACTGGGCGCTGGTGCCAATGGTGCTGCTGGCCACGCTGGCCGCAGTGATTGCCTCACAGGCGCTGATTTCTGGTGCCTTCAGCGTCACCAAGCAGGTGATTCAGCTGGGCTACTTGCCGCGCCTGCGGATTTTGCACACCAGCGTGCAAGAGGCAGGGCAAATTTACCTACCGTTTGTCAACTGGAGCCTGTTTGCCTTGATCGTGCTGGCGGTGGTGATGTTCAAGTCCTCCAGCGCGCTGGCCTCGGCCTACGGCATTGCGGTGACCACCGATATGTTGATTACGACTGTGCTGACGTTTTTCGTCATCCGCAACGCTTGGCGGATGCCGTTGGCTTTGAGTTTGGCGGCGACGGCTTTCTTTTTTGCGGTGGATTTTGCGTTTTGGGCATCGAACCTGCTCAAGCTGTTTGACGGCGGCTGGTTCCCGCTGGTCATTGCCAGCGGCATCTTTTTGTTGATGAAAACTTGGGAAGACGGTCGCCGCCTGATGCGCGCTGCGCTGGCCAACGATGCCTTGGCGTTGCCGGCATTTTTGGCGTCGGTGTTTATCAGCCCGCCGCTGCGGGTGAGCGGCACGGCGGTGTTTTTGAGTGCCGAGTCGGGCACGGTGCCCAACGCGCTGCTGCACAACCTTAAGCACAACAAGGTGCTGCACGCGCAAAACCTGTTTGTCACCGTACACAGCCACGAGGTGCCCTGGGTGGCCGAAGAGGAGCGCGTCAAAGTGCAGGCGCTAGAGCACGACAGCTGGCAAATCAATTTGCACTATGGCTTTATGGACGACCCGGACGTGCCGCGCGCGCTGGCGCTGTTGCGCGGCTGCGGCTGCGAGGTCGAGCCGATGAGCACCAGTTATTTCCTCTCGCGCGAATCGGTCATTCCGAGCGTCGGCACTGGCATGGCACCGTGGCGCGAAAAGCTGTTTGCCCAGATGCACCACAACGCCAGCGGCGCAGCGGACTTCTTAAAGCTGCCCAGCAATGCGGTGGTGGAACTCGGCTCCAAGGTTGAGATTTGAGCATTTTCAAGCCATTTTTATGGTCTTTTAGGCCTCTAGCCCTTTAAATACGGGCGCTAGTAGCTATTAAAATAATAGTAAATTAAGAGGATATAAGTAATCGCTTGAAACTGGTGCAGGTCTTGTCCCGACAAGGCGACTTAGCACACAGGCCAAATCGCACACAGCGCTGAAGTAGCGGCGCGTCGCCTGCACTGGAGCAGAATGCAAGGCTGCTTTCTTACTTTTACTTACCGTCGCACTTGCCTTTTATGACCGCCGATATTCCCACGCTGTTGTTGATGATTGTTGTGTCTTCGGTGGTGGTTGCGGGTGCATTGCTAGTGCTCAACGGCAACCAGCGCCGCGATGGTTTGCAGTATTGGGCGACGGCTTTGCTGCTCAGTGCAATAGCCCACGCGTTGCTGTTGTTGTATGGGCGCATTCCCAACTTGCTGACGGTCGTGCTGGGCAATGCGCTGCTGGCCAGTGTCTTAGGTGGTTTTTTACTGGCCGTGCGCCGCTTTTATGGCCTGACGTTGTACTGGTGGCGCATAGCAGCGCTGGTGGCGCTAGTGGCACTGGTAATGTTTATTTACCAACATCAATTTGTACGCCGCGTGGCTTTCAGTAGCGTATGTTTGGGCGCACAAACTGCTTGGGTGCTGTGGGTGTTGCTGCGCAACCAGCCATTTCGCGAGAGCAATTTCAGCCGTGGCGCACTGCTGCTGGCCAGTGGCTTGGGGTTGATTTTGGCCACCATGCTGCTGCGCGGTACGGCAGCGATTTTTTTCTCACTTGATATTGCCACCGTCTTGCAAAGCAATTTGGTGCAAACTTTGACCTTTATGGTCTCCTTTTTAGCCTCGCTGGTGTGCTCATTTGGGTTTGTGTTTATGGCCAAAGAGCGCGCTGATGCCGCCAACGTGCGCTTGGCAGCGCAAGACGCGCTGACCGGCGTAGCCAACCGCCGCGCCCTGATGCAAGCGCTAGAGCAGCAGCTAGCGTGTGCCAAGCGCCAACGTGCGCCGCTGTCGCTGTTGATGCTCGACATTGACCACTTCAAGCACGTCAACGACCGCTACGGCCACTTGGCCGGTGACCAAGTGCTGCGCCATGTTGTCGCCGTAGTGGGGCAGCGCCTGCGGGCGCAAGACTTGCTGGGGCGTTACGGTGGCGAAGAATTTATGCTGCTGTTGCCCGGCACCGATGTGGCCGGCGCACAGCAACTGGCGCAGCAGCTGTGCCAAGCGGTGCAAGCGGCGCCGGCCGATTGGGCTGGCCAGCAGATTACAGTCACCGTGAGCGTGGGCATCGCGGGCATCACCAGCGGCCAGACCTGCGACTGGGAGACACTGCTGCAATTGGCCGATAAAGCGCTGTACCGCGCCAAAGACAATGGCCGCAACCGCGTCGAAGTGGCTGAAGTGGCTGCAGTGGCTGCTTTATGAGTCAAATCGGCCTCTAGCCCTTTAAATACGTGCGCTAACAGCTATCATTTTGATAATTTACAGCAGAAAAAACACCCAAGGAGATGCCGCCATGTCTAACTTGTTTAACCGCCTCCCCGGCTTTCAAAAAACCCCGGCGGGGCAAGAGCGCCAAGTGCTGCGCCGACTGCCCGGCATCTTGGCGCTGGGCACCTTGCTGCTGTGTCTGCCGTCGCTGATTGCGCGGATGTGGTGGGCGGGCGCGCCCGATTACGAAGTCGCCGCGCGCATCACCACCGTGGACATTTACGCCATCGGCGTGTTGATCCTGCATTGGACGGTGGTGCTGACGGTGGCCATTGGCGCGGTGATCGTCATGGTCATGAAAGGCCCCGCCTACGTGGCCGATGCCTATCCAATGGAAGGCATGGATCGGCCTGATAAGCCGCTCTAGTTTTTAGGTGGAGGCCGTTTCAGGATGGCGGCGCTGGTGCATCGCCAGCCAAATCAGCCCCAGCCCGGTCAGCACAATCGGCACCAGCGAGCCGTAGTTCAGCAGCGTCCAGCCCTGCGTCGTCACCAGCGCGCCCGAGGCAAACGAGGTGACCGCCATCGTCGCAAACACAAAGAAGTTGATGCCGGCTTGGGCGCGGTCTTTTTCTTCGGGGCGATAGGCCTGCATTGCCAGCGTGGTGCTGCCGGTGAACAAGAAATTCCAGCCGACACCCAAGAGTGCCAGCGCGATAGTGAACTGGTGCAAATCTTGTCCCGACAAGGCGACTAGCACGCAGGCCAAATTCAGCAACACGCCGACACCCATGATGCTCAGCACGCCAAAGCGCGCAATCAAATGCCCGGTGACAAAGCCCGGCGCAAACATACCAATCACGTGCCACTGCAGCACCATCGCCGCGTCGCTGAACTCGAAACCGCAGACCTGCATGGCCAGCGGCGTGGCGGCCATCAGCAAATTCATCACGCCATAACCCAGCGCCGCGCCCATCACGGCCACGGCAAATTTAGGCTGGCGCAGCAACTGGCCGAACGAGCGCCCCGGCACCGCCGCCGCATTGGCGGCGCGCACGGCGGTTGACGGCAGCGCTTCAAAGCGAATCAACGCCATGCAAAGCATCGACAACAGCGCCACGCCGACCAGTGCGATATACGCGCCGACAAACGGCACGCTGAACACATCGCGCGCGTGCTGTGCCACGTTGGGGCCAGCGATAGCGCCCAGCAAACCACCGGCCAGCACCAACGACACCGCCTTGTCACGGAAGGCCACCGCCGTCAATTCGGCGGCGGCAAAGCGGTACAGCTGGCCGTTGGCGCTGTAGTAGCCCGCCACCAAAGTGGCGCTGCACAGCAGCCAAAAATTGCCAGTGAACGCCGCCTGTGCGCACAGCAGCGCCGACAGCAGCGCCACGCCTAAGCCAATCTGAAACGACACCTGCCGCCCCCAGCGCCGCTGCGCCCACGCCACCAGCGGCGTTGACAACGCGCCGCCCACCACATAGCCCATCACCGGTAGCGTTGCCATCCAGCCAAAGGGTGCCAGTTGCAGGCCGACCAAGCCGTTGATGGCGATAAACACCACGTTGTTGGTCAAAAAAAGACCTTGGCACAGCGCCAGCAGCCACAGGTTTCGGTTCATCTGCTCAAGCCCAAAGGGAATATTTTTGCCGCGTTATCCGCGCGAAGGAGTGTCGCGGGTGGGGCTGTCGTCGCCCTCGGCGCTGTCCTCGGGCGCAGTGCGCGGGTCCATTTGCAGCACCGCTTGCGAGCCGCCGCCCATGACGACAAAGTCGGCCTTTTGCTCAGTCGGCACTGGCAGCGCGACCTTGAGCCGCTTGGCCACATACACCGCCAGCGACGCCATCACAGCGGCATAAAACAACATCAGGCTGGCCGGCCCGGCCACGTCCATCAGCGCGCCAGCCAAGATTGGACCAATTGCTGCGCCCACGCCGTGCAGCAGCAGCAAGCCGCCGGTAAATTCGACCAAGCGCGAGGAGTCAATCACGTCATTGACGTGCGCCACGCACAGGCCGTAAATCGAAAACAACATGCCGCCGCAGACCAGCGCCACCGGAATCAGCGCCACCACCGAATAGCCGGCCAGCAAATAGCCCACCGTGGTGGCAACGGCACCAAAAATGCAGACCCACATCAGCACCACGCGCCGGTCGCGGGTGTCGGAGAAATTGCCCACCGGCCACTGAAACAGCGCCCCGCCCAAAATCGTCGCCGCCATGAAGGTGGCGATGTCCGCATCCGAAAACCCCGCCGACTTGCCAAACACCGCGCTCATGCCATAAAACGCGCCGGTCATCAGCCCCGAGGCCACCGCCGCCGCCATGCCCATTGGTGAAGCGTCGTACAGACTGCGCAGGCTGAATTTCGGTGCCTCAACCGGCTCAGGCTCGTCAATCCGCGTCATGGTGATCGGCAGCAGCGCGAACGAGAACATCACCGACACCAGCGCAAACGGCACAAACCCCAGCCGGTCGCCGACCAAAATCAGCCACTGGCCGAGCGCCAACGCGACAAAGTTGATCGCCATATAGACCGCAAACAGCCGCCCGCGCAGCGCGTTGGGCGCAAGGGCGTTGAGCCAGCTCTCGACCACGATGTACAGCCCGACCATGCAGATGCCGGTGATGAGGCGCAGCACGCCCCAAAACCACGGGTCAATCCAAAAAGCGTGCAGGATGGGCATGGTGGAAGCCAGCGACGCCATCGCCGCAAACGCGCGGATATGGCCGACCTTGCGAATCACCACCGGGCAGGCAAACGTGCCGACGACAAAGCCGACAAAGTACGCCGACGTGACCAGCCCCAGCGCGATGCTAGAAAAATCCGCCAGCCCGGCGCGCAGCCCCAGCACCGAAAACAGCAACCCCACCCCAACCACCAGCAAGCCCACGCCCAGCAGCAGCGTGGACAGCCGCCACAACAGGGGGCCGACAGCGGTGTCGGTGTCTAAACGCTCATTCATTGATTTGCCTAATTAGCCAATTTATCCGCGCCCAGACAGCGCCATCGCAAGACCGGCAAGCCTAACGCTTGCGCACGGACTCGATGCTATGGCCATTTTGGTGGCTCTAAGAATATTAAAAATAATAGCTTATAGCGCACGTCCCATAAGCGTTACAGCCACTTTTAACCCCTCATCGCCCTCGCCACCGTGCCCTAGCACGGTCTGCGCGGCAAGGGTGCCGGAGTTGGGGGATGCGTTGGGGTTGCAGTGCCCATTTGTCACGACATCATCCGGACAATAGAATGATTTGAGTGTCAAAAACAGGAGATGGCCGTGAGCACCTTGAACCTTTCAAAAACCGAGCGCATTGATGTGCGCGCTAGCAGTTCGGTCAAGCAACTGCTGCAAGAAGCGGCGCGCGCTTGTCACAAGAATGTCAGCGAATTTTTGCTGGACGCGGGAGTGCTGGCCGCTAACCAGGCGCTGGCCGATCGCCGCCACTTTGTGCTCGATGAGGCGCAGTGGCAGGCGTTTGAGCAGGCGCTGGATCGCCCGGTGCAGGCCAAGCCACGGCTGAAGCAATTGCTCAACGAACCGGGGCTGCTGGATTGACGGGCACAGGCTATGAATCCGTCCGCAAACTCACGGCTGCGGATTCAGTGGAGCCTTTTGACTGCGGCCAACCCGCGCTGAACCAGTTTTTGCAGCGTTACGCCCTCGTCAACCAAAAAGCCCACAGCGCGCAAACCTATGTCTGCTGCGTGGGCGCTGAGGTGGTGGGTTTTTACAGCTTGTCCGTGGGCAGTGTCGATGTGGCAGCTGCACCAACGCGGGTGGCAAAGGGATTGGCGCGCTACCCGGTTCCGGTGATGATTTTGGCGCGGCTGGCGGTGTCACTAGACCACCAAGGCAAAGGCTTAGGCCGGGCGCTTTTGAAGGACGCTTTGCTGCGCACCGCGCAAGCCGCAGACATCGCCGGCATTCGCTGCCTAGTGGTGCACGCCAAAGATGATGCCGCTCGCCAGTGGTACGCGTCTTGGGAGTTTGAGCCGAGTCCGACCGATGCTTATCACTTGTATTTGCTGCTCAAAGACATCAAAGCGCTGGTAGTGGGATAGGCGGGTAGCCACAACGGCCAAACCGAGAACACTGCACAAACGCACAGCGCTACAAAAACAGAAGCTGCCAGCGCAAGCAGGACGGGCGCTAGAGGCCAAAAAGGCTTGAAACCGGCGCAGCGCTAAAAGGTGCAGCCCGGCACACGGCAAAAAACCCAGCAGGTAAATGCTTGAGAAACCAAATGCCGCTGGATATTGCATGGCCTAAATAATGTGGATTTTTAAGCGGCTAACGTTTGAGTTCAGCGGCGCGCTCTGGCGCGTCCGCTGGAACGAATTGTTGGGCGTTCCCGTCGGTGCTTTGAGCTTTGCAGTCAGCCTTGACAGGGGAGTGCTTAATGAATACTATAAGTAGCAAAACCCCCATGAAAGCAACCCCATGTCATCTCAAACACTGAACGGCGAAGTCTCAAATATGGATGAAACCACCCAAGTGCTCGACTTGTTTGATCCTGGCTGTAGGGCGCTGGGGACCCAACTGGCTGAAAAATCAACGAATCGCTGCGAAATTGTTGTGGGCGATGCGCGCCGAATCCTGCATGAGATGCCTGATGGGCACTTTGATTGCGTCGTGACTTCGCCGCCGTACTGGGGGCTGAGGGATTACGGTATCGAAGGGCAGATCGGGGCAGAGGTTACGGTTGATGAGTACATTGCGGATCTCGTGCGCCTGTTCCGAGAGGTTCGGCGCACCCTCGCCGATGAAGGCACTCTATGGCTGAATATCGGTGATAGCTATACATCCGGCGGGCGTACTTGGCGGGATGCTGACGCGAAGAACAAAGGCCGGGGAATGGACTATCGCGCCCCAACACCCGAGGGTTTGAAGCCAAAAGACTTGATCGGCGTTCCTTGGCGGTTGGCGTTTGCGCTTCAGGCGGACGGTTGGTACCTACGTACGGACATGATCTGGAATAAGCCAAATTGCCAGCCTGAGAGCGTTAAAGATCGTCCGACCCGTTCCCATGAGTACGTGTTTTTGTTTTCCAAGTCAGAGAAGTATTACTACGACTGGCAAGCGATCATGGAACCTGCGGCGGACCAAAAGAAGAAGTCGAAGAACCGACGCACGGTTTGGAACATAAATACTGAGCCATATCCCGGTAGGCACTTTGCGGTCTATCCGCGGGCTCTTGTTCGTCTCTGCGTGGCGGCAGGTTCTCGCGAAAATGGCCGAGTACTAGACCCATTCTTTGGATCAGGAACTACTGGCGTAGTTTGTAATGAGCTGGGCAGGCAATGCGTTGGTATTGAACTGAATGCCGAGTATGCCGAACTAGCGAGAGAGCGGTTGTTACGCGGACGCTAAGCCAAAAACCCAAGTCGCATGTACCTTGCAGAGGCTCTTTCGTAGGTGTTTGATCTGGAGCTTGCGCTCTGTCCCCCCATCGAAGTACAGCGAGTACTTGAGCTGCCCGCTTGCATTCTTGACATAGCCGTAGCCCGGCTGTGGATTCTGTCTGCTGCTGGCGCACACCTCTAGTTCACAGTTTGCCGCTTCAAGCAGCAGTGCTTTGGGGATTTCGACGAGTTCGTAGCGGATCTTGGCACCATCGTCTTTTAGGCGTCGGAGCGTGAAGATGCGGTCATAGCTTTGCATGTGTTCAAGAAACAAATCCAGGAGCAAAGGCAATTTCCATTCGCCTCGACCAAGTTCCATCCACTTGCTGACGTGGATCGATTCGTCCTTGATATTGGCTGCAGCTTCTGTTTTGAGGCTGGTCGGAATTCCACGAATAGTAATGTCGTGGCCTCGGTTTGTTCGGCTTTTCACGAGCTGGGCCGTAATGCCGGACGCGTTTAACGCAGACTCAAACGCAAACTCGAACCGATCTTTGCTAAGGGCCTGCCGGCTCCCTGCGTGGTGGCTCAGCAAACGATCGCCCAGAGAGGCCAAGACAGCATCCGTGACCACATCGGAGTCTGACGCGCGGTCAAATTGGTAGGCGGCCCCGAACGCATGAATTGTGGATTTGACCCAATCCTGTTGCGCAGGAGTAAGGCGACGTAGCGTATCAATGATTTCGCGAATTTCTTTTTCCGAAAGGCTCACTCAAATTTCCCCATCTGTTCATCATTCGATGGGCTTTCGCTCTCGGTAAGCAATTCTGGAACTGTCACGCCCAATGTTGAGGCGAAGACCTCAAGCGTGCTGAGAGTGACGTTTCTTTCGTGACGCTCTACTGAGCCGATATATGTGCGGTGCAAGCCACATCGCTCGGCCAACTCTTCTTGGGAAACCCCTTTTTTCCGACGAAAAGTTTTGATGTTCTCAGCTAATACAGCGCGGAGAGAGTCGCTCGATTTTCTGACCATGCTCAAGCCCCAACTTATCAGGCTGAGATTGTCCCCAAATGACGACTATAAGGCGACAGACTATAGGTAGCATAGATCCATTGCACGGGTCAAGCTGAGTGGAGACAACTAAAAGGACACCCACTTTAGCTGTATCGGCCTGGTGGCAATAGCCCGCGCCCCAATCAATCAAACAACCCCTTCGGCACCTTATCCGCCTTATTCTCCACCGGATTAGCGGCCAGCCAGCTGGCCGAGTATTGGCGCATAAACTCTTTGGCTTTTTCCATGCGAACCGTCAGCCACGCGCCATAAGCGCCTTCGTTCAGGATGACGGGCATGCGCTTTTCGCTGCCGGGTTGCTGGTAGCGGCGCAGCAGGGCGTGGTTGTTGGCGTTCAGCGTCAGCAGGGTGAAGCTGACGATGGTCTCGCCGTCCGCCCCAGTCCAACTCGCCCACAAACCGGCCGCGCCCATGGGCTGGCCGTCGATGCGCGAGATGCGCGTCGGCAGCGCTTTGCCTTCGCGCCAATCGTCTTCATAAAACGCCGCCATCGGCACGATGCAGCGCTGGCCTTTGATCCAAGCGTCGTGAAAAGCGCGCGTGGTCGAGACGGTTTCGGCCTTGGCGTGGATCAGCTTGGGCGAGCGCAATTTGGCATCCGACGCGGACTTGACCCAGTGCGGCACCAAGCCCCACTGCCCGGCGACGACTTCGCGCTCGCGCTCGGGCGCAGCGGTGGATGGCGCTTCGGTGGCTTCAGCTGCGTCAGGTGATGCAGGCGCAGCCGGCACGGCGCGGATGAAGTGGCCGATTTTGCGCGGCCACATGTGGCGCTCGGCGGTGGTGGCGCTGCTGGGCAGTTCGACGCCGAACACCTCGCGGTAAGGGCTGGTGGGGGAGAGGGTTTCGTAATGGGTGCTCATGGGCGCTGATGGTAACTGGCTACAGCACCAAAAAGGCCTTGATTTAGTATCAAATTGGCCTCTAGCCCTTTAAATACGTGCGCTAACAGCTATTGAAATAATAGTAAATTATCGCTTTGATCCCTAGCAAAAGCGCTATAAGATAGTAATCAATTACTTACTTTGATTGCTTTTTCCTGTGCCCGCTGTCTTGTCTGCCCCTTTGCTGCCCAAACACCTGCCCGCCGACGCACGCCGCGCCGCCACGGTCGAGGCCGTCGTCGCCTTGGCCGCGACGCAAAACCCCAGCGACATCACCACCGCCGCCATCGCCCAGCAAATGCAGTTGACGCAGGGTGCGCTGTTTCGCCACTTTGCTAACAAAGACGCGGTATTTTTGGCGGTGATGGAGTGGGTGTCGGCGCAATTGCTGGCGCGCACCGACAGCGCTGCCGAGGCTGCCGCCTCGCCGCGCGCCGCACTGCAAGCGGTGTTTCTGGCGCACGTCAGCTTTGTTACAGCGCACCCCGGCGTGCCGCGCATCATCTTCAGCGAGCTGCAACGCGCTGGCGACACACCGCCCAAACGCGCCGTGCAGCAGTTGGTCGCCAGCTACGGCGCGCGCTTGCACCGGCTGATCGCCCAAGGCCAAGCGCAGGGCGAGCTGCGCGCTGATGTGGACGTGCCCGCTGCCGCCACCTTGTTCATCGGCACGGTGCAGGGGCTGGTGATGCAGTCGCTGATCACCGGCGACACCCAGCGGATGAGCGACGACGCGCCGCGTGTGTTTGCCATTTACCAGCGCGGCATCGATGCCCAAGCTATGACCGATAACGAAAGCGCCGCATGAAAAAATTTCCCCTACAAGGCCGCACGCTGGCATTGCTGGCCGTCGTGGTACCGCTGCTGGCGCTGTTTGTCTATGTGGTGCTGCGCTCGGGGCCGCTGGCGCCGGTGGCGGTGACGCTGGCCACGGTCGAGAGCAAAGCGCTGACCCCGGCGCTGTTTGGTGTCGGCACCGTCGGCACGCGCACCAGCACCAAGATTGGCCCGACGGTGGCTGGACGCTTGCTGCGCTTGGATGTCGATGTCGGCGACCGCGTGCGCGCCGGCCAAGTGCTGGGCGAGATGGACCGATTGGATTTGGACGACCGCTTGAGTGCGCAAGACGCCGCCCTGCTGCGCGTGCAGGCCAGCCTGCGCGAAGCCCAAGCGCGCCAAGCGCACGCCCAAACGCAGGCCACGCGCTATGCCCAGCTGCTGACCGTCCAAGCCACCACCCAAGAGCTGGCCGCCACCAAACAGCAAGAGCTGCAAGTGGCCAACGCCGCCGTCGCCGCCGCCCAAGCCGAAGCCAGCCGCGTGCGCGCCGAACGCGCCGGCATCAGCACGCAGCAACGCCATTTGCGCTTGATAGCGCCCGCCGACGGCTTGGTCACGCAGCGCTTGGCCGACCCCGGCAGCACCGTCGTCGCCGGGCAAACCGTGGTCGAGGTGGTTGACCCGGCTAGCCTGTGGATCAACGTGCGCCTCGACCAAATCAGCGCCCACGGTTTGGCGGCCAATCTGCCGGCCAGCGTGCTGCTGCGCTCGCGCGCTGGACAAGCGCTGGCCGGGCGCGTGCTGCGCGTAGAACCCTTGGCCGACAGCGTCACCGAAGAAACGCTGGCCAAAGTGGTCTTCAATCAACTGCCCGCGCCGCTGCCGCCGCTGGGCGAACTGGCTGAAGTCACCATCGATTTACCGACGCTGGCGG
>JBHCAP010000050.1:0-62013 GCA_041798325.1 Giesbergeria sp.
ACACGGTGAGCGATCCACGCGCCTTGAGCGCTGCGTTGTACTGCGACCAATTGGTCGTGCGGTAGCGTGTCTTGGGCTTCTTGTCTTCACTCATTGGGGTAGCCTACCAGCTGTGGCGGGGCTATTTGTGCAACAAAGCCCCTTTAGGGCGGCGTGTAGCTGCGCTTGAATGCGTGGCCAGTCGTAGAAGGTGGCAAAGCGTTCGGGGTCAACGTCGCGATCCTGTAGCGCCTCTTTCAGCGTGAGGAAAGTTTGTAGCGCGGCCTGCACCAGCTTTTTGACGGCCTCGGGGTCGCTTAAATTCTCACAGTATTGCCAAGCCTCAGACATTGCATTCTCCTATATTTACTATTTAATTGATAGCTACTAGCGCCCGTATTCATTGGGCTAGAGGCCTTTTTGATTGATATTTAGGCGGCTTTGGTCGGCACCTAGTGCAGTTGGAGCTGCAAACTATGCCACCACAGCGGAAGAGCTAATTTCACACAAAACGTCAAAAAAATTACTGCATTTTTTGCTACTTATTTAATGGCTGCGTTTTTCGTCATCTTGCGTTATCTATGCGTCTTTTGCGCTCTTCTGCTTTCTTCTATGCGGCTTTTGTCGTTAACTTTATTACGTCAGCGCCCACCCGCAGCTTGTCCAAATAATCCGCCCACACCTGCACCATTGCCGTGCGCTCTTCCAAGTGGGTCGATCTGTCGTAAGCGCCGCCGTGGGTGATTTGTCCGGTGTGCGCCAGCTGCGCCTCGATCACGTCGCCGGGATAGCGCAGCACCTGCCGCAAGATGGTGCGCCCCGTGGCCCGATAGCCATGCCAAGTGTGCCGGCCTTGGTAGCCCATGCTGTTGAGAGCCGCGCTCACGCCGGCCTCGCTCAGCGGTGCTTTGGCGTTGCGCAGTCCGGGCAAGACATACACGCCGCCGCCGGTCAACGGGTGCAGCTCTTCCAAAATCGCCAGCGCCTGCCGAGGCAGTGGCACCACGTGCGGCTGGCCATTGATTTTCCCCTCTACCGTGCGCTTCATATCTGCGCTGGGGATGCTCCACAGCGCGGCGGATCTGTCCACATCCTGCCAGCGCATGGTGCGCAAATTGCCGGGGCGCTGAAACAGGATTGGTGCCAGTGCCAGCGCCGCGCGCACGATGGCACCGCCTTTGTAGCCGTCGCTGGCGCGCAGCAGTTCGCCCAACTCCACCGGGTTGACGATGGCGGGCAGATTCTTTTTGGTGTGTGGTTTGAGGGCGCGTTTCAGGTCGCCAGTGATGTCGCGATTCGCTCGCGCGGTGGCCACGCCAAACAGCCAAACGCCATGCGCGGTCGATAGCACGCGGTGCGCAGCCACCAGTGCGCCGCGCTCCTCCACCCGGCGCACGGTGGCCAACAGCTCAATCGGTTCGATGTCGCGCAGCCGGCGCGCGCCCAAATAGGGCAACAGGTCTTTTTCCAAGTTGCGCAGCTCGCGCGTGTAGTGCGCTTCGCTCCAACGCGGGCGGTGCATGGTGATCCACTCGCGCGCGGTGGCCTCAAACGTGTCTGTACCCGGAATGATGGCTTTGAGTTTTTCGATCTTGCGCTCCAGCACCAGATCAACGCCCTCAGATTTTTTTTTCTTCGCCGCGTCACGCGCCTGCCGCGCCGCCGACAAGCTCACTGCGGGATAGCTGCCCAGTGCAACGCGGCTTTCTTTGCCGTCGGCGTAGATTTTGAAAAACCAGCGTTTGAAGCCAGTCGGGCTGACTTCCAAATAAAGCCCAGCGGCATCGGTAAAGCGGGCGCGTTTTTTGTCGGGCGGGCAGGTGGCGTTGCGGCAGTGGGCATCGGTCAGCATGGGGCAGTGTTCAGGGGATGGAATGGGTGTTCCCCGGTCGACCGGGGCACATGGGGTGGTGTTCCCCGGTATGTTCCCCGGTTTTGGTCTGGCTGTCCATGTTCCCCGCTGGCCTTTCCTGCACTTCTCAAAAGCCATTCCCCCAATGAAAAAGCCGCCAACTGGCTTCAGTTGGCGGCTTTTGAACTAACCGTTGGCGGAGAGGGTGGGATTCGAACCCACGGTGATATTGCTACCACGCCTGATTTCGAGTCAGGTACATTCGACCACTCTGCCACCTCTCCTTTGTGTCGAAGCCTGAGATTCTAGCAGGCTTTTTGCCTTAGCCCAGACGACGTCAGGGTGTCAAAACTTCAATCCCGCCCATGTACGGGCGAAGCGCTTCGGGCACGGTGACGCTGCCGTCGGCTTGTTGGTAGTTTTCCAGCACCGCCACCAGCGTGCGCCCCACCGCCAGCCCCGAGCCGTTGAGCGTATGCACCAGCTCGTTTTTGCCCTGCGCGTTTTTAAAGCGCGCTTGCAGCCGGCGCGACTGGAAGGCTTCGCAGTTGCTGACCGAGCTGATTTCGCGGTAGTTGTTCTGGCCGGGCAGCCACACTTCCAGGTCGTAAGTCTTGGCCGCGCCAAAGCCCATGTCGCTGGTACACAAACTCATCACGCGGTAGGGCAGGCCGAGTTTTTGCAACACGGCTTCGGCGTGGCCGGTCATTTCTTCTAGCGCTGCGTAGCTTTGTTCTGGGTGCACGATTTGCACCATTTCGACCTTGTCGAACTGGTGCTGGCGGATCATGCCGCGCGTGTCACGGCCATAGCTGCCCGCTTCGGAGCGAAAGCACGGCGTGTGCGCCGTCAGTTTGAGCGGCAACTCGGCCTCGGCCAGCACCACGTCGCGGACAAAGTTGGTCAGCGGCACTTCGCTGGTCGGAATCAGGTACAGCGCGGCGTGGTCGGGCGCTGGCTCGCCGTCTTGGCCGCCCTTTTTGGCGGCGAACAGGTCGCCCTCAAACTTGGGCAGCTGGCCGGTGCCTTTGAGCGAATCGACGTTGACGGCGTAGGGCACGTAGCACTCGGTGTAGCCGTGCTCTTGCGTTTGCACGTCCAGCATGAACTGGCTGAGTGCGCGGTGCATCCGGGCGATGGCGCCCTTCATCACCGTAAAGCGCGAGCCAGACAGCTTGACGCCCATGTCAAAGTCCAGCCCCAGCGGCGTGCCGACATCGACGTGGTCTTTCGGCTCAAAGCTAAACGTGGGCGGCGCGCCCCAGCGGCGCACTTCGACGTTGTCGTCTTCGCTGGCACCGACGGGCACGCTCGCGTGCGGCAGGTTGGGCACGGCCAGCAGCAGGGTTTGCAGTTCGCTCTGAATTTGCTCCAAGCGCGCGGCCGATTGCTCCAGTTCGACTTTGGAGGCGGCCACTTGCGCTTTGGCAGCTGCGGCGCCGTCTTGGTCGCCCTTGCCCATCAACATGCCAATTTGCTTGGACAGCTGGTTGCGCTGCGCTTGCAGCTCTTCGGTGCGGGTTTGCAGCGTTTTGCGCTCGGTTTCCAGTGCTTGGAAGGCCGGCACGTCTAAATAAGGCTGGGGGTTTTTACGGGCCTGCAAGCGCGCGATGGCGGTGTCGAGGTCTTTGCGGAGAAGGAGGATGTCAAGCATGGCGCGATTTTAGGGGCGCAGCCCGCCGCTGCCGGCGCTACCATGCCAAGCACCGGCGCTGATATGGGCGCGAACTTCACACAAACATCACACCTGCCAAAGGCGTACCGCTATGTTTTTTGTTTTTGGCCCGATGGGGCAAATGTTTCGCGGCGGGCCCGACTCGCTGGCCAAAGTGGCACCGGTGCGCCTAGTGGCGCGCACACAGGCGCTGCACACGCGCGGCGTGGGTTTGCCGCAAGACGAGCCGGTGCAAATGCCGCTGACACCGTCCCACGCCGCGCCCCAGCGCATCAGCCCACGCGCGCAAGACGCGGTCTCGGCCTACGCCAACACCGCGCAAAGCCTGCAGCCCGAGCGCCAACAACTGACCCGCGTGCGCGATGTGATGAGCACCGGCGTGCTCACGGTGCCGCCCGACGTTTGCGTCAACGACGCTTGGCACACGCTGGCGCAGCACCGCGTCGCGCAAGCGCCGGTGGTCAACGCCATGGGCTTGGTGATTGGTATGCTGCTGCGCGCGGATATGGCACCGCTGGATTTGCTGCCCGAGCCGGGTGCCATCCAAGCGGCCATTGAGCTGGCGCAGCGCCCGGTCTCGGACGTGATGGTCAGCCCGGTGCCGACGGTGTCAATCGACACCGATTTGCGCCGCGTCGCCCGCGTGCTGCTCGATACCGATTTGCCGGGGCTGCCGGTGACGGACGAATTTGGCGCGCTGTCGGGCTTTATCTCGCGCAACGACATCCTGCACGCTTTGGCCGCTGACCCGCCGCTGGATATTTGGAGCGGCGGCCGCCCGGTGGTTGGTTATGCCGAGCGGCGTCGAAATGCGCAGAAATAACAGTCAAATCGGCCTCTAGCCCTTTAGATACGTGCGCTAGTAGCTATTAATAAAATAGCATTTGACGGCGTTTAATGACTAGCGGTAGCGGCGTCGATTTTGAGTCCCTTGGGCAGCGGAAACTTGATGGTTTCTTCGATGCCATCCATAGTGCGCACCGACACCGCGCCCAGCGCTTTGATGCGGTCAATCACTTGGCGCACCAAGATTTCAGGGGCTGAAGCGCCCGCCGTGAGGCCGACGCGGGCGGTGCCGGTAAACCATTCGGGGCGCAGTTCGTCGGCGTTATCGACCATGTAAGCGGTGGTGCCGAGTTTGGCCGCCAACTCGCGCAGGCGGTTGCTGTTGGAGCTGGTTGGGCTGCCGACGACGATGACCACATCAACCTGCGGACTGAGCAGCTTGACGGCGTCTTGGCGGTTTTGCGTGGCGTAGCAAATGTCTTGCTGCTTGGGCTCGCGCACGCTGGGAAAGCGCTGGCGCACCGCCGCCATGATGTCCGCCGCATCGTCCACGCTGAGGGTGGTTTGCGTCACCACGGCGAGCCGCTCGGTTTGCAGCGGCTGCACGCTGGCCACGCCGGCCACGTCTTCGACCAAATGGATGCCGTGGTCCAACTGGCCCATCGTGCCTTCGACTTCCGGGTGGCCTTTGTGGCCAATCATGATGAATTCGTAGCCCTCGTGCGCCAGCTTGGCGACTTCGACATGGACTTTGGTCACCAGCGGACAAGTGGCGTCAAAGATGCTGAAACCGCGCGCCTTGGCCTCGGTTTGCACCGCTTTGCTGACGCCGTGGGCGCTGAACACCAGCGTCGCGCCGGACGGCACATCGCTGAGTTCTTCAATAAAAATCGCGCCCTTGGCCTTGAGGTCGTTGACGACGTAGGTGTTGTGGACGATTTCGTGGCGCACGTAAATCGGCGCGCCAAATTTTTCGAGCGCGCGCTCGACGATTTCGATGGCTCTGTCAACACCCGCGCAAAAACCGCGCGGCGCGGCCAATAAAACTTCTTGCGGCAACTTCACAGCGCGCCAATCACTTCAACCTCAAACGTCACCGGCTGGCCGGCCAGCGGGTGGTTGAAGTCAAAACGCACGGCACCGTCCTCGGCGCGCACCTCAATCACCGTGCCGGCGTAGCTGCCTTGGCCGTCGGGCGTGGGGAAGGTGGCGACGTCGCCGATGGCGTATTGCTCGTCGGGGTCGCCCAGCGCGTTGAGCATTTGGCGCGCCACCCACTGCTGCATCTCGGCGTTGCGCGGGCCAAAGGCCTCGCCAGCGGCCAGCTCAAAACTGGCGCGCGCGCCCTCTTCCATGCCCAGCAAGCGCTGCTCCAGCGCGGGTGACAGCTCGCTGTTGCCCAGCGTCAGCGTGGCCGGTTTGTCGTTAAAAGTGTTGATTACGTCGCCAGCGGGGCCCGCCAGTCGGTAATGCAAAGTAAGAAATGAACCCGGTTGAACTGTTGCCATAAGTGCCTCTATAAACTCGCGGCATTTTATGGCTGGCGCTTGGCGCCCTGTTGCCCCATGTCCTTGAAAGACCTTCCCACCGACGCGCAGCCGCGCGAGAAGCTGCTGGCACGCGGCCCGCAAGCGCTGGCCGATGCCGAGCTGCTGGCCATCTTGCTGCGCACCGGCATCGTGGGCAAAGGCGTGCTGCAACTGGCGCAAGAGTTGCTGGACGCGCCCGCCAAGGATGGCTCGGGCGGCTTTGGCGGCATTGCCGGTTTGCTGCAAGCCAGCAGCGCTGATTTGTCGCGCATCAAAGGGCTGGGCCCGGCCAAGTGCGCCGAGCTAATCGCCGTGATGGAGTTGGCGCGGCGCGCGCTGGCGCAGCAACTGCGCACGCGCGAGGCGTTTGACTCGCCCAGCGCCGTCAAGCAGTACCTGCAACTGCATTTGGCGCACAAAGGGCACGAGGTGTTTGCCGTGCTGTTTTTGGACAGCCAACACAAGCTACTGGCGCTGGAAGAGCTGTTTCGCGGCACGCTGACGCAAACCAGCGTTTACCCGCGCGAAGTGGTGCTGCGCGCCCTGCACCACCACGCCAGCGCCGTGGTGCTGGCGCACAACCACCCCAGCGGCAGCGTGCAACCCAGCCGCGCCGACGAGGCGCTGACGCAGACACTCAAAAACACGCTGGCTTTGGTCGATGTGCGCGTGCTCGACCACATCATCGTCGCGCCGGGGCAAGCGCTGTCGATGGCCGAACAGGGGTTGGTATGACGCGGCCACAGCCCTCATCTGACGCACTCTCAGGCGCGCTGGCAGCGGCTTTGCTGCGCGCCAATGCCGCACCCACGACAGAAGTTGCGCCCGAGCCGCCCGCTGCGGCAACGCCGCGCCAACAACGCCGCGCCGCTGTAGCTGCGCGCTACGCCCACCAACAAGCGCGCCGCCAACTCGGCCAGCGCCCCGCGCCAGCGCCCAGCGCACCCACCGCTGCGGCCAAACCCCGGCGCAGCGCGCCCGCTGCCCGCCGCGCCAGCCTGCGCCTGAACGATTTGCAAGACCTCTCCAGCGTCGCCCAGCATTTGCGCCAGCAGCAAGAACGCGCCGAGGCGCTGGCCAAAGCGCAGCGCGAAGCCGCCGCCAAGCTGCAAGCCGAGCGCCAGCTGTTTAGCCGCAGCGTCGGTGCCATCACCCCGCTGCGCAGCCGCAACCTGATCGAGGCAGTGCCCGAGCCGATACCGCCGCTGCCCATGCAGCACTGGCTGGACGAAGAGCGCGTGCTGCGCGAATCCATCAGCGACGACTTTGATGTCAGCACGCTGCTCGACACCGACGACCAGCTGAGTTTTCGCCGGCCGGGCATTGGGGTGGAAATCACCCGCCGGCTGCGCTCAGGGCACTGGAGCATCCAGCGCCAGCTTGATTTGCACGGCCTGCGCACCGACGAGGCGCGCGAAGCGCTCGGCCAGTTCATCCGCCAAGCCCACAAAATTGGCCTGCGCTGCGTGCGCGTGGTGCATGGCAAGGGGCTGGGTTCGCCCGGAAAAACGCCGGTGCTCAAAGGCCGGGTGCAGCGCTGGTTGGTGCAGAAAAAAGAGGTACTGGCCTTTGTGCAAGCGCGCCCGATGGACGGCGGTGCCGGCGCGCTGCTGGTGCTGCTGCAGCCGGTGGGGCAGCAACGCCCTAGAGACGAGCGCCGCTAGCCTTCACAGAAAGCGCGCAAATGGGTCGGCCTGCGATGCCAACGTCGGCGCGCCCGGCACCGCAGCGGCGGTAGTGGCAGCGCGCTCGTAAGCCGGCTCGGGCGTATCGGGCAGCGGCGTGAGCGCAATCGGCGACATGGCGCGGCCATAGATGCGCTGCACCCTTGATTCCAGCGGCGGGTGGCTGTCAAGGCGCTGCTCCAACGCACTGTGCTGGGGCACATCGACCAGCAGCAGGTGTTGCAGCGCCGGGTGCGACAGGCCGGCGTGGTGGCTGCGCGCGTGGCTGTGCGGCGTGCTGCGCCGCTGCGCCATCACTTTGCGCAAGACCCCGCCCAAGCCGTCGCGGCTGCGCGTCCACTGCACGGCGCGCGCGTCGGCCAGAAATTCGCGCTGGCGCGATACCGCTGCTTTCAGCAACCGCCCGGTCAGCCAGCCGGCAAAACCGGCCAGCATGATGGCCGAGCCAAACCACCACGCCAGCCCACGGCGCTCGCGCATTTCTTGGCCAAAGTGGTAAACCAGCTCCAGCCCAAACACCATGCCGCCCAGCCGCATATTCAGGCGCGTATCGCCCTCGTGCAGATGACTCAACTCGTGCGCCACCATGCCTTGCAGCTCCTCGCGCGTCAGCCATTGCAGCGCGCCCTCAGTGACGGCGACCACCGCGTCCGCGTCGTCCCAGCCGGCGGCAAAGGCGTTGATGGCGTCGGTGCGCGCCAGCACCATCACCTGCGGGCGCGGCATATGGGCGGCAATGCACAGCTCTTCGACGATGTTGCACAGGCGCTGCTCGGCGTGCGACATCGTTGGCCGCGCTTCGCGCGCGCCGATGCGCTCGGCCAGCTTGACGCCGCCGGCGCGCAGGTTGGATGTCTCCAGCCACCAGCCGCCCAGCACCAGCAGCAGCGACACGCCAATGTTGGTCGCCAAAAACCCCGCCGGAAACCCCAAATGCACTGGCAGCAGCGCCGCCATCAGCCACCACGCCAACACCAGCGCGCCGTGTACGCCGGCCACCAGCAACAACACCGCCAAGCCAAACGCCAGCAGCAGCCGGCGCGTTTGGCTGCGCGCGCTGATTTGGTGGTCCCAAAACTTCATGGCTTGGAGGCTTGCGCCGCAGGCTTAAAACTGCACCTTGGGCGCGGCGCGCTCTTGCTCGCTCTGCGTGGCTTCAAGCATCGGCGCTTCGGTAAAGCCCAGCAGCCGGGCGACGATGAGCGCCGGAAACTGCAGCGCGGCGTTGTTGAAGTCCAGCGCTTGGTCGTTGAACGCTTGGCGCGCAAAACCGAGGCGGTTTTCGGTGCTGGTCAGCTCCTCGGACAGCGACTGCATCGCGGCATCGGCTTTGAGTTCGGGATAAGCCTCGGCCAGCACCATCAGCCGCCCGAGGCTCGCCCCCAGCGCGTTCTCGGCCAGCGCCAGCGCGCCGACGGCGGCGGCACTGGTCGGCGCGGCGCGCGCTTGGGCAGCGGCACCTTGGGCTTGGCCGCGTGCGGCAATCACCGCTTGCAGGGTCGAAGCCTCGTGCTGCAAATAACCACGCGCCACTTCGACCAAATTCGGCACCAAGTCGTAACGGCGCTTGAGTTGCACGTCAATCTGCCCAAAAGCGTTGGTGATGCGGTTGCGCAGCTGCACCAGCCGGTTGTAAACCGCCACCGCCCACAGCAGCAGCGCGACCAACAGGCCTATCAGCATCCAAGCGGTTATTGACATGGGTTGTGTTTCCTTGTGTTTGTGGGCGGGGTGGCGGCGAATCTTAGGCTAAAAAGCTGCCAAACCGGCCATTATTTAGAGTGTTTTAGGCCTCTAGCCCAATAAACACGGGCGCTAGTAGCTCTTTATTTAATAGCGAAATTAACCAAGCTACGCGCTGCCGCCAGCGACACAGCCTGTCACTGGCCGGGTGCATCATCGACAGATTGCAACGATGGGAGATTTCTCTATGGCCCTTTCCGCCCACCAGCGCCGCCGCCGCCACCTCATCAGCGACAGCCTGCCCACCGGCTTTGCGCCCGAGGCCGGTGCGCCGATAGCGCGGCTGTGGATTTTGCGCTTGCTCAACCGGGGCGGTGCCAAGCTGCTCAAAGACATCAGCGACCACGCCACGCTGGCGCAGCACTTGGGCGTAGCGTTGGAGCCAGCACCCAACGCAGAGGACGACGAAAGCGATGCAGACAGCGCTTTCGACACCGCACCCGCTCCCGAGCTGACCGCTGCGCTAATCCGCCGCCAACTGCGCAGCGCCGAGGCCGACCCCGCCAGCCACCAGCTGCCCGAGCCGCTGGCCAGCAACCTCAGCGCGCTGACGCACAAGCTGGGGCTGGGCAGCAGCGCCGTGCAGGTGCTGGCGTTTTGCATCCTGCTGGCCAACGACAACCAGCTCGAAGAATGCTGCAACGCGCTGGGCAGCCTCAACGACAACCGCTCGATGTCGATACTGGAGCACCTGCTGGACTTGCCGCTGGCGCAGGTGCGCACCACCTTGGCACACCACAGCCCGCTGCACCAAAGCGGCCTGCTGCGCATGGAGCACGGCACTCACTACATGTCGAGCAAGTTTGATTTGCTGTCGGTGGAGTTTTCCGCCCGCATCGTGCACGACCGGCTAGAGCCAATTGAGGTGCTGCGCGGCCTGCTCAACTTGGCACCGGCGGCGCAGCTGCACACCAGCGACTACGCCCACATCAGCGCTGATTTGCAAGTGCTGCAGCCGTATTTGCAGCACACGCTGCAAACCCAGCGCAGCGGCGTCAACACCTTCATCTACGGCTCGCCCGGCACTGGCAAAACCCAGTTAACGCGGCTGCTGGGCGTGCAAGCGCGCTGCCCGGTGTACGAAGTGGCCTGCGAAGACAACGATGGCGACCCAATCAAAGGCGAGCGCCGACTGCGCGCATGGCAAATCGCCCAAGTGTTTTTGAAAGGCCAGCGCGCGCTGCTGGTGTTTGACGAGGCCGAAGACGTGTTCAACGACGGCAACTTTGGCGGCTCCAGCACGGCGGTCAAGCGCAAAGGCTGGATGAACCAGCGGCTTGAAACCAGCCCGGTGCCGACGCTGTGGCTGTCCAACAGCGGCGCGCCGGACGCGGCCTTTACGCGCCGCTTTGACATGGTGTTTGAGCTGAAATCGCCGCCGCGTGCGCAGCGCCGCGCGCTGCTGGCCGAGGCCGCTGGAGCGCTGCTGGGCACCCCGGCGCTGGAGAGATTGGCCAGCATCGACGTGCTGGCTCCGGCGGTGGTCGAACGCGCCGCGCGCGTGGTGCGCACCGTCGCCAGCGCCTTGCCCGCCGCCCAGCACGAACCCGCGCTGCTGCGGCTCATTGACCAAACCCTGAGCGCCCAAGGCCACGGCACGCTGCGCCAACTCCACAACCACCGCCCATCCGAACACTACGACCCGGCGCTGATTAACACCGACCAAGACCCGCACCAGCTGTTGCAAGGGCTGGCCAACGCCGCCAGCGCCCGCCTGTGCTTTTATGGCGCGCCCGGCACCGGCAAAACCGCCTTTGCCCAGTGGCTGGCCGAGCAGTTGGAGCGCCCATTGATCGTCAAACGCGCGTCCGATTTGCTGTCCAAATGGGTCGGTCAGGCCGAAAAAAACATCGCCGAAGCCTTTGACAACGCCCAACGCGACAACGCGGTGCTGCTGATCGACGAGGTCGATAGCTTTTTGCGCGACCGGCGCGGTGCCAAAGCCAGCTGGGAAGTCACCCAAGTCAACGAAATGCTGACGCAGATGGAGCAATTTGACGGCCTGTTCATCGCCTCGACCAACCTGATGGACGGCTTTGACCCGGCCGCGCTGCGCCGTTTTGACCTGAAGCTGCGCTTTGAGCCGCTGCGCCCTGAGCAAGCGCTGGCGCTGCTGCAAACGCACTGCACCGCGCAAGGCTGGGCGCTGCCAGAGCACGCCCTCGCCGCGCTGACGCAACTGCCGCAACTCACGCCCGGCGACTTTGCGGCGGCGCTGCGCCAGCACCGCTTTGCCCCGCTGGCCGACGCGCCGGCGCTGCTCAAAGTGCTGCAAGCCGAATGCGCGCTGAAAGAGAACTCCGGCCAGCGCATGGGGTTTGTGTAATTCAAAGGAAAACAAAATGTCAACCAACACTTGGTCTGAAACTCTTCAGCAGCAAACGCGAGAGGCCATTCAAGATATTTTTATTGGCTTAGATGGAAAACTACACTTCAAACACATAAAAAATGGAAACGCCTTCATCCATCTGGATGATTTAATTCAAGACCGTCTATTGTTAATTCACAAATTAACTGAAGAGCACATTTTATTCAGCGATGTTAATAAATTAATTAGCAACGGCTGGGCAATTGATTGAAAAATACCCCAACGCTTTAAAAACCATGAGCTACACCACAATCCAATTTAACGACGAACAGCTCCGCGAACGCTCATTTCAACGTGTCGCAACCGTTTTGCACCACTTTTGGGAAGAGCAACAACATGTTGCACCACGTGCCGCTCGGGTACATTCGCGCATTTTTGATACGCTGGTAAGCGATAGGCATATTTATGAAGGCACCTCTCAAAATGGCTCAGGCCATAGAGAACACCTCGTGCCATGCGCGTACTTACGCGACTTGGCATTTCAAATGTTTTGGCAGGGAAAAAATATTGCCGATGTAGCAAAAATGATTGGCCGGCTGCTCCGTGTGGCATCTATAACAAGAGAAGAGGCACGCAAAATTGATTTTGAGTTGCGATTAAAAATAGCCATGCCTGCGGGCTGGGATCCAGAAAACGGGTCTGTATTTGCTCGCATTGAAGCCGGCGGAGTGGTGTTGGTGAAAAACCCACTCGCCAGCTGCTGAGCAAAACCCACACCATGACCCAGCGCACCGACAGCATCGACACCGCCCGGCTGCTGATAGAAATCCTCAAGCGCATCCCCCGCCAGCGCCGCGTTACCGCCGCCGAGCTGCACCAGCAGCTGGCCGCGCACGGCTACGACCGCAATATCCGCACCATCCAGCGCCACTTGGACACCCTGAGCGCAGAGTTTGGACTGGAGCGCGACGAGCGCAGCAAACCCTTTGGCTACCGCTGGCGGGAGCAAGCCGCCGCCCTGTCGCTGCCGGGGCTGACGGCGCAGGAGTCGCTGCTGCTGCAACTGGCGCAGCAGCATTTGCAGGCGCTGCTGCCGCCCCGGCTAATGAGATCGATGGAGCCGTACTTTGAGCAAGCCGGGCGCAATTTGGACGCTGGCGCTGCTGGAGAGTCCAATGATGCGAGCGCGCGCAGCGCCCGCCAGTGGCTGCGCAAAGTGCGCGTGGTGCCGACCAGCCAGCCGCTGCTGCCGCCCAAAATCGCCCCCGAAGTGTTTGAAGAAGTGACGGCTGCGCTGCAAGACAACCGCTGGCTGCAGGTGGACTACCGCAACGCCGCACACCAGCGGCGCACCGCCTGCGTCATGCCGCTGGGCTTGGTGCAGCAAGGCACCAGCCTGTATCTGGTCTGCCGCTTTGAGGGCTACGACAACGAGCGCAACCTGGCCCTGCACCGCATGGGCAGCGCCGAAGCGCAGCTGCGCAGCTTTACCTATCCCGAAGATTTTGACTTGGAGCGCTACGAGGCCGATGGCCGCTTTGGCTACGGCAACGGCGAACGCATCCAGCTGAGTTTTTGCATCACCAAGCCCGCCGGCCTGCACCTGACCGAAGCGCGCCTATCGGAAGACCAGCAGGTAGAGGAGCACGCCGCGCACTACGCCATCACCGCCACCGTGGTCGATTCGGCCATGCTGACGTGGTGGCTGCGCGGCTTTGGCGAGGAGGTGTGGGACATCAGCCGCGAAGCTGTACCCAGCATAAAAACCAATGAAAAGTGCCTCTAGCCCAATAAACACGGGCGCTAGTAGCTATTAAATTTGATTGAATTTAATTCAATCAAAGCTCAACCGTTGCGGTTGCGCATGAAGTCGGCGGTGGTCATAAAGCTCTCGGACAGGCGCGAGCGCAGCGGCTCGGGCACTTCGGTTTCCAGCATGGCTTGGTCCATGCAAGCGACCCACTGGTCGCGCTCTTTGATGCCGATGGAAAACGGCAAATGCCGCCCGCGCAAACGCGGGTGGCCAAAGCGCTCTTGGTAGTAGTCGGGGCCGCCCATCCAGCCGCACAAAAACCAAAACAGCTTTTGCCGCGCCTCGTCCAGCGTGGTGCCGTGGCTGGCGCGCAGTTCGGTGTAACGCGGCTCCAGCTCCATCAGGTCGTAAAAGCGCCCGACCAGCGCTTCGAGCGCCGGCTCGCCGCCAATCAAAGCAAAAGCGCTGTCGGCGTCGGCGGTGGTGGTGGGCGCTGGCGCTGCCAGCGGTACGTTGTGTTTAATCGGACAATTCATAGTCAAAAGTGGCTCTAGCCCAATAGATACGGGCGCTAGCAGCTATTAAATTAAGAGTTAAAACAAGGTTTAGTTTATTCGGCGGCGCGGCGCAGCGTGTCCATCACCGGGCGCTGCAGCACTTCGCGCAAGCCCCACCAGCCGGCCAGCAGCGCCAGCACCGCGCCAGCTGCGCTGCCCACCAGCGGCACCCACGGCGAGGCCGTCCACGTGAAGTCAAACACGTAATGCGCCAGCGCCCAGCCCACCACCATCGCCACCGCGCTGGCCAAAAAGCCGGCCAGCAGTCCAACGCCGGCCAGCTCGGCGCGCTGCACTTGGCGCAGCAAGCTGGCGCGCGCACCCAGCGCGCGCATGATGGCGTACTCGCGCGCGCGCTCTTCGCGCGTGGCAGTCACCGCCGCAAACAGCACCACCAAGCCCGCCGCCAGCGTGAAGGCGAACAAAAACTCCACCGCCTTGACCACTTGGCCGAGCACGCTTTGCACCTGCGCCAGCGTCGCCGCCATATCGACGCTGGTGATGTTGGGAAATTGCTGCACCAGCGCATTGTCAAAACCCGCCGTGTCGGGCGCGTGGAAGGCGGCCAAGTAGGTGATGGCCACGCCGTCCAAATGCTCCACCGGGTACATGGCAAAAAAGTTGGCGCGCATCGAGCCCCAGTCCACTTTGCGCAAACTGGTGATGCGCGCGTCTTTGCTGACACCGCCGATGTCAAAGCGCAGCTCGTCGCCCAGCTTCAGTCCCAGCGTGGTGGCAATGCCGTCTTCCATGCTGATGGCACCGGCTTCGTTGGGTGTCCAGCGCCCGGCAACGACCGGGTTGTGCGACGGCACCTCGGCAGCGCTGGAGAGGTTGAATTCGCGCTCGACCAAGCGCTGGGCGCGGTCGTCGCTGTAGTCCGCCGCACCGACCGGTTTGCCGTTCACCGCCACCAAGCGGCCACGAATCATCGGGTACCAGTCGTACTGCGTCACCCCAGCCGCACGCAAGGCCTGCTGAAAAGCGTCGGACTGGTCGGGCTGGACGTTGATGACAAAACGGTTGGGCGCATCGGCCGGCGTGGCTTGGCGCCAGCTGGCCAGCAAGTCGGTGCGCAGCAGCACCAGCAGCACCAGCGCCAATAAACCTACTGCCAAGCTGCTGACCTGCACCACGGCATAGGCCGGGCGCGCCGCAATTTGCCGCGTTGCCAACACCAGCCAACGCGGCGCGCTGGACTCTTTCACGCTGCGGCGCAGCAGCTGCACCGCCACCCAAGCCAGCGCCGCAAACAGCAGCACCGCGCCAGCAAAGCCGCCGACGGCAATCAAACCCAGCTTCAAGTCACTGCTGACCACCAATAGCAGCGCCGCAAAGCCGCTGACCCCCAGCGCCAGCACCGCCAATGAAGCGGGACGCAGCGCACCCACATCGCGGCGCATCACGCGCAGCGGTGGCACCTGCGCCAATTGCAGCACCGGTGGCAGGCCAAACGCCAGCAGCAAGGTCAATCCGACACCCAAGCCCAGCGCTGCCGGCCAAAAGCTGGCGGCCGGCAAGGCGGACGACACCAGCCCCGCCAGCAGCAGCACAAACACGTAATGCACCGCAAAACCCAGCGCCACGCCCAGCGCGCTGGCAAACAGGCCGACCAGCACAAATTCAAAGGTGTAGCTGAGCGCAATCGTGCGCTGGCTTTGCCCCAGCACCCGCAGCAGGGCAGATGCGTCCAAGTGGCTGGCGGCAAAGCCCCGCGCTGCCAGCACCACCGCCACCGCCGACAGCAGCGCGGCCAGCAAAGCCACCAAATTGAGAAATTTTTGCGCCCGCTCCAGCGTTTGCTTCATCTCGGGGCGGCCACTGTCGAGGGATTCGAGCCGCACGCCGCGCACACCGGGTTCGTCCACTTGCACTGCCGCCCAGCGGCTGAACTGTTGCACCGCAGACGGCGCGCCCGCCACCGCAAAGCGGTAGGAGATGCGGCTGGCCGGCTGCACCAGCCCAGTCGCCGCCATATCGGCAGCATTGAGCATGGCGCGCGGCGCAAAGCCGGTAAAGCCGCCGCCCCGGTCGGGTTCGAGCGCAATCAGTCGGCCAATGCGCAACTGCGCGTCGCCCAGCAGCAAAAAGTCGCCCATCGACAGGCCCAGCGCTTCCAGCAACTGCGCATCGACCCAGACTTCGCCTTGCGCCGGAATCTCGCGCGTGGCGTAGGGCGCTGCGCCGGGGGCATCGGCCACTTGCATATTGCCGCGCAGCGGGTAGCCGGGCTGCACGCTTTTGAGCGCCACCAGCTTGACGCCGCCGCCTTGCGCCTCAGGCGCGCGCGCCATCGTCGGAAAGCCCATGCTGGTCGCCGTCTGCAAGCCCAGCGCCTGCGCTTGCTGCGCAAACGCTGCGGGCGTGGGCGCGTCGCTCACCAGCACCACATCGCCGCCCAGCAGCTGCAGCGCGTCGCGCTCTAGGCCGCTTTGCAGCCGGTCGGCAAAAAACCCGACCGAGGTCAGCGCCGCAACGGCCAGCGTGACGGCAACCAGCAACAGGCGCAATTCGCCGGCGCGCACATCGCGCCACAGCGTGCGCCAACCTAAGCGTAAAAAAGAAGAATTCATCAAGCGTTCCTTGCAGCAATCAAGCTGCGATTGGAGCGCAAATGCGCGCCGAAGGTTCAGGGCGGCGCAGCATGGCCGGACGTGGCCAAACATCGGCCATGAAAAAAGCCCTGACGTTCCGGTCAGGGCTTGGCTTATTGGCTTAAACAGCAGCGCGCCATTTCAGCGCCATTTCAGCGCCATTTCAGCGCCGTTTCAGCGCCGCTTTAGCGCGGTTTAAGCACCTTCCCAGCGGCGCAGCACCAAGCTGGCGTTGGTGCCACCAAAGCCAAAGCTGTTGGACAGCGCAGTGCGAATCGGTGCATCAACCGTTTCGCGCACCAGCGGCATACCTTCGGCGGCAGGTTCTAGCGTTTCGACGTTGACCGAGCCGGCAATAAAGCCCTGCTGCAGCATCAACAGGCAATAAATGGCCTCTTGCACGCCGGTCGCGCCCAGCGAGTGGCCGGTCAGCGACTTGGTGGACGAGAACGGTGGAACTGCATCGCCAAACACTTCGCGGATGGCGCGCAGCTCGGGCACGTCGCCGACGGGCGTCGAGGTGCCGTGGGTGTTGATGTAGTCGATGGGCGCGTCGAGGCCTTCAATCGCTTGGCGCATGCAGGCAATCGCGCCGTCACCCGACGGGGCGACCATGTCCGCGCCATCGGACGTGGCGCCAAAGCCAATCACTTCGCCCAAGATGTTGGCACCGCGCGCGAGGGCGTGCTCCAAGCTCTCCAGCACCACCGCGCCGCCGCCACCCGACAGCACAAAGCCGTCGCGGTTAGCGTCGTAGGCGCGCGAAGCTTTTTCGGGGGTCTCGTTGTAGGCGCTGGACATCGCGCCCATCGCGTCAAACAGCAAGCCCATACCCCACGTGACTTCTTCGCCGCCGCCGGCAAACATCACGTCCTGCATCCCCCAAGCGATTTGCTGGGCGGCCGCACCAATGCAGTGCGCCGAGGTGCTGCAGGCCGAGGTGATGGAGTAGTTGATGCCCTTGATGGCGAAGTTGGTGGACAAACAGGCCGACACGGTCGAGCTCATGCAGCGCGTCACTTGGTACGGCCCCACGCGGCGGATGCCCTTGGCGCGCAGGATGTCAGCGGCCTCAATTTGGTTGGCCGGCGAGCCGCCGCCCGAACCCATGATCAGGCCGGTGCGCGGGTGCGACACCTGCTCCGGCGTCAAACCGGCCGAGGCAATCGCATCGGCCAGCGCGACATGGGCGTAAGCGGCCGCGTCACCCATGAAGCGCAATTGCTTGCGGTCGATGCGCTCTTCCAAATTGATTTTTGGCACGCCAGCGACGCGGCTGCGCATCCCCAGCTCGGCAAACTCCGGCATCGCGCTAATGCCAGAAATGCCTTCGCGCAGCGATTTAGTGACGCTGGCGTTGTCGTTGCCAATGCACGAGACGATGCCGGTGCCAGTGATAACGACGCGTTTCAAATTTTTGCTGGTGCTCATATTCGTACTCACGCTGCAACTCCTGAGGCCGGTGCCTCTGCCTTTTCTTCTGTCTTGAACAGGCCGACGCGCAGGTCGTTGGCCACGTAGATTTCTTTGCCGTCGGCCAACAAGCGGGCATCGCCAATCGCCATCACCAGCTTGCGCTTGATGACGCGCTTGATGTCGATTTCGTACACCACTTGCTTCACATCGGGGCCGACTTCGCCGGTGAACTTGACTTCGCCCGCGCCCAAGGCACGGCCTTTGCCGGGCAGTTGCAGCCATGTCAAATAAAAGCCAATCAGCTGCCACATGGCGTCCAGTCCCAAGCAACCGGGCATCACCGGGTCGCTCTGAAAGTGGCAGGCAAAAAACCACAAATCCGGCTTAACGTCGAGTTCAGCGCGGATTTTGCCCAAGCCGTGGGCACCGCCGTCGGCGTCGATGTGGGTAATGCGGTCAAACATCAGCATCGGTGGCAGCGGCAGGCGGCCGCTGTCGGGGCCGAACAATTTGCCCTCACCAGAGGCAATCAGTTGTTCATAGGAAAAAGAATCGGCCATTTTCAGTTGTGCTCCAGAACAGCGGCTTGGCCGCATCGCAAGGGGTTTTAGTGTGGGGCGGGCGAAGGTCGGTGCGCCAACCTTTGGAAACTTCCCATTATCAAGGCACGGGTGGTAGCTGTCTGAGCAACCCCAGCAGCGCAGTTTGATATAGCCGGCATCGGCGGCAAAAAATCCTTGCCAGCGCGCTGGCCTTAGCAGCCGCATCGCTCTGAGACAATCATCGCCATGAGCACTTCTTTTGCCCCCCTCACCAACGACACCTTTCTGCGCGCTTGCCGCCGCCAAGCCACAGACTACACGCCCCTGTGGCTGATGCGCCAAGCCGGCCGCTACCTGCCCGAATACAAGCAAACGCGCGCTAAAGCCGGCAGCTTTATGGGCTTGGCGACCAATGTGGACTACGCCACCGAAGTCACGCTACAGCCGCTAGAGCGCTTTGCGCTGGACGCCTCCATCCTGTTCAGCGACATCCTCACGGTGCCCGACGCGATGGGGCTGGGGCTGACGTTTGCCGAGGGCGAAGGCCCGCGCTTTGCCCAAACCATTCGCACCGAAGCCGACGTTGCCACGCTGGCGGTGCCGGACATGAACAAGCTGCGCTATGTGTTTGACGCCGTCACCAGCATCCGCCGTGCGCTCAATGGCCGGGTGCCTTTGATTGGTTTCTCCGGCAGCCCGTGGACGCTGGCTTGCTACATGGTCGAAGGCCGTGGCTCGCAGGACTACCGCCATGTCAAAACGCTGATGTACGCGCGCCCCGACCTGATGCACCGCATCTTGGCCATCAACGCCGACAGCGTGGCGCAGTACCTGAACGCCCAAATCGACGCCGGCGCGCAAGCGGTGATGGTTTTTGACAGCTGGGGCGGCGTGCTGGCCGATGGCGCGTTCCAAGAATTCAGCTTGGCGTACACCAAACGGGTGCTGGCGCAACTCAAACGCACCGGCGCTGACGGCAGCGACGTGCCGCGCTTGGTGTTCACCAAAGGCGGCGCGCTGTGGCTGGAAGATATGAAGCCGCTGGACTGCGAAGTGCTGGGCCTCGACTGGACGGCCAACTTAGGCCGTGCGCGCGCACTGGTCGGCGGCGAAGTCGGTGAAGTCGGTGGTATGGGCAAAGCGCTGCAAGGCAACATCGACCCCAACGTGCTGTTTGCCCCGCCAGCGCAAATCGAAGAGCAAGTTGCCCGCGTGCTGGACAGTTTTGGCCAGCCGCACACCGACCCGAACACCACCGGGCCGACGCACATCTTCAACTTGGGGCATGGCATCAGCCAGTTCACGCCGCCCGAGCACGTCACCGCGCTGGTCGAAGCGGTACACAACCAATCGCGCGCCATGCGTCACCGCTAAGCCATTGATTTATATAGATAGCGGCGGTTGCTTGTTTGCTAGGCAAAGTGTTGCAACCCGCATGGATACAAGCTTTGGCAGACCAAAAAGCGAGTTATCCACAGGTTTATCCACAGAAATTCTGGGTAGTTGTTAAAAACCCAAGAAAATCAAGCACTTGCACTGTTTTTGGGCATAAAACGGTCATTTCCGCCTCTGCAATACCACAAATCAAGGCCCAAAAAGGCTTTGGCAGTGTTATCCAGTGCGACTTATGCACATAAAAAGCAAAGCGGCAGCACCCTGCCGCTCGCCGCGACCGTTGTTGCAACGTTCGCCACACAAGGCAAAAAGCTATTGATTCATAAAGAATTTTTAGCTTATTCGGATAAACCCTAGTACCCTAAAATCGCTGCGCAGCCGCCGCAGCACAGGCGCTGCGGCGCAAGATGTCAACAAAGTTATCCACAGAAACGCGGCTGAATGCGCCTTTTTGTCCCTTTTCGTTACACACCGGCTAAATGCTGACTTTGTCCACACCACCACCCCACCCGTCTGCCGAGCCAACGGCTGACTGCGCCGCCTCCAGCATTTTGCTGTCGGTGGCGCTGGACACGCCCGTCCACAGCAACCTCGGCGCGCTGCTGAGCTACAGCTGCGAGCGCGCGCTGGCACCGGGCGCGCTGGTGCGCGTGCCGCTGGGCGCACGCGATGTGCTGGGCGTAGTCTGGGATGGCGACGCGCCGGCGCTGCCAGCGGGCAAAGCGGCGCGCGCTGTCACTGGCGTGCTCGACGGCATTGCGCCGCTGGACGGCCACTGGCGCCGCTTGGTCGCCTTTGCCGCGCGCTATTACCAGCGCAGCTTGGGCGAAATTGCCATGACCGCCCTGCCGCCGCAGTTGCGCGACTTGAATGCCACGCAACTGGCACGCCGCCTGCGCCGCCCCAGCGCAGCCAAAACCAGCGCCGACGCTACACCTTTGATAGCTCTTACCGCAGAGCAGCAAAGGGCTACAGCCCAAATTGATGTAAATCCCGGCCCGTTTTTGCTGTTTGGCAGCACCGGCAGCGGCAAAACCGAGGTGTATATGCGCTGCGTGCAAGCCGCGCTGGAGACCGAGCCGATCAACGGCATCGCCCCGCAAGCGCTGGTGATGGTGCCGGAAATCAACCTGACACCGCAGCTGCAAGAGCGCTTCACGCAGCGCTTTGGCGCCGACAACGTGGTCGCGCTGCACAGCGGCATGACTCCAGCGCAACGCCTCAAAGGCTGGCTGGCGGCGCACAGCGGCAGCGCGCGCATCGTGCTGGGCACGCGCATGGCGGTGTTTGCGTCGATGCCGGGGCTGAAGCTGATCGTCGTCGATGAGGAGCACGATGCCAGCTACAAGCAGCAAGAGGGCGCGCGCTACTCGGCGCGCGATTTGGCAATTTGGCGCGGGCGCGAGCAGCACGCCAAAGTCATCCTCGGCTCGGCCACGCCGTCGCTGGAGAGCTGGCACGCCAGCCGCCCGGCCACCGAGGACGACCCCGGCGGGCGCTACCTGCGCCTAGAAATGCCCAGCCGCATTGGCACCGGTGATGCGTCGGGCGACAACGCCGGCACTCTGCCGGTGCTGCGCGTGGTCAACATGAAGCGCCAGCAGCGGCGCACGGTGTTTTCCGCGCCACTGCTGGCCGCGCTGCAAGAGCGGGTCGAGCGCGGCGAGCAGTGCCTGATTTTGCTCAACCGCCGGGGCTATGCGCCAGTGCTGCACTGCGCCGATTGCGACTGGAAAAGCGACTGCCCGCACTGCAGCGCGCACCAAGTGTTCCACCGCAGCGACCGCACGCTGCGCTGCCACCACTGCGGCTACACCACCCGCGTGCCGCGCGCCTGTCCCAGCTGCGGCAGCCCCGACATCGCCGCCATTGGCCACGGCACTGAGCAGTTGGAGGAGCAGCTCTCGGCCCTGCTGGCCGGCGTGCTGCGCCCCGACGGCCAGCCGGTCAAAGTCGCGCGCATCGACGCGGACACCACCAAACTAAAAGGCGCGCTGCAAACCCAGTTGGCGCAAGTGCATTCCGGCGAGATTGATGTGCTGATTGGCACGCAAATGGTCGCCAAAGGGCATGACTTTCGCCGCATCACGCTGGTGGCGGCGGTGCAGCCGGACGGGGCGCTGTTTTCCAGCGACTTTCGCGCGCCCGAGCGCTTGTTTGCGCTGCTGCTGCAAGCCAGTGGCCGCGCCGGGCGCGACGCGCAATATGTTGCCGCGCAAGGCAGCCGCAGCGAGATGTGGCTGCAAACCTTCCACCCCGAGCACGCCCTCTTCGCCGCGCTGCGCCAGCACGACTACCCAGCCTTTGCCGCGCAGCAGCTGCAAGAGCGCCGTGATGCCGCCATGCCGCCGTTCGCTTTCCAAGCGCTGGTGCGCGCCGATGCGCGCACGCAAGAGGTGGCGCAAGGCTTTTTGCAAGCCGCCAGCGACGCTGCCCGCGCCCATGCTGTGGCCGGGCTGGAACACGTCACGCTGTACCCGCCGGTGCCCCTGACCATCCAGCGCGTCGCCAATGTCGAGCGGGCGCAAATGCTGCTCGAATCGCCCTCGCGCCCGGCATTGCAGCGCTTTTTGACCGACTGGCAGCCACTGCTGCACGCCACGCGCAGCCAGCCCGAGCACAAAAGCGTGGTGCGCTGGCTGGTCGATGTCGATCCGCTGGCGATTTAAAGCGCACGCTAATTTTTGGAGAAAAAATGATGATGATGATGATGCATACCCGTACCGTTTTGGCCGCTGTACTCGGCGCTGGCGCTGTGGCTCTCTTGGCCGGTTGCGCTGCGCCTATCGGCTCTTCTACCAGCCAGCGCACTGAGGCCACACAACCCCAGTGGCAAACCCCCGGCCCGCGCGGCGGCGTGTGCGAGGCAGCGCCCGCGCAAGCCTTCGTCGGCCAGCCCGCCACTGCCGGCGTGATTGAAAAAGCCCGCATCGCCAGCGGCGCCGCCATTGCCCGGGTGCTGCACCCCAACCAACCGATAACGCGCGAGTTCAACCGCGAACGGCTCAATTTGCGCTTAGACGCGCAAGGCAAAATTATTGCCGCGCATTGCAACTGATAAGCCACAAAAACAATAGCTGCAACCGCCCGTATTTATTGGGCTAGAGGCCATTTTGGCTATAAAAACAGCGCCTGCAAATCGCTCAAAAAGTCAAAGCCGCGCTCGGTCGGGCGCACGTGGGCGATGTCGCGCTCAATCAGGCCTTTGCGCTCGGCCTCGTCCAGCGCTTTGGCAATCGAGGTGATGGCCAGACCGGTGCGCTCGGTAAAGTCTTGCAGCGCAAAACCGCTGCGCAGCCGCAGCGCGTTGAGCATGTATTCAAACGGCAAATCGGCGCGGCGCACGTCGGCATCTTGCGACAGCGCGTGGCCGGCCAAGGCGTTGTCCATGTAGCGCGCCGGGTCGCGCAAACGCGTCTGGCGCACCACGCGGTGCGCAAAACTGAGCTTGCTGTGCGCACCCGCGCCAATGCCCAAATAGTCGCCAAACTGCCAGTAATTGGTGTTGTGCCAGCAAGCGTGGTTGGGCTGGGCGTAGGCCGATATTTCGTAGCGCGCCATGCCCGCTTGCCCGGTCAGCTCGGTGATGCGGTCGAGCATGGCGTAAGCGTCGTCGTCCTGCGGAATCACCGGCGGAAATTTAGCGAAATAGGTGTTTGGCTCAATCGTCAGGTGGTAAATCGAGATGTGCGGCGGCTGCAAAGCCAGCGCGGTGCGCAAATCCTCGTCCAACTCGGCCATCGTTTGGCCGGGCAACGCGTACATCACATCAAGGTTGAAGGTGTCAAAGGCTTGCGCCGCTTCTTCGACGGCGGCCAGCGCCTGCGCCCGGTCGTGCACGCGCCCCAGCGCTTGCAGGTGGCGGTCGTTGAAGCTTTGCACGCCAATCGACAAGCGCGTCACGCCGGCGGCGCGAAAGGCGCGAAAGCGGTCTTTTTCAAAGGTGCCGGGGTTGGCTTCGAGCGTGATTTCGCAGCCCGCCGCCAGCGGCAAGCGCGCGCGAATGTCGCCCAGCAGCCGGTCAATCGCTTGCGGCGAGAACAGGCTGGGTGTGCCGCCGCCGATAAAAATGCTGTGGACTTGGCGACCCCAAACCAGCGGCAAGGCGGCTTCCAAATCGGCCATCAGCGCGTCGAGGTAGCGCTGCTCAGGCATGGCGCTGCCGCCGCCGCCTTGCCACTCGTGCGAGTTGAAATCGCAGTACGGGCATTTTTTCAGGCACCACGGCAGGTGCACGTAGAGCGACAGCGGCGGCAAGCTGCTCAGTTGCAGCAGGCCGGGGCGCATGTAGTGCTGAACGTCGCGCACCGCAGTGCCAGAGGGCACCGCCGGAGTAATAGGAATAGGAATAGGCATCAAGATATAAAAACTGTAGCTGCTAACGCTGGTATTTAAACGGTTTCAGCACTTAAATTAGCTTAAATGACGGTTTGGCAAGCGCTAGCAGCTCACTTTTTTGATTCGCCCTGCAGCCAGCGCTCGTGCAGCAGCGCCAGCATTTGCTGCGATGAGCTGCCACGGTGGCTGTAGGCGTTTTTGACTTCAGTGGGCAACTCGGCAAAGGTTTTGCCCAGCTGCGGCAGAAACATCACCGGGTCAAAACCAAAGCCGTTGCTGCCGCGCCGTTCACGGGTGATTTCGCCGACGACGCGGCCAACGGCTATCAGCGGCTCGGGGTCTTGCGGGCTGCGCACCGCCACCAGCGTACTGACCAGCGCGGCGCGGCGGTTGTCGTGGTGCTGCATTTGCTCCAGCAAGGCGATGACGTTGTTGTCGTCGCTTTTGTCGTAGCCAAACTGCGTGCAGTAATAGGCGGTGTCCACGCCCGGCAAGCCGCCAAAGGCATCGACGCACAGGCCGGCATCGTCGGCAATCGCCGCCAAGCCGGTGTGGGCCGAGGCAAAGCGCGCTTTGGCCAGCGCGTTTTCAACAAAGGTGCGGTGCGGCTCTTCGGCCTCGCCCACGCCAAGGTCGGCTTGGCGGATGAGTTCCACGCCCAGCGGGGCAAACATGGTCTGCAATTCGGCCAATTTGCCACGGTTGTTTGATGCCAATACGATTTTCATAGTCAAAATGGCCTCCAGCCCTTTAGATACGTGCGCTAGTAGCTATTATTTTATGAGTAAAAACCGCGCTTTTAAATTTTGCGGGCGGCAGAGCGGCGAATGGCCTCGTTGATTTCGGCAATCGAGCGCTCGATGGCCGCGTCGTCCAAGTCATCGGCATCGTCAAACTCACCGAGCGCAGCCGCTTGGATGGTCGAGGCAAACACATCGCCGCCAATGCTGTCGATCGAGATGCCTTGGGTGGACTCAAACAGGTCGGGCGTTTCCCACTCCAGCGCAATCACGGTGACGTTGTCACTGCCCTCGCCGGCTGTGCGCAGGGCGCTTTCAACCAACTCGGGCACCGCTTGCGACACCGGCCAACGCGCCAAGTCGCGGGTGATGGCTTCGTCACTCAGCGCGCCCCACAGGCCGTCCGAGCACAGCAAAATGCGGTCGCCTTGCTCCAGCGGCACCGGGCCGGCCAGGTCGTAAATCGGCTTGGTCGGCGAGCCAAGGCAGGTAAACAGCACGTTGCGGTTGATGTGCGCCAAGCTGGCCGGAATGTGGGGCAGCTCCATGTAGGAGTGGTCGCGCGTGCGCGTCAGCAGCTCGCCGGCGCGCACCATGTACAGGCGCGAATCGCCGCAGTGCGCCCACGTGGCGCAGCCGCCTTGCAGCACGGCGGCCACCAGCGTGGTGCGCGGCGAGTCGAGCGCGCCTTTGTCGCTGGCATAGCGCAAAATTTGGTGGTGCGCCGCCAGCAGCGCCGAGGACAAAAACTCCTGCACATCCGCCAAAGCCGGTTTGGCTTGGCGCTGAAAGAGAGCAGCGATGGTTTGCAGCGCGATTTGCGCCGCCACTTCACCCTCGGGGTGGCCGCCCATGCCGTCGGCCAGCACAAACAAGCCGGCCTCACGGGTGTAGCAGTAACCCATGCGGTCTTCGTTGGTTTGGCGGCCACCGCGGCGGCTGATTTGAAAGACGGAAAATTTCATTTGGGTTTGCCTGTCAGGCCGGCGACATCACCGACTTTTTGCACGCTCTTTTTGGTGTCAGCCACCAAGGTGTCCAGCTGCAAACGCATTTTTTCAGCCACCGTGAGCTTGGTGTAGCGGCGCTCGCCTTCACGCGAGAGTTCTTTTTGCAGCGCAAACACCGACTGCGGGCGCGACAGCGGGTCCATCGCCATGCACCACTCGACCACTTCGATCAGGTTGTCCGAGTACACGCCGCGCAGCTTGGTCAGCGCCAGCGCAAGCCGGTCTTTGTCGTGGCGCTGCGGCGCTTCGTTGGGTGGAAAGCCCTGCATACAGGCGTACATGCAAGCGCCAATGGCATAAATATCGGTCCACGGCCCCATCGACGAGTCGCGCCGGTACATCTCGGGCGCGGCAAAGCCGGGCGTGTACATCGGGCGGATAAAGTTGCCTTCTTTGGACAGCACTTCGCGCGCCGCGCCAAAGTCAATCAGCACCGCTTTGTTGTCGTCGGTGATGAAGATGTTGGCCGGCTTGATGTCTAGGTGCAGCATCTTGTGCTGGTGCACGATGCGCATCCCGCGCAGCACCTCGTCAAACAGCGAGCGGATGGTGGATTCGCGAAACACCTTCTCGGTTTTTTGGTCGCGCGCGGTGATGATGAAGTCTTGCAGGGTCGCGCCCTCCAAGTAATTCATCACCATGTAAACGGTTTCGTTCTCGCGAAAAAAATTTAGCACGCTGACCACCGAGGCGTGCGAAATTTGCGCCAGCGCGCGGCCTTCTTCAAAAAAGCTTTTCAGGCCAAGGCGGTAGAGAGAGAGTTTTTCTGGCGGCACTTTGGGCAGTAACTCGCCAACGGAGCGCGTGGCCAGCGAGGAGGGCAGGTACTCTTTGATGGCCACTTGCTGGCCTTCGCCGTCCAGCGCCAGATAGACGACACCAAAGCCTCCTGAAGAGACCCGGCGTATCACACGATAGCCACCTATGACCGTATCGGGCGGCAGCGACGCCGGCTTGGTTTTTGACATATTTTGCGCAGAGAATTTAGTGGGTACGGCAGAAACCGGATAATCACCGGATTACTAGCAAACACATAAATTCAATGGCAGTTTACAGCATGACCGGATACGCCAGCGCCCAGCAGGACGCATCCACCCAAGGCAGCGATGCCGATGTGCGGACTCCTCCTGCGCGCCAGTTGGGGCTGGAAATTCGCTCGGTCAACAGCCGGTTTTTAGACATCTCTTTTCGCCTGCCCGACGAGCTGCGCGCCATGGAGCCGCTGCTGCGCACGCTGCTGACCAAGAAAATCAAGCGCGGCAAAGTCGAGGTGCGCGCCGCCATTGAAAACGCCGGCGCCGGCGCACTGCCCGAGCTGTCAACGCGATTTTTACAGCGCTTGAATGGCGTGCAAGACAGCGTGCAAGCGTGGTTGCCAGACGCCGCGCCACTGTCGGTGGCCGAGGTATTGCGCCTGAGCGCTAACAGCCATAGCGGCCAAGAAGACTGGAGCAAAACCGTTCCAGCACTGGCTGAAAAAGCCCTCAAAGCCCTGCTGGCCGCGCGCAAGCAAGAGGGCGAGCGCTTGGCCAACATGCTGCACAGTCACCTCAACCAACTGCGCACGCTAACGCAGCAAGCCGTGCCGCTGGTGCCGCAGCTGGTCGAGCAACAACGCCTGCGTTTTATGGAGCGCTGGAAAGAAGCGATGGACTTGGCCGAAGGCAGCGCCACCCCCGAGGCGGCGCAAGACCGCGCTTTGTCCGAGGCCACCGCCTTTGCCATCCGCATCGATGTGGCTGAAGAAGTGACGCGGCTGCAATCGCACTTGGACGAAATCGAGCGCCTGCTGGAGCAAGGCGGCGAAATCGGCAAGCGCCTTGACTTTTTGATCCAAGAACTGCACCGCGAGGCCAACACCTTGGGCTCCAAATCAGCCGCTTTAGAGATGACGCGCATCAGCGTGGACATGAAGGTGCTGATAGAGCAAATGCGTGAGCAAGTGCAAAATATCGAATAACGCTTTTATTTTTATAGCGCCCAAGACAACCAGCACTTAGCAGCATGCCCAACGCATCAGACACACCCACCACGGACTACCCCGGAAACCTCTTTGTCGTCGCCGCACCCAGCGGGGCGGGAAAATCCAGCTTGGTTAAAGCCTTACTGGAGCTTGATTCGCACATTTTCTTGTCGGTTTCGCACACCACCCGCGCGCCGCGTGGGCAAGAAAAGCACGGGCGCGACTACTTTTTTGCCTCGCAAAGCGAGTTCGATGCCATGGTGGCCTCCAACGCTTTTGTCGAATGGGCGCACGTGCACGGTCAGCGCTATGGCACCTCGAAAAAAGCCATCGAAGAGCGCATTGCCCAAGGCGCTGACGTGATTTTGGAGATCGACTTTCAAGGCGCGCTGCAAATTAAAAAGACCTTTGCCAACGCGGTGCTGATCTTCATCTTGCCGCCCAGCTGGGAAGAGCTGCGCTCGCGCCTAGAGCGCCGGGGCGAAGATTCTGCTGAAATCATCGAGCTGCGCCTGAAAAATGCCGCCACCGAGATGGCACAGGCCGCAAACTTCGATTTCGTTATAATCAATGAGTTGTTTGAGCGCGCGCTTTTCGACCTCAAAGCCATCGCCCACGCCCAGCGGCTCAAATACGCAGCCCAGCGCCGCGCACGCGCCGCAACGTTCGAGTCGCTCAATATCCCCTGAAGTCCCCCGGAGTAAATCATGGCCCGCATTACTGTAGAAGACTGCCTTGAGCAGATCCCCAACCGCTTTCAACTGGTACTGGCGGCTACCTACCGTGCGCGCATGCTCAGCCAAGGCCACGCACCCCGTATCCAGAGCCGTAACAAACCTGCGGTGACCGCTTTACGTGAAATTGCTGCAGGCAAGGTAGGCATCGAGATGCTGAAAAAAGTGCCAGGTTAATTACTCTCCTGCACACCCATGAAAAAAGCACCGCGAGCGGTGCTTTTTTCATATCTACACTCGTTACGCACAGGCGCGCTACATTTAAGGCATGAATGTGGTGTTGAATATGTCCCTCTCCAACGAAATTCCTCCCTCCAGCGGCGCTGTAGCGCCGCTCAGTAAAGCTGCGGCGGCTGAAGCCAGTTTTGTTGCGCTCACTGAAAGACTTGATTACCTTGATACCGCTAGTATTGAAATGGTATGCCAAGCCTATCGTTATGCAGATAAAGCACATACCGGCCAATTGCGCAGCAGCGGCGACTTGTACATCACCCACCCGATTGCGGTGGCTGCGCAATGCGTCAATTGGAAGCTAGATGCCGAAGCGCTAGTCGCTGCCCTGCTGCACGACGCAATGGAAGACTGCGGCATCACCAAGGCAGATTTAACCGAACGCTTTGGTGAGCCGGTGGCTGAGCTGGTGGATGGACTGACCAAATTAGAGAAACTGCACTTCGACACCCGCGAAGAAAACCAAGCCGAATCGTTTCGCAAAATGCTGCTGGCGATGGCGCGCGATGTGCGCGTCATTTTGATCAAGCTGGCCGACCGTACGCACAATATGCGCACGCTGTCAGACATGCCACGCAGTAAATGGGGGCGCATTTCCTCCGAAACCCTAGAGATTTACGCACCGATTGCGCATCGCCTCGGACTGAACCAAACCTACCGCGAGTTGCAAGACCTGTCGTTTAGGCACTTACATTCTTGGCGTTACATCACGCTGAGCAAAGCCATCGAAAAATCGCGCAATCGACGCCGCGACTTGGTGCAAAAAGTGCAATCAGACGTAGAGGCGGTGTTCAGCCGTTTAGGGATGACGGCGCGTTTGGCTGGCCGTGAAAAGACGCTGTACGCCATTTACCAAAAAATGGTGCATAAGCACCAAAGTTTTGCGCAAGTGACTGACTTGCATGGCTTTCGCGTCATCGTACCCAGCATCACCGACTGCTACACCGCGCTAGGTATGCTGCATCAACTGTACAAGCCGGTACCAGGAAAGTTTAAAGACTACATTGCGCTGCCGAAAATTAACGGTTATCAGTCGCTACACACTACGCTGGTCGGGCCATCCGGTATCAATATCGAATTTCAAATGCGCACCGAGGAAATGCATGTCATCGCCGAAGCCGGCGTTGCCGCGCATTGGTTATACAAATCGGATGCCGATGCCGAAGGTAATCCCTCTAGTCGATTGGGCACGCAGTGGCTGCAATCGCTGCTGGACATCCAAAATGAAACCCGCGACGCTGCCGAATTTTGGGATCATGTCAAAGTTGATCTGTTTCCAGACGCGGTCTATGTGTTCACGCCAAAAAGTCAAATTTTGTCACTGCCGCGCGGCGCTACCGTAATCGACTTTGCCTACGCTATCCACAGCAACATCGGCAACCGCACCTCTGCTGCCAAAATCAACAACGAACAAGTGCCGCTGCGTACCGAATTGAAAAACGGCGACGTAGTCGAGATTATTACCACGCCCAGCTCCTCGCCCAACCCGGCGTGGCTGAGCTTTGTCCGCACGGGTCGGGCACGCTCAAAAATTCGCAATCACCTAAAAACGTTGGCACAAACTGAATCAGAAAGTTTGGGCGAAAAGCTGTTGGCACAAGCCTTACGTGCCGAGGGTTTGGAATCGATGCCACTGTCTGACAACGAAGAGCACCTGCTGTGGGAAAAATTGCTGCACTTTACCGGCAGCCATTCGCGCAGCGAGCTGATGACCGAGATTGGCCTGGGCAAGCGCATTGCCAGCATCGTCGCCAAGCGTGTGATGGTGCTGATGGCCGAGGACGGACACAAACCGGACGCTCTGCTGCTAACCCGCGAACGCTACGGCTCACACGAGACCCTCTCGCAAGGTGGCGTTACGTTAGACGGTAGCGAAAACGCTTCAGTGCAATATGCACGCTGCTGTCGCCCAATTCCTGGCGACCACGTCGTCGGCTACTTGGGGCGCGGCGAGGGCTTGGTAGTACACAGCGCGGAATGCAGTGTGGTCAAAAAACTGCAACATAAAGACAGTGAGCGCTTTATCACGGTCGATTGGGCAGAAGAGCCGACTCGCTTGTTTGAAACAGGCGTTATCGTCACGGTCAGCAACGGCAAAGGTGTGCTGGGACGGATTGCAGAACAGCTGGCGCACTCTGAAGCCGATATCACCCACATTGACATGGACGATGAAGTGGCACTGGATACGGTGGATTTGCGCTTTGTCATTGCTGTGCGCGACCAAGCACACTTAGAAACCGTGCTGCGCAACCTGCGCCGCACCTCTGCAGTGCTGCGCGCCAACCGCACGCTGACTGCCTAAAAAAGCCTAAGCCGCTGTAGCGGGGTAGCGCACTTCTAAGACTTCTAGCAGCCGCATCCCGGCTGGCGTTGGCAAGACTACCTCATCACCCTCGCGGGCTTTAAGCAAGGCGCGCGCCACCGGAGATACCCAACTCACCTGTTCTTGGCGACTGTCGGCTTCGTCAATCCCCATAATGGTAATGGTGCGCTGCACAGCCTCATCATCAACATACGTCACGGTAGCGCCAAAAAACACCTGATCGCGGCCATGGTGAACGCGAGGATCAACCACTTCAACGATTTCAAGACGCTTAGTCAAAAAGTGAATGCGCCGGTCGATTTCTCGCAGGCGCTTTTTGCCATACAAATAGTCGCCATTTTCCGAACGGTCACCATTGCTGGCCGCCCAGTGGACGATATCAACGATTTTGGGGCGCTCGGTGTCAATCAAATTCAACAGCTCGGTGCGCAGACGGGCGTAGCCTTGCGGTGTGATGTAGTTTTTGGCACCCACCGGCAGGGCGGGCAGCGCAACCTCATCGCAGTCGTATTCGGCATCTTGTTCTAGCGTGAAAGCTTTGTTCATGCAGAAAATCATCGGGCAAAAGAAAAGCCCTGCAATTTTTACATTGCAGGGCTTTTAATTGGTGCGGCTGGCAGGAATTGAACCCACGACCCCTTGGTTCGTAGCCAAGTACTCTATCCAACTGAGCTACAGCCGCTAAGCTTTAAATTATAAGCTAAATTTTGAAGCTTTTTAGAAAAATTTTTAATTTAGATGGTTTGGCAAACTAAAAGAAAAATTTGAAGCGTCGATTCTAGCGCAGCATTTAACGCCTCTCAGCCAGTTTTCCTGCTATTTTTCTGGCTGGATCTGAAAAGAAGCATCGCAGCCGATGCCAGCAGCAATCGAGCGCCGTGCCGCAGCAGTCAGAGTGCGTACAACCCACGGCTGCGTCAGTCCTGTGACACCGCCGAAATCGCTCAACATGCCGCACAGATAACGCTGCTCATCAACGCTCCAACGCACCGCGACGCAAGCGCCACGCCAACGCCGCGACACCAATACACCCAGCGGACAAGGCTCCAATAAACAGCACAGCCCACAGCCATTGCAGGGCGCACCCGTGGACGGCTTGGGCGGCGCATCGGGATGAACATGCACCAGCTGCCAGTCGGCTGACACTGCAGAGCGTTCAGAAGACTTTAGCGGCATTTTTGACCCATTCACATCAAAATATCATTAAAAATAGCCTCTAGCCCTTTAAATACGGGCGCTAGCAGCTATCAAATTTATCTCTAGCGCCCAAGAAAAAAGGTTTGCAGCTATATGTATAGCAGCAAACCTTTATCGGTATTGGTAGGGCGTGAGTGACTTGAACACTCGACCAAAGGATTATGAGTCCTCTGCTCTAACCAACTGAGCTAACGCCCCGTATCCTGAGAAGCTCGCTATTGTAGGGGCTTACTTGTGGTGGCTGAGCGCATTGGAAATGAGCTTGGAAGTGATGTCCACAATCTGAATCATCCGGTCGTAAGGCATGCGTATCGGCCCAATCACGCCCAGCGTGCCCACCACCCGACCATCGACTTCATAAGGTGCGCTGACCACCGATAGCTCCTCAAACGGCGCCACTTGGCTTTCGCCGCCAATGTAAATGCGCACGCCCTCAGCTACGCTGGAGACATCCAGCAGGCGCAAAATCTGTGTTTTTTGCTCGAAAAGATCAAAGGCTCGGCGCAAATTACCCATGTCTTTGGAAAAATCGCTGACCGCCAGCAAATTGCGCTCGCCAGAAATGACCACTTCATCTTGCGCTTGCGTTAAAGCTTCGGAGCTGATGTTCACCGCCGCTTGCATGAGTGACGCAATTTCGCCGCGCAGCATTTCGACTTCGGTTTTCAGCCGCTCGCGCACTTGCTCCATCGCCATGCCAGCGTAGTTTTGATTGAGAAAATTAGCCGCTTCAATCAACTGGCTCTGGTTAAAGTCAGTTTCTGAAAATATCACCCGGTTTTGCACGTCACCGTCGGGCGAAACGATGATCACCAAGAAACGGCGCTCGGACAAGCGCAAAAATTCGATATGGCGAAACACCGAATCACGCCGTGGTGCCATCACCACACCGACAAACTGCGACAGGTTAGACAGCAAATGTGCAGCGCTGGCGATGACTTTTTGCGGCTGCTCGGCAATCAGTGACGGCAACGCCAATTGCTCATGGTTCACCGTCAACATGGTGTCCACAAACAGCCGATAGCCTTTGGCGGTGGGAATACGACCAGCGGAAGTGTGCGGGCTGGCAATCAAACCCAACTCCTCCAAATCTGCCATCACATTGCGAATGGTGGCAGACGATAGCTCCAAACCAGACGCTCGCGAAAGCGTGCGCGAGCCCACAGGCTGACCATCTTCGATATAGCGCTCAACTAACGCCTTGAGCAACAACTTGGCGCGGTCATCCAACATGCAATGATTTTAATGATGTAATTTGACTATGAAGCTTCATTTTCGTCATGTCGCCCTCATCGGTAAATACCAAGCTCCTTCCAGCGGCACTTCCGTTCTGGGGGCGCAAAAGGTACTGGAGGGGATCGCCCAATTTTTAGTGAACCAAGGCTGCACCGTTTCCATAGAGGCACAAACAGCCGCCAATACCCAACTCGGGCAGTATGCTGCGCTAGCAACCGATCAAATTGGCGAGCAGTGTGATCTTGGCTTGGTCGTAGGCGGCGATGGCACCATGCTCAGCATTGGGCGCCAACTGGCATCTCACGGCACGCCGTTGATTGGCATCAACCAAGGCCGCTTAGGTTTTGTCACCGATATTCCGCTCGAAGGCTATCAAAACACCCTCGCTCCCATGCTGCAAGGGGAGTTCGAAGAAGACCATCGCCCCCTGATGTATGCGCGCGTGATGCGCGATAACGTTTGTGTGTATGACGCTTTTGCGATGAACGATGTGGTGGTCAATCGCGGAGCAGCCTCTGGCATGGTTGAGCTGCGTGTCGAGGTAGATGGGCATTTTGTCGCCAACCAAAGGGCGGATGGGCTGATCATCGCCTCGCCGACCGGATCCACCGCTTACGCCCTGTCTGCTGGTGGGCCGATGCTGCATCCCTCCATCCCCGGCTGGGTGCTGGTGCCGATTGCGCCGCACACCCTGTCCAATCGCCCTATCGTTTTGGCCGATGCCACCGAAATTGCCATTGAAATCGTCAGTGGCCGCGGTGCCAGTGCGAGCTTTGATATGCAGTCTCTTGCTTCTATTTTGCATGGCGACCGCATTTTGGTCACCCGCTCAGAATATTGCGTGCGCTTTTTGCACCCGCGCGGCTGGAGTTATTTTGACACGCTGCGCAAAAAATTACGCTGGAACGAGGGAGGCTCCTGACGATGGCTTTAAAGCGCATCACGCTGCGCGATTTTGTGATTGTGCAGGCGCTTGACTTAGATCTGGGCAGCGGCTTTACCGCGCTAACTGGCGAAACTGGCGCGGGCAAATCCATTTTGATCGATGCGCTGCAACTGACGCTGGGCGCCAGAGCCGATGTCGGTGCCGTGCGCGAAGGCGCAGCGCGCACCGACGTGAGCGCCGAATTTGATTGCCCCATAGCGCTGCACCCTTGGCTAAGTGAAGCCGGCTTTGAAGCTGACGACAGTCTGCTGCTGCGCCGTACCGTCGATAGCCAAGGCAAAAGCCGTGCATGGATTAACGGCAGCCCTGCCACCGCCTCGCAACTGCGCTTTGCGGGCGGGCAATTGATTGACATCCACGGCCAGCACGCATGGCAAAAATTGACACAAGCGGATGCGGTGCGCCAATTGCTCGATGCCTACGCCGGCACCAACGACCACGAAGTCAACACCTGCTGGACGCAGTGGCGCGCAACACAAAAAAGCCTAGAGCACGCCCGCACCGCGCAAGAGTCGCTGCAGCGCGAGCGCGAGCGCTTGCAGTGGCAAATTGCCGAAGTCAACAAGCTCGCTCCGGCAGAGCACGAGTGGGAAGAGCTCAACACCCAGCACACGCGCTTAGCGCACGCGCAGTCGTTGCTAGAAGCGGCACAAAGCGCCATCACCGAGTTGGATGGCGATGAATCGGGCGCAAGCCATCACCTGTCACGCGCACACCATTTGCTGACCGACTTAGAGCACTTGGAGCCTGAATTTGTCAGTCTGACCGACACCTTGGCCTCCAGCATTGCGCAAGCCCGTGAGGCAGCGCGCGAGTTGCAGTTGTACCTGCGCCGCACCGAACTCGACCCGCACCGGCTGGCCGAGCTAGATGCCCGCCTCTCGCTGTGGCTGACGCTGGCACGGCGCTACAAACGCGAGCCAGCAGAGCTGCCAACGCTGTGGAGCGGCTGGAAAGCCGAACTCCAGCGGCTGGACGAAGCGGTAGATTTGGAGGCGCTAGAAGCGGCTGAAAGCGCGGGCGCTGCCAGCTATTTAGCGGCTGCTCGCCAACTGTCTTTGGCGCGCAACACCGCCGCCCCGCGGCTATCGCGCGCCATCAGCCAAGCCATGCAAGAGCTGGGCATGGTGGGCGGTCAGTTTGATGTGTCGATAGAGCGGGCAGCGCAGCCCAGCAGCCACGGCATCGACGACATTGTTTTTAAGGTTGCCAGCCATGCCGGCATGACACCTCGCCCAATCGCCAAAGTCGCCTCGGGCGGGGAGCTGTCGCGGATTTCTTTGGCCATCGCTGTCGCTACCAGCTCTCTGGGCACGGCAGAAACCTTGATTTTTGACGAGGTGGATTCGGGTGTGGGCGGCGCGGTAGCAGAAACCGTCGGGCGCTTGATGCAGCAACTCGGTGGTACCCGGCAAGTGCTGGCTGTCACCCACTTGCCGCAGGTGGCGGCTTGCGCAAACCACCATTTGGTCGTCTCCAAACTGCACAGCGCAACCGGCGCTTCAAGCACCGTCACCCTCGTCGAACAAGCACAACGGGTGGCCGAAGTAGCGCGGATGCTAGGCGGCGAGCGGGTCTCCAACACCACCTTGGCCCATGCCCAAGAAATGCTCAATGCTGCAGCCAGCCCATTCAATCCATTGAGGAGCACACCAACATGACCACAACAGCGACCACGACCGCAACCGCGTGCATGGCGTTAGAAATTGTCCTAATCACCGGCATGTCGGGATCGGGGAAATCGGTCGCTTTGCGGGCGCTGGAAGATGCCAGTTACTACTGCGTTGACAACCTGCCGCCCGAGCTGCTGTCGCAGTTTGTCAACTTAGAGCTAAGGCACTACGGCAACAAAGTCGCCATTGCCGTCGATGTGCGCAGCGCCACCTCTTTGCCGCAGTTGCCGGCGGCGCTGGAGCAACTGCGCCAGCAAGGCGTAGCCATCCGCTCGATTTTTCTGGACGCGATGACGGACACCTTGGTGCGGCGCTTTTCTGAAACCCGCCGGCGCCATCCTTTGTCCAACGACGCACCCAACGAAAGCTCACGCGGGCTGATGCAAGCGATTGAGCTAGAGCGCGAGTTGCTGGCTGAGCTGCGCGAGCAATCGCACGTGATTGACACCAGCACCATCCGCCCATCGCAGCTACAGGGCTATGTCAAAACCTTTATTTCTACGGCACCAGAGCAACTCAATTTGGTGTTTCAGTCCTTTGCATTCAAACGCGGCATTCCGGTCGATGCGGACTATGTTTTTGACGTGCGTATGTTGCCCAACCCGCACTACGAGCCCGAGTTGCGCGAGCTGACCGGGCGCGATGAGCCGGTCGCGGCCTTTTTGCGCCAACAGCCCGAAGTGGCGTTGATGCGCAGCCATATCGAGCAATTTTTAACGCATTGGCTGGATTTTTTGGCCAACAACCACCGCAGCTATGTCACGGTCGCCGTTGGCTGCACCGGTGGGCAACACCGCTCGGTGTATTTGGTCGAGCGGCTGGCCGAAACCTTTGGTCAGCGCTGGGCTACCCTGCGGCGCCATCGGGAACTGGACGCTAGATAACGCCTCACCCGCCGACGAAATTAATCAAAAATAATAGCTACTAGCGCCCGTATTTAAAGGGCTAGAGGCCAAAAACACCATAAAAAAACCCAAAATAAGGGTGAATGGGGCAGTGCGCAGCCCGACTAACTAAGCGGTATCGAGCAGCTTGCGTATCGGTGCCGGCAAACCCAAAGCTGTCCATTGGGCACGGGTAACCCAAGCGCTGTTGGTGTCTGCTGGGGCACTGGCGTCTGCGTCAACGCCAGCAGCCACCTCGACCAGCACGGGGTGCAAATGAAAATCCCGGTGCGTCAAGACGTGTAAAAAAGGCGGCAACTCCACAACTCGCTCCGCTGTAGCCACTGCGCTGTGGGCAATGGCGTCAGCACGCTGGGCATACATAGGCACGCAATGCAAGCCAGACCAAATGCCGCTAGAGGGGCGGCGCTCCAAACGTACCCGACCTTGGCTGTCGCGCAGCAGCAGCAACCACCACGACTGGGCTTTACGCACCAGCTTGCGCGTCTTAACTGGATATTTTTCAGGCGCGCCTTGTTGCTGCGCCACGCATTGCGATTGCACCGGACACAGCAAGCACTGCGGCTTGCGCGCAAGGCAAACCATGGCACCCAAGTCCATCAAGCCTTGGGTGTAGCGCGGCATGGATTGCTCAAGCTGGGTGCGGGGCAATAAATCTGTAGCGCGATCCCAAAGTGCGCGCTCATTAGCGGCCACCGCTAAATCAGCGCCAAAGCCCAACGCCCGGGTCAACACCCGGCGCACGTTGGCATCCAAAATAGGTACTCGCTCGCTAAAACAAAAAGCCGCAATGGCCCCTGCAGTAGAGCGACCAATACCCGGCAGACTTTGCAAAACCTCTGCTGTGCGGGGAAATTGACCGCCATGCAGCGCCATCACCTGCTGGGCGCAGCGGTGCAAATTGCGCGCTCGGCTGTAATAACCCAAACCGCTCCAGAGCGCCAGCACATCATCTTCAGAGGCATTTGCCAACGCATTTACATCTGGAAAGCGCGCCAAAAATCGGGGAAAGTAATCCAGCACAGTAGTCACTTGGGTTTGCTGGAGCATCACCTCTGACAGCCATACCCGGTAAGGATCATGGGTTTGTTGCCACGGCAAATGGCTGCGGCCATGCACTGCTTGCCAACGCACTACCTGCGTAGAAAATAAAACTGCCTCACTCATCAGGCCGCCTGAAAAGCGGAGGGCTGCTGCGTTTGGTACAGCCCCGGCAAAGCCATCAGTTCAGCCGTCAATTCACCCAGACGCTTATCCAATTGCACCAACGCTTTCTCGCTGTCTTCGATCTCTGTAATGCGCTCCACCAAACCGCCTGCAGCTTGCTGGATACGATCGACGGCCTCAATCCGGCGCACGAAGCTTCTTTTACGCTCACGCAACTGGGCATCCAACTGAGTCATTGCCGATTTACTCCACAGATCCAAATCATTGGTTGCCGACTCCAGCACCGCCCGTAGGCGCATAGCCAGCGCACGCGCTAAGCGCAAGGCAAACTCAGGCTGGGTCAACTTCAGCAGATTACTAACACTCAAGTACTGCGCATGACTTTGCTCGATACGCGCTAAATCCAGAGCACAGTCATTTAGCTGCGGAGCAGCAGGCACTTGCAACGAAAAACCAAACTCCGCATTCAGTTGGCGAAAAGTACCTTCCAACATAGCCTGAATTTCGACCGATGATGCCTGCGCTGCATCCAATGCGGCTTTAACTCTTTCAAACACTACGGCATATTGCTTGCGGACACCCAGCTTGAGACCCGTTTGCTCCAGCGTCTGTGTCAGCTCAACCATATGGGTTTTTAACGCTTTAGCACCTAGCCCATGAAACACTTCGCGCAGCAGCTTCAAATGCACACCACGCACGGCATGAATCTTGGCAGAGCTGGTCTCAAATTCATGCTGCTCTTGCTCAATACGGCGGCGCATGGAATCAATCACCGAGACATTTTTACCGCGCAAGCTGCGCAACTCTAGCATTTGCTCATCCAGATCACGGCGCCGAATATTGATCACACGGTCAGTTTCGGCACGCAAGCTGGCGATACCGTCCGTAATAGCGGCACGCAAAATATCTTGGCGACGTCCCATGATGTTTTTGGCCAGTGCATCTTCCAATAGAGGTAAGCCACTGGCGCGCAGCAACACGTCGTCACCCGTAATTTTGGCGACTAAACCTTTTTGTGCTGATACCGGAACTACTTGATCTGGGCGCACCTGCAGCATCTCCCCAGACGCTTGGCACTGGCGCTTTAGCTGAGCCTGCACTTGCTCAGGCGAGCTCAGCGTATCCCATAAAGTATCAATTTTATTGAGCACCACTAGCCGCGCTTCGCTGCCAGCATCTGTAGAAATAAGGTGCTCGCGCCAGATGGCTAAATCTGAGCGTGTCACCCCCGTATCCGCACCCAAAATAAAAACTACCGCATGTGCTTGCGGTATCAGACTGACCGTTAATTCGGGCTCGGCACCCACCGCATTCAAACCCGGTGTATCCAAAATGACCAAGCCTTGCTTGAGCAAAGGATGGGGCATATTGATGATGGCATGGCGCCACATCGGTACTTCGACACGCCCTTGCGCATCGACGACTGGATTTTGATCTGCCACCTCATCGTGCCAAAACCCTAAATTACGCGCCTCATCTACGCTGACATGGCGCACCTGCGCCACTCTTTCTATCGATTTTGCTACCTGCTCAGGGTCGTGAATATTCAGGGGAATATCGATCCAACGATCACGCTTCAAGCGCCACTCGGCCAAGCCTTGCGATTGCAGGCGCGTTTCAATCGGCAGCAGGCACAAACTAGGCGGCAGCGCGGCATCGTAACCCAACTCGGTTGGGCACATAGTAGTTCGCCCGGCACTGGCTGGCATGATGCGGCGGCCATAATCAGCAAAGAAAATAGCATTGATCAATTCAGACTTGCCACGCGAAAACTCAGCCACAAATGCCACCATCATTTTATCAGTGCGCACTTGATTTTCTAAGCGCAATAAGCGCTCCTCGACCGCATCGTCCATTAAATCATGGGACGACATCCAGTCGGCTAGTCGCTTTAACTGGTGAGAAAACTCACGTCGCCAGACTCCATGGTGTGCGAATTTTTCGTTGAATGATGCTCCCACGTCGCTCCCAGAATTAAATCAATGGCTCACAAAATCAATGGCAAAAATAATGCATCGCTATAGCCAAATCTATATCAAGCACTCTGACAGGTCGGACAAAAAAAGCTGCTGCGTTGACCTTGCCGCAACATTTTTACCAAACTGTGGCAAGTATGACAGGGCAACCCCTCGCGAGCATAAACATAAGCGCCTACCTGAAAATGTCCCGCGCTACCATCTGCACTCGAAAAATTACGCAAAGTGCTACCGCCTTTTTCTACCGCCAAACTCAGTACTTTAATAATAGCGGCATATAAGCGCTGCACACGCTGGGCGCTCAGGCTTTGCGCCACCGTCGTCGGCAAAATACCCGCCAAAAACAACGCTTCTGATGCATAAATATTGCCGACCCCCACCACCAACCGCCCCGCCAGCAGTACTTGCTTAATGGATGATCGACTGGCTTGGAGCCCCGCCGCAAAAGCAGTCAGCGTGAAATCGTCGGACAATGGCTCCATACCCCAATGCCCCAACAGCTTGTGCGCGGGCGCGTCTTTTTCATCGGCGGCATAGACCACCGCGCCAAAACGGCGCGGATCATGCAAACGCAAAACGCCTTGCGATGTCTGTAATTCAAAATGGTCATGCACACCGCGTGGTGCCAGTACTTGGGCAAAAGCCAAGCTGCCCGACATCCCCAAATGCAGCAGCAGCATTCCTTGGTCGAGATCAATCAGCAAATACTTACCCCGCCTGCGTACGCCCAGCACCTGTCGCCCGACCAAGCTGTCAAGCGCACAGCCTATAGGCCAGCGCAGAGGCTTTCCCATCCAGACAGAGACAATACGCGCCCCAGCAATAGCAGCAGCAAAACTGCGGCGCGTGACCTCAACCTCAGGCAATTCAGGCATAGAAATTCAGTTTAAAACAAGCGCTTAAGCATAGATTATTATGATCTGATGCTTCATACCCATCGTCTTTGGACGGCTGCACTCGCTGCCGCGTTATTCACTGCTTCTGCCACCGCAGGTACACGCCCTGTCGCTGCAACCCACAAAACGCCTCGTCCAAGCACGGCACAGGAAGAATCGCGCACCGCAGCCGAAGATGCGGAGATTTTTTACGAAATATTACTGGGAGAGATCACCACCCGCTCAGGCGATCCCAGCTCGGGCTACGCACTCATGCTGGAAGCGGCGCGCACTAGCAACGATGAAAATATCTATAAGCGCGCTGCAGACATCGCTCTGCAAGCACGCTCAGGCGAAGCGGCGTTGGCAGCGGCCAACGCTTGGAAAGACGCTTGGCCGCAATCGCGCGAAGCCAACCGCTATGTACTGCAACTGCTGGTGGCGCTGAACCGCATTGCTGACACTGCCGCGCCACTCCAGCAAGAGCTCCTCTTGACTAAAGCGCAAACCAAAGCTACGACAATCCAAGCCTTGCCTCAGTTGTATCGTCGCGCCAGCGACAAAGCGCTAGCGGCCTCGGTAGTGCAACAAGCCTTGGCTAGCGATCTAAAGCATACCGACACCGGCGCAGCCGCTTGGACAAGCGTCGGACGTATGCGCATTTTGGCTAACGACAAAAAAGGCGCATTAGAAGCGGCGCAACAAGCACAAAAATTTGACCAGAACTATGAAGGTACCGCTTTATTAGCGCTAGAGCTGATGGAAGAGGGCGAGGCCGAAGCCGCACTGATTGCGCGGCAATATTTTGACGGTCAACCCTTGCCAGCGCTACGCCTTATTTACGCCCGGGTACTGGTTGATTTGCAACGCCCTGCCGAGTCACTGGCGCAATTGCAAGCTGCCACCCGCGAAAATCCTAGCTTGGCCGAGGGCTGGCTGATGCAAGCTATGCTGCAAATGCAAAACAAAGCGCTGGATCAAGCCGAAATCGCCTTACAGCAATTCACTGCGGCAGCACAATCCAGTGCCACTGATTCAGCCAACATCCCCGGGATGACACAAGCCTATTTGCTATATGCACAAATCGCTGAAGCACAAGGCAATTTTGAAGCAGCCGAGGGTTGGCTGCAACGCGTTAACAACCCTTCCGATGTCTTTAATGCCCAAATTCGCCGCGCCGCACTCTGGGCGCGCCAAGGCCAACTGACGCGGGCACGCGGCCTGCTGCACACCCTGCAAACTACCTCTAGCGAAGAAGAGCGCGTGAAGTGGATGGCCGAAGTGCAATTTTTACGCGATGCGGGCAAATACAACCAAGCGCTGGCTCTGCAAGCGCAAGCCGTGGCGCAGTTTCCCGACGACAACGACTTGCTATACGACCAAGCCATGCTGGCCGACCGTGCCGGCCAGCAACAAACCATGGAGCGCCTGCTGCGCCAACTGATAGCGCGCCAGCCAGACTACCACCACGCTTACAACGCACTGGGCTACTCCTTGGCCGAACGCGGTGTGCGCCTACAAGAAGCCAAAGAGCTGATTGAAAAAGCGCTGTCCTATGCCCCCGGCGACCCCTTCATCACCGACAGCTTGGGCTGGGTGGAGTTTCGCCTTGGCAACCACGCGCAAGCGCTGCTGCTACTAGAAAGAGCCTTTGAGAAGCGCCAAGACGCTGATATTGCCTCACATTTAGGCGAAGTGCTGTGGAAACTAGGTCAGCACGAGCGCGCCAAAGCGCTTTGGAAAGACGCACAGCAACAACACCCAGATAACGAAACCCTACGCGAAACCCTCAAACGCTTGGGCGTAGCCCTGTAATGCGTTGGCAACGTTGGCTGATAGCACCTTGGATGGTGCCGTTAGCGCTCTTGGTATTCTTGGCTGGCTGCGCTACGCCGCCCAGCACACCCATCGAAAGTCGCACTGAGCAAACCACTTGGAGCGGCCGCCTTTCACTGCAAGTAGAAGAGCAAGTCGGCCAAGCCGCTCAATCATTTAGCGCTGCGTTTGAACTGCAAGGTAATGCTGCACAGGGCGAACTGACCTTGCTTAACCCGCTGGGCAATGCGCTGGCGCACATTGACTGGACACCCGCGCACGCCCGCTTGCAATCGGGCGAAAAAACACAAGAGTCCACATCGCTGGACATCCTGCTAGCGCAAATGACCGGCACCGCCCTGCCAGTGCGCGCACTGTTTGACTGGCTGCGCGGCGTGCAAACCAGCGCCTCAGGCTGGCAAGCCAATCTGGCCGACATCAACCAAGGCCGGCTAGAAGCCACTCGCCACACGCCAGCACCACGCGCCACCTTGCGCATCATTTTTGAACCGTGACAACGTGAAAGCCCTCTACGACATTCCAGCGCCCGCCAAGCTCAACCTGTTTCTGCATATCACCGGGCGTCGGCCCGATGGCTACCACCTGCTGCAATCGGTTTTTATGTTAGTTGACTGGTGCGACACGCTGCACTTTAAGTTGCGCCCCAGCGCCCACATCAGCCGCGAAGATTTGGGCCCGGCCTTGCCCGCCGAAGACTTAACCCTGCGTGCTGCCCGAGCGCTGCAAGTGGCCACCGGCTGCACACAAGGCGCGCACCTGAGCGTATTCAAGCGCATTCCGGCAGAGGCGGGCATGGGCGGCGGCTCCTCTGATGCGGCCTCTACCTTGTTGGCACTGAACCGCCTGTGGGGGCTGAAGCTGAGCTTGACTGAGCTGAGTCGCATTGGCCTGACGCTGGGCGCAGACGTGCCGTTTTTTTTTAGGCGGCAAGAACGCTTGGGTCGAAGGCATTGGCGAACGCATCACCCCGCTGGAGCACGCCCACCAGCTGCCGCCAGCGCGTTTTGTCGTCGTCAAACCGAGCGCCGGATTAGCGACGAAAGAAATTTTTTCATCTTCTTTTTTAAAACGCGATTCTGCTGGTGCTAGAATTGCGGACTTTACTGCAATACACTACGATTTTGGTCGTAACGACTTGCAGAGTATTGCTCAGACACTGTGCCCCGATATTGCGCAAGCTATTAATTGGCTCGCATCACACGGGTTACACGGAAAAATGACAGGCTCTGGAAGTGCAGTATTTGCAAAAATGACACAAAATGTTGATTTTTCAGATGCTCCAAGCAAATGGCAAGTCAAAATATGTGACAATCTAGCGCTTCACCCTCTGGCAGGCTGGGCTTAGAATAAGTTTTAGGTTGTTTGTACATTGCAAGCAACCTGTGTAGGGGAATCGCCAAGTTGGTTAAGGCACTGGATTTTGATTCCAGCATTCGAAGGTTCGAATCCTTCTTCCCCTGCCAAATTTTCTCGCGTACAAGCATTCACTTCAAATCGCTGAGACGCTCATGCAAGCCAATCACTCCGACTTCATGCTGTTTACAGGCAATGCCAATCCGGGCATGGCCAATGAAATAGCGCGCCATTTAGGCATTTCTCTGGGCGCGGCACATGTTGGACGCTTTTCCGACGGTGAGGTCACCGTGGAAATCAACCAAAACGTCCGCGCTCGCGACGTGTTTGTTGTCCAGTCCACCTGCGCACCCACCAACGAAAACCTGATGGAACTGCTGATCATGGTTGATGCGCTAAAGCGCGCATCGGCTGAACGCATCAGTGCTGTCATCCCCTACTTTGGTTACGCCCGGCAAGACCGCCGTCCGCGCTCGACCCGTGTGCCGATCACTGCCAAAGTGGTCGCCAACATGCTTCAAGCCGTCGGCGTTGCCCGCGTGCTGACGATGGACTTGCACGCTGACCAAATCCAAGGTTTCTTCGATATTCCGGTGGACAACATTTACGCCTCGCCAGTGTTGCTGGGCGATTTGCTGCAAAAGAACTACGAAGACCTGATCGTCGTCTCGCCCGACGTCGGCGGTGTGGTGCGTGCGCGCGCTTTGGCCAAGCAGCTCAACTGCGACTTGGCCATCATCGACAAGCGCCGCCCCAAGGCCAACGTCTCGGAAGTGATGCACGTCATCGGCGAAATTGAAGGGCGCAACTGCGTGATCATGGACGACATGATCGACACCGCCGGCACGCTGGTCAAAGCGGCGGAAGTGCTGAAAGAGCGTGGTGCCAAAAAAGTCTACGCCTACTGCACGCACCCGATTTTCTCGGGCCCAGCGATTGAGCGCTTAAACACTTCAGCGCTGGACGAAGTGGTCGTCACCAACACCATTCCGCTGAGCACTAACGCACAAAGCTGTAGCAAAATTCGCCAGCTGTCGGTGGCACCGCTGATTGCTGAGACGATTCAGCGCATTGCCCGGGGCGACTCGGTGATGAGTTTGTTCTCTGACCAAGATAACTTGTTCTAACCTGTTCTAAGTTGAACTGAGATTTTTGGTCTGAGATAAAAGTCGGGCCTCCTTTAGGGAGGCCCTTTTACGTAACGAAGGTGACACTGGTCGCGGTGCCCTTTATCTGGAGAATTTTATGAAATTAGCCGCTTTTGAGCGCTCTTTGCAAGGTACGGGTGCGAGCCGCCGTCTGCGCAACTCGGGCCGCACGCCTGCTATCGTTTACGGTGGTTCGGCCGAGATCCAAAAGGTCGAACTCGACCACAACAACCTGTGGCACGCCCTGAAGAAGGAAGTCTTCCACTCCAGCATTTTGGAGATGGAAGTTAACGGCCAGACCACCCCAGTGGTGCTGCGCGACGTGCAATACCACCCCTTCAAGCAGCTAATCCTGCACGTGGACTTCCAGCGCGTGGACGAGACCACCAAGCTGCACCTGAAAGTGCCAGTGCACTACACCGGCGCTGATGAATCCCCAGCGGTCAAGGCTGACGGCTGCACCATCACCACCATCGTGAACGAGCTGGACGTCACTTGCATGCCATCCGAGCTGCCAGAGTTCATCAGCGTCGATTTGAGCGGCCTGAAAAAGGGCTCTGCAGTCCACCTCAATGATGTGAAGTTCCCCCGTGGCGTCACCCCAGTCAGGCGCGGTAGCAACAAGAACCCCGCGTTGATCGCAGTGATCGCTCCGCTGGTGATTGTCGAAGCCGTGGCTGAAGCCGCTCCAGCCGCTAAGGGCAAGGGCAAGGGCAAGAAGTAATTCTTCCTAAGCTGCTGTCGGGCTTGAAAACAAGCCGACTGCCCAACGGCCCACCGCCTCAAGCGTGTGGGCCGTTTGTTTTTGCTGCTACCGATAAAGGTAAAGAGCACACATGATCAAACTGTTTGTTGGCCTGGGCAACCCCGGGCCGGATTACGAAGCCACCCGCCACAACGCCGGTTTTTGGTGGATCGATGCGCTGGCGCGCGAGCTGAAAGTCACGCTGCAGCCCGAGCGTGGCTACTGGGGCTTGGCCGCGCGTGCGACGGTGCAAGGCCAAGCGGTGTGGCTGTTGCAGCCACAAACCTTTATGAACCTGTCGGGCAAGTCGGTGTCGGCGCTGGCACGCTTCTTCAAGATTGCGCCTGATGAAATTTTGGTGGTCCACGATGAGCTGGACATCGTCCCCGGCCAAGCCAAGCTCAAGCGCGGCGGCGGTCACGCCGGCCACAACGGCCTGCGCGACATCCATGCGCAACTGGGTTCGGCCGATTACTGGCGGCTGCGCATCGGCATTGGCCACCCCGGCGAGCGCGCAGATGTGGCCAATTGGGTGCTGAAGAAACCCGCGCCGGATCAACGCACCTTGATTGAAGACAGCATTGCCCACTCGATCAAAGCGTGGCCTACGTTGCAAGCGGGCGACATGGACAAAGCGACGCTGCTCATCCACACCACCAAGCCACCGCGCCCGAAACCGCCCCGTCCAGCGCCAGCAGCGCCAGTCGTGCCACCGCCTACAGACGCGGCCAACACGGACAGCGCCACCTAATTACTATTAATTTAATAGCTACTAGCGCCCGTGTTTATTGGGCTAGAGGCTGTTTTGATGCTTATTTAGCCAGCGCTTGCAAGCGGTGGTACTTTTCCCACAGCGTTGCGCGGCTCTCGACGTGGTCGGGGTTGACCGGGATGCACGACACCGGGCAAACCTCCATGCACTGCGGCGCATCGAAGTGGCCGACGCATTCGGTGCATTTGGCCGGGTCGATTTCGTAAATGCTCTGGCCCAGATAAATCGCTTGGTTGGGGCACTCTGGCTCGCAGACATCGCAATTGATGCATTCGTCGGTGATCAGCAAGGCCATGACAAGCGCTCCAAGGGGCTAGCGATACGTGCGCTGGTAGCTCTTATTTTTATCAGCGCCAATTTAAGCGCGCCCCATGATGGACGCAGTCGCCATCAGCTCCTCCAGCAGCGCAAACGACACTTTTCCGGACACCGAATACGGGTCAAGCTCGGGTTTTTCGCAGTATTTGAGCAAGATGGAGTGGTTGACCTTGCACAGGTTGACTTGCCCCATCGTCCAGCCACCAAAGCGGCGCTCGGCAATTTCTTCGTAGGTCAGCAACTCGACATCGGTGTGGCGTTTGTCGCGCAGGATGTGGCCGTACAGCGTGTTCACCGCCGAGCGCCCACCTTCGATGGCCTGCAAAAAGATGCCGCCGCCGTAGCACAAGATGCCGGTGATGCCGCTGGGCGGGTTGTACTGGCGCGACTGCGCCAAGATGGCTTCGATGGTCGCGGGCGAGGGATCGACCGCACGACTGGCGTAGAGCAAACGTACCAACATGGTCAGTTTCTTCCGGGGATGAGGGACAAAAATTCGCGGCGCAAGTTGGCATCTTTCAAAAAGACGCCGCGCATGACGGAGTTGAGCATCTTGCTGTCGAGTTCGCGCACACCGCGCCAAGACATGCAGAAATGGCTCGCCTCCATGACGATGGCCAAGCCGTCGGGCTGGGTCATTTCCATGATTTGGTCGGCCAGCTGCACCACCGCTTCTTCTTGGATTTGCGGGCGGCCCATGATCCAGTCCACCAAGCGGGCGTATTTGGACAGGCCAATCACGTTGGTGTGCTCGTTGGGCATCACGCCAATCCAAATTTTGCCCATCACCGGGCAAAAGTGGTGGCTGCAAGCGCTGCGCACGGTGAGCGGGCCGACGATCATCAGCTCGTTCAAGTGCTCGGCGTTGGGGAATTCGGTGATGGCCGGCGGCGGCACGTAGCGGCCGTTAAACACCTCGTTGACGTACATCTTGGCGACGCGGCGGGCGGTGTTTTGCGTGTTGTGGTCGCTCTCGGTGTTGATGACCAGGCTGTCGAGCACGCCTTGCATCTTCACTTCGACCTCGTCGAGCAGCAGCGCCAATTCGCCCGGCTCGATGAACTCGGCAATGTTGTCGTTGGCGTTGAAGCGCTTGCGCGCCGCTTGGAGCCGCTCACGGATTTTGACGGAGACGGGCGTTCCCTCGTCGTTCATGTCGCTGTTAGCAGGGGTCATGTCGGCAGCAAGTGTTCTAAACATAGCGCCATCCTAACAGCGATTGATGCGCTATGACTTATAGGGTTTTTGCCCTTTAGCCCAATAGATACGTGCGCTAACAGCTATAAAAACAGTAGTAAATAAGGGATACATTAAATGTATCAATAGTTTTTGCCCGTTAACGCCACTGCGGCGGGATCAGGTCGTAGAGCGGCGTGGGGTCGCGCACAAAAAGCTGCGGACTGGGCGCTTGCAGGGTCGATAGCACCGCGCCTTCGCGGGTAATGTCCAAGTTGGCCAATTGCTGCATCCAGCCAATGTCCACCGCGCCATCGGCGCTGGGGCGCGAGTAAATGCGCTCCAACATCTGCTGGGCGGGCTTGCTGCCGGTGGCGGCGGCGATTTGGTACAGGCGCAGGGCTTCGGTGTAGTTGGCCGGCACGCCATCGCCCCGGTGGTAGCGCAGCGCTTGGGCAAAGCGTTGGTCGGCGCTTTGCGCGGGCTGCAGTGTCTGCGTTGACACCTGCAAGCGGCTGGCCAGCAACCGGGCGTTGGCCGCCGCAGCGGGCGAGCGCGCGGCCGGGCAATCCAAGCGCGGGCGGCTATCGGGTCAGGTGGGCCGGTGCAGCCATCCATCAAGCACCACGCCAAGCCCGCAGCTGCCAGCGGATGGCCGAGCAGTTGTGCGCGCTCAAACCAGCGGCGTGCCTCTGCCTTGTCTTGGGGCATGACCCGGCCGTGCAGCGCCAATAAGCCCAGCAGCCAAGCCGCTTCACGCGGGGTGGCTTCGCCAGAGTGGCGGCTCGCTGCACTGGCGCTGGCGGAGGCCGTGGCACGCAGCTTTTGCAAGGCGCGCTCCTGAGTGGAGTTATTGGAGTCCTGCGATGGCAGCGCGGCTGCATTGAGTTGCTCGGGGTCTATCGCCTGCGGCGCAGTGAGGTGGGTTGCGCGCTGCTGTGCCGGGTCGTGGTAACGCGGTGCGGGCGGCAGTATTTGGGAGGGGTTGATGTGCTGCACCTCGGGCAAGGCAGGCACCAGTGCTGCGGCCAATGCAGTTGCCTGCATCACGCCCATAGTCAGCGCCAGCGCCATGCCGCGCAACACGGCGGGGCGCGAGGCGGCAAAAGGCGAGGCAGGTTGGCGCATGGCAATCGCCCCGTGCTCATTTACTGCTCGGCGCTGGCGCTGGTCGCCGTGGCACCACCTGCCAGTATTTGGCGTTGCCGGTGTAGCCGCTTGCGCCCAAGGCATGGGCAAACGCTTGGTTGATCTGCTCTAGCTGGCTGTAGCCGTTGATGGGCTTGAGCGCTGGGCCGCGCAGAGCCTCGGGCAACTGCGCCATGCGATTTTCATCGGTGGCAAAGCAGGCCACGCCTTCGGTGCCGGGGGCGGCTGCGTCCATGATGAAGCCAGGGTTGGGGCTCATCCAGTCTGGAATGCGCACCGCTTGGTTAGCCGACACCCAGCCCGAGGGGTTGGCGCTGTTAGGCAATAAACGCATAAGCGTGCCCCGCGCGTCTGCCAAGTAGCAGGCAAGGTACGAGGTGCGCGAGAGCGTAGCCGATAAGAAAATTTGCTCCCCCACCTCAAAGGCAGTGCGCTCTAGCATGATGTTTTCTATCTGCAAATCAATAGTGCGCTCTGGGGCGGCTGCGCCATAAGCCAACGCAGCCTGCTCGGCGGGATAGGGCACCGGGTCAGCGCTGGTGGGAGCCCAGCCGATACGCATCAGCTTGCCATCGGTGCCCAGCCCAACAAAATTGCGCAGGGCGCGTTCATAGGTGCCAAAGTCAACCACGCCATTAACCACCATGCCCTGATCGGCCTGAAAGCGCGCAACAGCAAGGCGCAGCAGCGGGCTGTTATCTGGCAAAGGCTCGGCGGCCGCGCTCAGGTAGCCCCGGCTGATCAAGGACTGCTTGACCAACTGGTGTTGCACCGCTGCATCGCCCTCGTCATACCAGTCGCGCAGCTGGCGCTGGAAGTCGGGGTGGTTTTGCTCTAGCGTCAGGCATTGCCAATAGGGCACGCGCGCCCATTTGCCAATCAGCTCGATGGTGGCCAAATCGACCAGCGTGCGCACTGCGCCGCCAGCGCCTTGGGTGTAGTCGCGTCCTACGTTGAACTGCACGCCGTAGGTGCCAATACGTCCGGCCAAATCCAGCCCTTGGCCGCCATTGCCCACAATGACTTCGTTGGCCGAGTCCAAGCCCGGTATCAGCGTGCGGGTGCGAAAGTCGCCCAAGTGCATCTCTAGCGCAATGATGCTGGCGTTGCGGCTTTTGCTGTAGCCGATGTCAACGCGCGGCCCAGACAGGCCGGCATCAAAACGGTTGTTAGCCACGTTTTGATCGACAAAAGCAATCGCACCTGACAGGTACAGCGCCGGCCTTTGCAGCTGCATCTGGTTGTTGTTGAGCAAAATGGTGGTCAGGTTTTGTACCGTGTCTTGGCGCGCAATATCGACCTCGTAGTCCACAAACCGAAACGCATTGCTCAGCCGCGACATCTGCGAGATGGCTGTCAAGGGCTGGCCAGCATATTGGCACGCGCACAACTGGCCGATTGCCAGTTGCAGCTGCTGCGCAACAGCCACCAAGGTGGCACCTGCATACGCATCGTGCTGCCGTGCGCCAGCTGCTGCACCGGCAATGCAAGCGTGAAGCACACATCCCAGCTATCGCAGCCATGCACAGAGGGGCATATTAATAATTAAATTGATAGCTGCTAGCGCACGCCCCATAAGGGCTAGAGGCCATTTTTATCTAAAATTGAGCCATTGCAGGCAGCGTTTATTGCACCATCGATTGCAAGGTTTTGTGCGTTGCACCATGCTTGTCGCCATCTTTGCCACATTTTTTCAATACGGGACTTTTTATGCCAACGACTTCACTGGACAAAAGCAAGATCAAATTTTTGTTGCTGGAGGGCGTACACCCTTCGGCTTTGGATGCCCTGCGCGCTGCGGGTTACACCCAGATTGAAGCCATCGCCGGCGCGCTGCCGGAAGACGAGCTGAAGCAAAAAATCGCTGACGTGCATTTTGTCGGTATCCGCTCGCGCACCCAGCTGACGGCGGAGGTGTTTGCCTGCGCGCCCAAGTTGGTCGCCGTGGGGTGCTTTTGCATTGGCACCAACCAAGTCGATTTGAACGCCGCCCGCGAGCGCGGCATTGCCGTGTTCAACGCGCCGTATTCCAACACCCGCTCGGTGGCCGAGCTGGTGCTGGCCGAGGCAATTTTGCTGCTGCGCGGCATCCCCGAGAAAAACGCCGTCGCCCACCGCGGCGGCTGGCTCAAAACCGCCGACAACGCCTACGAAATTCGCGGCAAGACGCTGGGCATCGTCGGCTATGGCTCGATTGGCACGCAGCTGTCGGTGCTGGCCGAGGGACTGGGGATGCAAGTGGCGTTTTACGACGTGGTCAGCAAACTGCCGCTGGGCAACGCGCGCCAAGTGGCTTCGCTGCACGAGCTGCTCGGCCAAAGCGACATCGTCAGCCTGCACGTGCCCGAGCTGCCATCGACGCAGTGGATGATTGGCGCCTTTGAGATCGCCGCCATGAAGCCGGGCGGTATTTTGATCAACGCCGCGCGTGGCACGGTGGTGGAGATTGAGCCGCTGGCGCAAGCGCTGCGCGACAAAAAACTGCTGGGCGCTGCCATCGATGTGTTCCCAGTGGAGCCGCGCACCAACAAGGACGAGTTCATCTCGCCACTGCGCGGTTTGGACAACGTCATCTTGACACCACACATCGGCGGCTCCACCGTCGAGGCGCAGGCCAACATTGGCTTTGAAGTGGCCGAGAAGCTGATCAAGTACAGCGACAACGGCACTTCCACCTCGTCGGTCAACTTTCCGGCGGTGGCGCTGCCGGCGCACACCGGCAAGCACCGCCTGCTGCACATCCACCGCAACGTGCCGGGCGTGATGTCGGAGATCAACCGCATCTTGGCCGACAACCACGTCAACATCGCTGCCCAATACCTGCAGACCAACGAGGCCGTGGGTTACGTGGTGATCGACATGGACGCCGCCTCGTCCGACGTGGCGCTGGAGAAGCTGGCGCAGGTCAACGGCACGATTCGCAGCCGGGTGCTGTTCTAACCATAAAATCACCGCCCCAAGGCTACTGGGCGCGTGGCGCCCGCACCAGGCTATCTCCATGAATGTTCCGATTGCATTGGCCGCCTTGCAGGCGCAGGCTGCCGAGCCCGCCCGTTTGCGCGAAATCCCCTACAACTACACCTCGTTCTCCGACCGCGAGATCGTCATCCGCCTGCTGGGCCAGTCCTCGTGGGACGTGCTCAACCGCTTGCGCAGCGAGCGGCGCACTGGCCGTTCGGCGCGGATGCTGTACGAAGTGCTGGGCGACATTTGGGTGGTGCAGCGCAACCCGTATTTGCAAGACGACTTGCTCGACAGCCCCGAGCGGCGCAAACAACTGGTCGAGGCGCTGCTGCACCGCCTGTCCGAAGTCGAAAAGCGCCGCACCCCCGCCGCCGACGCTGAGCGCGACCGCTTGGTCGGCGAGCTGGTGCAGGCCGCGCACCGCGCCGTCGCCGAGTTCGATGCCACTTTGGTACACGCCGGCACGCTGCGCCGCGACATTGCGCGCACGCTGGGGCGTTGCACGGCCAAAGACAACATCAAGTTTGATGGCCTCTCGCGCGTCAGCCACGTGACGGATGCCACCGACTGGCGCGTCGAATACCCGTTTGTCGTGCTGACCCCCGACACCGAGATCGAAATGGCCGGCTTGGTCAAAGGCTGCATTGATTTGGGGCTGACCATCATTGCGCGCGGCGGCGGCACTGGCTACACCGGCGGCGCGATTCCGCTCACATGGCGCAGCGCGGTCATCAACACCGAAAAGCTCGAAACCATGACCGAGGTGGAAATGCGCCGTCTGCCGGGTGTGGACGGTGAAGTCGCCACCGTCTGGACGGAGGCTGGCGTGGTGACGCAGCGCGTCGCTGATGCGGCGGAGCGCGCCGGTTACGTGTTTGCCGTCGATCCGACCAGCGCCGAAGCATCCTGCGTCGGCGGCAACGTCGCCATGAATGCTGGCGGCAAAAAAGCCGTGCTGTGGGGCACGGCGCTGGACAACCTGGCCAGCTGGCGCATGGTGACGCCCGAGGCGCAGTGGCTGGAAGTCACGCGCCTGAACCACAACCTCGGCAAGATTCACGACGTTGAAATGGCCAGCTTTGAGCTGCAGTATTTCGAGGCCGATGGCAAAACCTTTGTGCGCACCGAGCGCCTGGACATTCCCGGCAGCACCTTCCGCAAAGAAGGCTTGGGCAAGGACGTGACCGACAAGTTTTTGGCCGGCCTGCCGGGCATCCAAAAAGAAGGCTGCGACGGCCTGATTACCAGCTGCCGCTGGGTGGTACACCGGATGCCAGCGCACACGCGCACCATTTGTTTGGAGTTCTTTGGCAACGCCAAAGACGCGGTGCCGAGCATTGTCGATATCAAAGATTTCATGTTTGCCGAGCAAAAGCGCTCGGGCGTGGTGCTGGCCGGGTTGGAGCATTTGGACGACCGCTATCTGAAAGCCGTCGGCTACGCCACCAAGAGCAAAAAGCACGGCGGTTTGCCCAAAATGGTGCTGTTTGGCGACATTGCCGGCGACGATGCCGATGCCGTGGCCCGTGTCACCAGCGAAGTGGTGCGGCTGGCCAATGGCCGCAGCGGCGAAGGTTTTATTGCCACCAGCCCCGAAGCGCGCAAAAAATTCTGGCTCGATCGCAAGCGCACCGCAGCGATCAGCCGCCACACCAACGCCTTCAAAATCAACGAAGACGTGGTGATTCCGCTGCCGCGCATGGCCGAGTACACCGACGGCATCGAGCGCATCAACATCGAACTGAGCCTGCGCAACAAGCTGGCGCTGTGCGACGCGCTGATCGAGTTTTTGCAGAGTGGCAACCTGCCGCTGGGCAAGCAAATTGACGCCGCCAACCCGGTGCCGTCGGCCGAAGTGCTGGGCGACCGCGTGGCGCGTGCCATCGACTTGCTGGCCGAGGTGCGCGCGCTGTGGGCGGGCTGGCTGGACAACGTCGAGGCGCTATTCCCGCAACTGCAAAACCACAGCCTGCGCGCCAGTTGGAAAACCCAGCTGCGCCCGCAGTTGCAGGCGATTTTTTCGGGCGGCGCGTTTGCGCCCATCGTCGAAGAAGTCACCGCCATCCACCAGCGCATCCTGAAAGGCCGCGTTTGGGTAGCGCTGCACATGCACGCCGGCGACGGCAACGTCCACACCAACTTGCCGGTCAACAGCGACGACTACGCCATGCTGCAAACCGCGCACGGCGCGGTCGCTCGCATCATGGTGCTGGCACGCAGCTTGGGCGGCGTGATTTCGGGCGAGCACGGCATTGGCATCACCAAGCTGGAGTTTTTGACCGACGAAGAACTGCGCCCGTTTGCCGAATACAAGCAGCGCGTTGACCCCGAAGGGCGCTTTAACAAAGGCAAGTTGCTACGAAATAAAGAGCTGCTAGCGCCCGTATCTAAAGGGCTAGAGGCCGATTTGACTCGAAAATCGCTGCATTATGCTGATTTGACCAACGCCTACACCCCCAGCTTTGGCCTGATGGGGCACGAGTCATTAATCATGCAGCAGAGCGACATCGGCGCGATTGCCGACAGCGTCAAAGACTGCCTGCGCTGCGGCAAGTGCAAGCCGGTGTGCTCCACCCACGTGCCGCGCGCCAGCTTGCTGTATTCGCCGCGCAACAAAATTTTGGCGACCTCGCTGCTGATTGAAGCCTTTTTGTACGAAGAGCAAACCCGCCGGGGCATCAGCATTCGCCACTGGCAAGCGTTTGAAGACGTGGCCGACCACTGCACCGTCTGCCACCGGTGCGAAAAGCCGTGCCCGGTCGATATCGACTTTGGCGACGTCACCATGAACATGCGCAACCTGCTGCGCAAAATGGGCAAAAAAAGCTGGCGTCCGGGCAACGCGCTGGCGATGGCGATGCTCAACACCACCAGCCCCGAAAAAATCAAACTGCTGAGGGCTGGCATGGTCGGCGTGGGCTTCAAAGCCCAGCGTTTGGCGGTGGATGTGCTGCGCAAAGTCAGCCGCAAGCAGACCACGCGGCCACCGGCCACCGTCGGGCCAGCGCCGATCAAAGAGCAGGTGATCCACTTCGTCAACAAAAAGCTGCCCGGTGGCCTGCCGACGCGCACCGCGCGTGCGCTGCTGGACATTGAGAACAAAGACTACGTTCCCATCATCCGCAACCCGCAATCGACCACAGCGGACACCGAGGCGGTGTTTTACTTTCCCGGCTGCGGCTCGGAGCGCTTGTTCAGCCAAGTCGGTCTGGCGACGCAGGCCATGCTGTGGCACGCCGGCGTGCAAACCGTGCTGCCACCGGGCTATTTGTGCTGCGGCTACCCGCAGCGCGGCTCGGGGCAGTTTGACAAAGCCGACAAGATGATCACCGACAACCGGGTGCTGTTCCACCGCGTCGCCACCACGCTGAACTACCTCGACATCAAGACAGTGGTGGTCAGCTGCGGCACCTGCTACGACCAGCTGGCCGGCTACGAATTTGACAAAATTTTCCCCGGCAGCCGCATCGTGGATATCCACGAGTTTTTGCTCGAAAAAGGCATCACCCTGCCCGCCGGCCAAGGCGGCTACCTGTACCACGAGCCGTGCCATAACCCGATGAAGCAGGGCGACTCCATGCAGACGGTGAAAGCGCTGGTCGGCAACAACGTCCTCAAAAGCGAACGCTGCTGCGGCGAATCGGGCACGCTGGGCGTGACGCGCCCGGACATCTCGACGCAGGTGCGTTTTCGCAAGGAAGAAGAAATCAAAAAGGGCGAAGCGCAGTTGCGCGCCAACGGCACCGTGCCGGCGCAGGCGAACGTGAAGATCCTCACCAGCTGCCCCAGCTGCCTGCAAGGCCTCAAGCGCTACGAGGACGACCTGCAAAACGGCCTGTTAGAGGCCGACTACATCGTCATTGAAATGGCCAAGCAACTGCTGGGCGAGAACTGGCTGCCCGAGTTTGTGCAGCGCGCCAACAGCGGCGGTATTGAGCGGGTGCTGGTGTGACGGCCAGCCTGCCCGGCGCGGCGCTCGATGCGCCTGTGCCTGCTGACTGCCCGCTGTGCCAGCAGGACGGTGGCCAGCTGGTCTGGCGTGGCGCAAAACTGCGCGTCATCCGCGCCGACGAGGCGGGTTTTCCGGCGTTCTACCGCGTCGTCTGGAACGACCATGTGGCGGAGTTTTCCGACCTGAGCGCTACCGACCGGGCGCACTGCATGGACGTGGTGGTGCAGGTTGAACAAGCCCTGCGCCAGCATCTGCAGCCCACCAAGATCAACCTGGCCACGCTGGGTAACATGGTGGCGCACCTGCACTGGCACGTGATTGCGCGCTTTGACTGGGACAGCCACTTTCCGGCGCCGGTGTGGGCGGGGGCGCAGCGGGAGCGGTCGCAAGACCGTGAAGCTGCTGTGCGTGGACGTTTGGCGGGGGTGGAGGCGCAGTTGCGCGATGGGTTAGTTAGGCATTTTTAGCGCCAAACATAATAATGGCCATGCCAATAAAGCAGAACAAAACCCCAACCCAATCACTGGTAGATGGTTTAATTGAATCAACGAGCCACAACCACATAACAGCAATACCAATATAAACGCCGCCATATGCAGCATAAATGCGACCAGCAGCACTTGGGTGAAGTGTAAGTAGCCAAGCAAATAAAGCAAGACTAAATGCGGCAGGAATAAGTAGCCAAGCAGAGCCGCCTTGCTTTAGCCAGAGGTAAGGTAGATAGCACCCGACAATTTCAGCTATTGCGGTAATTACAAACAGACCAAATACTTTTGCTATTTCCATATGGGGTGAATGCCGAACGCTTTGGGTTCAGCCGCCGCCTTAGGCGGTTGGCTGCGACAAATTGTTAGGCATCATCGTAAGGTAATTTATCTGGATCAAGCCCTATGTAGTCAGGCTTTGGCAGAGCCGGAAGGCGATATGCAAGTACGAACGAACGGTCTTCCAGAAAGGCTTTTACCACTCTGTGCATACCATCCATGACTCTTCCCTCGGGGCAGATAATTATTGGGTAAGCCAAGTCGGTAGATTGAATCAGGCGAATATGACCTGCGATGGATTTACATGTTGGACTATCCCCTTCGGATTCATACCAGTAGGGCTCATTTAGCTCACGTATCTTATTGAGTGGGAGTTCAATAGCTTTCAGATCCGTAGTGAGACGAATCAGGTTATCAACATCCCAAGCCTGAAGTCCCTGTCCGCTATTTCGGAGGTGGTATTGTTTTCTCATGAGAACTAACGCCCTGAATTCACCCGACGCCGAAGGCGGTCGGCTGCGATGAAGAATTGTTAGCTGTTACTCATAGTGTGTCCACATGCGCAGCACTTTGACTGTGTGCTCTGATTGCACCACCTCATAGACAAGCCGGTGCTGAATGTTGATGCGTCTGGAGTAAGCGCCAGCCAAATCGCCGACAAGCTTTTCGTATGGCGGTGGATTTTGGAAAGGGCTCTGTAAAACGACAGCGAGTAGTGCTTGAGCCTTGTCCTTGAGTCCGGAAGAAGCGAGGTTGCGTGCATCTTTCTGAGCCTGCTTTGTGAAGACGACGCGCCACGTCACCAGTCAAGCTCCGCTGCGCAGGTGTCGATGGACTCAGCCATACCGGCCTTGATGGAGTCCCGCATACCGGGAACTGAAAGGAGGAAGAGCGTTTCCTGGATGGCTTCCCAGTCCTCCTCAGCAATGAGTACGGCGTTGCTACGCTTACCTGAGATCAGGATCGGGCGGTGAGATTGCGCCGTCTGATCCATGAGGCGGTACAGGTTGGCGCGTGCTTCGCTGGCTGTGAGCGTGGTCATAGGAAGACTCCGTTGATTGGAGTTTTATCGTACGTCAACACGTACGATTATGCAAGTACTGTTTGTAGCGGCTAACGAACGAAAGTAAGCCGCCCGCCGAAGGCGGGTCGGCTTGAGCGCCGGGTTAGAAGATGGATTATTTATCCCTGAGTTTTTTAAAAATATCAAATGCGATATTTTTAATTTCCGAAATTTGCTTGGCAGCGGCCTGCTCATCAATCTCATTAGATATAAATGAATCTAATGTTTTTTGCAGCCAATTTGGATTAATTTCATTAATGCCATCAATATCCAGATTAAGTCTTTTGGCTCTAAAGTAAGATAGTGAGTATTCTTGACCTGCTTGGTTTGATTCATTGGTTGCAAGAAGTATTTTTGCATAAAATTCACTCTTCAGGAAATTATCAATTTTTGATTTTTCTTCCTGTGATTTTGCTTTTTGAATATCTATTTTTGCTTGATTCAAACCTGCAAATACTTTTAGAGAGGACATTACATATATTTCAAATTTATCTTCCATATCCAAAAGGGTTGATATTTTTATGCTATACATTTGCTGTTTCTTCCATTGAAGAAACTGATAGCCAGCAAATATAAGAGCAAAAATTGTAGCGAAATTTGCTGCGTAATCAGTGAAATCTTTAATTGTCATTTTTCTAACGATAAGGTAAGCGACAGCTGGAAGCTGTCCGCTTGAGCGCATGGTTAGGAGTGGTAAACACGTTTCTTCACCTTGAGAGCTTCAAGAATTTCATTAGAGAAATAATACTCAACACAACTCTTGAAATAATGAGCATTTTTGACGCTTGAAAACTTGAGTACGACCGGGCTATTTGTCAGAACCGCATTGGTAAAGCCACTGATTGCCCCCCAGCCTTCGATAGAGCACATAAGACCTCGTAACATTCCAGCAATTTCTTCTCTATCTTCTTTTTTTACATCGTCGAGATAAACAGATACTTTCGGTGCGTAGTTTTTATCAAATATTTCTTCGAGACGCATGATTAATCCTAACGTTGGATTTACGGTCGCAACCGACCGCGCAGCGGTTGGTTGTCGGCCTTGAACGAGTTGTTAGCGTTACCCTTCAAATGATAGAGAGCCTATGAACTGGGATAGCCTATAAGCCTCACTTGAGGTTAGATCTGGTGGCAGCTCAAATGTTACGGTGAGTTCTTTACGAAGGACATAAGAATGCTCAAGCATGTCGGACTCTGCTAATTCTATTAAGTCAAAGTCACTGTTCCAGTCAGAGAGTTCCTCCTCTATTTCTTCCTCGAGACCTTGTGCTATGTCAGCAATGAACTTACTTCTAACAGACCAAGCGAAGCGAGATTTACTGGTATTAGGATGCCCTCGTAGGTATTTCCCGCAGTCAGCCTCTTCAAGAGCTCTGAATGCGGCAATAATTTCTGATTTTCTAAAATCAAACCCACCATTTTCAAGAAGACGAAGAATTCTATGAACAGCCGTTTCGCTACGGTTGTTGTCCAGTGTGGCCATATGATCGCAAATGGCCTTAACAACTTTGTTGGATTGGTATGCTTCTCTAAGTGCCTCAATTTCCATGGTTCTCTCCTTTTGATTGGTGACGCTAACGAACGAAAGTAAGCCGCCCGCCGAAGGCGGGTCGGCTTGACTGCACAGTTAGACCCAGAAGCCAAAACGGGAAACCCCAAGTTGACGACGGGCGCGCACTGCGAAAAAGCACGGCGCCACGGAAGCGACGCACTGCTTGAAAAATGATAGCTGGTGGCGCTTGCTGCACAAGGGCTACAGGCCAAAAAGGCTTGAAGCCGGCGCAGCGTCAAAAGGCGCAGCCCGGCACACGGCAAAAAACCCAGCGGATAAACGCCTGAGAAACCAAATGCCGCTGGATATTGCATGGCCTAAATAATGCGATTTTTAAGCGAGGCTAACGAACGAAAGTAAGCCGCCCGCCGAAGGCGGGTCGGCTTGACTGCACAGTTAGGCACTGAAGCCAAAACGGGAAACCCAAAATTGACGACACGCGCAAACTGCGAAAAAGCAGTGCGCCACGGCGGCGACGCACTGCTTGAAAAATGATAGCTAGAAGCGCTTGCTGCACAAGGGCTAGAGGCCAAAAAGGCTTGAAACCGGCGCAGAACCTAAAGGCGAAGCTTGGCACACGGCAAAAACCCAACGAATAAACGCTTGAGAAGCTAAATTCCGCTGGATATTGCATGGCCTAAATAATGCGGGTTTCTAAACGGCTAACGCCTGAACTCAGCCGCCGCCGAAGGCGGTCGGCTGGAGTGATTTGTTAGCAGCCATTTCATAGATTTCTTGAAACTTTTCTTTCATGGCTGTGAAAAATGATTCGTCAAAACTAAATGAATACCCGCCCGTCCTGTGGTCAGGGGGATAGCGTAAATGCTGGGACATATATGTCGGCTTGAAATTTTCAAAGTGAGATTGAGCAAGATGCATTTCATTTTGATTCAGCGGTTCCGGCTCATACGATGAGAAATTAAACGGATTCTCAAAATGATACAAGGGGTCAGAAAAGCATGATTTATATTGGTTTTCAAGTCCACATAGGTCGTGCGTATGTTTAACGGATTGCCCTGCATTAGAGATCATGGCTTTATAGAACAACTCCATTGCATGAAATAATTGGTATGCCACTGCATTCTCGTAGTCACCCAGACACTTGATTGACATGCTGGCGGATGCAGCGACTCTGCCTACTTCGATATACGCAAGTGCCATGGAGAAGAAAGTGTCGCCTGCTTGACTGTGGGGATTCATTTTGAAATACCTCTCAAAACGGGATGTCATCATCAAATTCAAGAAGACCGCTCTGCTTTTTGTATGGCTTCCGCAGTGTTGCAAGAACTCCTGCTGCGGCAACATGTGATAGCTCTTCTTTCATGGTTTCGACGAAGGAATCCGAATCCAAATCCTCTGAATATGAAGTAAGGCGGACTGCAAGCTGAATGACATCATCTTTGTTGTCATGAAATCGTCCACTTTCTTTCATAACACCCTCAATTATTGAGCAGCACTTCATTACGCTATCGAAGACTTCGGAATCTGACTTTCTGGATGAGGAAAGTCCTTCGCGCATGCGAAGTCTGTAATATTTATTTACTATGTCATTTTTCAATGTCGATGCTACGGCGACCACCATATGAGCTGCCGCTATTTGATCTTGCTTGTTCAAATACATTGATATAACAACGGCAATGGCAAGCGATATGCCAAAAGTCGGAACGGCAAGAACTAAGGCGATGATCCAGATTAAGGCTTTCAAATTTTTTCCTCATTGTCCGCGTGATGGCGGTGGCTGCTAACGAACGAAAGTAAGCCGCCCGCCGAAGGCGGGTCGGCTTGACTGCACAGTTAGACCCAGAAGACAAAACAGAAACCCCTGAATTGACGACGGGCGCAAACCGCGAAAAAGCGCGATGCCACGGAGGCGACGCACTGCTTGAAAAATGATAGCTGGTAGCGCTTGCTGCACAAGGGCTAGAGGCCAAAAAGGCTTGAAACTAGCACAGAACCAAAAGGCGAAGCCCGGCACGCGGTAAAAACCCAGCGGATAAACGCTTGAGAAAATAAATTCCGCTGGATATTGCATGGCCTAAATAATGCGGGTTTTAAGCAAGGCTAACGAACGAAAGTAAGCCGCCCGCCGAAGGC